>JAOAJK010000020.1 GCA_026414225.1 Thermoplasmata archaeon
TGGCCAATCATTACAAGATGAGTAACAATAAGGGCAAATTCGTGGAGTATGCGGTGAAGGCTGGAAGAAGTGCAGCAAGAAGATTTGCAAATGAAGAGGCAATAGCATTTTTGCAGGAGGCGTTAGAATCGCTAGGTGAAAACCCCGAAGAGGTTTCCCAGAAAGTTGAAATTCTCTGGACACTAGCAGAGCTACTTGAACTGGCAGGCAGGTACGATGAAGCCCTTGAACTTCTTAAACTCAGGGTTGCATGTATTGCTCCAGAAAAATCCGTCGAGGCAGGTAAATGCTACAGGAAAAGGTGCGAAATTTACACCCAGAAAGGGGATTATGAAAACGCGATGGCTGAAGCGGAAAAGGCAGAGCAGATTTTTTCTAGCATGCCGGAAGCGGAATTCGAACAAGCGATACTGTGGAGCGAGAAAGGTGTCGTGTGTATGCGAAAAGGGGAATACAGTAAAGCGATTGAACTGCAGGAGAAAGCCAATAATGTGCTCGAGCGATTGAAGGCCGTGATGGAACAGGGGAACGCAATCCACAGAATTGGGACATGTTACTGGTATCTCGGGGATTACGAAAAATCCCTCGAAATGTTCAGCAGGGCACTTGAAATCAGGGAAAAAGTAAACGACTTGCGGGGGATGGCTGGGACCTACAACAACATGGGCAATGTGCTGGGCGACATAGGAGAGTACGAGAAAGCACTGGAGTGCTTAATGAAAGGGCTGGAATTGTATGGGAAAATCGGTGATATCGCTGGGATCGCCAGAACATACAACAACATCGGAGTTACTTACGAGGAGAAAGGCGAATACGGGAAGGCACTGGAATTCTTGACAAAAAGCCAGGAAATGAAAGAAAAAATAGGGGACCTGCAGGGGATTTCCACTTCATACAATAACATTGGTCTTATCTACCATCACAAAGGCGAGTACGAGAAGGCGATGGAATTCTACAAAAAAAGCCTAGAATTGTTCGAGAAAATGGGGGAAGTGTGGGGCATATCTTCAACCTACTACAACATCGGGAACATATACCTGGCACGGGGAGAGCATGGAAAGGCACTGCAAGTCTTCAAAAACAGTCTTGAATTAAAAGAGAGAATTGGGGATGTAGAAGGTGTTGCCTGGGCATACTATGGAATTGGTGAGGTTTACCTGGATGTTGGTGAATATGCTGAAGCTTTGGATTTTTACAAGAAGAGTTTCGAGATCCGGAGGGAAATTGGTGAGAAATCTGAAATGGGCAAAAGTTTGCTCGGAATTGCTGAGTGCTATTTAGGCCTAAGGGATTTTGGCGCTTGCAGGAGCCATCTTGAAAATGCCAAATCCGTCATAGATGAAGTTTCTGTGAAGGGTTGTGAAAGTTCGTTTTTCATGATTTCAGGCAAACTTCTAGCTGCAGAAGGGGAGCTAGCGAAAGGAGTGCTGGAACTGAAAAAAGCGGTTGAAATTTGTGAAAGGATCGGACATCTAGATATAGAGTATTACAAAGCCCTGTTCGCCCTCGGGAAGTTAAGTAGAGACAAAGCCCTTCTTGAGAAAGTGCTAGCATTTTTCGACGGGTTAGGAAATAAGGTATGGGCGGACCGTGTGAGGAAGGAAATTGTCGACCTGGAATCAGAATGAAACCTCTACCAGGTGTTCACCAGCCCTGGCTACCACTTGATACGCAGGGTCAGTAAGTGGAAGGGCTAGCACTATCAAATCAGGTTTCGTGCCTCTCGCGAAATAGCTCTTTTTTCCGAGAAAGAATTTTGCTGGCGTGTCTATCACCATGGGCAGAATCTTCTCTGGCTCTATGTAACCCTTCAACCTGCATTTGTAAAGAAACTCCATCTCCCTGAAAATGCTCGGGCTATTGAACATTGCGTTGTCGGTGCCGAGCATCACATCAACACCCTCATCCAGCATCCTCCGCACATCCGGGAAATTCCCAAAAAGCAGATTACTCCTGGGGCATACCACGATTGCCACCTTCTTTGCCGCGCAGGCGGCAAAGTCCTCCGGGTCTGCCCTGCACATATGTACAACAAAATCAGGATTTAACGATAGCACCTTCTGAATGTCTTCCCTGACACGCTCCGATGCGTGGAGGGCAAACATTTTCCCTGCGTCCTTAGCCATCGCACTGAGCCGTGAGAGGTAGCCGTAATCCCAGTCGGACACTGCGCTCATCCCGATGCCATCGCATATTTTCAGCAACTGCCTGATTTCTGCTAGGTCGCCCTTGAGCGGTCTCCCGAAAATTTTTGCCTTGATATTGAGGTCCATCACCGCGTTCCCGAGGTTTTCTGTCCCCGCAATTCCCTCCTCCCTGAAATCCACGAACAAGCAAGTAGTTTCTTCCATTACCTTTGCACATCTCCGCATCGCCGCGATTTTCTCAGCAACGCTCTTTTCAGCAAGAATCCTGAATTTGAGTCCATTTGGCGGTGCCACCAGTTCCTCCAGAGTGCCCCTTGGTTCGTGCTCCACAACCGCATCGCCGATGTGCGTGTGGGCATTAACAAATTTTGGAAGCACGATGCCTGTATATTCCTCGGAGGACGCAGTTCCCGTGTTCACCTCAACAATCTCATTCCCCTTTATCCTGATGTAACCCCTAAAAAATCTGCCACTGCCCGCGTAAATCATTCCTCCAACTGTCAACGCTCTTTTCCTTCTTGAGTGCGCCATCCAAAGATGGCAAGTAACCACAACATAAAAATATTTCTGCGGTTATGGCAGCCCATGGAAGACCCTGACTACGATGTGGTTATCGCTGGTGGTGGTCCTGCAGGGCTCACGCTCGGCCGAGAGCTCGGGAAAAAGCACAGGGTTCTGGTTGTAGAGGAACATGAAAAGATTGGCAGGCCCTTGCAGTGCGCTGGCCTTGTGTCTGCCAGGGTTCTGGAAATCACGAAATTGTGGGATTGCGTTGTTTCAAAGTTTAACGGAGCAACCCTATACTCCCCTTCCTGGCATGAGTTCAGTTTTTCCGCAAGCACATTAAAGGCCTATGCGATAGACAGGGAAAAATTTGACGAAAAGCTGGGAGAAAAGTACAGGAGGTACGGTGACCTCCGGTTGAAAACTAAGCTGGTAAGTGCGGTGATGGATGGAGGAACGGTAGAAGTCGTGCTGGAAGATAAAAACGGAAAGAAAAAACTCAAAGCAAAGGCTGTGGTGGGTGCGGATGGTGTTGTGAGCAGTGTCCGCAGATTATTCAAATTTAAGGAGCCGGAAGAATACATTGCTACTCATGGTGCAGAAGTCAGGAACTTCGGGCTTGAGAAGGTTGAGATATATACGGGCAGGAATTTTGCACCTGGCTTTTTCGGCTGGGCAGTGCCCGCTGGAGAAACTGTCCGTCTTGGAATTGGCTCCGCGGCTGGACACCCCAAGGTCCACTTTGATAAACTTGTTGAGGAAATCCAGAGGAGGAAAAATGTGAAAATTGAGAAAATTCAGACGATAACCGGAGCAATTCCACTCGGAGTTTATGACGCCTTTGTGAAGGATAATGTCGTCCTTGTGGGCGATGCTGCTTGCCAGGTAAAGCCAGTAAGTGGAGGAGGACTCTACCTCGGCATTTCCGGTGCGTTGATCTGTGCGGATGTGCTGAGCAGGGCAATTCTGGAAAATAACCTGTCTAAAAAGAGGCTCGAGGAGTATCAGCGACGCTTCCTCCAGACCTTCAAGAAAGAAATCAAATTCGGAATGAGGGCGCGAAAGATTCTGAGAAACATCTCAGATGAAACCGTAGAGGAGGCGGTTGCCCTCCTTGCCTCCTGTGGGAGTGCAAAGAATGTGATTGCAAAATATGGAGACCTAGATTACCCATCACTTCTTCTCAAGCCGCTTCTTAAGCACTGCCCGAAGCTGGTTAAACTTGCCCTTCCATCGATAGGTGATATGCTGTAGCCAGGGAAACATGCCCTTCGTCTCGTTAAGATAGAACATCACTGTGAGGCAGGCGAAGAAGATAGTGAGACCAACAAGGAAGAAGAACAGCACGAGGTTGGGCCCTGACGAAACGGTGAATGAGGTGTCAGGCAGGATGCCGTCAACCCCGAGTTTTGAGATGTTCACACCTCCATGGTAGTTCATGTCATAGTCGGACACATTGGTTGTCGCTTCCTTCCACTCCTCGTTTGTAAAACACCCCCTGGATTTGAGAATGTGCTGGTTTCCGTTGGGGTCATAGAAGGTAAGCACAAACCTCACGAAGTAGGTGCCCTCTGGCGTCTCCCTTGCCGTAGAAAGGCCGAACACGGCATTGTACTGGTTGTAGGGCTGGCCCGCGTAAACCCTCCACTCGCTCCACTCCTGCCTTACCTGCTGGTTTCCGCTGACTCGGAAGACAGGAGGATTATGAAACCCCGCATCGATTTTTTTACCTGTTTCTAGCGTGGCATGAAAGTAAATTTCCGCTACGAGTACAATGTTGATAACAGGTGTGGTGTAGTAGTTTCTGATTGTGAAGTTGAGAATTCCGCTTTCGCCGGGCTTTATCACGGGCGTGGTGAAGTTGCCGAAGAGCTTGTTGACCTTGCCTGGCGATGTATAGTCCTCCCCACCCGCAAACTGGCTGTTCTGTACGGTAACCAATGAGGCGGTAAGGAGTAAAATCACAGCCACCAATGGTCTGAAACCTCGCATCGGTGGACTGATTAGGGAAGGAGTATTTTAACCCTTTTCTGGGCTTGGGTGTTCTTACCCGGCCTCTTCAGATGGAATTTTATATAAGAAGTGCTTACCCCGAAATGAAAGAAGGTGGTTCAATGGAAAAGCTCAAGATAGCCATACCCCTCGGGTCTACATGCTCTGGCTGTGATGTGGCAATTCTTGATACAAACGAGAAAATCCTAGAACTGGCTGATAATACAGAGATTGTTTACTGGCCCACTGCAGTGGATTTTAAGCTTGAGGATTTCGAGAAGTTCAAGAGCAAGGAGGTGGATGTCAGCATCTTCCACGGCCCAATAAGGACTACCGAACATCTGCATGTGGCGAAGCTTGCAAGGGAGAAATCGAAACTGGTGGTCGCCTTCGGTGCCTGTGCGTGTTTTGGAGGGGTTTTCGGGCTGATAAACCTGTTCAATCGGAAGGAGATGCTTGATGAGGTCTATAAAAACACGATTACTACAGAAAATCCAGAGGGCACAACGCCCCAGAAAAAAACTGTTCTGAACGGAATGGAACTCACGCTCCCAGAATGGTTTGATAGTTCAAGACCCCTCAATACAGTTATCGATGTGGATTATTATCTCCCCGGATGCCCACCATCGCCTACACTTATCTCCCATCTCATTGATATTGCAATTAACTACCGAAAAACCGGCGAATTGCCGAAGAAAGGAACCGTGATCGGAAGCGAGAAATCGCTGTGCGATGAATGCCCGAGGAAGCGGGAAAATAAGGCAATATTTGAAATTTACAGGGTGCATGAAAAGGTGCCAGAGCCAGAAAAATGCCTTCTCGAGCAGGGAATAATCTGTCTCGGACCTGCTACGAGGGGGGGTTGCGGCGTCCAGTGCATCAATGCAAACATGCCCTGCAGGGGTTGCATGGGGCCGCTCCCAAATGTTACTGATCAGGGCGCAAAAATGCTCTCCGCCCTTGCCTCAATCGTGGGCGTGGGGAAGGAGAAGGAGCTCGGAGAGGCAAATCTCCAGAAAATTCTCGATAAAATTGTAGACCCCGTAGGCACATTTTACCGCTACACGCTGCCCTCCGGGATCATGAACAGGAACATAAGAAAGCAGGGTGGTGATTGAATGAAGTCAAAGAATATCACAATTGAACCGATAACACGGCTGGAAGGAGAGGGAAAAATCTCAATCTTCCTCAACGAGGAAGGCAATGTGGAGAATGCTTTCTTCCAGGTTGTTGAACTTCGCGGTTTTGAAAAATTTTGTCAGGGTAGGCCCGTGGAAGAAATGCCCAGAATCGTGCCTATGATATGCGGGGTCTGCCCAGGACCGCATCACATCGCCTCAGGTAAGGCGGTGGATGCTGTATTCAATGCGGAGGTGCCGGAAACCGCAAAGAAACTGCGGGAACTGTATCTCTGTGCCCACACAGCCCACAGCCATATTCTGCATTTTTACGCCCTTGCAGCTCCAGATTTCGTTGTGGGTCCAGATGCCCCGAAGGAGAAAAGGAACATCCTGGGTTTGATTGGAAAGGTGGGTCTGGATGCGGGAAAGATGGTAATCCGATACAGGGCCCATGCCCAGAAAATCCAGCAGATGCTATCAGGCCGGGCAACACATTCTGTGTTTGCAATCCCTGGTGGTGTCTCAAAACCAATGGATGAAACCGAGCGGATTCAGATTGAAGAGATGGGAAAGGAAATGGTTGAATATGGCAGGAAATCGCTGGAAATCTTTGAGAATCTGGTGCTGAAGAACAGGGACTATGTTGAACTGATAATGAGTGATGCTTACAAGCTCAAGACAAACTTCCAGGGACTTGTGGATAAGGATGGAAAGGTGGCGTTCTACGATGGAGTTTTCCGTGTGATAGATACAAACGGAAACGAGATTGCGAAGTACGATGGAAAGGATTACTACATGCATCTGGGCGAACATGTCGAGCCCTGGTCATCGCTGAAATTCACCTACTTGAAAAGCATCGGATGGAAGGGGTTTGTGGACGGGGATGGCACGGGAATTTACCGTGTGGGTCCACTGGCTAGAATAAATGTTGCGAACGGATTCACGACGCCCCTGGCAAATGAGGAATACAAGAAGTTCTTTGAGTTTTTCAAAACAAGACCCGTGCAGAACACACTGGCTTACCACTGGGCAAGATTAATTGAAAATCTCCATGTGAGTGAGAGAATTCTGGAACTGGCATCTGATAAGAGCATTACAGGAAAGGATGTGCGGGGTAAACTCGGAAAACCAGGAGAAGGCGTTGGCTTTGTTGAGGCCCCGCGGGGCTCGCTGTTCCACCATTACTGGGCGGATGAAAAAGGATTGATTACGAGGGTGAACCTGCTTGTAGCTACTGGCCATAACAATGCAAGCATGAACCTGGGGATTGCAAGGACCGCAAAGGCGCTGATAAAGAACGGGGAGGTAAGCGATAAGCTGCTTAACATGGTCGAGATGAACTTCAGGGCGTATGACCCCTGCCTTGCCTGTGCAACCCACACGCTGCCGGGCGCACTGCCGATAACAATCACAATCTACGATAGCAGAGGAAAAGTTTTCAGGGAAATTAGGAACCTCCCATAGTTTTGAAACCACTATCAGAAAGTTTTAAAACCACCCGTGTTATCCTATGGAGTGGTGTAACTTATGGAGATGAAAATAAATCTGATTTCAAAAGAGAAGCAGAGCATAAGGTTTGAAATTCTTGGTGTGGACGAGACAATTGTTATGCCGCTCATAGAAGAAATTCTGAGCGACCCTCATGTTGAAGAAGCAAGGGCGGTAAGAGCCCATCCCTATATCTCCAATTATGAAATTTATGTGAAGGTGAAGGACATAAGGGAGAGCAAGCCCCAGACAATCATAAAGAAGGCAGCGAAGAACCTGGAGACAAAATTTTCCGAACTGCATGATTCAATTATGGACGCAAAAATCTAAGGGCATGCGAATGTATCTCCATGTTGCATACCATCTGCACGGTTACCAGCCAGGCGATGTGATTCTGCTTGAGGAAAGCTCGCCGTTTGAGCCAATTAAATATAGGGAGAGGAAATCACCCCTCACACTGGAGGTTGCCGGAAATACAGTTTATGGTAATAACTGGACCGATGCGGTGCTTAACGGCTACAGGTTGTTTCCCGAGGCATTCAACAAACTTGCTGGAAGAGACGAAAAGGTGGTTTCTGTAGACATTGAGCCCTTCACACTTGTATGCTACGCAAACAAATTCGGAATTACCGCATTGCTGGATCTACTCTCCATTTTCAGCAAAAATGTGGAGTTTGTTTCCACGCCACCCTTCCATCCCCCGCTCTCACTGATGCACAGGGTTGATCAATTGATAATCACACGGGCAATGTGGGATCTTACTCTTACCGTTTTTGAAAAATACTGGAGGGAGACCGAGGGTTTTCTGCCCTACGGGGTATGGCTCCCAGAAAACCTGTACACACTGGAGACCGCCCACATCGTTACCGAGGGATTCGCATCAATGTTCTATCATCTTCCGCATCTCAGGACAAAAAAACCGAAGTTGTTTTTCATTCTCGATAAGCGACAGTTTCTCGAGCCAAAGTTTGAACATTACCTCTACTCCCTGAACTACATTGAGGTAGCGGATACAAAGGTGTTTGTGTTCGGACGAATTCCAGAGATAAGTGACATATTTGCCTTCAGCAGACAGGACATAACCACCGAGGAATTCATAAAGGATATGCTGGACAAACTCAAGATGAAAAGGGATGAAACCAAGGAAACCGAGCACATTCCTTATATAGTCACGCTTTCCAGCGACCTGGAAAGCCTGGTCTCAAATGGAAAACAGATTGAGAAGTTCAGAGCACTGCCCCATTCCCTCAAGAATGCGGGGATTACGCCCACCGCAATCTCTGACTACGCGTGTCTCAAACTGAGCAACCGGTTAAAAAGATGGGAGGGGGAGGGAGAGAGCAAAGAGTTTTACGCCCGGATTAAGGAAAATTCAAGCTGGTCGGATTATGCTGACCTCCTCATAGATGGAAAAACATCGGACACGAGATGGATAGGAATGCGAAGGGCAGATGGTAAAGTAATTTCTAGGCGTTTTGGAAAACATAAAGTGAGCCAGATATGGAAGCAGGGTTACAACCAGTTTCTTTACATAGTCACCAGGGCAGTGCGCAACAAGGTCTTTGAAATAATTTCCTCAGAGACGGGAGTCAAGAACCAGGATGTGATCATTAATTTTCTTGTTCTTTATAACCGAATCTATTTCAAGCCGCTTTACTTGGCCGTGGGAATTGATAAATCAAGTTTGAGTTATGATACAATTGCGGCCCAGACAATTGGTCTAGCTGGAAATCACGAGAGAATCGCGAGGGCTGCAAGGGCCTATTATAATATTCTAGCTGCAAACCGCTCCTGCTCGCGTTTCTGGGACATAATTGATACACGGGTAACCTTTCAGAGCACCGTGTACGCAGCACATGCATTGATAGACCTTATGAAACTGTGCTGGGATAGGGAGCAGGTGAGGGAAAAACTGTTTAATATGTTCACCCTTGAATTTCTTAACTTTCGGTCAAACTTCGGAAAGTTCGGGCTTGGCTCGCTTTATGGCGTGGAGGGCTGGGAAGTCACAGAACCAGCGTGGCTTGCTGCAACCCAGAGTATGGTTCCCGATTTATCCCCGTATGATGTGGTCCGGAGAGCTGGACTTTTCGCCGCACTCCATTCGTTACCTCAAGAACTCCTCTGCAGAATTCGATACGAGAAAGAGTTTGTTAGGGCGGATACCGCGCACATTCCTGGAGAGATGCATGGACACTGGGAAAATATGAAATACTGCGAGCATAGAGGTTAAGTGCAATTATAGAAGAGTTAAAATATCCTTTATTTTTGTAGGTTTGCATGGAAAAACGGACCATGGTCAAGCTGGGCGTGATAGTTGTCTGGGCGGGATACATAGCCACTGTAACCCTGATGGTAGTTGCAATTGCAAACTCTCCATGGTTCTCATTTCAGTATAACTGGTTGAGTGACTTGGGAAATTCTACACGCAGCCAGAATTATGCAGCGGGAATCCGTGTGACATACATTTTTAATGCCAGCTTGATGATTGGCGGAATTGCAGGAATGTTTTTCTCCCATGTACTTTTCACTTCTGGCGCATTTCTAGGAAAAAAGGGAAAACTTTCCACCCTCCTTTTCTTTTTGGGAACTGTGTTTATATTCCTCACAGGCCTATTCTCCGAAGATTTTGGAATCGTACACACAATCGTTTCCCTCGGGCTCTTCTTTATGGTTCCAGTTTCCCTGCTCGCATTTTCATTTTCGCTCAACGGTTGGGAGCGGAAATTATTCCAGATTATTGCTTTTTGTTCCCTGGCTGCGTTCATCTTTCTTTTTATAGACCGTCCTTGGGGAAGCAACGCAGTTGTGGAACTTGTCCCCTGTGCCGCGCTGGGCATCGGACTTGCAGTTCTTTCCAGAAAGATGTTGTTGGAGACCCATAAAGGAAAAAAGGCGGGGGATGTCACTCCGTAAGTTCCTCTATCCCAAGAAAATAATTTGCGTAATTCCTACCTCGTTTGGCATTGAGTGAGGTTGGTTTTACCGAAAGCACTTTTTCAAAACATTCCTTTGCTTCTGTGTATCTACCAGCGCTTAGATAGGCGAGTCCGAGTCGGGTGGTGGCGTCTGCATCGCCCCGGGCAATCTCAAGGGCTCTTTGAAAGATAGCAATTGCCTCGTTCACATGATTCAGGTTCAGTTTCACTACGCCCAGTTTTACGAGGGTTTCAGGATTCCCTGGGGCTTTCTTTGCCAGGTTCTCCACAACATCAATCTCACGCCTGGCTTTCAGTACGCTTTTCTCCGCCTTCCTTTTGCCATCCTGGGCAAGCTGAAAATCCGGTGCCAGCGAGACGGCTTGAGAGTAGTACTCGAGGGCAAGGGTGTTGTTCCCGCAGAAGTTTTGCACTCTCGCTTTAAACTCTATCTCCCTTGCCTTCCGCAGGTTTATTCTTTTCTCCCATTCGGTTGCCTTCTGTGGCTCACCAATTTTCGCGTAACTTTCCTTGAGTTTGGTGTACACCTCATCCGAGTCCACGGGTCTCCAGAAATACTCCTCCGCTTCCATTACCTTCCTTGATACCATATCCAGCAGATTTTTCGCCTCGGTTTGCCTCCCGCCAGAAAGCAAGTTACTCACTTCATTCAACCCAGCAATGAGAACGGACACGGTTTTGCCCATGCTCCATGATACATCCAGCTCCTCTAGTTCCTTCATTGGAATCACAATCAGGAGATAAATTGGATGTATAAATAGCCAACGGAGAAAAAGCAGGGCTGCTTCTTCCCGTACGGGCAAGCAAGATGTTATCCGCAACAAATAGGTTTAAGTATAACATACTTTATTCCAACCCCATGGTGGGGAACATGCTTAAACCGCTCGGAATGCTTAATCAGGCGCTCACGAAACCAGTGATGGTAGAGCTGAAAGGGAACAGGGCATACAGGGGAATCCTGGAGGGTTATGACCCACACATGAACCTCGTGCTCAAAAACGCAGAGGAATTTGTGAATAACGAAGTAGTACGGAAGATGGATGTTGCCCTTGTTCGCGGCGACAATGTAATATTCATCTCTCCATAAATTCGGGAAGTAACATTTGGATGGTGATTGAATGACAAAAGGAACGCCCTCAAAAAAAGGTGGGAGAAAAACCCATATCCGCTGTAGGCGTTGTGGACATCATGCTTATCACGTTACAAAAAAGAAATGTGCCCACTGCGGTTACGGTGCGTCAACCCGAATGAAAAAGTACTCCTGGCGAAAGGCGCGGTGAGATGCCACTGCATGAAAGGTGTGGAGTAGCTGCAACTGCCTGTAAGGAAGAAATTGCAAGTTATATTCTGTATAGATGCCTGCGGGCTCTCCAGCATAGGGGACAGGAAGCATCGGGAATTTCTGTTTTCAAAGGAAAGATTCTCAGTGTGAAAGGAATCGGCGTTGTGGATAATGTATTTGATGACGGTAAACTCCATAACTTGGCGAGTTATGTGGGTATCGGACACGACTACTATTCAATCAAAATTTCAGTGCCTGACAATGCACAGCCCCATGTGGTGAGCACCCCCTCAGGAGAAATTGCAGTGGCCCACAATGGAATCATCACAAATTCGGATATTCTGAAGGAGAAACTCAAAGCAAGGGGGCACTGTTTTCAGAAGGAAAGTGAGGAAGAGAGTATTGCATTTATACTCTCAGACGAGTACATGAAGCATAGAAATATAATCAGATCTTTCAAAACTCTGGTGAAAGTCCTCAACGGAAGTTATGCCCTCACAATTCTCTGGGACTCCAGGGTTTTTGCACTCCGGGACCCCCTGGGCCTGCGTCCTCTTTGTGTGGGTTGCGGAAATGGCTACACAATCGCGGCTTCTGAAAGTGTTGCCCTAGATGTAAACGATGCCGTGCTCACAAGAGAGGTGGAACCAGGCGAACTAATTGAACTGAAGCCAAGCGGATTTGAAAGTTACAGGATCGGAACCTCAGGTAAAAGAGCTTTCTGCTTTTTTGAGTACACATACTTTGCCAGAGCAGATTCAATAATGAATGGCAGGAGTGTGTATGAAATAAGAAGGAGAATCGGGTGGCGGCTAGCAAAGGAAAAACCTGTGGATGCCGATGTGGTCGTGCCAGTGCCCGACTCGGGAAGGGCCCATGCTTTCGGGTATTCCAGAGCTTCGGGAATTCACTACAATGAGGGATTGATAAAAAACAGGTACATAGCCAGGACCTTTATCCTTCCAAAGCAGGAAAAGCGGGAAATGAATGTAAGAGAAAAGTTGAATCCAATAAGGGATATCGTAGAAGGAAGAAGGGTTGTACTGGTTGATGATAGCATTGTGAGAGGTACAACGATGCGGAGTATAATCGAGATTCTAAGACATGCTGGGGCATCCGAAGTTCATGTCCGTGTGGGTTCTCCCCCTATAATCTCCCCCTGTTTTTACGGAATTGATATGACGACGAAGGAGCAGTTCGTGGCCACCGACAGAACCGAGGAAGAGATTGCAGAGAAAATAGGTGCTGATTCGGTGGGCTACATAAGCATCGACGGACTTGTGGAGGCAGTCCAGCACGAGAAAAGAGACCTGTGCCTGGGGTGCGTTACAGGGATCTATCCCACGACCGTAGAAACAGCAAAAGCCCATGTCCAGCCATGTATATGGGATTTCAATGAGAGAGATTGAACTCCTGGAAACCCTGAATGCCGCGGTCTTGAGATGCATAAACACCAATGAGGTTGCTATCGCGTTTTCAGGAGGTCTAGATTCTGCATTAATTACATTTCTCGGGAAAAAACGTACGCGGGTGAGATGCTATACGGTAGGAGTTGTAAACGCGGAGGACCTTGTGTGGGGTGCCCACGCTGCACATCTCCTTGGAGTTGCGCATCAGAGGATAGAGTTGGGCGAGGAAGAGGCCCTCGCCCTGGCAAAAGAATTTGCGAAGATAACAGGGATTAACTCAGTGCTCACATTGAGCTATGAACTGCCTGTTTTTGCACTTCTAAAGCTTGCGGGCGAAATGACCATCATCACTGGTGCGGGCGCGGATGAACTCTTTGGGGGCTACAAGAGATATCTTAGTATGAGCCCCGCAGAACTTGAAACTAATCAGAAAAACGACCTGGAAAAGGCAATCAGAGAACGGGAAATTGAAAGGCAGATTGCGGCAAAATTCGGGAAGCAGATTTGCACTCCATACATGGATGAGAGTATCGTGAGATTCGCATTTTCGCTCCCATTCGAAGAGAAAATCTCAGGGGGGAGAAGGAAGATTATATTGAGAGAATGCGCAAAAATCGCGGGAGTTCCACAGGAAATCTATGAGAAGGAGAAAAAAGCTGCCCAGTATAGCTCTGGCATCTATAAGGTGCTGAAGAAGAGATTAGACCTTTAAATAGTTAACATCATGATGATTTGCACACTTTTCATTTTTATGGAGATGCTGGTTCTCAAATTTTTGAAATTAACTAACGGGGTGTGTTAGACCAGCATCTGCTTTTAACACGCTGTAGTTGTTAAAAATTGGCAACCTGGTGCAGAACTGGTATTTACCTAATCGGGTTTATATACCTACAGACCCCTCGGTCAATTGGTGACAAAATATGAAGACGAACGCAAAGGTGGCAGTAATTGCCGCATTTTTGGCAATAGTTGTAGTGGGTAGCGTTTTCTGGGTGATGAGTACCTACAAAGTGACGCCAGCGACCGAGAAAGAAGTTGTGTATGTTCCCGTAAATCCCTCACAAATCCAGATACTGGAAAAGAACGGGATCCGCATCCTTGAGAAGTATGATAATTATGCACTTCTCGAGATAGGTGGAGAGGAGAAAGCGGTCCTGGAGAAGAACCGTTTTGAAATCACAAATGTGGAAAATGCAATTCTCCTCCGGAATTACCAGTTTGATCCACTCCGTGGCGAGCCGGCACTCCAGAGCATTGGCTCCGATGTGAAGATTGTGCAGTTCATCGGACCCATAAAGGAGTCATGGAAAACTGCCCTTGCAAATCTCGGATGTGAGATTTACTGGTATATCCCGAACAATGCGTTCATCGTTAAGGTTCCCTCGTCCTCCCTTTCTTTAGTAAAGAAGCTTTCTTTCGTGAGATGGGTGGGCGAATATCTACCTGCATACAAGATTGATGCTGCCCTGATCGGCGCAGGCGAGGCAAAGGTGAGCATCTCGTTGCTGAAGCCAGAGGTTTTTGATGGGGTGATGAGTGTAATAAATGCCTACGGTGGAGAAGTGATAAAGGCGAGCAGCACGAGAATCGTGGCAAAACTCTCCCAGGCAGGTATAAGGGCTGTTTCCGAGATGTCAGGGGTAGAATTCATTTCGCCCGAGTATGAAATGAAGATTTTGAACAGCAATGCCCAGTGGATTACCCAGACAAATATATCTGAAAATAGAAAAATCTGGGATAAGGGTATCCGCGGAGAGGGACAAATAGTCGGAGAGACAGATACAGGAATCGACTACGATCATGCATCCTTCCGTGATCCAAATGTGCAGATAGTGCAGAACCAGGTAAACCAGAACCACAGAAAGATTGTGCTCTATCAAAATTTTGCTGATGGAAAAGATTTGGACAGCTCTGGACACGGCACCCATGTCGCAGGCACAATTGCTGGTGATGATTCTTATGTGGGTGGGACGAGTGCCTATGACGGAATGGCTTACAAGGCGAAACTGGCATTTGCGGATATTGGTGGAGCTAGTGACAGCTTATCTGGCATCCCCGCGGATTACAACAATCTATTTGGACCTTTATATAATGCCGGTGCAAGAATAATTTCAAATTCATGGGGGGCATCGACTAATAGCTATACAGACAGCGCGAGAATGGTTGACCTCTTTATGTGGAATTACAAGGATTGCCTGATTCTGTTTGCAAACGGAAATTCAGGCTCCTCAGGTGCAAGCACGGTTGGTTCTCCTGCAACTGCAAAGAGTGTTGTTAGTGTTGGTGCAACCCAGAATAGTCCAAATCACAACAATGTGGCCTACTTCTCTAGCAGGGGTCCAACCGCAGACGGGAGAATGAAACCCACACTGGCTGCGGTGGGCTACAGCCTCTATTCTGCAGATTCCGATGGAAACCTCAATTCCAACAACTCAGGGTATATAAGCATGGCTGGAACAAGTATGGCAACTCCATGCGCCGCAGGCAATGCCGCCCTGGTACGCCAGTATTTTATGGAGGGCTGGTATCCCACAGGCACAAAAACCGCTGCAAATGGTTTCACACCCTCTGCCGCCCTCCTGAAGGCTGTGTTAATGGTGGGTGGTGTCGAAATGACTGGGTCTTACAGCGATATGAACAACGAAGGCAAATTCCCGAACAACAGCCAGGGATGGGGTAGAATAAATCTGGATAACTCGCTGTACTTCTCCGGTGATGCACTTGGTCTCCAGATTGTAGATGAGACAAGCGGGCTAAGCACGGGACAGTACAAAGAGTATCAGTACTCAGTTTCCTCAAACGCCCAGCCATTCAAGGTAGTTCTGACATGGACTGACTATCCAGGTACTGTCGGAGCCTCAAAAGCGATTGTAAACAACTTAGATTTACGGGTTACAGCACCAGATGGTAATGTGTATCTTGGAAATGTCTTTTCGGGAAAGAATCCAGGGCGCTCCGTTACTGGCGGCACTGCTGACGCTGTAAATGTTGAGGAAGGCGTGATTCTGCCAACACCTGTGACTGGCACATACACAATCCGCGTGACTGCTACAAACGTGGCCAATGGACCACAGCCCTTTGCACTGGCAGTAATCGGTGCCTTCGGTTCAAGCGGGAGCGATACCACACCACCAGTAATCTCTAATGTGGCGGCTAGCGGAATAACTGCGAACTCCGCAACAATCACATGGACAACCGACGAGGCAAGCACAAGCGTTGTGGAATACGGCACCACTACCTCCTACGGGCAGACAGCAACTGGTGCAAGCGGTGTCACCTCTCACTCCGTAACCCTGTCAGGATTAACCGCCTCAACCACCTATTACTATAGAGTGAAATCAACCGATGCTGCAGGTAACACTGCAACAAGCTCTGGCTACTCATTCACAACCCTCGCAAACTCCAGTGATGTAGTCACGCTCACTGATGGCGTCGCTGCCACTGGCTCGTTAAGTGCAACCCAGGATGCAAAGTACTACATGCTCAATGTCAGCTCTGGTAAGACCCTTTTGAAGATAGAACTCACAGGACCCAGCGGTACCGACTTTGACCTCTATGCCAAACTCGGAGCAAAGCCCACAACCTCTACTTATGACTACAGAAGCGCCGGCTCATCATCTACAGAAACAATCAATGTGTCAAATCCAAGTGCAGGTAACTGGTACTTCATGGTGTACTCCTATTCTGGCTCTGGAACATTCACAATCAAAGCCACGACCAGCACATCAAGCACAAATGTCACCCAACTCACGGACGGTGTTGCTGCTACTGGTTCCCTGAGTGCCTCAAAGGACGGAAAGTACTACAGCATAACAATTCCATCAGGCAAGGCCCAGTTGAAGATAGAGATGAGTGGCCCGAGCGGAACCGATTTTGATGTTTATGTGAAGCTCGGTGCAATGCCAACAACCTCCAGCTACGATTACAGTGGCACAACCTCCTCCGCCTCTGAAACTGTAACAATCACGAACCCCTCCGCAGGAACATGGTATATCTATGTCTATTCTTACTCTGGCTCTGGAACATTTACAATCAAAGCCACAACAAGCACATCCAGCAATGAGACGGGACAGCTAACTGACGGTGTGGCAAAGACGGGCTCGCTGAGCGGTACAGGGGCGAAGGTATACTACTACATCACGATCCCGACAGGCAAGGCCCAGCTGAAGATAGAACTAACAGGACCCAGCGGGACTGACTTTGACCTCTATGTAAAACTCGGGGCGAATCCATCAACATCCTCCTACGACTACAGAAGCATTGGGTCAACATCCACAGAGACCATCACAATCTCGAGCCCCTCCGGAGGTACATGGTACATCATGGTCTACTCCTACTCTGGCTCAGGCAGCTTTACAATCAAAGCCACCTCCTCTTAAATTTTTTAGACCATCAAATCTCTTTTTCTAAGAACTTCTTTTTGTTTTAATTTTTTCCTCTGAAACAATATTCTGAACCCCAGAAAACTCTTTATCCTCCAAACCTATCCTCGCCATGATGATAATACTCTCGAAGGCCGAAACTGACGATAGATGGGGAAAACCCCCAGAGATGCGAACAATTGAGGAACACATTCAAAACGGGCTTGTAATTGTAGATAAGCCACAAGGTCCCACGAGCCATCAGGTCACTGCCTGGGTAAAGCAAATTTTCGGATTGTCAAAGGCGGGGCATGCTGGGACGCTTGATCCAAAGGTGAGCGGAGTGCTTCCAGTGGCTCTGGATAATGCTACGAAAGCCCTTCCCTGCCTTCTTGTTGGAACGAAGGAATACATTGCCCTGATGCGGCTCCACGGGGAGGCAGAGGAAAGCGAGATAAGGAGGGTGATGGCAAAATTCACGGGCGAGATCTACCAACTCCCCCCAGTAAGAGCGGCGGTAAAGCGGGAACTGAGAGTGCGGAAGATTCATGCCTTGAATCTGCTTGAGATCGATGGAAGATGCGTGCTTTTCCGTGTGGTGTGCGATTCTGGCACCTATGTGAGAACCCTCTGCACGGATATTGGCGAGGTTCTTGGTGTTGGAGCCCAGATGCAGGAGTTGAGGCGGGTGCGAACTGCGAATTTTACCGAGAGCCAGGCAGTAAAATTGCAGGACCTTAAAGATGCCTGGGAGTTCTACAGGGAAGGAGAAACAGAAACACTCAGAAAACTGGTTCTGCCTCTTGAGGCAATGCTCGGACACCTTCCGAAGGTAGTTTTGAAGGATTCTGCAGTGGATGCGGTGTGCCATGGTGCCGATGTACATGTGCCAGGCATTGCCGGGCTCGCCGAAAACATAGCAAAGGGAGATTTTGTTGGGGTATTTACGCTGAAGGGTGAGGCTATCTGCTTCGCAGAGGCAAAAATGAGCACCGATGAGATTGTTGAAACTAAAAAGGGTGTTGGCTTTCATCCGCTCAGGGTGTTGATGGAGCGCGGAACCTATCCTAAAATGTGGAAGCATAGGGAATAACTACATGTAGGGGCAAGCAATTTATACTCTGCACTCATGGTTGAAATCATGCTCGGAACCAACCCATACCTCAGAACCGAACTCATTGAGGAAAGGGAATATCAGGTAAACATAAGCAGGAAATGCATCGAGAGAAATACCCTGGTGGTGCTTCCAACCTCAATCGGCAAGACGATGATTGCCCTCATCGTAATTGCGGATTTTCTTGCGAAGACGGGGGCAAGCCCGGAAAAAAAAGTTCTATTCCTAGCGACCACAAAACCGCTGGTTGTGCAGCAGTATGAACATGGAGTTCTGAAATTCATTAACATAGAGAAGGAAAAGGTGGCCCTGTTCACAGGCGAGGTCCCATGGAAGAAGAGAAAAAGCATCTGGGAGAAGAGTGTGATTGTGGTTTCAACGCCGCAGGTGATTGTAAATGATTTGCTCGCAAACCGGATAAGCATAGAGAATTTCGGGCTTGTGATATTTGACGAGGCACACAAAGGCGTGGGGAACTACGACTATGTCCACATAGGAAAACTCTGTAAGGAACATCATATCAGGACAATGGGACTGACTGCATCGCCCGGCGCCAAAAAGGAGAAAGTGCTGGAGGTATGCGAAAACCTGAACATTAACTGGGCAGAAATACGGCTTGAAACGGACCGGGATGTGGTCCCGTATGTGCACGGGTTTATCAGTCACAGGGAGTATGTTGTATTACCTCCAGAGATAGAACGCATTAGCAGGAACATAAAGGAGGCGATGATGGAGTATATCGAAGGGCTGAAAAAATTCGGAATTTCGCTCACGCTGAAGGGCCTCACCTTCACAAGATTTGAAGAGGTGATGGGGAGAATTAAAGCGAGGATTGCCCAAAAGAAAGAGGGCTCACTATACGCAGCAATGTCTTACCTGGCAGCTCTCCAGAAACTTCACTATGCACTCCAGCTTGTCGAAACCCAGGGTGTGAGGCAGTTTCTCGCCTACTACCAGAATAAACTCCTGCCTGACGCTCAGGAGGCCGACGCATCAAAGGCGAGCGTAAAGGTGGCGAAACATCCAAAAATTCTCGAGGCAGTGCTCAGGGCAAAGGAGTGCAAGGTGGAGCATCCAAAGATCCTGAAGATAAGGGAAATCATAGAAAGACAATTTGCTGAAAAACCAGATTCGAGAATCCTGGTTTTTGCAGATGTTCGGGAAAGCATAGCCTACATTTATGAAAATATTAAAACCATTCCTGGAGTGCGGCCCTCGCTTTTTTACGGGCAGGCATCAAAAAAAACCTCGAAGGGGATGCGGCAGAAGCAGCAGATAGAGATTATAGAGAAGTTCAGAAAAGGAGAATTTAATGTCCTCTGCGCCACTTCGGTGGCTGAGGAAGGGCTGGATATCCCCTCAATGGATATGGTAATCTTCTACGAACCAGTTGGCTCAGAAAAAAGGTTGATACAGCGGAGGGGAAGAACAGGTAGACGATACACGGGAAAGGTTTATTTTCTGGTGACCGTGGATTCATATGACATGGGAAGATTGTTTGCCTCAACGAAAAAGGAATTAAAGATGCGGAGAATTGTAAAGGAAGTCCAGAATGAATTTTTGAAGGCGGAAGCGAAGCGGAAGGCAGAGGAAGAGAAGCAGGAGAAATGTGCCGGGGACCAGGTGATGAAGGAAGTTCCGCATGTGGAGGAGAAAAAGGCGGTTGAAACAGGGAAGAGACAACTCACCCTCGATGATTTCTTCGGTGCAACCTGTGAAAAACCGCCGGAAATTATTGTGGATAGGAGAGAATTCCGGTCAGAAATCCACAGAGAACTTTCAAGGCTGGGCGTGCATGTGATTTTCAAAGTGCTGGAAGTCGGGGATTACCTGATTTCAGATGAGGTAATTGTGGAGCGAAAAACGGTTGATGATTTTGTGAATTCTATTCTGGATGGAAGAATATTTGAGCAGGCAAAGGCCCTCTGTGAAACGAATGCGCACCCGTTAATGGTGGTAGAGGGGAAGTGGAGTGGCTACACCAGAAATGTGCCAGTTTCTGCGGTGTATGGTGCACTCTGTGCCATAGGTATTGATTTCGGGATTCCCGTGGTGAATTTTGAAAGTCCGCAGGAGATTGCTAGCTTTCTATATCAAACAATCAGAAGGGTCAATACTTGCTCCCGTGTGCCCAGGATTAGATTTGAGAAAAAGCCAAAAAGCATGGCTGAACTCCAGGAATACCTTGTTGCGGGATTACCCGAGGTCTCTACAGTGATGTCTAGGCGGTTGCTGGAACATTTTAAAAGCCCGAAAAAGGTGTTTAATGCCACCGTCAAGGAGTTGATGGAGGTAAGGGGCCTCGGCGAGACAAAGGCTAGGGAAATTCACGAAGTGCTGAACTTCGAGTGGAGGAGCATGGATGAGTTTTGAAATCAAACTCAAAGATGCCACAGCTGCGTTCGGCTACCTCCATTCCCGCAATGCTAAAATTAGAATCCCCGCAGTGCTTGAGGTAAAGAATAACCTGCTTATCACCCAAACTGAAGAAGGAAATAAGCTAGAGATGAAGATGCCAGATGTGGTTTTCAAAGCCCCAGATGGCTATTTTCCGGCTCCACTTTCAACGATTGATGTGGAGGAATCCTGGAAGATTGTAGGCGAATGGATTGTTGTGATTGACTGGAAAAAATTACCAGATTTTCGTAATTACTGTCAGGAACTTTGTATTTTTCCGAGAGGGGCTGAATTATTCCAGCATCCGAAAGATTTTGTGGAGGCAATTTTAGCGATAAGAAAGGCAATCGGATTCGGGAAATTACTCTATGTGCCCGGTATCGCCCTACCCTCTAGAATTGCACTGCTTTCGTGCCTGAGAATAGACCTGTTTGACGATGCACTGGTAAGATTTCTCGGCGAGAAGGGCGTACTCGCATTGAGCGAGGGATTGCTTGACGGGAGAGAAAGGTGCGTGGCCCAGAATCTGGAAGCGTTGCACAGGGAGCTGGAAGTCATCGAATGGTTCGGAAAGGAGGGAAGGCTCCGGGAGCTTGTTGAACTCCGTGTGCGTTCAGAATCTGTGCTAGTGGCTATGCTCCGGTACATGGACCTATCGCACTACGGGTTTTTCGAGAGATTGTGGACTGTTGCAGGCAAAAAATTTTATGCAAACTCAAAGGAATCGCTCTGGAGAATTGATGTTGCGAGATACAGGGAAAAAATGAAGAGATACAGGGGTGTGAATGCAGAATTGGTGCTACTCCTCCCCTGCTCTGCAAAAAAACCCTACCACCAGTCCCGCTCCCATATGCGGATTGAGGAGGTTTTGAAAACTGCAGGCAGAAGGGCGAACATCCATGTGGTCTCGCTCACATCGCCTCTCGGGCTGGTTCCAGAGGAACTGGAAAATTTCTATCCAGCAAATGCGTACGACATTCCTGTTACTGGACACTGGGACTGGGAAGAAAGGCAGGTTGTGCTCGAGGGACTGGAGCCCCTCCTAAAAAATTATAAGCAGGTAATTGCCCACCTGCCCGCTGACTACGAATTTGTGGTGAAGCGCTTCGGATTTGAAAACACCTGTGTCGATGGCGATGTAACTTCAGAAAAAAGTTTGGAGACCCTTGCAAAAAAAATCGATGGGCTCGGAATTGAGAGAGGAAATTATGCCAAGAGAATTACCGATGAGGTGAAAAACGCCCTCGAATTCCAGTTTTCTGGCATGGATACGGACTTCCTGAAAAATGCAAAAATAAAGGGAAACCGTTGGAACTGGATTGTGCTGACAGGTGCCGAGGCGTTTGAAATGTCCGAGAGTTCCGGAAAAATCTTGGTGCGTGAGGGAGGGGGAAGAATTCTGGCTGTGCAGAAAATAAAGTGCGTCGAAACGGAAGAATTTGAACTTAAGGGAGATGTGTTTGTGCCTGGCGTAGTTTCTGCATCTGAAGATATAAGACCTGGGGACGAGGTTGT
Organism: Thermoplasmata archaeon; assembly: GCA_026414225.1. Lineage (GTDB taxonomy): Archaea > Thermoplasmatota > Thermoplasmata > Lutacidiplasmatales > SKW197 > SKW197. The sequence continues at coordinate 22,270 of JAOAJK010000020.1, forward strand.
GATTGTGCAGAAGTCAGTGCCGGTAGGCACGGGCACAGCGGTGCTCTCTGGAATTGAAATGATGGAGTTAAAAAGGGGTTTGGCTGTTAAAATGCGGGAAAGATGGTAGAGTATGTTTGTTTTTGTGCAGTTTGGTGGGGCGTTGTTGGAGTTTAAAAATGGTTTCTGCCGAAAGTTTATATATGTTGCCCAATATTTGAGGTTTGAATGCCCCTTGACGCCCTTGAACTTGCCCAGCTTCTAACCGATGGGTATGTGGCGAAGATATTGATAGCCACTTCCAGAAAACCAAAATCAGCCCTAGAATTATCGGAAAGATTTGGGATTCCAGTTGCCCAGTGCTACAGGCGAATCCATGCTCTCGAGAGTGCAGGGCTTGTGAAGGCGGTTGACCGCGTGCTCACGCGGGAAGGGAAAAGGATTTATCTGTATAAGTCATTGGTGAAAAATGTTCAGATTTACTATGAGGGGACGAAGGTGAAGGTGAAGCTCACCCTCATGGATACCCCAGAACCGGAAATTGAAAGAACTGCTGAGCTGATTGCTGAGGAGACACGAATAACTCCCCAGCAGGAGCAAGAGAAAAAATTTAGCATGTTGATGATGAAATCTGAGGAGAACAAAGAAGGTGGATAAAATGGCAAAAGGAAAAATTCCTGAAGAAATATTTGATTTTCTGAACAGAGATTCAGGGAGATCTTTGCTGATAAGGGGACCTGCAGGGACTGGGAAAACCACGCTGGCACTTGAGACGATGGACAAGACGCGGAGAATGATGAATACCTACTACCTTACCTCGAGGGTTGCTGACAGTGCCCTCTACGACCACTTTACCTGGCTGAAGCAGATGGTTGAGGATGGAGAGATGATGAAAGTTGTAAAGGAGATGGAGAAACTGGCACTGAAGAGAGAGGCAGAAAAGAAGGGACCAAGGGTAGAAAGAACCGAGCTCAGGAAGCTTGAGGGTTACATTGAGGACGGCGGTGAGCCCCTTTTCGAGCAGGGAGAAATAACCCTGGCCGTGGGGTCTCCAGTTGAGGAACTCGACCTTGTTTACGATGTAGTGGAAAAAGCCCTTCCAAAATCCACACTCGTGGTTATTGATTCCGTCGAAGGAATCTGCGAGAAGTATGGGATCACACCAGCAAAGCTGATGTACACGCTTGAAAAGGACCTCGTTGAAAGTGCGCATGCGAAGGTGCTGTTTATTGTGGAAACCCCGGAACAGCTGCTGGATTACCTCGCGGATGGGGTTGTCCACCTTGAGATGAAAATTGTGAATAACCGCACATTGAGAACAATGGAAATAAGGAAACTGAGGGGAATGAGAATCAGGAGAAGCCATTATGTGTACTCGCTGGAAAACGGGAGATTTACCGCAATGGCGACACCGGATCCTGACGATGTTCTTTCCTTCAACAGCTTTGAAGAGGCGTCTGCGAAGCCATTTTCAACCGAGATTGAGAATGCAGACAGGATAATAGAGGGTCTGGGTGCCAAGGGTGTGATTCTGAATCTGTTTGCGGATGAGGGCACCACTGTAGCTGACCAGTATCTCTTCCTTAAAAAAATTATTGCAGGACATCTGCTTGCAGGGAAGGGTGTCTTCTACATGCCCTCCAAAGTCCTGGACCTGAGGGAGAATGCAAAGTATTTCAGCTGCAGTAAACAGTGTGCTGACCGCTTCAGAACCCATCTACGGTTGCTTGTGCTCCACACATTTATTCCGAGCGTGAGCGAGAGAGAGGAGAACCTGATGTTGCTTGAAGGGACAGATGTGAACAGGGAAATAACCCGGGAAATTCTGAAAGCCAGCATAGGGATTGAACCCCCTTACCTGTTCATATTTGATGCAGATACCCTCTATTCTACCTACCGAAACCTGGGAGCCGTGGACATAATGAACCTGATAAGGTTGATAAGACAGACAGGTTCCAACTGCATTTTCATCACATACAGGGGCACAACCCATGAAACAATAAGCCAGTTATCTGATGTAAACCTCGCCCTTAAAAAGATTGAATCGGTGCCTGTGATCGCGGGCGAATTCCCGCACACCTACTACCACGGGTTCAGTGTGGAAAAGTATGTGAGTTCCCCGAAGAGCGGGTCAAAACCAGCGCCGAAGGAAATCAAAATAAAATTGATGCCCATCGTCTGAATTCAGATGCGGATCGCGGTCTTGAACCGTCGTAACTGGGCAAGCTCCTTCTCGTCGTAGGTGTCAGGGTCAATTATTACGAAGCCAAGTCCACCCGTAGCTGTAATTGTGTCCCTCAACTCCTCCAGCATTGCTCCCACCTTCTCCTTATCCGCATACATTGCCAGAACATCTATGCAATCAATTACAAAGAAGGGTTTCTTCTCCGCAAATGCGGTGGAGGTTACCGTGTGCTTTATATAGCCCAGGGACGCCGGGGAAATACGGTTCTTACCGCTCACAGTCGAGATTTCAAAAACATTTCCGCAAATTCCCTTCGCTTCCCTGTAGATTCCATTCACAACAGGCATGTGCCTTGTAAAAATATTCACCAGATATTTCGCATTGTTCTTATCGTTTTCAGCGATGTATTTCATTATAAAATCATGTGCCTTGTCGAGGTTTTTAGTTTCCAGGAGGTAAACCTCGCCCTCACGGATCTCCACACGGGAGGATGCCACATCTCCAGTTTCTGCGCCCATTCCCTCTGGAGCCTCCTTTGCGTGTGCCTGCACTGCGTGGGGAGATTTAATCTCCATATTTAATCCTTTCTCTGTCCCATGCAGGGTGTGTGCGGGAATTTCTCTCATACATATAAAGTAATAACAAAATACTATTTAAGAATTTTTGAGCGGACATCTTTTTTGAGAATTTTCACCGCATCTCTCACAATTTTCTGATGGTCAGATGCGAGTTGGGGAATTGCAGAAAGCTCAAAAATTTTCACATCGGAGGCATCATCGCCTGCCCTTGCCGTTTCAAGTGAAGGCACATCCAGAAGATAGGCAACTGTGATTATGTGCCCTCTCGGGTCCCTGTCTGGCGAGGAATAAACCCCGACAATACCCAGAATTTGGGCTTCCAGCCCCGTCTCTTCATGGACTTCCCTGAGAACCGTGTCCTCAACCCTTTCCCCGTACTCCACGAAACCTCCTGGTAGAGCATACATTCCCTTCCAGGGTTCATTCTTCCTTTTTACAAGCAAAATTTTTCCATTTTTTATGAGGACCCCGTCCGCGGTGAGCAGCGGTTTTCTCAGATGCTTGTACCTGGCATAGTTCTTTATTGTGGTATTCTCGCGCTCAAATACTTCAAGCAACTCCCTGCCCACGGGGGTAAGCCAGGCAGCACCCCCCCTTTTTCCTCCCCGCTCCCGCTCCACAACTTTCTCGCCACACGCAGCCTCAACCTTTCTCACCACTCCCCACAGATAGCGATAGGACATACCGAGCTTCGCTGCGGCTCTTGAGAGCGATCCTGTTTCTGCAATCGCCTTCAGTATCGTGTATCGCCCCTCGCTCAGAAGAAACTGCTCGCCAGCTTTCAGATACACTTTGACATCCGTGGTGTACATCACATCTCCTCCAGTGCCTCGATTCCGAGCATCTGCAGTCCGTTTGCAAGCGTGCACTTGGTCGCATACACCAGCGCAATTCTGGTTTCCCGCTCCTCCCCCGCATTCAGCACAGGCACATAGCGGTAAAAAGTGTTGAATGTTTCCGCGAGTTTGTGGAGATACTGGGGAATAAGGTAAACCTTTCTTTCCTCGCCCGCGGTGTCCACCACATCCGGAAATTTGGCAAGAACTTTTATGAGTGCATCTTCTTCTGGAGTGCGGAGATGTTCTGCATTGTAGGTAATTTTCCGGATATCCACATTCCCGTTTCTGAGGATGCTTGCTGCCCTGGCATGGGCATACTGCACAAAGGGTGCGGAATTCCCTTCAAAGTTAAGGGCCTCCTCCCACCTGAACACTATCTGTTTCTCTGGCTGAATTTTCACGATGTTAAACCGAATTGCCCCGATACCCACTGCCACAGATACCTTATCCACATCAACCTTGCTCTCTCTTCCGCGTTTTAAAATTTCCTCCTTCGCTTTTGCGACTGCCTCCTCAACAAGGTCATCAAGATAAACCACCCTTCCAGCCCTCGTGGACATTTTCCCCTCTGGTAGTGAAACAAACGAATAAAACAGGATCTCTGGCTTCCTTTCAACTCCGAGTTCCTGGAGAGAAATTGCCACCATTTTTGCCTGGAGTTTATGGTCCTCGCCAAGCACATTAATGGCTACATCACACCTCGAGAATTTGTTCAAGTGGTAGGCAATATCCCTGGTCGTGTAGAGCGAGGTGCCATCCCCTCTCGTGAAAAAGAATTTGCTATCCTTCCCGTGGAAACCAAACGGAGCAAGGTCAATGTAATATGCCCCGTCTTCACATCCCGCATGCCTCGATTGCTTCAGCCTCTCCACAACCTCATAAACGCTACCATCAAGCAGAAACTCGGACTCATACACAAAATTGTCTATATGGATATTGCATCGCTCCAGCGTAGCAACGATTCCTTTCATGCATTTCTCTGCAATCTTCCGCTGGTATGCGATTATCTCTCTGTTTCCCTGCTCTATCTGCCTGATAATTGCCTCAATTTCCCGCCTAATTTTCTCCTCATTCTCAAATAGCTCGTTGCCTTTTCTGTAGAGCTCTACAAGCACATGGTCTTCTTTTTTCCCTTTCTTCTCTTCCCCATCAATTCCCAAGTTCTTATATGCCCAGGCAAGGATGGCAAGCTGTCTTCCCATGTCATCCACATAATACTCCGTCTGAACTTCGTAACCGAGGGCCCGTAAAACTCTTGCAAGGGTATCCCCGATAATTGGATTTCTACCCCTGCCCACATGCAGCGGTCCAGTGGGATTGGCACTCGTGTGCTCCACAATAATCCTGCCCTTCTTGCTTCCGTTTCCATATTTCTCCCGTTCCTCAAGTACTGTGCCAAGCACAATCCGTGCCATTTCCCTTCGGTTTACATAGAAGTTAAGATATCCGCCCTTCGCTTCGACCTTTTCAAACAACGGGTTATTGCTAAACCGTGTTTCAAGATCCATTGAAATTTCCACAGGCGACCTGCGAAATTGTTTAGCAAACTGGAAACATTTTACGCAGAAATCCCCGAGTCCCTCTGGCGGTTCATCGATTGGAAATTCAGTGTCTGTTTTAATCGCTGCCCGTATTTCCTTTGCAATCTCGTCCCTGAAAACTTGGAGCGGGTTCATCAACCCGTAAAAAATCTCGTGGAAATAAAGGTTTGGGGTTGCTGCCTCGTTGCAGTGGTCCCAGATTCTTTGGCTCGAGAGTTTTAACTATACATCATAGTTAATAACCGTAATATTTATATATTCCTTTGCCATATTGTTAACTATATTGGGGTGTTAACATGGAGCCGAAGAAGAGGAAAGGCAGAATGGTAGTGGGTGTGGCAGGTGGAGTGATAGCCATGCTGGTTATCGG
>JAOAJK010000021.1 GCA_026414225.1 Thermoplasmata archaeon
GTGTGGGGCATTGCGATTTCCTACAACAACATTGGCGCTGTCTATGAGGCGAAAGGAGAATATGATAAGGCACTGGAGTTCCACAAAAAAAGCCTGGAGTTGGATGAGAAAATCGGGGATGTGCAGGGCGTAGCGATTTCCTACAGCAACATTGGCATTGTTTACGATGCGAAAGGCGAATATGAGAAGGCACTGGAGTTCTTCACAAAAAGCCATAAAATCGCGCTTGAGACTGGGGACAGATCGACCCTGATTTATGCCCTTGCGAATCTTGCAGGGGCGTTGCTGGCCCTCGGGAATCTCGAGGCCTGCAAAAGCCATCTTTGGGAGGCAAAGAAGATTGTGGACGAAACGGGCAAAAAATCTGCGGAAGCCCTTGTGCTTTATGTTTCGGGCAAGCTTCTGGCTGCCGAGGGGAAGCACGGGGAGGCAGTAGCGGAACTGGAAAGGGCCGTGGAGGTCTGCGAAAGCATGGGAGAGGTGGATGCAGATTACTCCAAAGCGGTTTTTGAGCTCGGGAAGGTCAAGAAGGACAGGGCATTGCTCGAAAAGGCGCTGGAATTTTTTGAGAGAATCGGGAACAAGGTCTGGGCGGAGAGGGTGAGGCAAGAGTTGGGCGGCGATTGAGTCCGCAGAATGCCTGCAGAAAGTTTTATAATCTCCACCCATATGCAAGTGTGATGGCTGAAACCCCTCTATCCAGAAAAATTGTGTTCGCTGGCTACGGATTTCTTTTTCTCCTAGGGCTCACCTTCTATGTTTGCTGGAGCCTCGCATATAACACCTGGACCGATGTGGGCGTTTATGCGGTATCGGCAACCCTGATGGGCTTTGGCATTGTGGGAATGCTGCTCTACCGCGGTGAAAGAAAGGATTGATTTACACGATTGGTTTAGGGATGTAGAGTTTCTCAAAGATGGCTATAGCCATGTCGTCCGTGAGCGAGGCAACATAGTCCCGCACCTTCTCCGCGTTTGTGGTGCTCACCAGATAATGCTCATTCATTCCTTTCAGGAAGGAGAGAATTGAGCCAGAACCTTCATAGCCCAGCGTGTTTGCCCTTTTCCTGAATTCCTCAATATTCTGTCTCAGGATTGCAAGACGCACGCCGTCTATTGCAGAGATTATGGTCTGCTTCACCTTCTCAATTGAGAGCTGGGCAATTCTGTGGCGGAGCACCTCCCTTTCAGATGGCTCTGAAATTACCTTCTCTACGAAATCCTCGGAAAACTTTGAAAACACGGCAGCACGGAAATTTTCGAGCTCCCCGAGCGTGAACCGCATCAGGTGCTTCACGAGCAGCATATGGAGTTCCTTCTCACCCGCGGGAGCATCGTAATCCAGAAGGGTTGTCTGCGTCTTCTTCAGGTTTGAAAGCTCATTCATGAAGGAGACAAAGATGCCGCGGATTATTCTGTCTGACTGCTCCGCATACCTCTGGTTTTCCTCGCTCAGATAGATGTTCGGGTAGTTAAACCCGTAGGGCTTCCCGTCCCTCACACCCCCTATCAACTCGTTCATTGCATCCCTTATCCTGGGTGTCATCCTGAGCACTGCCTCGTATCTCGTGGGTTCCCGTCCATGCTTCGCCACAAACTCCCTTCGGAACCGCTCGAAGTTCACGATTATGTCCTTCACGATTGTGTCGATTATCTCCGCATTCGTGCTGCCAAGCACGGCAGTCAGCTCCTTCGGGAGCTCCTCCCTTCGGATTATCTCCCCGGCGATTGCATCCTCGATGTCCCTCCCCACATAGGCAATCCTGTCCGAAATTTTCACAATGCAGCCCTCTAAGGTGGATGGAGGTTGCTTGTAGTCAGGCCTCGTGTAATCCTCCACCTTCTCCTTCCTTGGCTTCACTGGCTGAATTTCTCCACTTGGTACCTCGCCGTCATGACACAGGATGCCTTCCCGCACTTCCCACGAGAGGTTGAGTCCCTCACCGCCCTTCTCTAGCAGGTCAGCTGTTCGCAGGCTGTGCACATTGTGATGGAACTCCCCGATGCCATACTCCTTACAAAGCTGGCTCAAGCAAACCTCTCCCCTGTGTCCGAACGGTGGATGCCCCAGGTCGTGTCCCAGTGCAATTGCTTCAGCCAGGTCCTCATTCGCGCCTATTGCCCTTGCAATTGTTTTCGCAATCTGGGCTACCTGAAGGGTATGGGTCATGCGGTTGCTGATGAGCGGATTTTTTGGCGAGATAAACACCTGGGTTTTCCCGCTCAACCTGATGAACGCATTGGAATGAATCAGCTTGTCCCTGTCCTTCGCATACAGTGTCCTGTTCTCAGTATCGGAAACTGGAGTGGCACGGTAGGTGCCCCTGCTCTCCGTGCTCAGCATCGCGTAGCCAGCACAGACCTGCTGTTCCCTTGCAACCACCTTCCTATGGAGTTCTCTGAGCAGTTCCACATTCTCTGGCTCTGGCGGATTCAATTCCCCACCTCACAGGAAATCCTCGAATTCCTTAACAATCTCTGGATATTTCTCTCGGACCGCGTTAAGCATGTTCAGCACATTGAGGCGCTCGAGCTTTGTGCCTGATAGCAACTCAAGCAAGTCATCGAATACCTTGTCGCTCAGCGTCACGAGCTTCTCCTTTGCGAGCCAGTTCCTGTACTGCTTCTCCTCAAGGAGTGCCCTCCAGCCCTTCTCGTACTTCTGAAGAAATTCCGCGGAGTAATCCCCTGCCGCAATCGCCTCTCCCGCGACCTCCCCGCATACCTTTGCTGCCTTGCATCCGTTTGAAACGCCCCCACCAGTTATCGGATCAATCATTCTCGCGGCATCGCCGACAAGCATCAAGCCATTGTCCACTGTCTTTTCAAGGGGCTGGGAGATGGAAACCGCGCCCGCAACCATGTCTATTTTCTTTCCCTTCCTTATGCCTGGTTGTTTGTCAATCCATCTATCAAGGTAGTGCTTAACCTCACCTGGATTCTTGAGCTTGCTCAGCTGGACCCCTATACCCACATTTGCAGTGTCCTCGTTCTTCGGAAATACCCAGATGTAGCCACCAGGTGCACAGCTCCCGAGGTAGAAATCGCAGTATCTCCTGTCACAGTCAATTCCGGTCATCCTGTACTGGATGCACGAATCAATGTCATTCGGCTTCAAACTGGTGTCAATGCCAGCCCACCTGCCGACCTGGGATTCATATCCGTCGGCACCGACCACGATCTTCGCATTTATTTTCAGGTCGTCGCCCATGTGCCTGGCTACCGCACCCCTGATATACCCGTCCCTCTTGATTATTCCCTTAACCCAGGTCTTCAGCATGATTTCTGCACCAGCCCGCGCCGCAAGTTCTGCCAGGGCCTTGTCAAACTGGTCCCGCTCGATCACATAGCCCACTTCATTCCCCGCATCCTTTTCATTGATTTCCCAGACCTTGCCAGAGGGCGAGAAAATTCTGGCACCGTCGACCTCGTTTGCAATCCACCGTCTGTCCTCCGGAATTCCTACATCCTTGAGCCAGTATTTTGAAAGCCCTTCGCCACACCTGACAGGAGAACCTATCTCCTGGCGCTTCTCAACAAGCAACACATTTGCTCCTGCCTTTGCCGCATACCAGGCGGTGACACTCCCTGCCGGGCCAGCACCAACCACAAGCACATCGCAGTTAATTTCCTTCATTTTTTCACCTCACTCTGAGATCGCGCCTACAGGGCACACCCTGACGCAAATCCGGCACTTCACGCACCTTTCCTCGTCAAAGACCACCCTTGTCTCCTCCAGATAAATTGCGTTCTTCGGACAGCTTCCCACGCATGCCCCGCAATACATGCACTTTTCCTTATCACTCCTCATCGGGACCACCTCTGTATTCCGAAAGCGGAACTGAGTGTTTTTTCTCAACCTCGGTTCTGTAGGTTGGACCGGAGTTGTAGGCACAGAACGGAATTATCCTGCCATCCGGGACAACATAGTGTATCACACACCGTTTCACCCGTTCTATGTCATAGTTGTACATGTCCTGGAAGTGCATCCCGCCCACCATCATCATACTCCATGAGAACTCTGCAAGCTTGGACTTGCCCTTTGTGGAGAGCACGCCCTGGAGCGTCTTGATGAACTTCATCCTGTCCATTCCCTTCGGTGCGTGATTTTCATCGAAGCAGTCCTCCAGCAGCGAGTAGGCAGAAAGCAGGAACCTCTTTTTCAGAAGTTTTGCTTCCAGTGCTTTCTCAGCGAGCTTGTTCAGTTCAACAAAGAACCGCTCCACATCGATGAACCTGGTGATTGGAATTGCATTTCCGTCCTTCTCAATGAACAGGTAGGTCGCGAGCCCGCAGTGCGGATGCGAGGTGAACGCCACAACTGGCTCCGCATTCACAGCGTAGAAAAACCTCGAGACGGGCGCCACAACGGGCACGGGGTAGAAGTCCTCCTTCCTGAGAATGGCTGTCTGTTTCACGAGACGGTCAACGAGGTCTGGCAGTGTAAATCTACCCTGCATTCGCTCCTCCTGGTTTATTCTTCCTGTGAAGGATACGGGTTGATAGTTCACCGCCTTTATTATGTCCCTGTTTTCAATTGCGTACTTCAAGATTGCTCCAACCTGATGGTCGTTGATTCCATTTACAATCGTGGGCACGAGCACCACGCTCATCTTCAGATTATCCTGTTTCAGTTTCCTGATGTTCTCCACCGCTCTCTTCTTCACATCGAGCAGCGGCTTGCCCCTTGCCTTGATGTAAATTTCCTCTTCCAGTCCATCAAACTGTAGGTAGACCGTGTCAAGCCCCGCAACCGCACACTGCTTGACATAGTCATAGCTCCGCGCAAATTTCACCCCGTTGGTTGCAACCTGGATCTGAGAAAAACCCAGTTTCTCCGCCTCCCGGAGCACCTCAATAAATTTGGGATATACTGTTGGCTCCCCTCCTGCAAACTGGATTGCGGTATTTGCTACTGGCTTCTGGCTTCTCAGAACCTTCATCATTTCCACAACCTGCTCAAAGCTTGGTTCATACACATAACCCGCGGCATTGGCATTCGCGAAGCAGATGGGACAGCGGAGATTGCAGCGGTTGGTGAGGTCGAGATTGGCAAGCACCGTGTGGCTCAGATGCAGATTGCAGAGCCCGCAGTTGTCAGGGCAGGTTTTAGCATTCTTGATTGCGGGATTTTCAACACCCACGCCATCAAACGCCCATTTCTCCGCCTTTTTGTACAGTTCAACATCGCTCCAGTAGATGTCCCTGAAATTACCGTGCTGGGCACAGCTCTTCTCTATCATCACCTTTCCTTTTTCCTCGAAGATTTTCGCCTTCACGACCCTGCCACATTCGGGGCAGAGCGACTCGGTTTCCTTTGGCAGCCCCTTCTTCAAACTGCTTCTCTGCACCACCATGCTTATCACGGGGTAGCGAAACACAACGAAACAAATAAATCTTTTGTAACATTATGTGAGACATGTACGAGGCACTGTTTGAGGTATTGAAAGGGTTTGAAAACGCAGACCTTGCCGAATTTGAGCGATTGACCAGCAACGCAATTTCTGCGATGGAGAGCATCGGACTCTGCAAGGCGGAGGCGAGAGCGTATGTGTATCTTTTTGTATCAGGATATGGCACCGTTGACCTTATTGCTGGAATCGCTTCCCTCCCCAGAACTTCTGCCTACAGAACCTTCAGAAACCTTGAGAAAAAAGGATTTGTGAGGGTAATCGGTGAAGAGCCAAGAATTTACAGGGTGGTTTCGCCAGAGATCATTGCCTCAAACCTGGCAGGCAGAATTGCAGAATGCTTTGAAACCCTGGAAAAATACAGAAACGCCCTCGAGGACGGACGGGCGGGTGCTGTGCTGAAAGTCAAGCCAGAAGAATTCTGGAAAAAATTCAACCTTATGATTGATACATGCGAAAGGGAACTGTTAATTTCAACCCCGCAATTTTCAAAATTCTGGAAAGAGTGTGCTGGTGCGGTGCAGCATGCGGTTGCAAAAGGTCTGAGAGTCGTGGTTCTGACCCCGAAGTCGGTAAACCTTAACGGCGTTGAATGCGTTGTGGATGGTTCAATCAGAACCACCGAGATTGTGGCTGACAGAAAGGCGATGCTATTCACGGCAAACTGGAAGGATTTTTACTTCACTACCCAGCCAGAATTTATTGCCCATGTGACTGTTAGATGGAAGAAAAGTATTTAATGGTAATGGCGAATACAGGTAATAATTAAATAGTGAGCAATATGCCATTTAAATCAATTTCTTTTGCGCTGATGCGGGATAAAATTGCTCCCCTTGTGAGCACGGTTGCCCTGTTCCCTGGGCTCCTCCTGTTTTTCCTTACATTGAGCGCTGGTTATCCCGGCCCGATTCCCTTCTGGGTCGTACAACTACACCCTGTGTGGCTGGCGATGATGTTCCTGCTCCCTTATTTCCTGTGTCCCTGCACCCACGAACGCAAAGGAATTTTGTACTCATCTGGCTCCGCGGGTGCCTTTCTCGGAACCCTCCTGGGTACTCTACTCTGGCTCTTCCTGGTGTTTTGGATGCACGGCACGATACATTTTCCCTCTGACTGGAGGTATGTGCGCACGGTGCAAATTTTCCTTGCTCTCACCTATCTCTTTGTAATTCCGCTCTTAACATTCTATTTTTCTGCATGGGCGTGCGAGAGAGCCGAGAGGAAATCAAAGGGATACTGGGACTTCCGTGAATCTCTGGACATAATGGCACCAGCGGGAAGTGCAACCGGTGCCATACTCGGAGCTACTGTGGCACTCACGATTGCCCACGAGTATCTAGGAGTGACGGACATTACTTCGCCCGTGATTGTGCTCCTCATCGGTGTCTTCACCTACTCCTTCTGCACCTGCACTCACCAGCAGACGGAGGTCCGTGAGATTTCGGTGGTAACTGCCATCGTTGCGATGATTGGCTATCTCCTAGCCACGACCGTCTCGGGGGCATACACCTACACAGTATGGTTCGAGCATGTATTCATCTATTTTCTCTGTTTTCTGTGTCCCCCCTTCTTCACAACGCTAGCTCTGTGCGAGTGGAGGAGAAAGAGGACGCCCAAACCCCTACCTTAATATACCTTCTATGAATACACCTTTTCATGATATGTCCCCTTGATTACAGATACGGCAGAGAGGAAATGAAGAGAATTTTTGAGGAAAATGCCCGTCTAGAATACATGCTGAGAGTTGAAGGTGCCATAGCGCTGGCGCAGGCGGACTTCGGAAACATTCCCGCAGAGATGGCACGGAAAATAAATGAGATGGCGACTTCCGAGCATGTGAAACTTGAGAGGGTAAAGGAGATAGAGAACAGAATCAAGCATGATGTGATGGCAATAGTCAAAGCCCTTTCTGAGGTGTGCGGAGACGCTGGCAAATTCGTGCACTTCGGCGCGACCTCCAATGACATCATAGACACCGCCAATGCCGTCCAGATAAAGGAGGCGCTGGAGATTCTCCTGAAGGGACTGGGAGAACTCAGAAAGGTGCTTCTTACCCTCGCAAAGGAACACAGAAACACGGTGATGATCGGCCGAACCCATGGCCAGCATGCGGTGCCAATCACATTCGGGCTTAAAATGGCCGTGTTCGCTGTTGAAATTGCAAGGCATGAGGAGCGGATTAAACAGGGCATGCCCAGGTTCTGTGCAGGCAAGCTTCTCGGAGCCGTGGGTACAGGTGCGGCCCTCGGAGCCAATGCCCTTGAAATCCAGGAAAAGGTTATGGAAAAGCTCGGAATCTGGCCTGAAAATGGTTGCACCCAGGTTGTGGGTAGGGACAGATACATTGAACTCGTCTGCCTCCTTGCGAACATAGTGACCACTTGTGAAAAATTTGCGACAGAGATACGGAATCTCCAGCGAACGGAAATTAACGAGGTTGCGGAGCACTTCGAGGAAAGCCAGGTTGGGAGTTCCACGATGCCTCACAAGAGAAATCCCGTGCTTGCGGAAAACATCTGCGGGCTTGCAAGAATTGCCCGTGCGCTCGTGGTGCCCGCATTTGAGAATAACATAATGTGGCATGAGCGGGACCTGGCGAACTCCTCCGCGGAACGGTTCATAATTCCTCATGCATTCATTCTCTGCGACGATATAATCCACAAAACCCTCTCGCTTTTCAGAAAACTGAATGTGAATGTGACCCAGATGCGTGAAAACATAGAACTCACGCGTGGACTTGTGATGGCAGAGCGGGTGATGATCGAACTGACAAAGAGAGGGATGGGAAGACAGGAAGCCCATGAACTCGTGAGAAAGCTCTCGATGGAAGCACTGGCACAAAAGAAGCACCTGCGAGACCTCCTCCTTGAAAGGCAGATTTTTGACAGGGCCGGGCTGGAAAAAATATTTGAGGCAGGAACCTATGTGGGGGTTGCCCCCGAAATTGTGGACAGGATAGTTAAGGAACTCGGTGATTGAGATGGCTAAAAAAAGAAAAAAGGACCTGGAAATCAAGAGAGAAAATGTGTGGCTGAAACTCAAAAAGGATGATTTGAAAAAAGTTGAAATAACGGGCGAGAAACTCCTCAATTTCATGGAAGCCAAGACAGAGCGGGAGGTTGTTGCGAAAGTTAAAGAGCTGGCAATCAAGCAGGGTTTCGTGGATATAAACAGGGTTTCCAAAATAAAGCCAGGAATGAAATTGTTTGCCGTTAATCGGGAAAAGACAATTGCACTGATTGTTGTTGGACGGAGGAGGATTTCTGAGGGCCTGAACCTCGTTGTCTCCCACACGGATGCTCCACGGCTTGACCTGAAACAGATGCCGCTTGTTGAAGATTCTGGCTCGGAACTCTGTTTCCTGGACACACACTACTACGGCGGAATAAAGAACTATCAGTGGGTCTCGATACCGCTTGAACTCAGGGGCGTGTTCGTGCTGGAATCTGGAAAGAAGGTGGAGGTTTCGATCGGTGAGAAGGAGGGGATTTTCTTCATGATTCCTGACCTTCCGCCGCATCTCGATGATAATGTGCAGGGCAAAAGAAAATTATTGCCAGGTATAAAAGGAGAGGAACTGAATGTGCTCGCGGGAAGCATTCCCCATGACACAGAGAAATCCCCGCTCAAACTGAATGTGCTCCGCATCCTGAACCAAAAGTATGGAATTACCGAGGAGGATTTCGTTTCCGCAGAGCTTGAGCTTGTGCCTGCCTGGAAACCCGCGTACCTCGGATTCGATAAGGGCTTGATTGCCGCCTACGGGCTTGATGACCGCGTCTGCGTGTTTGCTTCAGTTGAGGCAATCTCCGGTCTTAAGGTCCCTGATAGAACCTGCATCGCGTACGCGGTGGACAAGGAGGAAATCGGGAGCGACACCAATACCTCGGTCACCTCGATGTTCCTCGAAAATCTGGTGAGAAAATTGATCCAGATGGAAAAAGGTCACGCCGGTTATGTCGAAGTTCTGGATGCACTGCTCAGCAGCAAGGCAGTTTCTGCAGATGTGAAGCCAGGCGTTGACCCGATTTACAAGGGAGTGTATGATGCTACGAATGCGGTGTATGTGAACCATGGAATGGGTCTCACAAGGGGCCCTTACCACGGTGGGAAGAAAGGTGCGAACGAGGCAAACGCGGAGTTTTTGCATCAGATGAGGGTAATCCTTGACAATGCTAAGGTTCCGTGGCAATTTGGAAACTCTGGTAGAATGGACGAGGGTGGCGGAGGAACGGTTGCAAGATATTTAGCCACGAGGGGAATGGAAGTCGTGGATGCTGGCGTACCTATGATTGCAATGCATGCTCCAGTAGAGATTGTGGGTAAGGTGGATGTGTTCTCGGCAGTAAAGGGTTTCAGGGCATTCTTTGAATATCCTTTTTGATGGCTTTCCCTGAATAACAGGCAGTGCAAATTTCGCCCTTCAGACAATGCCCGCATGTTGGCCGCCCGCAGAGTTTGCAGGTCCTGAGCGCGGTTTTACGGCAGAGATGGCAGAGTCCGGCTATCATATCATTCCTTCTTCAGCTGCTCAGTAATTTCCTTTGCGGAAACATGACCTTCCACGCGCATGTCAATTCCTTTTACTCCTGGGATTCCCTTGACCTTATTTTTTATGTCAAACGCAATTCTCACACCGAGAGGACAGAATGGGGAAGAAGGCACGAAAACCAGGTGCACAATTCCGTCCTTTACACTCAAGTTCTGCACAAGCCCCATGTCCATCACGCTTATCCCTGTTTCGGGGTCAAGGACTTCATTCAGATGCTTTGACACCTCAAGTTCCAGTTCTTTGTCATCCATCTTATCCACCTTTGTGTTGGTTTCTAACAAGAAATAGACAGGGAATAGATAAGGGTTGTTATCGGTGATAGGCAACTTGAACAACTGAAAGTGAAACGGGATTCCCTTTGAAGAAAGATTAAAATAATACAAAGGAATAAAAGGAACCATGAGTGCTGAAGTGACAGTAGGGCTTGATATTATCGGCTGGATTTTGCTTTTCACAGGGATCGGGCTCGTGCTCTTCGAAACAATGGCTCCGGGGGGCTTCATCATAGTGCCGGGAATCGTACTCATCGTTCTGGGCAGTTTCGGAATTGTCTGGCCTGACATGTTCACAACAATCTGGGCTCCTCTGATCGTGCTCTGCACCGCAATTCCCACCACATTAATCGTGCTGTATGTTTACAGGAGTGCAGGAAAGCCCGAAGCACCCACCACGACGGTTGCAACCTCGCTTGTCGGAAAAACCGGAATTGTGACCACGGATGTGATTCCGAACTCTCTGAAGGGCAAGGTGAAAATCGACCATGATATCTGGAGTGCCACCGCAAATCACCCCATTCCCGCAGGAGCAAAGGTGAAGGTGGTGAAAGCAGAAGGTGTTCATGTAGAGGTGGAAGTGATTTCTGAAAAAGAGGGAAAAACCAAATAAGCGGGTTGCCCTCACTTGATCGGTTTTTTGCACTTCTGGCAGACCCCTATTCTGCTGGCACAGGGCTCGTGGTAGGTGGCTCCACATTCACACACAATAATCGGAAGGCCCTGCTTGATCTTACCCCTGCAGAAAACACACTGGTAGACCGCATCCGCCGTCTTCTTGACAAAGGTCTTTGCCTCGGCCTCCGGCTTCTTCTCCACAGCCGGAACTGGCTCTGCTGCGGGTTTTGGCTCTTCCTTCTTCTCAGCCACCGCCTCAGGTTTTTTCTCCTCTTTCACAGCCAAACTGAACTCTCTTGTCAGAACAAACGGCTCATTCTTCAAGGGATTGGGAGCGGTAATCTTGAAAGTCACCTTTTCCTTATCGAGCGCCATCTTGAACCTGAGAACTTCCCTGGCACCAGCCCGTATAACCGGAAGGTTCTGCCGGAGCCCTGTAACTGTCGCACTCGTTTCAATCTTCAAGTCCTTAATAGCCACATTTCCTGTGTTCTTAATCACAAGTTCTGCTCCGCACTGGGCACCCCTCTCTGCAAGGTCGTTCCTGAACTCTATATCGAGACCTAACTGGACTCCCTTGAGCTTCTCGTCAACCTTCTGGATGCCCATCTTTGCCACATTGATTGCCGCATTTATGTCGGAATTCTTTAACTCAATCACCTTCGAAAACAATTCCTGGATATCCTGGGCATCAACCCCTGCCGCCATGAGGGCCTGCAGCTTCTTGTCAAGGTCCCCCATCAGATCGTTGACCTCCCTGTATTTCTGCATATCCGCCTCGCACTTCTGTTCCATGTCCTCAAGAAGTTTTATTGCCTCTAGATATTCTCTCGCAGAAATTTTTTCACGGACATTCTGGAGGGCATTTTCAATTCCGGGCATCGGCACCCCCATGTTTCTTGCAACATTCATTCTCACATTCAGTGCAGAGATTTTATCCTTGATATGTTCCTTGAAGGCATTTTCCAGCTTGATGTTGAGGTCTTTTATCTGAGATGCACATGCGGAAAAATCTCCCCTTGTGTAGCTGTCAAGAATCTGGCGGTGGCTATCCCGCGTTATGCCCTTCAACCTGTTGCTGACAGCATACCCGCAGAGCTGCTCTATGGTTTCTATTGTCTGCTTCATTTTCTCGGTGAGGAGGGAAGTTATCTTGAGAAACGCTTCCCTTGCTATTGCAGAGGCACTTGCGAGGTTTCCATCCGTCCTGAAGAGCTGCGCCTGCCCGAGGGCAGTATCGAACTCCTTCACATCCACTCCCATTTCCTTCAGAATTTCTATCCTTTTCTTGAGTACGCTGATGTAAAGATCTGGATGCTGCAATGCTTCGTCAATGGTTTTCAGTTCCCCGAACAAATCTTCAAAACTGAGTTCCTCAATCCTCTCAGCCAGTGAATTGAGGCTCTCCTCAATCTTCCCCACATCCATTCCATCCTTTTTGAATTCTGCCACCTTCTGCTGGTAGGCATTCAGTTTTTCTTTCATCTTCTCGTTCAATATTGCTGTGAGTTTTTCATCACAGGCAACGAGCAGTTTATCCATTGATTCCAGGTCCTCTTTAATCCCGGAAACATCAATCCCTGCATCCTTCGCCATCTTGAGCTTGGTTTCAAGTAAGTAAACCTTCTCCGTCCGCTCTGGAATCTCCACCTTCGTCTGGGACTCCTCTACCTTTTCAAGTTTCTGAAGAAAGCCCTCCGAGAGACCGAATTTCTGTCTCGACTTGTAAATGTTCTGTTTGAGGACGGGGTCTTTCTGGATAAGCTGGGTGGCAAAGTTCATGCCCTCCGCGGCGGTCTTGTATGCCATTATATAATCCTTGTTCTCGAAAAAGGTTCTGGTATTCTTGAGATACTCCCGCAGTTCCTTCGGGTCAATGCCCGTGTTCTTTATTGCAGAGGTGAGGCCTCTGAGGAAGGATAGCTGTTCCTTCGCCCCCTGGGCATAAATTTCATTGAGGCGGTCCCTTGCCTCATTCAGATATGTCATCGTGTCCTCAAGTTCTCCCCTTTCAAAAAGCTGTTTTGCCTGGTTGATGAGGCGGTCAACTGAAGTTATATCACCGTTTACCTTCCTGCTGTTTACGAGCAAATCCTCTATTTCATCAAGGTATTTTTTCACTTCGTCTCGGGTATAAGGCATCTCAAACACCGACGCGTACCGAGATTAGGAAACCCATTGAAATAGTTTTCTGTAAAAATCAAAACGGGAAGCCAGATAAAGGAAGAGGAAAAAAATTTACAAATTCCCCAAAATCCAGCACCTGCTCCTGAAGGTATATATACCCTCGCCCCATTCATCAAACGATGAAACCAGAACTCCTGTTTGCCCTGAAGAAGATTGCAGAACTGGGTGGAATAGAGGACTGGATAGAGATTACAAGCAAGGAACTCGGAGACCAGATGGACAAGAGCCAGCAATGTGCATCGCTGTATATCAATGAACTGCTGGAACTTGAGATGCTGCTCCGCCTCCCAGGTAAGAAGGCAAAGTTGAAACTCACAGATAAGGGGAAGAAGGAACTCCTCCAGCTTTACGAAGATCTTGGAAAAATCCTCCATGGAAAAACAAGGATCGAAATTACTGGCTATGTGACAAAAGGACTTGGAGAGGGTAAATTCTACATCGGTAAGGAGCAGTATTCAGAACAGATATTCGAAAACTTCGGATTCAAACCGTTCCCTGGCACGCTCAACCTCAAACTTGAAAAGGAAAGTTTGAGCAGTTTCCTGATGCTCAGGGAGAAGCCCGGAATTCTTCTCAGGGGATTTGTCGAACGGGACCGGACCTATGGAAATGTGAAGTGCTTCAAGGCAACGGTTCAGGAACTGATGTGCATTGTCGTGATTCCAGAACGCTCCCATCATACGGACATAATGGAAGTGGTTTCAAAACACAACCTGAGAAGCCTGCTCGACCTGAAGGACGGGGACAGGGTGATTGTGAGGGTGGAAATTGATGGACGATAGGAGGATACCTGCGGGCATCTGGCATGAGCGGGAGCTCGTGGATGGGAGAATTGAAAAAGTTCTCGCGATGGTGCTCCGGACCAGGGGATGTGTATGGGCAAGGAAGGCCGGTTGTCTGATGTGCGGCTACAGAAATGAAGCCCTGGAAGAGGTGTCCCAGGAGGAAATTCTGGCCCAGGTAGAAAATGGGTTGAAAGAACTCCGTGGGGAGGAATTTGTAAAAATCTACACATCGGGTAGTTTTCTGGATGACAGTGAAATTTCCCCCGAAACGCGGGAAAAAATTTTCAGAAGATTGGGCGAGACCTGCAGCCATGTGCTTGTGGAAACCAGGCCAGAATTTGCGATGAATGCAGTTGGTCTCACGGGAATTGTGCCCACACTGGAGATTGCGCTCGGGCTCGAGACCGCAAACGATGTGGTGCTTGCCAGATGTGTGAGAAAAGGTGCGGGCGTGGAGAGCTATCTCGGGGCAATGAGAGAGCTCAGGAAGGCGAAGATAAAGGTGAGAACCTATCTATTGCTGAAACCCCCATTTTTAACAGAAAAGGAGGCGATTGAGGACACGCTTGATTCAATTCTTGCGGTTGCAGGGTATGCGGATGTAATTTCAATAAATCCTGTGAATGTGCAGAGGGGGACTTTTCTGGAAAGGATGTTTCTGCGGGAGGAGTACAGGCCTCCCTGGTTCTGGTCGCTGTTTGAGGTGATTAAGAAGGCGAAGGCGGGCGTGAACACCACAATTATCTCACACCCCTCTGGTGCAGGGAAACGGAGGGGAATTCATAACTGCAGGAAATGCGATGACATCGCGATGGACTTGCTGAAAAAATACAATCTCACCCAGAAACCTGAGGTTCTGGACCTGACCTGCAATTGCAGGAGCATCTGGGAAAGCCAGATTGAGGTGGAAACTGCACTGCGATATTCCCCTTACCTGTCCGATTGATTTTACATTCCAAAACCATTAAGTAAACCTGAACTTTTTATATGTCCATGCGTTTCCGCTCGCTCGTGATTCTGGCAATTATCGCTGGCTGCCTTGGGAGCCAGTTTGAAGGTGCGCTCGCACAACCAGGCCAGGACCTTATTTTGATTGCTTCTCTTGACAAGCAGGGAGTGTATAGTGCCGGGGAAAAACTGGACCTTACCATCTTTGCCTACCTTGGTGAATTCCCCGTCGACCTGAATGAAATCTATGTTAATCTAACTGACATTTACGGGGGCAGTTTGCTGCCCCTGAGTCCTGTGAAAACAAGCACGGGAAAATACCTGGTGCGTTACAATCTGAGCGCTGACGATGCGGAGAAGCGTTTTGTGGTAACCGGTAATCTTTCTGGGACCAAAAAAACCATCTATCTCTCCGTCCCGTTTGACCCTCCGTCTCTGGTATACATCTCATTTCCTGATGCAAATTCCACATTGGTTACGCCTGGCAAAAATGTCAGATTTTATATTGAATGTTTCTACAATACCGCACTGACCGATCCGGAGAGCATCATTGCCCTGCTCGAGTTTGAAGGAAAACAGAGTCCACTGAACCTTTCAAAGTTAAGTGCGGGGAGATACACCGGAAGCTTTGATGTCCCGCAGAATATCCAGCCAACAACTTTCAAAATCACGGCGAATGCGAGGATTAAAGGAAAAATAGAGTCCGCGAGTGTCTCGCTCGATTACCTGCCCCATAGTGTGTGGTATCACCCTGTACGCATCACGGAAACCAGTGCCAGCTTCGATATTGGCATCTGCGACCAGAACGGGAGCGGGGTGAAAAATGCATCGGTCAAGCTCAACTACACAACTGACTTCTCAATGGAGAAGAAGGAACTCCAGGCAACCACAAATGCTGACGGTGTTGCCCACTTCTACATTCTGCCGGAAATAATTGTCAGTTCCTACATATATATCTGGGGAGAAGTGGTTGCGGGTGGAACAAAAACTGGATTCCAGTTCTCGGTGCCGCTGGCATCCCCGGAAAGACCCGCCTCTGGATTGGATCTGATTGTTCACAATTCCACATACATCGATGGAAAACTGAAAATTGGGGGCACGGTATTCAACTACTCAAGGCCGTTCAGCAATTCCAAAATTCTCTACTATCTCAAAAGCTGGGGCGAAATTCACGGAAATTTCAGCACGGACATGAACGGGAACTTCAGCATTGAAATACGGAACATAGAGGAGCGATACATTCACCCTTACTTCGGGGTCACTCTGGCTTTTGTGGCCGCAGACAACCTCACCCTGAAAACTGAAAAAATTATCTGGCTCAATCTATCAACCGATTTATGGCTGGACTCCTCCCTTTCTCTGGATGCTGGGGGTGTTGAGTTTGGTAAAGTTCTGGAACTTACCCTCCACCACAAAAAAACATTTCTCAGGCACATGTTCAGTCCTCCAGTCGCCGGTGTCTATGATGGAGAGATTAAGAATACGGGCGAGTTTTACACCTCGTGGAGTCCGGTCGTTGCCGGGGTTTATTTTGTTCCCGTGAACACGACCACGATGCGGTGCAGCTTCCCGCTCCCCGCGTTCGCTTACTCTGGGCAGAAAAACATTTCCGTGGCTGCGGTATACTACGAATCTGGGACTTTTGTGCCCCATATGACCTTAAAAAAGATTGCGTTTTCGCCTGAGATTGTGGTGAATCTCTCAGTGGTTCTGGAAGGTGAAGATTACATTGTTGTAAGCTGGGAAAAATACGGGGGAGAGAACTTTGTGAAATATGAGGTGCTGGTAGAAAATGAAGGGGAATGGGTGAGTGTTGCCAACATTACTGACAGGAACAAAACCCACTACAGAATTACCGCGGTAAACGGAGAACCGCTCAGGGGAGGAAAGGACTACCGGATAAAACTCAGAATCCACTTTGACAAATTTTTTGTAGAGGATATTGTGAGCGCAAGCACACAGCCGAAGGTCAACGGCTTCAGCACAATTGAGCTGGTTGCTGCCTTCCTGATTGCCTTGATTGCAATTACCATCATTTCCAGATTCAGAGGGAAGAGGTGCACCTGAAATGGAGTGCAGCGCAAAGCCATGGTTTTTTGTAAACCAGGAGATGATCAAATATGCAAAAATGCTGTCTCCCCAGAAACTCAGCGATATGAGGGTGGCAAGGGCAGTGTACCAACTCGTCTCTGGGAGGTTCCAGATAAAACTGAGCAGCCTCAAACCCTGGGCATTCTACAAAATCCAGCCCTCCTGCGAAATCTGGAACCTCGAAGTCCAGCCCCCCATGAAGGTATCGTTTGTCCTCATTTCAATGCTCTACCTCACGGAAAGATTTGATGATATCAAGCTCTATTCCACGACCCAGAAATATGGAATCTTCACAAGGCCCCATTACTATGTGCGCCTGAAAATCGGTGAAAAAAGGTATGACCTGGACCCGCTGGCATACCATGCAGGTAGAGAATTTGGCGAACGGTTCGGGAAAGAGGGGACTGAGGCAGGCATTCCCTCTATAAAGTATTCCTGTAACCAGCATCTAAAGATTGGGGAGCACACCCTTCATCTCTGCGGGCTCACTCCCTGAAACCCTTGTATCGCCTGTCAGAGGAGAGAATATCGTACATCTCTATGAATACATCACCCACCCGGTACTTGGCCTTCAGGTGCTCGTCGAGACTTCGCCAGTTCAGACATCTACTGCATTTTGCAGGCGAGGATGTGATTATGTGGCATAAACCATCCTCATCCGAATAGAAACATTTCATGTAAAGGGATTTGCCGTTATCCTCTTCTGGCATTCGCCCACCCCTTGTGTTCTGTTCCTATATTTCACAGCCCCTATATATGGGTTTGCATTCGGGGTGCTGGCCCATCTGCCAGCGGAGGAGAAAGAGGGTGCGAAACTTTTATATGGAGAAACTCTATCTCTCTGCCGAAACCGAAATATGAAAAATCACCAAAATCGCCTCACTCTCCAAGTTTCACGCTCATTCCTTCGCTTTATTGTTTCAGGAAAAGGCGCATGGGTTCAGTGAAAGAGAGGTGGCATTTTGGTGGCAAAAGAGGTAGATAAACATGATAGATCCATCAACAACAAAGTATCTGATAAGGGCTAAGATTGGAACGGAAGGAATCGTGGAAAAACCGGATGTGGTAGGTGCCATTTTTGGACAGACCGAAGGATTGCTCGGAGAGGA
The DNA here is from genome assembly GCA_026414225.1 of Thermoplasmata archaeon. Taxonomy (GTDB): domain Archaea; phylum Thermoplasmatota; class Thermoplasmata; order Lutacidiplasmatales; family SKW197; genus SKW197. Next base: position 17,973 of record JAOAJK010000021.1, read on the forward strand.
ACTTGACCTCAGAGACCTGCAGAAGAGTGGACGGCTTGGAAGAATTGAGGTGGAGATTGATGCTAAAAAGGGAAAGGTAGAGGGCTATGTGATTATCCCCTCCAGCCTGGACCAGGTGGAAACCGCGATTCTCGCTGCCGCCCTCGAGACAATTGACCGTGTGGGACCCTGCAAGGCGAAGATTGAGATTGAAAACATCGAAGATGTCAGAATCACAAAGAGAGCAAGAATAATCGAGAGGGCGAGACAGTTGCTGGCAAAGATGATAGAGGATGCAAAGAGCACCACGGTGGATATCACCGAATCCGTAAAAACCGTGGTTCAGACAGAGGAAATCATCACCTACGGCAAGGATAAATTGCCCGCAGGACCAAACATTGACAATTCGGACAGCGTGATTATCGTTGAAGGCAGGAGGGATGTACTCAACCTCCTCGCTGCTGGGATCAAAAACGCAATCGCGGTCGAAGGCACGAGCGTGCCCCAGACCGTGATCGAGCTCTCGAAGAACAAGCATGCAACCGCCTTCGTCGATGGAGATAGAGGCGGAGAACTGATCCTCAAGGAACTCCTCCAGGTATGTGAAATTGACTTCATCGCAAGGGCACCGCGGGGTGAGGAAGTTGAGGAGCTCTCCCCGAAGCAAATCATGAAGTGCCTGCGGAACAAGATTCCAGTCCAGCAATACCTTGAGATGTACGGACTTACCGGCGTCCCGAATGTTGAGGAGCAAAAATCGCAGAGTTTTCCGCATGAAAGGGAGCCGAAACCAGAACCGAATCCTCCGGCATTCTCACAGCAGTCAGAACAGCAAAACCCGGCTTCTCCACCATCCCAGCAGGAGAACCCGAAACCCCTGATGCAGAAAGATGAGCCCCAGGAACAAAAAACCGCTCAGAATCAATCAGTCCAACCGGTGGAGGGCTTCGGAAAATACAAGCAGATGTACATGCAGATTGCTGGTACCTCAAAAGCCAGATTTGTGAATCAGAAGGACATAATTGTGAAGGAAATTCCGGTGAGGGACATAATTGAGGTCCTCAGAAACCCCCCGCAGGGTTTGAAAGCCGTCATCTTTGACGGGATAATAAGCCAGAGGGTGCTCGACCTCTCGGAGGCAAACGGTGTGAAAATCGTGATAGGCACCAAGATGGGCAATGTCACGAAAGTGCCCCATGGAATGAGCATCTACACGCGGAATGACCTCGATTGAAGGAAAGGGAAATGAAGAAAATTCTTGCAAACATAGAGACAACCAGGGATATTGAGATTCCCGCAGACCCCCTATCCAGGGTAATAGGGCAGGAGAGGGCAGTTGAGACCGCAAGGCTTGCGGCGTACCAGCGGAGGCACCTGCTTCTCATAGGTCCTCCAGGCATCGGAAAATCAATGATTGCCCAGGCCCTTGCGCTCCACATTTCGCAACCGACTGAGGAAATCAGGGTGGTGCATAACCCAAGCAACCCTGAAAGGCCTGCTGTGGAGGTGCTTACCAAGGAGGCGGTGTATGCGGAGCGGGAGCGAAAGCAATTTGTGGAAGGCGAATTGCTGGATGCAAAGGATGTGCCCCCCCACATCGCGGAACGGCTCGGCTACAGATGCGGCCAGTGTGGAATGTACTCCAGCTACACCGAAAAGGTCTGTCCGAGATGCCAGAAACCGAAAACGGGTGTCAGGGGTGACTCCGCACCGTTCTCCGACATCGTGGGAAACCTGTTCTTCACACTCGGGGATATGCTACCCCAGAAAAATTCGGTTACCACCACGAGGGCCGTTGGGGATAAGGAGGAAGTGGTGGTCTATGAACGGGCTGGGGATAAAATCAGGATGCTTGACCAGCGGACCCTGGAACGGAGGAAAGAAATTGAAAAACAGAGACCGCGGAAGGTGCTTGTCCCGCTCGAACGGAAACCGTTTGTGCTTGCTACTGGAGCAAGCGAAACTGAGCTGCTCGGGGATGTACGGCATGACCCCTACGGTGGACACAGGGAACTTGGCACCCAGCCGTATGAACGCGTGATTCCAGGTGCAATTCATGAGGCCCATCAGGGCGTGCTCTTCATCGATGAACTGCCGCATCTGGGACATCTGCAGCGATACATCCTCACCGCAATGCAGGAGAAGAAGTTCCCGATAACTGGGAGAAACCCACAAAGTGCTGGTGCAAGCGTGCGGGTCGACGCGGTCCCGTGCGATTTCATCTTCGTGGGGGCCTGCAACATCCAGGATTTACCTACAATCCTCTCACCCCTGCGCTCAAGAATAATCGGAAGTGGATATGAAGTCCTTCTTGAAACCTACATGCCTGACACTGACGAAAACAGGATGAAGCTTGCCCAGTTCATAGCCCAGGAAATCACAATGGACGGGCGGATCCCACATGCAACAAGGGCTGCTGTGCTCGAGGTCATTGCGGAGGCTGGGAGAAGGGCCAAAAAGATGGATGGCGTGGAGAATGCCCTGACATTAAGGTTGAGGGAACTTGGCGGGCTTGTGAGGGCCGCCGGAGACCTGGCAGTGATCTCGCGCTCAGAATACATCGATGCGGAGCACATCAAAAAAGCGCTGGAGCATGCAAAGACAGCTGAAGAACAGATAATGGAAAAGTATGGAAGTTTACAGGCAGGAGTGAGCAGGGAATTAGCGGATTCCCAGAAAAGCAATAAGTACTTCTACTGGAACCGCACGGAACTGGATGGGTATCAGTGAACAAGCCGCTCCGGACAAATCTTCCTTCTAGAGCAGTTTCTGCACTTGCCAGCACGACTGTGGTTCCTGTGTACCTCCATTTCACCACTCAAGGCCTGCCGCATCTCCTCCATTTTCCTCTCCAGCAGATTCTTGAGTTCTGGCGTGTATTCAATCTCGAAGTCAGTGCTCCCATACCTCAGAATCCCGTAAGGCGGCGGCTTCCCCCGCAAATCCTCTATGATGTAGCAGTAGGCAATCAACTGCATGATGTGGGAGAAATGCGGGCCCCGGGGGACCCTCCCTGTCTTTATCTCAACTGGAATGAGGGTTTCACCGGATTTCAGAATCAGGTCGGGGGTGCCACTCAACTTTCCGTCCCTCGTGACCATCGGCGAATTCTGGTCAGGAATTACAATTTCTTCTTTCCCGAATTCCATTTCCTCCCTCATCTTCATGGCCTTGAGGTGCTGTCTTTCTCCGATGAAAAAAAACACAGAGGTGAAGATAAGCCATACAAGGGCAACCGGCTCAAATATCAACCCGATGTAAGGGTTCTGGAATGCGTAGGTGAATGTGGAAATAAGAAACAAAATCCCTGCAAGAATGCCTGTGAGCAGCACGAGGCGGAGCCCACGAACTGCAAAAAAAGCGGAAAGATAGAGAAAAAACACTGCAACCCCGAACCAGATTAAACCCACAATCAGGGAAATCCTGGAAACGATGAAGTTCTGGAGAGGCGAGTAAATTATGGCACCTGAGAGAGCCACAATCGTTGAAACCACACCACCAGTGAAAATCAATACCTCTGCCTCGGCAGTCCTCTGTTCAGCTTTAATAATCTGCTTTACCTTCCTCCCGAATTTTCTATGTTGCTTCTTACCCGCCATCTGGCTTTTGTTTTCAGCATCTCTATCGCTGTAACTGAGTTTCCAGCTCAACGGGCAGTAGGTAAATTTTTCAATGTCGGCCGCAGAGATACGCATCACATTACCCTGATTTCTCGCTTGCATGCTGGACAATGTTTCAACTCCAGGATGCATTTGCCATGATACACGGCACCGCAGACGCATCTGTATGCCTCGTCCCCGGGCTCGAGGGGATAAACACAGATTCCGCAGATGTCTTTCTTATCCTTGGCCTTGTCCACAACTCTCGACCTTTCCACCAGCACCTGCATCGGAAGATTGCATGCAGGGCAGAGCTTGTTCCGTATCATGCAGTTTGCATGCGTTATTGTGCCACAACCAGGGCATTTATATGCGTCTGCACCGGCCCTTATCGGAAATCGGCACACCGGGCAAGTCGGTGGTGCAACTGCCCCTGTTCCACCCACTGGCTTCAATGGCTCCCTGAACCGGCGCCTCTTAGCGAAAGCGAGGAACAGGAGAAGCAGGAGAACAATCAAAACCAGAATCACAAGATACCAGTAGTTAATGTGGACATTTACATGGTAGGGTGAGGAGTCGGGACTCCCGTAGGGAAGAACTGCCTGGTTCCCTGCCTCATCCTCCGCAGTAATGTAGTACTCTATACCGTCCAGCTTTACTTCGTCCTTGCCTATTGTTCCGGTGTAATCCTGGCCCTCTTTCACCATCTCTATGTTTTTCCAGTCACTTTTCCCTACTCTGTAGTAGAGGGCAACGATGGTTATTGTGTTTTCATCTGCACACTGGGCAGCGATTCTCAGGTCCTCGAGATAGAGCCATTCGCTCACCGGATTATGACTGATTACCGGCGGAGTGGTGTCTATCTTCACATAGAACGACTTCGCTCTGGCTTCATTGCCTGCGGAATCCACCGCATAAACTGTGATGTTGTACCTTCCATCATTTTTGAATGTAAGGGCAGAACTGTACTCTGTATAGGTCCCTCCGTTTATTCTGTAGTATAGTTTTTCCAGCCCCGAGACCTGGTCGATTGCGTCCAGCTTCATCGTCGCAGAGGAAACAATCCACCCGTTCTTTCCGCTTTTTCCAGAAATGTTTGCGGTCACTTCGGGCGGCGTCTTATCCAGCCAGATTTCAAAAAATCCTGCGTCCGAAATATGTCCAACCTTATCCGATGCCCAGTAACTCACATTCGTGTAGCCCTCCTTTGAAATGGTCACTGGCACTGTGTAAAGGGTGGCTTCACCGCCATCTACCGAGTAGTAAAGCCCTCCAACACCAGATAATTCGTCGGAGGCATTGAGCTCAAATACCACATTCCGCACATACCATCCGTTTTTTCCTGTGGGCTCCGGGAGGACATGGGTGATTGCAGGGCTGGCTGTGTCAATTTTCAGCAGAAGATTCCGTTCTGCTTCCTTATTTCCAGCCACATCCTTTGCATAGAATTTTATGAAATAAATCCCCTCTGAAAATTTCAGCGGTTGGGTGTACTGGGTGTAGGTGCCATTGTTGATAGAATAGAGAACCCCGGCAATCCCAGAAATCCCGTCGGAGGCATTCAGATAGACCGTAACCTCGGAGATGTACCAGCTTTCAAATCCTGAGGAAGTTCCCTTTACCTGGCATGAGATTACTGGCGGGCTCTTATCGATCCCTAAATTAAATGACTTCGTCTTTTCGATATTCCCTGCCATGTCGGTAGAATAATATTCAACCGTGTGGGTCCCCTCCTGGCTTATCTTGAAAGGGGCCGTGTAAATCTGCCATCCGCCGCCATTAATCCGGTAGTAGGTTTTATTCACCTGGGAGCCACCATCCGTTGCGATGATGGCCACATTCACATCAGAGATGTACCAGCCATTCTCTCCAGTTGTGCCCGTAAGCGTGTGGGTGGAGACAGGGGAGGTGGCATCAATTTTTACCTGAAAACCGTGGGCTTGCTCCTGGTTTCCCGCATAATCCTCACCATGGTAATCTACCGTATGAATACCTTCCCCGGTAATGATAAACGGGCCAGTGTAAACATTTTCGGTGCCACCGTTTATTCTGTACAGGATTCTGTAGATTCCTGATGTCGGATCTGTGCCGTTCAGGGTGCAGGTAACATCTGAGAGGTACCAGCCGTCGGTGCTGATTGTGCCAGAAAGGGCATGATTTGTGGTCGGCAAATCCTTGTCAATTTTTATCTCAACAGTATGCTGGCTTTCAGAATTACCTGCATTATCCCTGCCGTAGTAGACAAGCGTGTGAATCCCTGGACTGCTTATAACAAACGGAGAGGTGTAAGGGGTTTCAGGTGCCCCATCCATGGAGTAATAGACGCCTGCCATGCCGGAGAGTGCATCGGTGCCTGAAAGGGTGCAAACCACATCACTTGAATACCAGTTGTTGTTTCCACCAGTTCCCGTAAGTGTGTGAGTTGTGGTGGGCGCTGTGGTGTCAATTCTGAAATAGATGGATTTCGGGGCTTCCTGGTTCCCAGCTCCATCCACTGAGTAGTAGTTTACGAAGTACTCACCGTCAGAATAGAAAGATACTGGTGATGTGTATGGAGTGTAACTTCCATTGTTAATCCTGCAATAAGTGGTCAGTGGCCCGCCACCCGAAGGAGATGGGTCTGTTGGTGTGAGCGTCATTATCACTGAGCTGATATACCAGTTATTGTTTCCGAGTGTGCCCGTGAGGGTTGCTGTAGTCACGGGGGGTGTTGTATCTATTGAGTAGGTCACCACCAACCGCGGTCTAACGGTTGTAACTGAATAATCTGAAGAAAAGAAGGACTTCCAGTAAGTGCTCGAGGAGGTCCCCATCAAAACCACGCCATAGTTTGGATATGTGCCTGCCCTCCACCCGTTTACAAGATTCGTTATATCCCACGAATACCAGCTGATGGTTGTTACCGTGGTTGTGGCTACAGGTGTGGCGTCGTAGTCCACACCCGCACCCATTCCTGCGGTGCCCCAGGATGTGCTTCCGTCCCGCGTATACCAGTTGGCACCATCATTAGTGATTGTTCTGTTGCCAGTCCCCTCAACCCAGGGCACCATTATTCTGTAACATGCAATCGAGAGACCGTAAGAATCGTAGTAATTTTCCATGTAGAGTTGAAGCGTGGCAGAAGATACCGCGGCATTTGAGGGAATCGCATCCAACGGAAACTGAATCAGGATCTTGTTAGGGTAACCTGGCTGATTTGTCTGGATGTTGTATCTCGTGCCATCGTTGTGATAATCATAACCCGTGGTCGGGCAGTATATTGTGGTGTCCTTGCCATCTGCCGGCCCTGGCTGAATTGTTATCTGGTCTCTTGAGGTACTGCCTGTTTCCGGATGCTGAAATGTCCAAGTGGATTCTGCATTACACTTACACCCGTAAAGGGAAGAGAGAACCACGAGCAGGAGCACCAATACTACTCCAAACCGCAACCTCATGAATGACATATCGGATTTACCATATATATATCTATTGCCCGGACCCGTGTTGCCCGCAAATTATGCTGGCAAACGGAAAAGGAAAAACTCTGGGAAATTTGATGAAAATTATATAAGGAAATAGTAATTCCCTTTCTGGCCGAAGAGATGGGTTCTGCATACAGATTTCCCAATCAGAGGCTGGAAGGGATACCCATGGTAAGGAAAAGGAGCAAATGTACAGGAGAGAAACATAAGAGGTACAAATCAGGATATTGGACGCGATATAAGAATTTGAGGGCATATAGGTTTGTAAGGGTGATATATAATATCCGACAAAGGTTAGAAAAAAGAGAAGATCCGTATACAGCCAAACCGCCAGGCACTGTTGGAAGACCACCAATTCCGCCAAAGGTAATTTTAATTTGCATTTTGATAAAAGTACTCCTCGATCTTTCCTACATAGATACCGAGGGCTTCCTTCATTGGGTGTGCGGAAATAGAAGGTTCCTCCTCGAAAAGGTACCTGATGCCAATACAATCCAAGAACATGTGAAGGACATACCTGAAAAGTACCTCGAAGAGATGATACTGGAGTGTATGAAAATTTTTCAAGGTGAGAACTTGACAATAATACTGGATTCCACGGGACACTCTACAGTCCAGTATGGATGCTGGAGACATTCGCGAACCGCTTCAAAGACAGAGAAACGGAAATTTGTGAAACTCCATCTTATTATAGAGACGAAACGAAATTTGATACTGGTTGCTCGAGTAACCAAGGGGTGGAAAGGGGACCCTAAATTCGGAGAACGAATGTTAAATAAACTCAAAAGTAGGGTTAGAGAATATGAGGTTAGAATAGAAAAAGCTCTAGCAGACGCAAGTTATGCTGCCAGATACATCGTCAGAGTAATGCGAGAGATCAATG
>JAOAJK010000022.1 GCA_026414225.1 Thermoplasmata archaeon
GGATGTGGAAGGTAGAAATGCTGGAAGTAAAAATATATAAAAATATGAAAAATTCATCTTCTGTGGAATGAGTTAATCATCCAGTAGCCGCTTCTCACCCTCGATTTTCCTTATCTCAGTGATGTCCTGCGTCACTTCAAGACATCCAAGGTATTCTCCTTTTTTATTTCTCACGGGGAAGTATCTAATGTGAATCTGCCTCCCTTTCAAATTTATCCAGAACTCAGCTTTTTCTCTTTTCCCTGCCCTGAAGTCATCGAGAATTGCATTCACCTTATCCACACTTTTCTGGGGGTGGCAGTTCTGCACCTTCCTTCCTATCACTGCCTTGGTTCGCGGAAAGATGCGATCCTTTGTTTCGTTGTAATACCTTACAGTGTCCTCCTTATCCACGAATGAAATGTCAACGGGCAGCGAGTTAAGAATTGCTTCGAGCTCTTCGATGTGAAGATGACCCGTTTCCAGGGAAATCACATTTTTTGGGCTAATTATTTCATCTTTTCCTTCCTTTGCTCCGGGATGACCTTCAACCTCACTCGAGGGCGTGAAGCAGCAGTATCCGATTTCGTCAAACTGCTTCCGCGTCTCCTTCCACTCTTCCTCGGAAATCACCCGCAGGGCAGCCGGGAAAAGAATGTTGTTCTCCTTGTAGAAATGGGATTGCAAAGTTTCGAAGAGTTTGAGGGCATTTTCCTGGAGTTTCATCACATCTACATCGTTGGGCTCCGCAATTGCATAGATTTCTTTCTTTATCTGCCTAATCATGTCATGTTCCATCCACATGACCTGCGGGGGCTCGGTTATCCCGTGCCTTTCAAGGTAGGGAAACAGCACATTCTCCTCCCTCAGGTAATGGGTTTCTGAACTTTTAAGATGCTCAAGAAGATGCGTGAGTTTCTCATCCCCGCCTCTCCAGTCTTTCGCAATCTGGAGCAACTCCCCTGCAAACCCTAGCAGCATCTCATGCTCTTTAAGGAGAATATTCAATGGGTGTCCTTCAGGCACATCTATCCTCCCTCCCTGCATCTCATTGAGGACCTTAAGGTGCAGGTCGCACAGCTTTCTTATCTCTTCCCTAGAAATTCCTTCCCTGACCAGTTCTTCCTCAACCTCTGCAATCTCCAGCGGTGTCACCTTTCCGAGGAAATCCCTGAATTCTGCCTTCAGAGTTTCTGGGTTCTCCCCCGCATCTAGCTTCTTCAGAATGTCCTTCAAGATTTCCTTTTTTCTTGTCTCCTCTTCCATTTCATTCACCATTTACAAAATAGCGATGGAGTATATGTAAATTATGAATGCGGAAGAAATATTCTGGCAATACCAAAACCAAAAAAGCGAATAAATTGGATAAAAAGGGAAAGTGTTTCAGTTTTTCCTTTTTCTGATACCCGTTGCTACGATTGCTAGGAGACAAAGCACCAGCACGCCTGTGTAAGTTCCGTAGAATTCGGTCACTGGCTGGATTATCACCGTGAAGTTGCCTGTTTCAGGGAGCGTCGCGGTGTTACTTGCACTGTCCTGAGCCCAGATATAGTAGTACAGTGTGCCAGGAGTACTCTGGGCAGGAATTTGTCCATACCATGTACCATTCGTAGTGTTGCCGGAAATCAATGTCATTGCAACTGCCATTGATGTGTTGCTTCCAACTGGCTGGTAGAACACCTTTACATCGGTTATCGGGGATGTGCCCGCTGTAACATTAGCATAAATGTTGATGGCCTCGCCTATATTGGCCGTGGTTACAGGGGTATGGTTTATGAGGATTGTGCCCCCAGAAACCACATTTATGTAAATTGTCTTTGCATCATTTCCCGTAGCGATGTCTATGCCAAGTTCTGTGGCTACCGTGATTTTATACCGGCCCAGTTCGTTGAAATTGTAAATCCAGTCGAGGGATACCTCTGCGTTCTGTGGCATTGTGGTACCTGTTGGCTTTGTCTGGTTGAATTTTTCAGTCAGGACCGTGTTCTTCTTGCCTATTACCTGAACATCGTCAATGTACCATCCAAGGTAGGCGATCATACTATCCGAGCCGAAATTAAACCTCACCTTCACATTTGAATTCCCAACCCAGTTTGTGAGATTCACTGTAACTTCGACCCATGTCTTGACATTCCCAGAATATGCTTTCTTTCCTGCGAGGGGATTGCTGTATCCCGAGGAAATTGTCCCGTTGTAGTATGGCTGTGGATTTACAGTCGGCTGGTCTATCTGCGTCCAGGTGCTTCCATCTGTGGTTATCTCAATCAGTCCACCATCATACACTACAGTACTCCCTATCTCCATGTCTACCCACTGCCAGTATTTCATGGTTGCGTAGTCATAGCCAGAAAGGTCCAGTGCTGGAGAGATGAGCGCCGCCGAGTAGGTATTCGCATAATTCCCTGCGAGGTTTGTAGCCCATACATTTGAACCGCTGTGTGGTGTGGGCGCACCTGAACCAGAGGGGGTACCTCTAGCCCACTGGTCCACGGCATTTCCACCCGTGTTCTGATGGGTCCAGCCTTTATCTGTTTCAAAGTCGTCCTCAAACACCACCGTTTCCGTGCCTGGCAACACTTTCCAGATTGTGCATCTTGCATTAAAAGATGGCTGGGTGTTTGGCCCGTAGTTCTTGATTTTTGCAGTTACGGTCTGTTCACCCTGTAAATAACTGTTTTCGTTTATTGGTGTGATGATGCTCTCAACCCCTACATCATCAAGCGTCTTGATTACCCTCACCGAGGCAGAACCGTCTAACCCAGTATTGTCTATTGCGACCACCTTGACCTTGTAAGCTCCTACCGGGTAGGGGGATAGATTGACTGTATAGGAGTTTCCTGTGGTAGTGGCAAGGTAAGCCCATGACTGGCCTTCATCAGCACTGAGATAGAGATCGAATTTCGTGATGGTTTTTGTATCATTGGCAACCCATGTGATGTCAACGACATCATACGCACTAGAATTTTCTCCGGGGGCGGTAATTGAAACTGTAGGTTTTGAGCCTCCGAGGAGATAGATAAGAGAGCGGTCCATCAGGGTAGCTCTGATTGATCTAGATGTGATATCTTCGAACGCAAACGCATAGTAAACCACCCCATGGGCTCCGAGATACCTCACCCCTGCGGTGTTTCCACTAGAGTATTTCAAAAATGCATACGCTCCAGTGCGGGCTGAAACCCTATCCGGGTAGAAGCCGCCGACTACATCCTGTAAACTTGCGGTAATACCATTGCCTATCGGGTCTCCGGATACCCCGTTAACCGTATAACTTCCATCATTGTCTGCGGAGTAGGTGGCATGCAGATAGTTCTGGTACCATGTTGTATTGTTGTACTGGGTTCCATCCGTGGCGCAGAGGTCCCAGCCGATATCCTGCCCTGAGATTATGAGTTTACCGCCTGCGTCAAGGTAGCTGCCCAGCAAACTCCGGTCGTCCGCTGACAGCTGGGGATAGCAATCACTTGTGTGCCACACTACCGCCTTGAATTGCTGGAGATAAGTCAGGGAGGGCATCCCCTGCTTCGCCTTCCTCCAGATGCCATAGCTCCACCCGGTGTCTTGGAGGGCATCCGTGTAGTATTTATCAAACTTCGGGTCCATTCCGCCGTCAACCACCAGCACACTAGCCATGATGGTTGTGAACCTGTAATGCATACCCCCATTCGTGTCCGTTGCAAGGTTCCCTGCTGTATCTGCACTTTCCACATCAAACACATAGGTGGTGTTTGGCTGCAACCCGTAAAGTCTGACTCTGTGGTTTGTTGAAGTATCGTTGGAGTAGATGGAATTGGTCGGTGTACCCGTTCCGTACTTCACCACAGAAGTGGCTGGCTCATCCGTTTTCCATGTAATCTCTGCGTAATTGCCATTTATTGCCTCAACAAAGACATTCGAAATGGATGGGGGCAGGTCATCTACTTTCGCATAAGCGTAAACTGCAGTTACTGGTGCTGAGGCATCATCGTACCTCGCGGTGATAATATCTCCGTGAGACACCTGAAGAACCCCGTTTGCATTTGTCTGGGAGATATGCAAGGTTCCGATGAAAACATGGGAGTTAGAGGCGGTCTCTGAAAGCGTCACCGTTTCGCCGCCAGGTTCTGTGGTGGAATTTACCTGTACAGACACGGTCCCGGAAGCATCGGGGTCCACAACCTTGAGGTTAATCACACCGGTTGCTGGGTACCAGTACTTATCCATGTGCACTTCTCCCTGAGCATCACTCAGAGCACCAGTAACTACCAGGGCAAAGTCCTGCGGGCCCATGGGCACATTCGCGGCAGTGATTTTCACCTTGTAAAGACCTGTCTGTGGAGTATTCAGATATACACATTCCTCCACATTAGTGTTATCTGCGGTTCCCCCAGTAGTTGACTGGCCTCCGGAGAACACATTTCCGAGGTACTGGGCACCATCTGGTGCAGTGACCGCGAGGTTGAGGTCATTCACTATATCTTTTGCAGCTGCCGCATCCCCCGGATAATCCGTCCAGACAAGCGTGATTCGCAATGGGACGGACGACCCGCTCACATAGTACATATACTCCATGCTATCTCCGGTCTGCAATCCTCCAGTGAAATCCACAATTCTCAATCTTTCGGTATCGCCAGAGAAATACAAAGCCCTGTCAAGATTAATCCTCCCCCAGCCAATGTTGTTATCTGGAATCGTGTAAGTGCCCAGTGTAACCGCACTGTTTATCAATGTGGCTTTGATGAGGGCACCAGATGGAGTGAAACCGTTACCGGAAATCTTTGTTCCTGTAGGATACCATCCCTCCGTGTAGTACTGCCGCACGAGGGCAGCGCCGCCTGCAGTTGTGGGTGTAGCCATCGAGGTGCCATCCATGGAAATGTAACCAGAATTATTGCTGTTCTTTACTCCGTCGGAATCTGCGGAGTCAATTGAGACCCCGGGTGCACAAACCGTGGGTTTTCGCCTTCCATCAGCAGTCGGACCCCTGCTGGAGAAGGATGCCAAACTCGTTCCATCATTTGAGGTTGCCCCAACTGTAACGATGTTCTTTGCAGTTCCAGGGCTGCCGACGGTATTCGCACCTGAACCACTATTCCCTGCTGCAAAAAGAATCAGCATATCCTTATGGTTCCACATGAACTCATCCGCCTGCATTGACTCAATGGTATAATCATTGCTGGAAGAACCCCAAGAATTTGAGTGCAACCTTGCCCCATCATTGTATGCCCAGAGGAATAGTTGATTGAGGTCTGCAGGAAGCATGAGAGAGTCCCCAGGACCTCCGATGTCGGTGAAGGAGAGCTTAGCCCTCGGTGCCATTCCCTTGCCATTCGCATTTGTCCCGCCCACATACGAGTTGTTACCCGCGATTGTGCATGCCACATGAGTGCCATGCCCGGAACTTGCAAGGTCATAGTCATCCACAAAAACATGGTAATTTACAATTTTTCTGTGCTGAAGGTCAGGAGGTAGTGAGCCAGGAGGGTTGCTGTACTGAACCTGATAGTGGCTCGGGTCCCTGAAGGCCTCATGGTCCCAGTCAATTCCTGTATCACTTTCTCCAATTATCTGCCCGTCTCCGTAAAGCCCCTTATTCCAGATTGGTGTGTTTCCGCTTGTGCCAGATTGAATCACACCTGCAGAAATTGAATTTGAAATTTTCATCTCGCTTTGCTTCTCTATCCACCTCACATCTGGCAAAAATGCAATTTTTTCAGCGAGTTTCGAGGGCATCTCGGCCACAATAGTACCTCCCTCTCCATACATTGAGGGAGTTACTTCCTTCAGAACGCCTCCACCCTTCCTGATAGCCATTGCCACCCCATACAGATTATCGAAAACCAGAATCTTTAGGGTCTGTGAGGGTGCAGTGTACACGGTGTTATCTACTTTGTAATATGGCTGATAAATGCCATACCATTTCACAAACGGAAGTTTTGCTATTTCCTCCATCTGTGAAAAGGTGGCTTTCACAGTGTAGGCATTCCAGGGGATGTAAGATAGGACCTCGCAGTATTTTGAAAGCTGGGATTTCCAGTTCTCTTTTATCGGTCCCCGCATCTGTACAATATAGACCCCGCTAACCCATTCTGGGTAGGCGGTCATTTTCAGATGCGTTGGTATTTCTGGTTCTCCAGCAGATGTGGAGAAAGTGAGCTTTTTCAGGAGAATCTGGTCACTCACATATTCTCCCTGAGGTGCAGGATTCGCATTCGCTTTCTGGGCAGGCATCAGAGGAACCACAAGTGATGCTGCCACAAGTAAAACCACCACACATAGGATTCCCATTCTGTCACTCCCTGTCATCATAATTTCACCGTTCTACCTCAGGAGTTCTTCCTATTTATACTTATCTGGTTTGGTTGTAGGAAAAGATATATAGAGGAACTAGTTATGAGGTTGAGAACAGGTATCGCTGAGGTATGGCTATGACCGAAAAAACGGATGTGAAACTGAGATTATCAGATAGAGTGATAATGTGGTGCGAGCATCATGGAACTACCGTGCTTTACCTTGCAACTCTCTTCTTTGTAGGGCTGTTGATGAGAGTTTACTTTGCAACGGAACTAATTACCCAGCACGGTCCTCTGTACCTCTACTCTGGTGGTTCGGACTCATACTACCACTCCAGGGTGATTGAGTACATTGTTGCTAACAAACACCATCTCGTTCTCGATACCATGTTAAACTATCCTACGGGTGCAATTAACCCGAGGGCACCATTGTTTGACTGGATGGTGGCGGTACTTGGTACGCTGCTTGCACCGTTTTTTGGCGGAGATGCAGTACTCGGTGCCGCCTATGTGCTGGTTTACATTGCACCTGTCTGGGGTTCCCTCTGCATCTTCCCACTTTACTTTCTCACGAAAGACATCTTCGGAAGAAAAACTGCGCTGCTCGCTGTTTTCCTTCTCACATTTATGGAAGCACAGGTGGAAAGAAGCATTGCCACTTTCGGAAACTATCTCCCGTTCTACATGTTCATGGTGCTCACTACTCTGTTCTTCTATGTAAGAACAATAAAAATGGTTGGAACTCACAGATGGGTGAGTTCTTGGAGGAGCAGAAAGGAGATTGCAAAGGGACTTAGAGCTTTCTTCAAAAATGAGAAAAGAGCTTTGCTCTATGGCACAATGACTGGTGTGGCTTTCGGGGCCACTTCCATGGCCTGGCAAGGTTTCACATACATGGAGGCAATTCTGCTCATCTATCTCTTCGTGCAGATCCTCCTGAATCACATTAGAAAGGTCGATTCAACGGGAGTGTATATAGTAACTATGGTGGCAATGGGCATTGGCTTTTTGCTGGCATTCCCCTACTACTATGGCGATCAATTGATTCCTATCTGGTTTGATGTGCCTGTTTATCTCTACATCGGTGCCGCGGTGCTTGGCTTCATCTTTGTCTCCACAAGGGATGTTCCATGGATAATTGTGTTCCCTGCCGTGGGTGTACTGCTCGGGGTCCTGGCTCTCACCGTGTACTTTATCAATCCTGGCTACTTTGAAATAATTATTTCAGGGCAGGGTTACTTCGTCAAAACTAAGGTTTACTCTACCATTGCTGAGGCCCAGGCACCTGACTTCAGCAGGGTCGTTCTGGCATTCGGAGCGGCAACTACATTCCTTGGAATTCTTGGACTGGGCTATCTCCTATACAAGACCTACAAATCCTGGCGGGTGGACTACATTTTCTTTGCAACCTTCAGTATGATGTCAGTTTACCTCGCAGCCACAGCAGGTAAGTTCACCTTCCTCGGGTCCCCGATGTTCTCAGTGCTTTCTGCCTGGTTCATTTTCCTCCTCCTCAACATTGCCAACTTCCCGGAAATGCGGAAGACCTTTGCGGGCACGATTGGTGGAGGACTATGGAATGCGCTGAAAAAGAGCGTGAAGGTCACCCATGTGGTCATGGTGCTCTTTCTTGCCTTTCTTGTGATATTTCCAAATGTCTGGTTTGCGGTTGATGCTTCCATTCCTTACGAAACCAAACGGAAGTTTGACAAGCAGGTTTACGAGGCAATGCCTGATTTTGCAAAGCCCACTGACTATGATAAGGTCAACGGCTCCTACAAGTACTTCGGTGCCTTCGGGTTTTCCGTACCTCTTCCTTCTTCCTACTGGCCTGATGCCTACAAATGGCTTGCTAGACAGGACAAGAACGAAACTCCCGAGAAAAGGCCAGCATTCTTGAGCTGGTGGGACTATGGTTTTGAGGCAGTGGATATGGGGCATCATCCGACTGTGGCAGATAACTTCCAGAATGGGATTCCAGTTGCAGGAAATTTTCTGATGGCTCAGAACGAAAGCCAGGGCATCTCCTTGATGATTGCCCACCTTCTCTATGCGTGGTATTACAAGGACAAAGCCAAATATGCGGAAATCCTGAAAGCGATTGAGGATGCCGGTGTCGACATAGCACCCATCAAGGCACGGTTGGGCGACCTGAAAGGCACAATCAAAATAGTGCTCGACAATCCTCGCGTCTTTGGCCCACGGTCCTCTGACTTGAATGTTCACAATGCCTACTACACATGGGCCTCCGTCTATCTGCTCAGCAACTTAAATCTCCGGGAGCTGGCAGAACTCTACAACAATGTGATGGAAATCACCGGTAACCGAATATATTACTTTGCCGTGGATTCCAGGTTATTCCCGTTCTCTGGAAGTAACACAGGAATCTTTTACGCACCTGCAAAACTTTCAGACCAGCGAATGAAGGGCAGGGGTGAGTCCGTGCCTTACGATTACTATAACCTGAAGGCAATCAGTGAGTATGGTGGAGAGTATGAGCTCGATGAGATTCCTGCAGGTGTAAGAATTGTAAACTATAAAATTGAATACAAGGACATGTTCTACAATTCTTTGCTATACAGAATCTATGTGGGCTACAGCGGAAAAGACCTCGGGATAGGGGATGGAATACCCTCACTCACATCAGGGTTTGAAAATTATCAGAGAATGCCTGGCTGGAATATGACACACTTCAGAGTTGTGTATCTCACCGCCTACTGGAATCCTTACAAGGATTACCAGAACCACAGTGACGCATGGCGGGCAATAAATTACGATGAGGCCTACCAGAAGCAACTGAGCGGGGAAGGTACAGTCGACCTGAATTCAAGAAGTAGCATAGGTCAGAGTGTGGCAATGATAAAGTATTTCCCAGGGGCTTTCTTCAACGGCACCCTGAAACTGCCTGACGGAAAGCCAGTAAAGGGGCTTAGAATCACGGTGCAGGATGAATACGGAATACCGCACATGAGCACGGTGACTGGAGAGGATGGCAGGTACAATCTTATCCTTCCATTCGGGAACCTCAGCATTTTGGTGACCACAGGAGGCGAGCTGAACAAGTTATCGATGACTGATCGGATTCAGGTGGCAAGGATGAGTTTGAACATCACACAGGATGCAGCCTACAGGAAGAATGTAGATAGAGATAGGGATGGTGTCTGGGATTATATTATAAACCGTGATATTGAAATATCTGCCGCCAAAATTAAGGGAACTGTCTACTGGGATAACGACAACAGCGGGAGCTATTCTTCGAGTTCAGATAATGTGATACCCAACGCAAAGGTGTATCTTGTAAGGAATGAAACAAACGATACTTACACCGTAAATACGGATGCAAGTGGAACCTACATAATCAGCAACATTCCTCCAGGAAGTTATAATGTTACGGCACTGGTAGGTTCTTACAAAACAATATCGCATACCACTGAAGGTAAGCCCAACGAGGAAGTCACGGTCGACATTGGAATCCAGCCGGCCAAGATTGACGGAAATGTGTCGCTGGGTGATGCCCGCATGGCAAATGTGACAGTGATGCTGAAGCATGAAAATGGCAATATTTTATCGACGACTACGAACGAAACAGGAGAGTTCAGTTTCGAGCGACTTCTGCCTGGAAACTATACCTTGTATGTAGAAGACCAGGAGTACATGTCTGAAAAACTTGAAGTTATGCTTAACCAAGGAGAACGGTCAACCCAGGCACTCCAGGTATTCAAAGCAGCAAAGGTAACCGGGAAATTAAAAGCAGGAAATCTGCCGGCGGGCTATGCAAGCGTGCGATTCATTAACCTGGACAACCGGAAGTTGAGTGATACGGTGACTGCAAATGCAAACGGCGAGTTCTCAGTTTCACTCCCCACAGGATTCATGTATTCCGTTTACGCACTATCGGTAAAGGGAGATGAAAGGTACTCCCAGTTTACGAGTTTCATTCTTGATGAAGACCTGGAAATCACTCTAAACCTGCAGAAGTCAGTGAAGATTTATGGTGAGGTAAAGTCAAAACCTACGAGTGAAGTTATGTACGGATACACGATGCAGATTGATAGGGGTAACGACAAGCTCTGGTTCTTCACAAACTATTCTGGGTATTATGAGATTTATGTTCCGCCAGGCACCTATGAGCTTAAAAATCTTGCCTGGATTACAGGTGTGAACTGGACCTGCCTTGAGAAACGCACGATACATGAAGACACTGAATGGAATATTGCCGTGGTGGAAGGAGACGCATACAATGGAAGGATTTACTACGACGCAAACGAAAACGGGGTTTACGATGCTGGTGAAGAAATTGGAAGCGCCCGCGTGTTTTTCAAGGATGAGGAAGACCGGAGCGTCTATACGACGGCCGGTGATGACGGCATGTTCCGTGCCAACCTGCCAAAAGACAGAACCTACAGAATGAAGGTGATTGCCAACGAGTTCAACCCACGGGAATTTCCGCCGATGAAATTTGCGGAACTTCCAGGCGAAATTTCCCTAATGCCAGTAAATGTTTCGCTTTCAGGTAGAATCAACTTCCTGAATTTTGCAGATGAAAACATTTCAGTGGTGCTTACGGGCGGCATTGGAAACAAGACCTACTACCTCAACACCTCCAATAGCATGAATTTCTCAATGACGGTGGTGCCAGGCAATTACACCGTACGGCTTGAATATCGACACATGGAAGAAAACGACAACGATACCAGATATACGGCTGGTGGAGATACCTTAATTAACACCAACCAGAAGAGGTCTGTTAATCTCACAATTAGGAAAGAAGTCAATATCACTGCAAATCTTTCTCTTTCTGATGGCACCTCCCTCAATGCTGTGGTCAAATTTACGAATAAAACCCTCGAAATGAGCGTGGACACAACCGCAGATGAGCTCAAGAACGGCGAATTTGTACCTGTGGGTGAATGGACCGTGGAATGCATCGGAGAAAGAGGGGAACTCCATTATGCGGCTATCACAGAGATATCTGTCACGAAGCCAGGAAACTTCGAGTTCACACTCCATCCGGCCCATAGAATTAATGTAAAAGTTGAGCATGAGGCAGAGGGTGTGAAATACATACCTTTGATGGCTACCGTTGATGAGGTCACTCTCAAGAAAAACACGGACATAGGTGGAAATGCCGAATTTACAGTGCCCGTCAACAAAACAGTGAAATTCTGGGTGGATTACACAGGCACGGAGACAATTTTCGGATTAAATCGGACCGTTCACTACGAGGGGAACAACACCACTGTAGCAAATGCAGACAAGACCGTGAAAGTGGAGGTCTCAAAGGAAATTCACAGCAGGATTCTCACTGGAAATGTAGTTTACGGAGGACCAAGATTGCTCTCTGGGTATGTGGAATTTATCTCAGACACGACCTGGCAGAAGTTCAGAACAGAAATTGTTAACAGCAGCTTCAGCATAGAACTTCCAGCTGACACATACAATGTCTATGCGTATGCGAAGGATTATGCAATGGAATATGTGAACCTGACGAAAGTGCTTGTAAAGGAAAATGCAGAAATCCAGCTCACACTCTATCTAGCGAAAGGTTACCGCCTCAATGTGAATCTGATGACTGCTGTTAGTGCTGAGAACACCCTCAGAATAACCACTTCTGAATGGAAGTATGATATTTCCACGAATAGCACAGAACTCAGCATTGCAGTGCCTGGCGGTGAATACAAACTCAGGGCCTCTCATTTCGGCTACGAAAATGGAATGCGGGTAGAGTATGCGGATGAAAAAACGGTGAATGTTTACAACACCACGACAGCAATCTACCTCACACCCCAAAAAGTAGTTATACGGGCCATTGAAGTAACATGGAATGAGATTGAACATGCGGTTATGGGCCAGAATGAAACCAGGGTATTCACCCTTATACTGAAAAACCTGGGCAATGTGGAAGACATGGTTACACTGACGGGCTCCCCTGCTGACTGGAAATTCAATTTCAGCGAGAATGACATTGCAATTGGTTTCGGCTCGGGAAACAACACGAGGCGGATTGATGTGTATGTGACCACCCCGCAGGATGCCAGGGTAAACCATGCACCCGTAATAATTACCGCTATCTCGAAAACCGATTCCACCGTGAGCAACTCCACCCGTATCCAGATAGAGGTCATGGAAAAACGGTCCTGTGCATTGCTGGAGGCGTCCAACTACAGGTTTGAAAACGGCTCACTTGCATTTGACATCCAGGTGAAGAACACCGGAAATACCCCAGACACCTTCAAATTAAAAATAATCAATGCCGACGAGATAGCCGCACTGGGCTGGACTCCGAAGATTTATGTGGGTGAGAGGGAGGTAACAAACACGAGCGAAATCGAGCCAGATTCCACAGCTACCCTCACTGTTCGCCTCACATCGGGCCAGAATGCGGTGCCTATCGTTGCAAGGACCGTTATCAAACTCTACGCAATCTCAGAAACAAACAGAGGAGACACTGCAACGGCAGAATATAAAATTCCTGTGTCCAAATTTGCTATGAATACCGAAGATTTCTCCGCAGCAGGCGAGAGAATTTCATTAAAACCTGAGACCATTGACTACTCTCCATACATCTGGGCAACAGCTATAATAATAATTGTGCTCATCGCAATTCTGGTATATTTCAGATGGGGGGTGGTAAGATGAAGGCAGGAGCCATTCTCCCAGTCCTGATGGTCCTGACCTCCATCCTTCTCCCGTTATCGGTGTGTATGGCGACAGGGCAGGGCTATGAACCGGTAAGGGTAGTCATTACCGGGCCTGACACCGTAGGGGTCAAAGAGGTCCGCACATACTACATCAATGTCACAGGTGGCCCGGCCACGCAGGGCGGAAATTACTCCTATAAAGCGGTGATAAAGGGTGAGAATACCACTGGCGCTTATGTAACCCCCGCGGAGGGCAATAACACGGTGGGCCAGTTCGTGGTGAATGTCACAATGCCAGAGAAGGCGCAGCGTCTAACACTGGAGGTGAACGCCACCTCCTCCTATGGAGCGACAAATAAATCGGTGGTGAAAGAATTCGCCATAGAGGTGGTAAACCCGTACACCTTCAAAGCAATAATAAAGAACTCTGGAAATATGGATGTCTACGGATGCCAGATTGATGTGCTGATTGACGGGGAGAAAATTACTGAACTCAAGGTTGATATCCCAAAAAATTCCACCTATACTTTTGAGTATAACTATACTGGCAAAATAGAACAACCGGGATGGCATACAGCCAGGTTTGTGATAAAGAACGGGTATGGCATGCTCCAGTTTGAGAACGGAACCGACGAGATTGCGTTCTCTTTCTACAAGGCACCTCCACCCCTTCCGAAATGGCTCCCGCTTGCCATCGCCCTTATCCTAATCCCTGTGGTAAGTATTATAATCCTCCTCCTTTTAGGAAGGAGAAAAAAAGGAAGTGGTAAAAAATGGTAGAAATCGCGTGCGTTTCCTGCGGAACAAGGTCGCTCCAGAAAGGAGCTGTGAGATTCAAGTGTCCTGGTTGCGGAAAGGTTGAAATCTGGCGTTGCGATGAATGCAGAAACCAGAGCCGCACATACACATGCAGGGAATGTGGTTTCACGGGTCCATGAGGTGAAAACATGGGAAATGTGTCGGTAATATACAGGGTGCTTCCCCAGGATGTAGAAACAAACATCGAGAAGATAATGGAAGAAGTGAAAAGTGTGATGCCAAAGGATGTCACGCTCCGGGGAATGCAGGTGAAGGATGTGGCTTTCGGCCTGAAGGAGGTTCTGGTGGCGGTGCTGATGAAAGATGAAGGCGGAAAGAGCGACGAAATCGAGAAATTACTTGGTTCCATTCCGGGCGTTGGGTCCGTCGATGTGCTTGATCTTACCCTTGTGTGAGGTGAAAAAAATGGGCAGAATCAGGCAGACCTACATAAAGAGGGTGGCCATAGAACTGATTGCCAAATACGGAGACCAGTTTACTGGTGACTTCTACGAAAACAGGGAGAAGGTCAAACAATATACGGACCTAGTGGTGAAAGTTGGAGATAGAGAAAAAATCCTCTACAAACAGATGCTGAACCGGATTGCTGGCTATGTGACAAGATACAAGAAGAGGAAGAGACAGAGCGCGCTCGGCTGATTTCCCACCAGTTTTTCGCACATCATTTTTTACTTATTCCATCATTCTTTTCGCCGCAGTAGTATGGTGCTCCCTGCTATTGTAATTGCGGCGAAGGCCAGGAGGATGCATATTTCAATCCAGACATCACCAAATCCCAGGCCCCTCACCATTATTGAGCGCTCGGCATCTATGCCATATTTCAGGGGCACAAGGTAGGCGAGGGGCTGCAGCACCGATGGTATGGACTCCACTGGCCAGAAAATCCCTGAGAGAAGCACGGAGGGAAAGATGATAAACGGGATGAACTGAATTGCCTGGAGTTCGTTTTTGGCACCGGCTGAAAGAAGGATGCCAAGTCCCTGATGTCCGATACCTATAATGAAAAACACGGCAAAAGCGAGCACCACATTTCCCTGGATTGTGATTCCAAACAGAAGGACACCAGTGAGCATGATTACACAACTCTGGAGCAGGCAGATAATCCCAAATGCAAGGGCGTAGCCGAGAACCAGTTCTTCCGCCCTAGCTGGGGTCGCAGCAATTCTCTGGAGGGTGCCGTTTCTCCGCTCATTCACGAAAAGAATTATCGTGAGAATCGTGGTCACCATCATCACGGCAAATGACATAACTCCAGGTGCAAAGTAATCTATGAACTTTGTGTCCTCGCTCCCGTAAATGTAGTTTCTTTCCACGCTTAAAAAGTTCTGGGTCACATTCTGGCTTGCAATTTCCTCTATCGACTTCTTCACAGCTTCAGAAAGTGCAGAAAACACGGCTCCAGTTATTGTTGGATTTGAGCCATCAAGGTAAACCGTGAGTTTTGAGCCGTTGCCAGAACCTATAAGTGCAGCCACAAAATCCCTTGTGAAATTCTCTGGAATGTATATGAATGCCCACGCCTCTCTGTTTTCTACCCGACTTTTTGCCTTCTCAAAAACATTCTCCACATTAATGTTCAGCACATCCCTATCCAGATTTTTTAAAATCCCGGCAGAGAGATTGATTTCCTTCTGGGGGAAAAACGGAAAGGTCGTGTTATTCAATCCGCTATCCTCGCTCATGAAAATCACGGTCAGGTTGTGTACCTCTCCGGAAAAGGTGTAACCGAAAATGAGAATCATCAGCAACGGGACTGCCAGAATAAATGCAAATGTCCGCTTGTCATGTCTGAACTGGAAAAGGGCGCGCTTGGTAAACGCAAGGACTCTCCGCAACTTCATTTTTCCATCCCCCTTGCATAATGGAGGAACACCTCTTCGAGGGTGTTGACACCGATTTCTGTCCTGAGTTTATCTGGCTTCCCTTCAGCAATCAATTTCCCGTTTCGCATCAGCCCTACCATGGTGCAACGTTCTGCCTCATCCATGTAATGGGTGGTGAGCAGAATTGTTGTGCCCTTTTTCCTGAGTTTGTAAAAATATTCCCAGAAGGAAACGCGGAGCTCTGGGTCGACCCCGACGGTGGGTTCATCTAGAAACAGAATTTCTGGTTCGTGCATCAGCGCACAGGCCAGGCTAAGACGGTGTCTCATGCCACCGCTCAGATTTGCGACCATCGAGTTCTTCCATTTTGAGAGGTTAATGAAGTCCAGAAGTTCCTTTTCCCTTTTCAGAATCGTGCCTTTATCAAGCCCGTAAATTTCCCCGAATAGCAGGAGATTCTCGTGGACTGTGTTATCCAGATAAAGGGCGGTCTCCTGCGGCATGTAGCCCACCTTTTCCCTATTTTTGCCCGTAGCCACATCCTTTCCGAGCACATAGGCCTTTCCAGCGGTGGGTTTCATTATCCCGTTCAAAATTTTCACAAGCGTGGTTTTACCTGCACCGTTTGGACCAAGCAGACCATAAACCTCGCCAGGTGCAACTGAGAAACTCACAGCGTTCAGGGCTACGAAACTTCCAAAGTGCTTGCTAACCTCTTCTGCTTTTATGACCGGTTCCATGCCCGCAGATAGAAGAACAGGGATTTAGGTTTTTGGGAAAAATAGATGTGCCCAAAAATTCAGGGGATAGAAGAGTATGTTAGAGGTGTGCTGGGATTTGCGTGGCAACCTCCATCCGATACCCTTAAAAACCCGTAAATTATCTGCGAAAATGTCCCGTGATGAGAAGAGGGTCAGCTGAAAAAATGATGACCCCTATGAGTTCTGAGGATAAAAGCCAGGTGAACCATGAGCAGGAATTATTACAGGAATGTGGGAAAGTATTTCGAGGACCTTGAAAGTGAAGCTAAGAAGTGCTATGCGATTGCGAACGATGCAAGGAAACTCGGACTGGACCCTTCTCCCGAGGTTGAAATCCCCACGGCTTCAGACCTCGCAGAGCGGGTGGAGCAGCTCCTGAGAAACTACGGCGTGAAAGGGGTAGCGGAGAGAATCAAACGGCTCAGCAAAAACAACAGCAGGGAAAGTGTTGCGCTGCTCATTGCCCAGGAAATTGCCGAAAGTCCCGGGGATTCCAGAGAAGAAGCAATGGAGAAGGCGATCCGTGTCGGAATTGCAGTGCTGACAGAGGGTATTCTGGTAGCCCCTCTTGAAGGCATTTCTAAGGTAAAGATAATGCGAAATGCCGACGGGTCCGAGTATGCCTCTGTTTTTTACGCAGGGCCGATAAGGAGTGCCGGAGGCACGGCCACTGCAATGAGCGTCCTGATTGCAGATGTGGTGCGGAGGAAACTCGGGCTTGGAAGATACATTCCCACGGAGGATGAGATTGAGCGTTACAAGGAGGAGGTCCTCCTTTACAAGAGGGCCCAGCATCTCCAGTACACTCCAACACCCCACGAGATTGAAAAGATTGTAAGAAACTGTCCAGTTTGCATTGATGGCGAGCCAACTGAAAAGGACTACACGGTTTCGAAGAAGGGACTGGCAAGATTAGAAACTGACTATGTGAGGGGCGGCGCCTGCCTGGTGATTGCTGAAGGTCTCTGCCTGAAGGCCGCCAAACTGAAGAAGCACATTGAAAAACTGAAAATTGACGGCTGGGAATTTCTTGATGCGTTAATAAAGGTAGAGAAGGACGCTGGAAAAATAGAGCCATCTGAAAAATACATCAAGGAAATTGTGGGCGGGCGACCCATATTTTCGCATCCCAGCAGGAAAGGGGGCTTCCGTTTGAGGTATGGTAGGACAAGGACCACTGGAATCGCCGCCCTGGCAGTTAATCCCGTGTCAATGCATATGGTGAACGACTTTATTGCCATCGGAACCCAGCTCAAGATAGAGAGACCCGGGAAAGCTGCAGCCATTACTCCGTGCGACCTTGCAGAGGGCCCGATGGTCCTGCTTTCAGACGGAAGTTTTATCCAGATCAATGACCTTAAAGAATACCATGAGGTGAAGGAAAGAATAGTGAAAATAATTGACCTGGGTGAGATTCTTATCCCGTTTGGTGAGTTTTTCGAAAACAACCATCCACTGATGCCAGGCACCTATGCATTTGAGTGGTGGATACAGGAAGTGCTCGAAAAGACAAAGGCCTACACCCCCCAGGAACTTGTTGATTTACCTCCAGAAGAAGCATTTGATCTGAGCCGTAAGTATGAAGTACCCCTCTCACCGGCTTACAATCTTTTCTGGCATGACCTCTCTGTTAACGAAATCAATACCCTTTCTGCGTTTGTCGAGAAGCACGGGGAGTATGCAGATGGAAAGCTGAAGCTTCCGCACGACCAGAAAATAAAGGAAATTCTGCTGAAGCTGGGTGCGCTGCACTGTGTGTCTGGGGGCAGTATCGTGATAGAAGGGTACGGTCTGGCCCTGGTATGGTGCCTTGGACTCGGAATTGAGGCGGGAAAAATTGTGAGAAAGAAGGAATTGCAGGAGTGTAGCCAGGAACCAGTCGAGTATGTCTCCTCTCTTGCCGGTGTGAAAATAAAACCGAGGTCCCCGACGAGGATAGGAACAAGGATGGCAAGGCCTGAGAAGGCAATGGAGCGGAAAATGTCACCTCCTGTAAGGGTTCTATTCCCGCTCGGCACGGAGGGAGGAACCCAGCGTTTGCTCAATGATGTGGAAAAGGAGAAAACACTGGTTGACATAGAAATCAGAATCTGTGAGAAATGCAAGACGAAACAGCCATTGCCAGTGTGTGCAGAGTGTGGCGGGAGAACGAAGCCCACAGGCAACCATGCCCAACTTGAAATAAGCATTCCCCAGATCCTTGAAGAAGCAAAGAAAAGAATCGGTGGCAGTCCTTCAGGGCTAAAGGTGAAGGGGGTCATGGGCTTAATCTCGAAGACCAAGACGCCAGAAATTCTTGAGAAAGGATTGCTCAGGGCGATGCATGATGTCTATGTGTTCAGGGATGGAACTGTCAGATACGATATGACCGACATCCCGCTTACCCATTTCAAACTCAGGGAAATCGGGCTCTCAATTGAGAAGGCAAGGGAGTTAGGCTACACGAAGGACTATGCTGGCAGAGAGATCGTGGACGAGGAACAGATTATTGAATTGCTACCCCAGGATATCGTGCCTTCCTCCAGATGCGGGAACTACCTCGTTAAAGTTGCGGGTTTCATAGATGACCTGCTGGAAAAGGTTTACCAGCTCCCGAGATTTTACAATGTAAAAACAAAGGATGACCTAATCGGGCACCTCGTGGTAGGGCTGGCGCCCCACACCTCCGTCGGTGTTCTCGGCAGAATCATCGGTTACACGGATGTAGATGCGTGCTATGCCCACCCTTACTTCCACGCAGCCAAACGAAGGAACTGCGACGGTGACGAGGACTCGGTGATGCTCCTCATGGACGCACTGCTCAACTTCTCATTTTCCTACTTGCCAGCCACAAGAGGAGGATTGATGGATGCACCCATTGTGCTGACCACCAGAATAAAGCCAGATGAGATTGACAAGGAGGTGCTCAATGTGGACACCTACTTTGTGCCTCCTCTCGAGCTATATCGGGCAGCGGAGCGATTTGAACATCCGAAGAAACTGGAGATAGAGAATGTGGGGAAGAGAGTGGGCACGGATGAAGAATACTGGAATCTCGGTTTCGTGTTCGACACTACGGACATCGGTGCGGGACCCAAAACAACGAGGTACAAGAAGCTCGAGACGATGTGGGACAAGGTGATGTGCACGATTGAACTTTACGAGAAGCTTGCTGGCATAGACCTTCCAGATGGAGTTCGAAGGGTGATTGAGCATCACTTCATGCCTGACATTGCGGGCAATCTGAAAAAATTCACGACCCAGGCTTTCCGGTGTCCCAAATGCGGGGAGAGATACAGGCGGATGACGCTCACAGGCAAATGCACGATGATGGTCAATGGGGAGAAGTGCGACGGCTCCCTGGTTTTAACGGTGAACGAGGGAGGTGTGAAAAAATATCTGGAACTTGTCCAGGAGTTGATGCGGAAGTTCCCTGCGGATTCCTACCTCTCCCAGCGCTTCAAGCTGGCAAATGAGGCAATCTATTCAATCTTCGGGGAAGGTATAGAGGGGGAAGGCAGCAAGGAGCAATGCAAGACACGGCTTGACATGTTCATGTGAGTGCCATCACCCAAAACTGAATATACCCCCATCATTTTTGCATGGTGATGCGAACCTACCGCAGGAGCTACCTGGTTGCAGCCCTGATGTTCAACCTGATAAACGGGGCGGCCATCGTTGTTTTTCCGCTCTATATGCTCAAGCTCAGCGAGGACTATCTGATGGCAACGCTGGTTACGGGCCTTCCGCTCTCTGCCCAGATTGCGGGGAACTATTTCTGGGGTAGAATCTCAGACAAACTAAGAACCAGGAAATTGCCTGCAGTTTCGGGTTGCATTGCCGGAAGTGTACTTTTCCTCCTCCTACCCTTTCTCTCTCCTGTTCAGTTCATCGGATTACGCACGGTCCAGAATATGCTTCTGAGTTCACAGGTTTTGCTCCAGAACCTTGCGTCCGATACCGAGGCCAGAAAGGGCAGTTCGCTTGGCATCCTGAACCTCTACTCAAATATCGGGGTGGTTGCGGGTGCCCTCGGGTTTGTATTTCTACTGCCTTCCGAAACCCTCTCCTTCGAATTCATCGCTGCATTTTCAGTGTCCCTTGCGCTTGCCGGGATTGTCGGGACCCTTTCTCTCGTGTTCTCAGCCGATGTGCCCTTCAATGCTCGGCGAAAGAAGACGAAAAACAGGACCGTTTACATTCTATGCCTTCTAACCGCGGTGGTAATGTGGGGTAACTACACGGTTTTCTCGATTTTCCCGGTCTACATTTCCGACTTTTCTGTGACAGTTAACGGATTAACTTTTACAGGTGTGAAACTTACAGGGATTTTCATTGCAAGTTCGAGTATCACAGGGATTCCAGCGAGTTATATAGCCGGTAAATTTGCAGACAAATACAGGAAGGAGCTGCTGATCGGAGCAAGCATTCTGGTCTATTCGGTGATATGGTACATCCTCGCTTTTACAACCTCCTTGCCAGTTATCTACATAATCTGGGTTCTTCCCGTCTGGCTTTTCTTCGTTCTCCCGGTTACCGCAGCAGCATCCGAGAGCGTCGGGATTGAAGAGAGGGGGTGGGCAATCGGGCTGATAAACGCGGGCATCGGGATGGGCGCATTGCTCGGGAGTTACACAGGCGGCTATCTCTCCGGGCTCTATGGCTTTCCATCTGCATTCATGGTCGCGGGATGCACCGTGCTCCTCGGGCTCGTGCCGCTTGCACTCTGGAAAAGTTCCTCCACGAAGATGTACTGCTGCACATAGCCCGCGAATCTTCCGAACCTTTTCCTTGCAAAATCCGCAAGGAGGTTGTAAATTTTCCCGCTCATTTTCCTGTTAGCCAGTGTGGCATTTACATGACCCAGTTCCATATAATTCTGTTTTCTGAACCAGGCACTTATGTGGACATCGATGGGAAAGCTCATGTAATGCCGCAGGCTGAAGAGGCAGACGCAGTCCGCAACTTTGGGTCCGACACCGTTGATTTCCAGAAGTGCTTCTCTGGCAGCGGGATAGTCAAGCGATGCAACCTTTTCAAGGTGAAATTTTCCGTCCACAATCTTCGTGGCAAGTTCCCGCACCCTGCGTTCCCTGAAGCCCAGCCCGCAGTCCTTCAACCTTTCCGAGCATTCCAGAAATCTTTCTGGTGGCGGGAACCCGAAGTAGGTTTTTCCGCCATCTGAAATTTTATCTCCGTAATTCAGGCAGATTTGTTCGACCATCCCCTTGATCCGCTTTATGTTCGTGTTAGTCGCAAGCATGAACGAAACGAGGCATTCATACGGTTCCTGATTCAGAATTCTGAGCCCGCTGTAAGTTACCGGAAGATGTGCGACCTCCTCGGCCCCGAAGCTTTCCTCAACAATTTCCCTGAAACTCTGGTTGAGCCCGAAATAATCGACGAATTCTTCCATTGTAAAGCCCGCAAAGGTGATGGTCCTCCCTTCCTGCACGACCCTGCACACCTTGTGGCGGACGACACCGGCCCAGAAATTGCCTTCCTTCCTCCACCTGAATGCCTGGCCGCTGTCGAGGGTCAGGTCCAGATTGAGTGGGTTTTCAGGTTGGGCAACATACCTCATATCAGCACTTCAATTCCTTTCTCAGTTATTCTGATAAGCGAGGGGTTCCTCATTTTTTTCCACCGCATCCTTCCATATTTGAGCCGCTCTGAGCAGACCACATGCAGACCACTTTTGCTGGCGCAGTAGAGGGAATAGTAATCCGGGCACTTCCTTGCATCCCTGTAGGCATAGATTTCGCCCTCCGAGAGCAGGAGGAAGTTGAGGGAGCTGTAGCTGAGGGTTTCCCTGAGCTTTCTGACCGCGGAGATCACACCCCTGTCTATGTAATTCAGCAGGTTCTGGAAAATGTACTCGCTATCAATCATGCCCCCATGAGCGATTGCCCTGTAATTCTCGAGACCGCCGTTGTGGGCAAAATAGTATTTTCTTCTCGCATGCTCCGCGGGGAAGGGATGGCTGTGCTCTGCGGAAATTGTGGTTTTCTCGGAGGCTCTCCGCAGATGCATGACCAGATTTGCCGGCTCAACCCGTGAAACCTGTTCGAGAATGTCACCAATTTTCTGGCTTTCGGTGGCGGCGTTGCCTTCCCTGTAAAAAATCTCCCTTCCACCGAGCACCGCAATTCCCCAGCCATCCTTGTGACCCCGCGTTTTATCCCCGCTGCAGCCGAAGTCCGCACCAATCTTCCCGTTTTCAGCCAGGGTAGCAAATTCTTCAAGAAGTCCCGCAGGCACTCTCTCGCTCGCTACCACCCCTAACAACCTGCACATGAGGGGAGTATGGAGTATGTCTATATTAATTTAGTGCCTCCTTTTTGTTGGCATGCAGCTGGCAGAGAGGGAGCAGAGGTATTATATACCCCTAATTCCATATATACCATCTGGGTTTACCATGCTTCCGAACAGTGGGAAAAAGGTTGTGTGCCTCGTGGTTTTGATAGCGGTTGTGCTCTTGCCAGGTTTCAATGTGGCAGGTGAGGGAAGGTTTCAGGTTCCAGATGCTTTGAAAGGGAGCCTTGCAATCGGGCTCATCCTCCATGGCACTGTCGTAACAATGGACAACACCCTCACCGTGATTGACGATGGAATCGTGATTGTGAATGCATCAAAGATTGTTTATGTGGGTGCGAACAACACGGTGCCCCCGCAGTATGCTGGTGCCCTTGAACTCTACACGAACGGCTACATCTTTCCAGCCCTCATGAATCTCCATGACCATCTTTCCTACAACTTCATGCCGCTCTGGAAAGTCCCTGCAAAGTTCACGAACAGGTATCAGTGGCAGAATCATCCACTGTATGATGTGAACATTTCAAATCCGAAGAACCTGCTGACGGGCTCCTCCTACCTAAACATGACCCCGGAGGTATCCAAATGGGCCGAAATCAAGCACATCGCAGGCGGGGCTGCGAGCGTGGAGGGAAGCGACAACCTGAACTCAATCACGAAAATTCTGGCGAGAAACATTGAACACTACAACTTCGGCCAGGATAGGGTGAGGACACGGGTGACAAGCGTTACCTCAATGAGCCAGACCGAGATTGATTCGTTGAAGAGTGCGATGGAAAACGGAACCATAGATGCGTGGATTGTCCATCTTGCGGAGGGTGTCGACGCCTCCTCACTGAATGAATTCAATTTCATAAAGTCAAAGGGGCTGCTTACGAACACGACCCGAATTGTTCACGGCGTTGCCCTCACCCAGCAGAATTTCACGGAGATGGCTGCTGCCGGTGCCTGGATTTACCACTCACCGGTTTCCAACCTTCTGCTCTACGGTGCCACGACCAATGTCTCTCTGGCGAAGCAGTGCGGTGTAAATCTGGTGCTTACAACGGACTGGTCTCCGAGCGGTGGCAAAAATCTGTTGCTCGAGATGAAGTACCTGTATGAATATGCGGATGAATACTGGCCTGGTGTTTTCACCCCGCGGGATATCGTGAAGATGGTTACCAGAAATGCTGCGATTTCAATTGGCTGGAATAACTATGTGGGGCGCCTGGCAACCGGGCTGTATGCGGATATTGCAGTTTTTGCCAAGCTTAACAGTGATCCGTATGTCTCGCTCCTGAACAGCACCGAGAAGGATGTGAAACTGGTGCTCATAAACGGCGAGGCGATTTACGGAGATGTAGAATACATGCAGGTATTGAAGCCAGGGGATTATGAGGTGGTCACCGCACCCTGCGGGTTGCAGAAAGCCATCGATGTGACGAACGCGAGTGCACCCCTGGGCAATGAAACATTCGCACAGTTATCTTACTGGCTTACGGAAGCGGCCAGGTTGAATAAGACCTTCCTGAAGGAGCACATGAACAACGCAACCGTGCAGAACATGACAGATGCAGAATTCGATGCGTGGCTAGCATCCAAATTCCCGGAGGGAATTACCCCGTATGTGCTTGACCCCGTGTTCACCTGCGATGACAGGTTTTTCTTTGATATCATGCGGAATTCAACGAATGCAAACCTCACATTTGATGTGGAGCAGATTTACTACACCTACCATCACGAGCCCTACATGCCTGACCTCGCGATCACGGGTGCAGATGTATCGGTTTCACCGCAGTATCCGCCCGCAGGCAAGAATTCTACGATAAATGTGACCGTCCGAAATGCTGGAAATTACTGGGCTTCGAAGGTGCGGGTTGAAGTTTATGTGGATGATGTGCTTGCAGGTAAAACATTCGTGAACTTCCTGAATGCCAGCGAGAGCAAAAATCTGAGCTTCAGCATTTACTTCCAGACGAGTCCTGGCAAGATAAAGGTTGTGCTGGATGGGAAAAATAAGGTGCCTGAGAG
>JAOAJK010000023.1 GCA_026414225.1 Thermoplasmata archaeon
AGATGTGTATAAGAGACAGGATTATCCCTTTCACTGCATCGGGTCGCCCATTTATATCCATGTAATAAGTGGCATAGGACGATGCATCAAACAGGGATGTAGCACCACTTGCAGATATTCCATCTATGGTCGTGTTTATAGTAGACCTGTCAGTGCTCGTATTCGTATATGTGAATGCGACAAGTAGGCTCACACTTCCGCTGAATGAAACGATTGCAATTCTATCACCTGGCCCAAGCAGACCAACAGCGGCTTTGGCAGCATCTTTGGCATACTGCAATCGCGTGATGCTTCCCCCATCTGTATCCGTCATACTTCCAGATCTATCAAAAACAATCACGAGGTCAATCGGTTTCTTCTGCCCTGTATCCATCATCGGCACTTCGGGGAGCCAGTATGCAGTAGGAGTAGTGTGGGCCGCACCGCCTGTGTAGTTAAGAACTGTATCATTGTTCGTGAGATAGGTCCCGTTGCCGTTGTAGGTGGGGCCGCCAGTGAAACCCCTGCTCCCGCTCCTGTTCCAGTCCCAGTCCCCGATCACCCTCGTGCTCACATCCCTCCTTGCGAGGAAATCGAGTGGGGTTTCCCCGTTGATGTTGAGCAGGGTTGCATCATGGTTCCAGTTGTCCGCCGTTCGCTCCGGGACCTCCATATCATCGTAGAAGAAGAAGACCTGGATTCTCTGGCTTGCGTTGTTGTTCTCCCGCAGTTTCTCGCTCCCGAGGTAGAGATAATCCGGGTCGACAATTGCGGCGATGCATTCATAGCCGGCATAAAGCGGTGTCCAGATTATTTCTGCCACACACTTCCCGTTGTAAACATTGTTTGAAGCATCAGCATAACTCGCAGGTACATGGATGTTAACGGAGTTGATTATTGTATCTCCGTCAAGGAAGCGGACAATCACATCCGCACTCAATCCTCCAACATTTGTTATGTTGGCTTTCAAGAGATAAGAAGTCCCTATCTGCGGGTTGAGCTCTGGCAAAATTATGTAGGGCCTTGAATTCGTACCGGCATATATGTCCGGAGCAGTCACTCGTAACTCAGGGATTGCATCTATTCTTCCTCCCCAGTGTATAAGGTTAAACAGGATTTCCTTCACAAGCGAGAAGTTCGTGGTATATGAGAGGTCAAACGCAAGAAATGCGGAATGCCACCCAGATATGTCCTTTACCATGGTACCCATCACATAATCCGTAGAGCGGTCCCAGTATGTGGTCCCATTTGCCCAGAACAGAGGTATTGCAGATACAGTTTTGGTGTACGCAAAGCACGGAAAACTTGTCCCGTTGTTAAACACGAAGCTCATTCCGTTCGTGACCGGGCTCTCCTTCACCCCGTAAACGGTTTTGTTCACTACATCGGTGTACCTTGTGCCCGCACTTGCAGCCCCGAGCACCTGGGTCATGAATGAGGTCCCTGCTACTCCGCTATCACCGAGCACTTCCCTTCCTATCAGAATAAAGGTGTGCTGGGTGGGGTCGGAGGGAAGATAAAAGTCCTTGATTATCTGCATGTCGGTTGCAGTAAGCGTGTTGTAGCCAGACCCGTTGGATGCATTGCCCGTAATCCAGAGAATGCAATTGTAGTTCGAGACATTATAAGCTGTGTTGTTTCTGTCCGCACCCCTTGGAACCTTCTGGATGTCCATATCTGTGCCATTTACATACCCAAGGCTGGTCAAAGCATTAATCACATACTGGGCAACATTGGGCAGCGTGCCTCCACCACCATTCTCCGTGGAGGAGTCATCATCAACTACCAGAACAGTATACAGGACATTTACCTCCTGAATCCCCACTGCCTGCGATAGGACATTGTTTTCCTCATTTGTCTCTGTTACCTTGTTATTGGGGTCTACCACCACACGGATTACATAAACACCGACCATCCGCGGTACCCATGTGAAATTCACAATTTGGGAACCCCCATCTGGCTGCAGGGTGATTGATGAGTTAACCGGGGAGACGGTATCCAGCAATGCCCCGCTGACATAGATGTACGCAACAACTTCTACATTCGATTGAACGCTTGCACCATTGTTGCGAACAGTTGCGGAAATATTCACAGATTGCATGTACCGTGGATTCTTGGGCACTATGTACTGGCTTGCAACTGCGAGGTCTTCACCGGTTCTATTTCCGAGCCCTGAAAGCCAGTTCACTACCTTGTAGGCGGTTATTGCCTGATCTCCCATATCACGCATTGCTGCAAACTCAAATGTAAAGGTCACAACTTTGTACTCCCTTCCGCTGATGACATTCTTGTACTGGATGCCATAATACCTATCTGCGCTCCCGTTCATAAATACTGCCTTCACATTCAAACTTGCGAGCGGGTTAATAGGCCTGACTATCGTGAAAGTGGTACCGTTCATAGAGGGTTGACAGTTGGAGAGATTTATCCACTCCGTACCCGGATTCTGCCCATAAATCTGGGCGGGAAGGGGTGCCGCTGGCAGGAGCCCGTTTACACCAACATAATTCAGGAATGTGCTGCTTGCCCCTTCAAGAATGTTCTGACCCACGAGCCAGAGTTTGCCAGCCGGTATCGTTGGACTGCCCGACATGAATTTTATCAATTCAGAAGTGTCATTGGATGTGAGGGAGTTGTTTGTGTTTCCACCTACCCATATCACCACATCATAGTACTGCATCTGGGTTTCTATGGGGCCGCTGTCGTACTTGGGCCCATCCAGTCCGAAGGGCACGCTGTAGATTCGGTAGTTCAGGTTCGCAGCATCAAGGGCCGCAGCCATGTAAGAGGCCACATCAAATTCACTTCCACTGCCCATTACTGCCCCGTCATCATCCACGAGCAAAATCTTCGGTGTAACTACAATGGAGATATTTGCTCCAATTCCAGCACTGTTTCCGGGCATTACACTAGTTATGTTTACGAACAGTTTATGCAAGCCTCCAGGTGTTGCAGTCCAGTACATGTATGCCTGGCTTTGCCCGAAACCGGCAACGGATACATTCACCCATCCAATGTATTTCCAGGTATCGGTCAATGGTATGTAGTCCCAGAACGAGACATTCGACGAGATTGCTGGCATTGAGTTCAGGTTCTTGATAATTGCGGTGATTGTGATTGTGTCCCCTCTCGTGGGTGAGAAATTGGTCAGGAGAATCCTCTCCACTATGAGGCGTGGAGGTTGCGCATCGTCCTGGGTTACCGCGGTGACCGTGATGGAAAGAGTGGCTGTGGATGCTTGCCCCTTTGTATCCGTAGCGTTTATCAGGGCGAGATATCTGCCTGCCTGGGCATTGCATGTGATGTTGGATGTTTCAAATCTCCAGCCGAATGTGTAATTCATCTTCACAGGTACAGAAATTCCAATTGCTGAAAGATTTACATACACCGAGTCAAAGTTCAGGTCCTCATCCTTTACAATTGCCCAAACCTTGAATTTACCACCTACACCCACGGGGTCTGGCGTGATGCCCCTTTCTAAGATGGCAGGAGGGATCTGTGTTGCCTGCGGGTAGAGTATGTTAGACCACACAAGGAGGTTCTTCACCCTGTCAATAATCTGCACAATTACCGTGGAGGTGGCGTTATAGGTTGGTGTGGAGTTCCACCGCCATACCTCTCCAGGCTGCCACACTCCATCTGTCAGGGTCCCGTCCTTATTTCCATCGTTGAGAGATAAGGTGAATGTCTGGGAAAAATTCTCTATGGAAATAAGAATCGTGGTGGCGGAAGCGTATAGGGGTTCCCCTCCTGCATGGGTAATGTTCACATAAAATGTATAGTTACCTCCGGCGTACACAGCATCCAGCTTTGCGGAGAACTCCGTGTAGGTCTTTGACATTGGTGGTGGCAGTGCATTAATCCATGCGAAAATAGAGGAGAACAGCGCCACCGTAATCACGAGTACTAGCAATGTAGCTACCACTTCTGAGATTCCACTCTCATTTTCCCTTAACTTCAATTTCCTATTTTTCATTTTTTACCACCCCTGCCTTTTTTAAGGCGTGTGTTGTAATTGGTATATAACCCATATTGTATAGGGGGTATATAAACAATTTTTGGATACTACCAAATATGCCTGGCTAGTTCACAGCTTCTCAATGCGGGGCTTTTATCAATCCCTGCAGGCGTTCACGCATCCCTCGAGCCAACACACATAGCCCCTGTCACAAAAAAATAAATATACTCTCAAAGTATGGCGGGGCTGTGACTTTATGAGGGATATCACGGATGGTTGGTGCAGGGCGGGCATGATTCATGGAAATATAGAATATATTAAGAAGAGAAAGGGACTGGAGGGAATCGCTACACTGGATAAGATACTGAAAGAGGAAGGAATTTCATTGACCCAGATAAGAAACTTGCACTCCCACGACCATGTGCCCCTCGCTACCCTGGCCAAATTCTTCGATGCTTCCTTGATTTTATTTGACGGAGACCTTGAGAAAATAAGGGATATGGGGAGGGAATCGATCAAGGTGTCTTTCCTGGGGCGAACGATACTCCCTTACATTTTTTCGGTTAACTATATACTGACCCGTGCCCCCGAAGTATGGAAAGACCATTATCCTGTTGGAGAGCTTGTTGTACTGGAGAATGAGGTAAAGAGAACACGGATTGTGGTGAAAAATTTTCAAGTGAATAAATTGTGGTGTATTTACACCTTGGGTTACTTCATCGGGATTGGAGAGCTCTGCAAACTGAAAAACATTGTTGGTACTGAGCCAAAGTGTGTCCATGAGGGTAATGATTCGTGTGAATTCGAACTCAGTTGGGAGACATAGGGGAAATGGGGATAAAATAGGACTTAATTCGCTCATTGGGCACTTTGTGTTTTGTGCGGGCAATCTTTATTACCCTCAAATAAATACAGTTATTCAATGAGATTTGCAGTTCAGGTCGGCCTCGCCCTCCTCCTCCTTCTCACTTCGGCCCATTTCCCCGTTAATGCCACAACACCGCATACAATTACGATTGACGGTTCCCTTGCTGAATGGCAGGGAGATGAGTTAATGGGTGTCTCGAACAACAAAAAGCTCTTTCTTACCTGGGACACGCAATCCCTCTATTTCGGCTGGAACGGGACGGATTTCGGGTCCGAAGGCGACCTCTTTATATATCTAAACACCTCAGCGGGAGGGAGTTTTGCCGGAAAGGACTGGTACGGAGTTCACACCTTGCCGTTCGAGGCGGATTACCTCTTCTGGGTTGAAAACGGTGCCCAGAGCACAAATTACGGGCTTGATAGATATAGCAATGACTGGAGTACGATCGGCTTCACGGGCCAAACCTACATCGGGTGGAGCGGGAATCCAAACACCGAAATAAAAATTCCGCTTTCAGATATCGGCTCCCCGTCGACAATCTCAATTCTCGTCTTCGCCCAGTGGGAAGAGGCACAGAATGCTTGGGCCGCATTTCCCACAAACAATTCGCTGGTCGGTACTGGTGCTGAAACCTTTTCCTATTACTACGAGTTCCCCATGGTTTCATCGGTTTCTCCAAATTCTCCTGTGTTTATAAAACACACAACCACCAATGATACCCAACCTCCCACCGTAAGATTCATTCAACCCTCGGAGAACGAGACGATTACACTGAGTTTTTACAATATAACAATTGAGGCGATTGACAACATAGGGTTAAAGAGCGTTGAGGTTTCCATAGACGGTGGTGGATTCTCCCCCTGCACTAAGTCCGGAAGTTATTACATTTACCAGTGGAGCGTGGGGAGCGAGGGTGCCCACACCCTCACTGCAAAAGCCACGGATATTGCAGGCAACAGTGCCTCCGTCACAGTCAACTGCACCTTCAAACGGGAATCCAACCCGAATGCGATCAAGCTGGCAATAATCTGGCACATGCATCAGCCAATGTACAAAAACATGGCCACTGGACGATACGAACTTCCTTGGACAAGGGTGCATGCTGTCCAGGAATATCTTGACCACCCACTCATTCTCCAGAAATACCCGAATGTGAAGATAATTTACAATTTCGTGCCCTCGCTGATGGAACAAATTGAAGACATAAATAAATCTGGCTACACTGACCCTCACTGGGAACTTGCACTCAAAGATAATGCAAAACTCACCCTTGAGGAGCGGAGAAAAATCCAGAAGGAATTTTTCTGGCTTGCTTCCTGGCAGTTTCGGGATGTGGACAATGCCAATAAGAGATACAAGCAACTTTCGGAAATTGTGGATAGCGGGAGGGATTTGAGTGAACAGGAATTGCTGGATTTGAAGGTGCTTTACTTCTTGCTTCAAATCTCAAAACCGTATGTGAAGGGAGAGTTTCCAGGATTCGGGGGAGACCCTGAACTCTGGATGTTGCGGAACAAAACTGGGAACTATACGAAATTGGACCTTGACCTCGTACTTAGAAAACAGAAGGAAATTGCGGACAAGGTTCTTCCCCTCTATGCCCGGCGGCTCGAAACAGGACAGTGCGAGATTTCCACGACCCCGTATTATCATCCCATCCTTCCCCTGTTGCTGATGGATAACTGGACAGGTGCAATCAGCAACATGAAGGTGGTGAAGGGAGTGTGGCGAGACGATGCTCTGGGCCATCTGAGAAAGGCAAGGGAGAAGTATGCAGAAGTGTTTGGCACCGAACCTGCAGGGCTCTGGCCCTCCGAGGAAGCGGTTTCACCTGCAGCAATTGAAGCGATTGCCGAGACAAATTTTACTTGGCTTGTCACGGACTCGAGAATTATTGATAACACCCTTGAACCTACGGGGATAGATGTAATCAACCAGAATGCCGGGGATTATGTAGTAAACCCGCCTGCGCTCTACAAGCCATATGTGGTTAACATCAGCGGAAAGAAGGTGATTGCGGTCTTCAGGGACAGAACAATCTCTGACAAGATTGCCTTCCAGTACGGACACATGGACCCGGATGCCGCAGTTGATGAACTGATAAAATACATTTATGAGATGGGGAATAGATTA
The DNA here is from genome assembly GCA_026414225.1 of Thermoplasmata archaeon. GTDB lineage: Archaea > Thermoplasmatota > Thermoplasmata > Lutacidiplasmatales > SKW197 > SKW197. The sequence goes on from JAOAJK010000023.1 coordinate 6,939, forward strand.
CCTGATAAGAGAAATTCCGTGATTACGATTGCTGCGGATGGGGAGAACTGGATGTTCTGGGATGATGCTGGTTATGAAAACAACGGCAGAACTTTTCTCGAAAAACTATACTCGCGGCTGAATGTTGAAACCGGAATAGAAACTATCTTGCTGAAAGATTTTCTCGCCCAGAATCCCCCTGCCACCGAAATCAAAACGATTGCAACTGGCTCCTGGATAAACGGAGACCTCGAAACCTGGAGGGGTGAACCGGACGAGGACATAGCGTGGCAGCGGCTTGCAAATGCTAGAAAAGCTGTTGCGGACTATGAAGCCCTGCACCCGAACTCCACGGAGGCAAAAAAGGCCTGGGAGAGCATCTACCCTGCTGAAGGCAGTGACTGGTTCTGGTGGTACGGCACAGACCAGACCACGAGGGACGAGGATATGTTTGACCGTCTATTCAAAATTCACCTCGTGAATGTATACCGGGCTATCGGGCTGCAGCCGCCGATAGAACTTACCGCAGAGATGCGGGCACCCCAGGAACCTGCGAGGGCAGGGAAGCCGGGACTCTTCAGACCGGTGCTGGACGGAACCGTAAACCTGACAGAATGGGCTGATGCCTCCGGATATACTCCCTCCCAGAATAATCTGGGAATCGAGGAGATTGATTTGGGTGCGGACACCCAGAATATATACATAGGATTGAAAATGGACGCTGCCATTCTAACTTCAAATCCCGAAGACCTGGACTTGAGTATATACATTTCCTCCCCGAGCCCCTCAGACATGAATGTGCCCCTGACGAATTTTCTGCCATTGGGGAGCACTGAATCGCTCGGTTTTCCGATAAAATGGAAGGCAAAAATTCTGCCTGAAACAAAGCTAGAAAATGGTGAGGCAAAAGTTGCAGTTTTCAGGGCTGGAGGAGAGGGCCGCTGGATTTTCTCAATGGCTCCGCAAACATGCTGGATTGGAAGGAATGTGGAAATCGCGCTCCCGATAAGCTCAATAGAGACCAACGCAAGACAGAAGATTTTTATTGCGGTTGTGGCCTCTCACAGGGTGCTGGATGTCTGGCAGAACGCAGAATTCATTTCCGGTAGGGCCCCGATTGAACTCTTGATCCCCTCTGACATGGCAAGAGAAGATATCCTCACCATCAACTCAAACCCTGATTCAAACATTTTCGGAATAGTTGAGGAGGAAAATGATGACTACGGCCCTGGAAATTACGAATATCCCACTTCTAACGAGATGGCGCCGAACAGTGGCTTGTTTGACATCACGGCTTTAAACATCTACAACAGCACCTCAGAACTTGTCTTCGAGTTCCACTTCCGGGAAATGGGTCTCGTGCAGGACGGCAAGCCCATCTGGAACCCCCCGTATAACTTTCCCCACCAGATTATAAATATTTACATAGATATCGATAGAAAGAACGGGTCAGGGAAAACCGAGTGCCTTGAAGGGGCGAATGCTCTCATAAGGGAGGACTTTGCCTGGGAAATCGCGGTATCTGCGAGGGGCTGGGATGTGTATGCAATGCTCGGGGATGAGAAGGTGCGGACAGGCGTAACCGCGGATGCGGACTGGAACTCCACTGCCAAAAAATGGGATAATAACACGGTCTATGTAAGAATCTCCCTCTCGCTGATCGGGAATAACTTCAGGGATTACGGATATGTCATAGTAGTCGGGAGCCAGGATGAATATGGTCCTGGAAAATGGCGGAGCGTGAATGCCCAGAAAGAACGCTGGAGATTTGGCGGCGGCACGGATGGCGATGCTGACCCGAACATAATTGACATGATTGTACCCGCCGGTTATTCCCAGAAAAACCTGCTGAGTTATGATGCGGGTGCCAATAAAAAAGCGGTGCTTGTTGGGATTACACTGCCAAAGAAAACCCACGACGGACCGCAGAACCAGACGGAGTCAAACAGGACTGAAGAAAACTGGTTGGGCCATGCCCTGAAAGATTTTGCTCCCGCGATCCTCCTAGCAGGGTTCGGATTTGGGTGTCTGGTTCTTGAATTCGGGATGAAGCGGCGGAAGAGAAAAATGAGATTGAATGCAACGGCGCTGGTCGAGTCGAGATTGAAGGCGGGCGTTGATACCGAGGAAATAGAAACCGAGTTGAAGGAGCGGTTGCTCTGTGGCGAGATTACTGAACAGGAGTACCGTGCAGGAGTGCAGATGCTGGAGGCGAGAAGATGAAGGGTGGTGTTGGTGCGGTTGTGGTGGTGCTCCTCGTGGCCACTGTTTTCTATTTTACCTTTGCGTCCCAGACCTCTGGCGTTGAAAAGGGGGCCCGAATTGTGCTCTGGCATACCTATGCCGATAAAGAGAAGGAAGTGTTCCTTAAAATTGTGGAAAGTTACAGGAAGATGTCAGGAGTGGAGATTGATGTCCAGCAGCAGGACTACTCAAGCGCGGTCTCCAAATTCATTGCCCACGCATCCGCTGGCAATCCTCCAGATATTCTCAGGGTTCCAAATGACAGGTTGGGAGAGCTTGCAAGCAAGGGCTACCTCGAGCCGCTTAACCAGTTTATTTATCCTGGTCTTCTCTCACACTACTACCCGGAGGCGATCAAGGCGATGGAGTACAACGGTGAACTCTATGCCCTCCCTGCCTCGATCGACTGCTTGATGCTAATTTACAACAAGGACCTCTTTGACATCAACGGGCTCGAGTACCCCTCAGAAAACTGGAGCCTGGAAAAGGTTGTGGATACCGCAAAGAAACTTACAACCGCGGATTACTTCGGGTTTGTTTTCCCGGCTCAAATCTCCTACTGGTATTTCCCGTTCATGCTTGGTTTTGGAGGAAAAATCTTCGATGAGAACGGGATGCCTGAAGTAAATTCGTATGAGGCGGTGAGGGCAGCCACATACATCGTTAACCTGATGAAGGGGGAGAAGGTGATGCCAGATACCCCTGTGGACGAACTCAAAATGCTCACAATGTTCCAGCAGCAGAAGGCAGCAATGATTGTTTGTGGCCCGTGGAAGATTCCTGAAATCAAAGATGCAGGTGTGAACTTCGGGATGTGTCCCCTGCCCTACATCGGGGAGACAGGTAAGAGGGTTTCGCCACTTGTAGGTTACAAGGGTTACGCAATTTCAAAGGATTCAAAACATAAATTTGAAGCATTCAAGCTGATTGCCTATCTAACAGGTGCAGAGGCGCTTGTGAGGTTCTGCATCCCCACGAATACGATGCCCGCAAACAAGATGGCACTGGAGAATTCTACGCTCGCAAACCTTGCGGTTGTGAAGGCGGTAAAGGAGCAGTTCAAGTACGGGACCATGTTCCCGACCGCACCCCTGATGATTGTCGTCGGGGAGAAGGTGAGCGATGCCCTGGCTAAAATTGTTCAGGGCGAGGATGCCCAGAAGGCGATGGATGAAGCTCAGGCATTGATTATGAAGGAGATGGGATAGATGCGGGTGGTGGCTTTAGCTTTCTGTCTCCTGCTCGTGGCTTCTGGGGTTGTTCAGGGAGTGGCCGTGGAAAACACGGGGAGTTACAGTTGCAAAATTGTGTGGGGGTGCAAGGGTGCCGGGGAATACAGAATTATTCTCACTGGTAACGAAACAACAGTGTACGATGTTGTTTACGCAGATGTAGGTCTGGATGTTATGGCCCTGCATGAACCTTATTTTTTCGATGTGGAATTTACGCTGGCCAATGGAACAAAGGGAAGGGCTGTGGAGATAAACGGAAGCGCCCATGTGCCGGTAAATGCCGCGACAATTGCCTACAACCTCACTGGACTGGCACCCCTCACGAACTACAGGGTGGAGGTCAGGTACGGAAATGCCTCGGAGAGCGTGGAATTTACAACACTGGCCGAGACGGTCCAGCTTCCGAAAAGCGATTTGGGTGTGTACCTTGTGCTTGCCGTCGTTGTGGGGGCTTTTGGGCTCCTGATTGCCTACCTTGCCAGAATGGAGAGGAGAAAGCTGCGAAGTGCCTACATTTACATCGCACCCGCAATGCTCGGGCTGGTGCTACTCACCTTCTATCCGGTGCTCTATGGCTTCTTTCTATCTTTCACGGACTATTCCCTCTCATACAGCCAGGAATACAATTTTGTCGGACTTGAAAATTACCTGAATGTGCTGTTTACACCCGATTTTTCCCTCGTGTTTACCACCACGATTATCTGGACCATCGGCTGCGTGGCCCTGCATGTCGTGATCGGCATTTTCCTTGCAGTTTTGCTGAATAGAAAGATAAGGGGCAGGGTGGTTTACCGTGCGCTGCTCCTGCTTCCCTGGGCCGTGCCCTCCTACATTTCGGTGCTCACCTGGCGGAGCATGCTGGAATATGGCGGGGCTGTGTCCACACCGCTCAACGGGTTCCTTGGCACGAACATTGACTTCCTCAACTCGATGCCGTGGGCACTGGTCGCCGTTATAATGGTCAATGTGTGGCTCGGTTTTTCCTACATGATGATGGTGTTCAGCGGGGCACTCCAGGGTATCCCTGAGGAGCTTTATGAGGCGGCAGATGTGGATGGATTTTCAAGATGGCAGAAATTCCGCTACATTACCCTGCCACTGCTTAAACCTGCAATCATTCCCGCCGCACTCCTTGGCTTTATCTGGACCTTCAACATGTTCAATGTGATTTACCTGCTCACGGGCGGCGGACCTGTCGGCAGGGTGGGCGTGAGTGCTGGTTCAACCGACATTCTCATCACATTCGTGTATGACCAAGCATTCCTCTACTGGCGGATTGGATTTGCTGCTGCCTACTCGGTGGTAATTTTCATGATGCTGCTTGCCTTCTCCGTGATATATCTACGGGCGGGTGGAGGTGGCGAGAGCGTCTACTTTACGGCTAGGAAAGGTTCGTGGATTTCTGCGCCGCTCGGCATAAGGGTGGTGCTTTATGGAATGGGAGTAATCTACCTCGCTGCCTTCCTTGGAATCGCATTTACCGCCACAAACTTTGCAGGAATTCATTACCAGAATTTGCTGGGAATTGCATTTATTCTCTCTGGTTTGCTGGTTGCCCTGAATTATACCGATGGTCTCGCCCTCGCCAGATTCTTTGCAGTGCTCGATTTTACAATTTCTGTTCTCGTGGTTTTAGGGTATGCGGTGGTTAAACCATCAGAGATTGTAGCAGGGGTTAACCTGATGATGTTTGCAGATGTCGCTGTAATCTACCTTGCAAGGAAGGTGCACCTGGAAAAGAAACTTGGATTTGGAGACGGATTTGAGAAGGTGCTTGGTCTACCCTCTAAAGTGCTGGACAAAATTGCGGACAGATTTGGAAACATTAGGATAGAATTGGGTGTCCGGAAAAAAAGATTGCTTGAGGATGCGCTGGTGCATCTGATTCTCATAACCTTCTCGATCATTGCCCTTCTGCCCGTGATTGGAATCATCGGGACTTCGCTCTGGGCCGGAAATGTGAGGGTTTCGCTCGCCGTGCCGCCGGCGGTTAGCCTGGAACATTACCAGCATGTGATTTCCGAGACGCCTTTTGTCATCTGGTTGAGAAACAGCCTGCTCGTTGCGGGAGGCACCACGATTCTGGGAATCCTGCTCGCCACAACCGCTGCCTATGCGTTTTCCAGATTCAATTTCAGGGGCAAAAAGGGGTTCATGCTCTCCTTCCTTGTTGTCCAGATGTTTCCCGGTGTGATTATTCTCATTCCATACTACATTCTGATGCGGCAGCTCGGGCTTGCAAACACATTCATAGGGCTGATTCTGGTTTATGCTGTAACCGCACTGCCCCTCGCGGTCTGGATGATAAAGGGATTCTTTGATACTATTCCACCAGACCTTGAAGAGAGTGCGATGGTGGATGGTTGCAGCAGGGTGGGTGCCTTCTACAGGGTGGTGCTCCCGCTTGCAAAACCAGCAATTGCGGTTGTTGCCCTCTTCTCTTTTCTCGCCGCCTGGAATGAGTTTGTGCTGGCATATACCTTCATGAGTGACGAGAGCATGTACACGCTGCCTGTTGGTCTCACCTCATTCGTTGGTGCCGGGGGAATGCAGACAACCGCTGACTGGGGCAGCTTCGCTGCAATGTCCGTGCTGGTGGCAATTCCTGTGTGTGTGCTGTTCATCGTTTTCCAGAAGTATATGGTTTCTGGATTGACCAAAGGTGGTGTGAAGGGGTAGATAAAGATGGCTGAAGTGGTGCTTGACCATGTGTGTAAGAAATACGGAAATTTTGTTGCAGTGGATGACTTCAACCTCGCGATTCCAGACGGGGAGTTCTGCGTGCTTGTTGGACCGTCTGGCTGCGGAAAAACAACTGTGCTCCGAATGATTGCGGGGCTGGAGGATGTGACGGGCGGAAAAATTTATCTGGGCGGAAAGGTGATTAATGATTTGCCTCCGAAGGACAGGGACATTGCCATGGTTTTCCAGAGCTATGCGCTTTACCCGCATCTGAATGTGTATGATAACATTGCGTTCCCGCTAAAAATAAGGAAGCTACCAAAAAGGGAGATTGAGGAACGAGTGTTGAGGGCGGCAAAGATTCTCGGCATCACTGAACAGCTCGAGAAGAAGCCCGCGGAATTGAGCGGGGGACAGCGGCAGAGGGTGGCAATGGGGCGAGCGATAGTGCGGGAACCGAAGGTGTTTCTGTTTGACGAGCCGCTGAGCAATCTTGATGCGAAGATGAGGGTGCAGATGCGGGTGGAACTTGCGAAGCTTCATAAGATGCTGGGCACTACGATGATTTATGTAACCCATGACCAGACAGAGGCGATGACCCTTGGGGAGAAAGTGGTGGTGATGAACAAGGGTAGAATCATGCAGTTCGGGAAACCGGATAAGCTCTATGATAAGCCGATGAACCTTTTCACCGCAGGCTTCATCGGGTCTCCTCCAATGAACTTCCTGACCTGCAGGCTCGTCCAAAAAACGGACGGGGTTTATCTGGAGAGGGAAAATTTCAGTTTGCGGTTGCCCGATGGTGCTGAAAAAGTGATTGGAAACTTCGCCGGAGTTGATGTCGTAATGGGCATACGGGCGGAGGACATCTACGATAAACTGTTTGCGGTGGGTGCCACCCCTTCCAATACCTTCCGTGTAAAGGTGGATGTCAGGGAGACAATCGGCTCCGATGTGTTTATCTATTTTACCATTGCTGGCACGAACTTTGTCGCGAGGGTAATGCCGAAGTCAAAGGCGGAGAGTGGGCAGGAAATTGAGGTTGTTTTTGATACACAGAAGCTGCACATATTTGATAAAAGGACGGGGGAGAGGCTGTGGTGAACAAAAGGGATGACAAAGTAAGCAAATCCTATGAAATTGAACTACCAGCATGACACCCTCTGAAGGGCACAAAAACTTTATTATTCTCCCGAGAGTTTCAGGCACATGGGCACCCCCTTCGCCTGTCGAGAGAAAGAACTTGAATTCCTCGGACGATGTGTTGAGGAGACTCTGGGCGGTAAAGGATGTTGCGTCTTTCTCGCGGGTGAAGCAGGCATTGGCAAGACCACACTTGTAGAGAGGGTTATCGAGGATGCAAACGCCCTTGGCTTCAAAATTCTCCGGGGTTACTGCCAGAAGGAGTCCCTTGCCCCTTATATGGGTGTGAGAGAAGCGCTGAGATACGGAAATCTTGAGCATTTGATGGCCGACATCCCACCACCCAGGGTTGAGTGTGTTTATCTTATAAACAATTCAGGTCTCCTCATTTCAAAAGTCGAGAGAACAGAATCCGCGCTGGATCCCGAGGTCTTCGGTGCGATGCTCGTCGCCGTCAACACTTTCGTGAAGGATTCCCTATCAATGCTGAGCGGCGAGGAGATCTCAAAAGGGGGGAGGTTAAACCGCCTGGATTACAGTAAGTGGACCATAATGATCAACCATGGAAGTTATCTGAACCTTGTCACAATCGCCTACGGAGAACCCGATGAGTTCCTAAAAACGGATATGGAGGAAATCCTCCACTCTATTGAGAAGGAGTACGGTGAGATTCTGAAAAATTGGGATGGCGTTCTGGATAAAGTCCAGGGTATGGGAGAACGAATCAAACCCTTGATAACTTCGGGAAAGTATGATGGCGTAGATTATGCAAAGGAGTTGCATGACCCGAAACTCAAACTCAACAGAATCTATGAAAATATCCTTTCGGGGATGTTGAGAGAGTCCAGGAAAAGTCCTTTGCTCATTTTTATAGACGACCTACAGTGGGCAGACCCATCAACCCTGGGCCTGCTTCACTATCTTGCTAGGAACATTCAAAAGAGCAGGATACTCATTATCGGGACATACAGACCAGAAGATACGCTCATATCATGGGATGGAAAAACCCATCAACTAGTGGAGACAATGCAGTTGATGAGCAGAGAGGCGTTGCTTAACAAGATAGAACTCCAGAGATTCAGCAAAGAGGATCTTATGGCCGTGCTTAATACCCACTTTGGGTTTGAAAATCTGAATGATGAATTTTTCGAGACAATCTACAGGGAAACCGAGGGGAATCCCTTATTTGCACTTGAAGTCGTAAAGTTGCTGATAGGAGAGGGCATCCTTATTCCTGTGCCTGATAAGGGGCTCTATCGTTTGCCAGAAAATGTGGTGCTTGAAAAGATCAAGATTCCCGATAAGGTCCAGAATGTGATTGAACACAGATTGAACAAGCTGGAAGGAAGGCAGAGAGAAGTGCTGGAGGCGGGTGCTGTGGAAGGAGAGTACTTCCATTCTCGCACCCTGGAAACACTCGTAGGCCTGAAACGGATAGAATTGCTGAAGTTACTCAACACCATAGAGAAATCTCATAAATTAATTCGCTCGCTGCAGGAAAAATACAGGTTTGAGCATGTGAAAATCAGGGAACTCCTGTATGAGACGATCAATGATGAACTGCGAAAGGAATACCACAAAATGATTGCTACGGCACTGGAGGAGGAGAATAAAGCAAATCCGGAGGGCATTATTGCCGAACTGGCAATTCACTATTTTCTAGCAGATGAAAAAGAGAAAGCGACACCGTACTTAATGGATGCAGGAAAACGGGCATGGGAAAGCTATGCTACAAAGGAAGCCATAAGATTCTACCGGTATGCCCTGGACTCCATTGAGAGGAAAAAAATGCCTGAAGTTTATGCGGAGTGCCTTGAAAAACTCGGAGAAATCTATCAACATACGGGTGATTACGAATCTAGCACAAGAAACTTCGCTGAGGCGATTGCTGTGTTGAATGCTGTTGGGCATGTTAAGGAGAAAATCGGTGCCCTTTTACGCAGAATTGGTGAAAATTACGAAAAGCAGGGCGATTATGATAAATCCCTGGAATACTGTAAGAAGGCAAAACAATTCGCGGAACCAGAAAGCATAGAATACGCTAGAATTCTTTTACTTGAGGGTTTGGTATATATGCGTAAAGGAAAGTATGAGGAGGGAATAAATGTCAGTGAAAAATCCTTCTCAATCTCAGAAAAGATTGGTAATGAAATGGAAATGGCGCAGGCATATCACCGGCTTGGCTCGCTTCACTGGAACCAAGGAAACTATGAGGCCGCACTTGCATTTCTTAAGAAAGCGCTGGCGATTCGTGAGAAACTGAAAGACCTCGCTGGAATTGCCGCCGCATACAACAATATTGGCCTTGTTTATGATGCTGAAGGGGATCTAAATAGTGCACTGGAATACTATAAAAAAAGTTTAGAAATTTTCAGGAAAATAGGCGAAATGCGGGGAATTTCCATAGGCTATTGCAACATCGGAATCCTGCACAGTGTGAGAGGTGAACCGGATGTGGCACTCGAATATTATATGAAGAGTTTAGAGGTATGTAAAAAAATTGGAGATGTTGAAGGCCTCTCTATTTGTTATTGCAATATGGGAATCGTGTTCGAGGCGAAGGGGGATCTTGATGTATCTCTCGAATATTATGAGAAAAGTTTGGAACTCTGCGAAAAGATTGGAGAAGTTGAGGGGATTGCCCGCAATTCTAAGAATGTTGGTGGTATATACTTAGAAAAAGGAGACTTCGAAAGGGCGATGAAGTATTACCAGAAGGGACTGGAAATTGCCGAAGAAATGGGTAACAGTGAGCTTCGCACAACCTTCCTAGCAGTTATTGGAGAATTATTTACCAGAACAGGAAAGCTTCGGGAGGCGATTGAATCCACGAATAAAGCGATCAAACTTTCTGAAGAGATCGGAAACAAAAACAACGAGGCAGAGGGCTATAGAGTTCTCGGACTGATCAAGTGGACCGAGAGAAAATGGGAGGAGGCGGAGAAGGCATTTGAGAGGAGTTTATCCATTTTTGAAGAAATGGGTAGAAAAACTGAGTTCGCAAAGGTTTACTCTGAATACGGTTCCATGTTGCTGGAGAGGAAAATGCCTGGGGATCTGGAAAAAGCCAGGAATTACTTGCAGAAAGCGTTGGAGATTTTTGATTGTGAGAAGATGGAAAGATGGGCTGAGAAGGTGAGGACAAAACTCAAAGAAAACTCATTGCTGTAAGTGCCTGGTTTCCAATACTGCACGATGTGTGTGCCCCTTGGTACAGGGATTGTGGGGGCTCAACCACCGATTTTGTAGGGGCACGGGCAAGGCCTCTACCTTTTTTGGAGTCCCGGTGCCATGGTTATCTCCCGCTTTTGACGCAGGGGTGGAGTGCTTCTCTTTGAAGGGCTACGCGTGACCCACGGGAAGAAAAAAGGGGGAGGGGGTAGGTTTCAAGTGGAAACCATGGATTTCCTTTTCCCGAGGTTCCGATTATTCCTTAAGGAATAATTTTTGCAAGAAAAATATTCATACTTTGGTGTGTATATAGTATAACGGTGATAACATGGAGGAAAATATAACGATAGCCAGTCGGGAAGAGCTTGAAGCCCTGTTAACAAACGAAATAGGGAAGGCGATTGAAACGATTCTCGAGGATGCGGAGCGTGAAGAAGAAGATAAAAAGTTGGAACTGGAGGTCTACATGGCACTCCTGCAGGATAAAGGGGTGCAGCCCTTCAAAGTATCTGTGGACGATGGGGTCTACCACGAGAGGTTGAAGTATGCAAATGAGATTTTCCAGTGGGTAGATGAGATGCGCAAGGTGTTGTGGAAATACACCCTACTCTACCACCTTACTTACGAGCACTATCGGAGGGATTTCGAGTTTTCTCCAGATGCACAACCCATTCCGCTTGCGTTTCACTTCATGCATATTCCCAAGTGTGAAAACGGAATGCCTGGTGGCAGTCACGAGGGCTTTTTTTCTTTCAGTGAGGACTTGGAGATAACATACCAGGAAGTAGAACCGATCCGGATGCGGCTCGATAACAAGCTCATTACCGTGAAATCCATCCTCCGCGTCTGCAAAACCTACTCCAATCCCCTTGAGCTTGCCGGCGGCATACATGCGGAAATCCTCAAACAGGTGGTTGAAGGAATAAAATCCGGCTCTGCTTATCCCCATGTCTTCCGCTCTATGATGGAGTATCTCCGCCAACTCAATCCCAAGTATGGTTATGACGACCGTGGTCCAAAAAACCTCATAGGTTGGTGCTTGGATATAAAGCGGTTCTTGAGCCTTCCTGACATCCCCAATTTCCCGTTTGCAGCGGAGAAAAAGAATCAGATTTTAAAAATTCTGGAGAAGTATGGCATAACCCCCAGCGATTAGCCTGCATCTGCCCGCCTTGCCATTGCAGGCATCCTGGAGAACATAAGCCAAAAAACCCGCGGGGCCATATGCGTGGCTACTTCTGTAGTAGATTTTTACAGAGAGTTACTGCGATGGTGCAACAACCTTCGCAATTTACTCCTAACTAACTCCTTTTTTTCCTTGTCATAAATCGCATTATCAACGACACGGTCTATAAGAATATGAAGTTTCTCTTGTGGAAAATTGTCTGCAGTATATCCCAGGTCCCTTATCTGCTTCTTTATAACAAAATCCGCAATCGGTCCTGCGGCATCAACCACGATCTCACGGATTTTTTCGAGAACTGCACATGTTCCCGTCAACTTCCACCACCTCCCTTCTCCCGTTCCTCAAGTTCCTTGAGGGCCACAATAGCGGTGTTCTGCAACCTCTGAAAGGCCTTCGCAATCTCGGTTATCAGTGGTTCTTCCGTTTCTATCCTCAGCAACTCGTCTGTTTCTCCCCTGCTTATCCTGTCCGCGGCTTCCCTGAACCTGTCAAGGGCCTTGTTGAATGGACGGAGGATTGCACTAGAGAGGATTAAACTCCCCGCCACGCTTGCAACCAGAACTGCAACTGCAATTAGTCCGAAGTAGAAGGGCACGTTCGAGATTCCGGATTCCATCTTTGCAGCCGCATCCTGCACGGGTCCGAGAACCTCGTCTTCTGGCACAACGATTCCAATTGACCAGCCAACGGATGGAAGCGGTGCGAATGCCACAATTTTCTCCTTACCAGAAAGCATTGCCTTCCTCACCGACAGATTCCCGCCCAGCATCTCACGGACGATGGAAGCTACCTCAGGGTCTGGTGTCGCCCGCAAACTTGTGTTCTCCATCGCTGCAACCATTTCTTCTGTCCAGTTTTGTGCATCTACAGGCTTCAGAATCTCGTAGAGGGCGTTTCTGTGGGTTTCATTCCATGCAAGTTCCGCTATTCCTTCCTGCGGCATTTCCACTACGAGACCTTCACCTGAAAGTATGAATACATAGCTCCCATTTGTATACTTTGCCCTGTTGGCAAAGTCGGACAGTGTGGAGAGCAGGACATCAATACCCACGGTCCCTATGAATTCGTTCCCCTGGTAAATCGGTGCAATGCAGCTCGTCATCCATACACCTTTTGTGGCGTCCAGGTATGGAGGGAGCCATACCTCCTTCTTCTGCGGGTTGTGCTCAGGGTCTGCCATCACAACATAATCCTGCTCGTCGTCAACCAGTTCATCAAGTCCAGGATTCTCATTTAAAAGTTCTTCATACGAAAACCAAGGATGGCAGTTTGAAAAACCCCCGAGCCGCACATTCCACACGAGGTCTGCGGTATCCCGGTGTTTACTGTATATCTCTGGAAATATCATGTCGAAGAGCATCACCTTATGGAGCTCCTCTACCACATAACTCCTGTAACTCTCGTTGGCGAGGGATTTGTTCACGACTTTTGAAGAGAGGAAGGGATTGCCCAGCCCTCTTCCTTCCCAGTCAGCGTATACTCCGAAAACTGGGTGTATGTAGCCAAAACCCGGGAAACCCGTATGGTTTACATCCGGATAGTATTCGGGCCAGTATGCGTCCTTCAATAGTGAATAATTATTGTAAACAGTATCTGAGAACTCACAGAGAACCCTTGTATCCTGCCTGTAACTCTCGAAAAACAGATTGATTTCGTTGCTCTTGCCTTTTACCCACTGAAGAATCTTTTCCTCATTTTCCTCTATCACCTTTGCTCTCATCTCGGAGATTGCCATCTCGCTCATGTTCTGCATCAGTATTCCTGACACAAGTGACAGGAGGAGCAGGGGCAGCACTGCGAAGAGCGTCGTGGCTATCAGGACCTTTCTTGCTACCTGCATGGTCGCACCTGCCCATCAATAAAGAGTTTGTATATATCACTTACTTTACCTGCGATGCACAGGGCGTGTTGAGAAACCGGGGCGGATTCGTGGTCCCCCTCATTGCCTTTCATTGCTTTTCTTCCCAAGCCGTTTCTTTATCCAGTGCCGACACTGCCATAATCTTCCTCACAAGGGCATCCAGACCCTCCCCCGTTTTTGCGGAAATTACAACGGGTGTCACCCCCATCTCCATCTCTACGACCTGCAGCACCGCAGCCAGTTTTGTACCGTCAATCAGATCTGCCTTCGTGATAACATATACCATTCTTTTTGATATCTGGCTTTCGTTTCCGAATCTCGCCATATACTGATTTATCTGATTCACCACCGCCTGCATTTTTCTCACAATCTCGGCCGGTGCGTCGGAGCCATCAACGAGCAGGAGCACTACATCTGCAAACTGGATCTCTTCGTATGTTGCACGGAAAGCATCAATTATGTAAAGGGGCATTCCATCGATAAAGCCAACGGTGTCAACCAGCAACAGGTTTAAATTTGAATTGTTGATCCTTCTCACGAGGGTCGAGAGGGTCGTGAACATTCTATCATCAGTGTAGGCATTTTCCTGGGCGAGGGCATTGAGGAGCGTGGTTTTCCCGGCGTTGGTATATCCGGCGAGGGCAACAGAAATGTAGTTCAGCTCCTTTCTCCTTGCTCTCTGGAGTTCGCGGGCTTTTCTGTATTTCTCCAGCATTCTCCTAATCTTTGCAGCCCTCCGTTTGATGAGATTGTAGTACTGGTCAACCATGTATTCTCCGCCCGCATACGCCCCGCTATGCTCTCCTGTCTTGTAACGGTGCACATATTCCCGCATCAACGGAATCTCGTACTGCAGCTTCGCAAGTTCCACCTGTAACTTTGCCTCAACACTGTTCGCATTCCGCATGAAGATTTCAAGGATGAGCAGGGTTCTGTCTATCACCCTTGCCCCAGTTTCCCGTTCAATATGGTAGATCTGGGCGGGCTCCAGCGGGTCGTTGATTACGAGGGATTCCACATTAGCTTCGGCAAGTTTTTTCTTTATCTCCCTGATCTTACCCTCCCCCACATAGTACTTCCTATCCGGATAATTCCTGTTCTGGATGATACATTCCCGCACGCTGTATCCCATCGTTCTTATCAACTCGCTTATCTCAGCAACATCCTTCCTTATCGAAACAAGGAAGACCTCCTTTCCATTTCCTCCTTCCTTCTTTCTCCCCGTTTCCCGCCCATCTTTCGCAGTTGCAGTGGAAATGGACCCCCTCCCCCCTCACTTGAGCATCGGAATCTTCACACCCGCTTTCTTCGCAAAATCGATTGCCTCCGGGTAGCCGGCATCAGCATGCCTCACGATACCCATTCCCGGATCCGTGGTCAGCACCCTCTCAATCCGTTTCTCAGCATTCTCTGTGCCGTCGGCAACCACAATCATTCCAGCATGGGTAGAGTATCCTATACCGACCCCGCCACCGTTATGAATTGCCACAAGGTCCGCGCCCGCGGCCACATTCAACATTGCGTTCAGCAATGGCCAGTCGGCAATAGCATCGCTTCCATCCCTCATACCCTCTGTCTCCCTGTAGGGCGAGGCCACGGAGCCGCAATCCAGATGGTCTCTCGTAATTGTCACAGGGGCCTCAAGTTCTCCGTTTGCCACCATTCTGTTAATTATCTTCCCGAACTTGGCCCTTTCGCCATACCCTAGCCAGCACACCCTAGCTGGCAGGCCTTCGAATGGCACATACTTCTCAGCAAGTTGAATCCAGTTGACAAGTTGTTTGTTGTGGGCAAACTCCCGCATCACCACGGCATCTGTTTTCAGGATGTCCTCCCTGTTGCCAGAAAGTGCGACCCACCTGAAAGGTCCCCTGCCTTCGCAGAACATGGGCCGGATGAACAGGGGCACGAAACCCTGGAACGCGAATGCCTCGTTGAAACCCCTAGAGTATGCCTGGGCCCTGATGTTATTCCCGTAATCAAAGACCACGGCACCTCTTTGAAGGAATTTTACCATCGCTTTTACATGCTCCACCATCGAATCCAATGCCCTGTTAATGTATTTCTCCGGGTCGTTTTTTCTCAGTTCTTCTGCCTCCTTCACGCTCAGGCCCTTCGGCACATAACCGTTCAACGGATCATGGGCACTTGTCTGGTCGGTTACCACATCTGGCTGGAAACCCCTTTCAACAAGCAGCGGCTCAATCTCGGCACAGTTACCCACGAGCCCGATTGAAAGCCCTTCTCCCTTCGCCTTTGCGTCCATTGCAATCTTAAGGGCTTCATCCACATCGTAAACGAGCATGTCGCAAAAGCCGCGCTCAACCCTCCGCTTTATCCTCCGTTCGTCAACCTCAATGTCAATGCAGACCCCGTGGTTCATTTTAACCGCAAGCGGTTGAGCCCCGCCCATGCCTCCCATGCCACCAGTAAGCACAATTTTACCCCGTAAACTCCCGTCAAAATATTTTCCAGCCGCTGCAGCAAAGGTTTCGTAGGTGCCCTGAATTATGCCTTGGGTGCCTATGTAGGCCCAGCCACCCGCAGTCATCTGCCCGTACATTATTAATCCAAGCTTTTCCAGCTCATAGAATTTCTCCCAGGTGCTCCATCTGGGCACGAGATGGGCATTTGCAATCAGCACGCGGGGAGCATTCTCATGGGTCCGGAAAACCCCGACAGGCTTTCCCGATTGCACGAGCATCGTTTCGTCATTCTCAAGGTTTGAAAGGGTCTCTACGATCGCGTTGAAACAATCCCAGTTCCTTGCGGCCTTGCCGGCACCACCGTAGATTATCAACTCATCGGGCTTCTCAGCGTTCTCGAGGTTGTTCTGGAGCATCCGGAGAATTGCCTCCTGTCTCCAGCCCTTGCAGATGAGGGCCTTACCTCTCCTTGCAGTAACGGGCAAGTCCTCACCTCACTTCCTCTTTTTCTTCTCCTCTGGCTCCTCCTTCTTCACAAGGGAAACAAACACGGCATCGCCCGTCCGCACCTTCAGCACATCGGCATCGGGCTTCCTTATTCTTATGATATTATTCTCGTAGATATCGTCCTTCACCACCTTCAGGGTGACGGAACCGTGGGCGCTCCTCACGAGGACGCTATCCTCTTCCGTGAGCCCCATTTTCTCATAATCATCCGGGTTGATTTTGGCCACTCCACTGCCTGGCAACGAGCTTACCCATACCCGCATTGTTGAGATTTCTTCGGTCACAGTTCTCACCATCGGAGGAAAAAGCATGAGGATAGAAATAGGTTTCTATCGGTTAACTTTATTTATGGGCATTGGTGAAAGAAAAGTTAGAAAATTTTTCAACCGAATGACCTTTACTCCTGCCCTGGCTTCAGCACGAGCTTCAGCACGAGCCCGTCCTTGCCTTTCTCAACTTCCAGTTTTTTTATCATATTTTCCACCTCCGTAATTTTTTCTCAGCGCATTCACGGTCACTAAAACCAGAAATCCGAGCAGCAGATAGTGCCATGAACCCTCAGGAACAGCATTCGTGGTCGCACTCGCACTGCTTCCGGGAAATTTCACCCCGTGGAGCGATGTGTAGTTCAGATGTGCCCAGTTTGTCAGGGTTGTGTTTTGGGTCACATTCACCCGCACCTGCAAGGTCACATAATGGCTGCCAGGCAAAACATTTGCAAAATACCAGCGGACCACATTTCCATCAAG
>JAOAJK010000024.1 GCA_026414225.1 Thermoplasmata archaeon
GTGCTGCGGACCAGTGGCAGTACATCTGGGATGCAAACAGGGCCCACAGGGGCAACGGGGTCTGGTGGAATGGAAATCCGAGCACAGGATATTTCTCTGGCGGAATTGACAACTCCCTCATCACAAGGCCCATTGACCTGACCAACGCCAAAAATGCGACCCTCTCCGCCTACTTCAGGTTCAACATAAACTGGGGTGTTGGGGGTTCTGGAAGACCACCTGACGGGTTCAGGGTCGAAGTCAGTTCTGACAACGGTGTCACCTGGCAGCCCATCTGCCTCGGTGTCAGAAGTGGCTGGAATGTCTCGGGCACGGAAGGCACACAGCCGGGTATGCCACCTGGCACGAGCTACACGGGTATCACCGAGACGGGCGACAAGGCCTACTGGGTGCCTGCAAAGTCGCTCTACAGGTTGAATGTTGACCTCTCGGGCTGGAGGGGCTCCGTGGTCCTGCTCAGGTTCAGGGTTGTTACCAACTCCACGCTACCGAACCACTACGCGCAGCCCATCAGCACCGTTGGCTTTGGAGGGCTCTACATCGACGACATCAAGGTCTTTGGCGAAACCATAATTCACGGAATCCCGCAGGCAAGGACTATTGTATCAGAGCCAGCACCATGCCACATAAGAACCATCGACCAAAAGCAGCCCTGTGCTGTGGAGCAGCCACAGCAAGCAGAGGTCCCGCGGGAGGTTAACAGCAATTCTGGTACGCCAAACACCTCTGGCTCCTTCTACAGCATTCCTTTTATTGCCTCCACAATTTTGGCAGCACCGTGCACCAGAACATCGCAGCAGGGCAGACCAAAATCTCTTTCATAAATTTTTACATATTCTTCTATTTCCTCTTTTGTCATGTTTTCATGGTTCAGGGTTATTGCAAACACCTTCGAGTCAGAGAAGATTTCAAGCATTGCAATCTCTTTTCTGAGGTCCGGCATCGGGAGTTTGAGCGTGTCTCTCCCGAAATTTCTGTAACCTCTCTTCGGTGCATGCTGGCAGATAATGCCCGTTGGCTGTGATGCCATTATTATTGCCCTCGTGCCGCAGACATATGCAGGGTGGGAAATGCTGCCCTGCCCCTCAACAACTATCACATCTGGCTTTTTCTCCATCCACGCCCTTACAATTTCTGCCTCAAGCTCCCCCACCATGTAATCGCCTTTGATTGAATCGAGGGGAACTCCGTAATCGGAACCCTGCATCAGGCCTGTCTGGCCCGTTGCCACAAATACGGTTTTTATTCCCGCTGAATTGAGGGCATCTGTGACGATAAGTGCGGTCGTTCTTTTGCCTATGGAGCCATCTGTTCCCAGCACGGGAATCCGCAGGCAGCCCAATCCTCTTGATAAATTGCGGAATTGCTGCATTTCCTTCAGGGGCCTGGGCTTCCGCACATCTATCAACTTAACACCGTGCTCAGCCGCGAGTGCTGCAATCTCTCTGTCCTCTGAAAGATATTCATGCAATCCCGACACGACATTCATGCCCTGGCTGATTGCTTTCTTCACGATTTCCCTGTATTCTTGTGGTAAAAGTCCTCCGATTGTAGCCACCCCTACTATGAAGTATTTCACATTCTCTGTTGTGGCTAAGGCCTCCTCCAGGGTCGAATACACGGGGATCCCTTTCGGCACTCCATCAAGGACTTCCCCAGCATCCCTTCCGGCCTTCGTGCTATCGATCACACCTACAATTCTGAACCTTCTGGAATATCGCACAAGTCCATTTGCTGTTTTGCCTGTGGATGTTCCGAACTTTCCCTCACAGTACACTACCGCATTCTCCATGAGGGTATAACGGAATGGGGAAATTATATTTTTCTCCTGTTCCTGAAATGCTAATTGTCTGCACAGTCCGCGAAAAATTTATATCAAGGGAGGACTTCCATTCCCTGATAACTATGCCTGAAGATAAGAAGAATAAAGAGGATGAGGAACTGCTGAAGGAAATTGAAGCTCTGGAGAAAGAATTGATGGGTGAAGAGAAGCCCGAGAAGGAAGAAGAGAAACCGGAAGGGAAAGTTGAAGAAGAACCAAAGGAAGAGGAGAAGCCAGTTGAAGAAGAGACAGATGATGAGAAACTTAAGAAAACCCTGAAGACCCCTCCAAAAAAGGAGAAAGAGGAGAAAAAAGTTGAGGAAGAAGAGATTGAAGAAGAGGAGGAGGAAGAGGAGAAGGTGCCAGAAGAAGAGGAAGAAGAAGTAAAACCAGAGGCAGAGATTGAGGAAGTTGCTGAGGAGAAACCCGCCTCTGAAGTGCGAGAAGTCACCGTTGAAACAGGAAGCAGTTTCTATCTCTGGGTAGTTTTGTTTATTCTGGGTGTAGTGGTGTATGCTGCAGTTATTTCTGCATACTTATCTGGCATGTATCCGCACAAAACAAGCACCTCCATTCTGCTGTTCCTCGCAGATGCGGTTGCAGTATTCGGTCTCTGGAAGTCCATGACCGTGCCTTCGTACACCCCCACTGTCAAAGCGGAGGTTAAAGCAGCACAGCCAGAACCAGAAATCACTGAAACGGAAGAAGAGGAAGTAGAGGAAAAAGAACTCGAAGAGGAGAAAGAGGAAGAGAAGGCAGGGGAAGAAGAGGAAAAGGA
Organism: Thermoplasmata archaeon; assembly: GCA_026414225.1. Classification (GTDB taxonomy): domain Archaea; phylum Thermoplasmatota; class Thermoplasmata; order Lutacidiplasmatales; family SKW197; genus SKW197. Next base: position 2,601 of record JAOAJK010000024.1, read on the forward strand.
AGAGACTGAAGAAAAACCAGAACCGAAAGAGGAGACAAAAAAGGTGAAGTTTCTCTGTCCGATATGTAAGGCAGAGGTGGACGCAGACGCAACCTCCTGTCCGAACTGCGGGGTTGCATTTGAAGAATAAAAAAGGGGATGTAGATGCGGATCACATGGTATGGACATGCATGTTTTAAAGTGCAGGGAGAGCATAGTATCGTCACAGATCCACATGACGGAAAATCCATCGGGCTCCCAGCACCTTCAATAGATGCAGATGTGGTGCTGATGAGTCATGACCACTTTGATCATAATTGCAGGACGGCGATAAGAAACAGTAACTGTAAGCTGATAAACAAGCCCGGAAAATACAATGAAAAGGGGTTCGAGATAACTGGCATAGAAACTTTCCATGACGAGGCATCTGGCTCAAAACGGGGAAAAAACATTGTTTTCAAATTTAAAGCCAATGATATAAATTTCTGTCATCTCGGGGATTTGGGCCATGCCCTGAACTCTGAGCATGCCAGGAAACTCGGGGAGGTTGATGTGCTGTTCATTCCCGTGGGTGAAACCTACACCCTGCCTATAAGCGAGTGCTGGGAAACAGTAAATGTGCTCCAGCCAAAAATCGTGATACCGATGCACTATAAGATTGGCACTCTCACCCTTCCTATAAATCCGGTGGATGTGTTCCTTAGAAATGCTGGCAGCGAGGAAGTGGTCCACCTCGGTTCAAGGGAGAAGGAGATTAACAAAGAGGACCTATCCGGCGGGAGAAAAATCTGGGTGTTTTCCTTCTGAAGGTGGCGGTTTTCATGGACCTGTTTGAGGTAATGAGGACAAGACGGAGCATAAGAAAATACAAGAGCCAGATGGTTGACGACGAACTGATAAAGAAAATCTTCCAGATGGTGAGACATGCACCATCTGCCCACAATGCCCAGCCATGGAAATTTGTGGTTGTGAGGGATGAGGAGAAGAAGAGAAAAATTGCCCAGTACTGTAACAACCAGAAGTTCATCCACGAGGCCCCGGTGGTGGTTGTTGCCTGCGGACTCCCCGACGAAAGCCAGGCAAATATAGGCAACTGGATAAGTGCATTCGTGGTGGATGTTTCGATCGCCACAACTTACCTGATGCTTGCGGCATGGTCATTCGGGCTTGGAACCTGCTGGATCGGAAATTTCAATGAGGATAAGATAAAGGAGGTCTTGGGGCTCGGGGATGATGTCAGAATTGTGGCGATTACTCCTCTTGGGTATCCTGATGAGAGCCCCGAACCCACTGGAAGAAAGAACCTTTCTGAAATCATGGCATTCGAGGGCTTTGATTGAATGCAGGTAAAGGTCATCTCCACAAATTCCGGCAAGTTTGCTGAAATCTCAAAATTTTTTGAAGGTCTGGATGTCCAGCTCGAAATGCAAAAACTTGAACTTCTTGAAATCCAGGCAGACACACTTGAAGCGGTGGTATCCAGAAAACTTGCATCCGTGGAAGAAAGCGTTGGAAACTGTCTCGTGGATGACTCCGGGCTGTTTATAGATGCTCTCTCTGGTTTTCCCGGTGTCTATTCTTCGTATGTCTACAGGACGATTGGAGTGAACGGGATCTGCAAGTTAATGCGGGGGGTTGAGAACCGCAGTGCCCACTTCGAATGCCTCTTTGGCTTCCGCATCAACGGAAGAGATTACTTTTTCAAAGGGGAATGCACGGGTGAGATTACGGATAATCCCCGCGGCTCCGGGGGCTTCGGATTTGACCCTATCTTTGTTCCGGAGGGCTATAGCCAGACCTTTGCAGAACTCCCTATCGAGGAAAAAAACCGGATTTCCCACAGGGGGAGGGCACTCCAGCATCTCAGAAAATTTCTGGAAAATCTATTGGAGAAAAGTTAATATTCGGGCTTCTATATAGTTGTTAAATTTGATTGGCATGCAGGCAGATGGCTCCATAACAGATAAAGATATTCTTGAAAAACTTCATCCCGAGATAAGGGATTGGTTCAGGCAGAGACATGGTAAGCTTGCTCCCGCACAAAAAGCTGCGATCCCCAGGATTCTTGAGGGCAAAAATGTGCTCATATGTGCTCCCACTGGCTCTGGAAAAACCCTGAGCGCCTTCCTTGGAATTCTGGGCAAGCTCACAGAACTGGCCAAAAAAGGACTGCTGGAAGATAGGGTCTACTGCATATACATCTCGCCGTTGAGGGCCGTTGCGAACGACATCAGAAAAAACCTGCTCCTGCCTCTAAAAGAAATGGGGCTTGAGGAAACCATAAGGGTTGCCGTGAGAACAGGCGATACACCGAAAAAGGAGAAGACGGGGATGCTGAAACACCCACCCCACATTCTGATAACAACGCCGGAATCCTTCACCCTTCTCCTCAACTCGGTGAGATTCCAGGAGAATTTGAAGGGTGTAGAGTATGTGATTCTTGACGAGATTCACGAACTGTGTGCAACAAAGAGGGGGGCCTTGCTCTCCGCTGAACTTGAGTTTCTCGAAGAACTCTCACCAAAATTCGTTAGGATCGGGCTTTCAGCAACCCAGTCACCGATCGTGGAAATCGGGAAATTCCTTGGTGGGTATACTGGAAACAACCCGAGAAAGGTTGAAATTCTGAACCTCGAAGGGGCAAAAGAGTATGACCTGAAAATAATCTATCCGGAAGGAATAGGCAACAAAACCCGGGAGGAAGGCCTGCTCCAGATTGCCAGAATATGTGCTGAAGTAATTGAAAAACACAGAACCGTGATCATTTTCACAAACACACGGAAGCTCACGGAGGAATTTGTGCAGGTTCTGCGCTCCCTCGAAATCCTGGCGATTGATGCCCATCACGGAAGTTTAAGCCGGAAGAGACGCTTGGAAACCGAGGATTCGTTGAAAAGAGGTGAACTGAGGGCGGTGGTGACCTCCACCTCGCTCGAACTGGGGATAGATATCGGAACTGCTGACTGTGTAATCCAGATTTCGTCTCCAAAATCGATTTCAAAGGCAATTCAGCGCTTCGGTAGGGCAGGCCACACGTTGGGTGGCAAATCCAAGGGATACTTCATTCCCACAAGCATCCAGGACCTGCTTGAATGCATCGCAATAATCATGAAAATCCAGAGAAGGGAACTGGATAATGTGGAAATTCCAGAGAAGCCACTTGATGTGCTTGCCCAGGTGGTTGTCGGGCTTGGAATTCACTCAACCTGGAAGGTAAGGGAGGTTTTGAAAATTTTGAGGAGGTCTTACACCTATCACAATCTGAAAAAAAAGGAGTTAGAAAATGTGCTTGATGCCGTTACCAGAACTAGAAGACCGCTACTATATTACGAGAAAAAGCTCGAGGAATTCACGACGCGGAAGGGTGCAGCCGGCGCTTTCTACGAGAATGTGGGCACAATCCCGCAGGAACACAATTATGAGGTTTTCGATGAATTTGGAGAGTTACTTGGAACGCTCTCTGAGCGATTTGTAGAGTTTCTCAAACCGGGGGACACCTTCGTGCTCGGTGCAAGGGTTTATGAGTTGATCAGGCGTGCCCCAAATAAAATTTTTGTGAAGGAAAGCCTGGATAAAAGTGCTACCATTCCTTCATGGGTCGGGGAATTAAATGCCAGAACAAGGGAGCTTTCCGTTGCACTGGGCGATCTGCTCGAAAACCTTGCAGGTATGGATGAGAAAAAAATGAGAAATTATCTCACGAATTATTTTGAAAATCCTGGGGGGATTGATGAAGTCGTTGGTGTCCTGAAAAAACAGGCGGAGTTTGGAATCCCTGGGAAAAAAAGAATAGTGAGCGAGGTTGTTGGAGAAGAGGGTAAAACAGCCACGGTCGTGCTTTCGCCAAACGGAAGAAGAGTAAATGAAGCCCTGGCAAGATATATCATTAACAAGCTCCAGTTAAATACAGAAGTCATGGTTGATGATAACGGCTTTTCGCTCCAGGCACCCGCATCCATTCCGATTGAAGAGATCCTTCAACCTGAAGATTTCGAAAGGGTCGTGCTCTGGAGTGTCCGCACCTCGGATATATTTCGTACTAAATTTAAGCAGTGTGCCTCGAGAGCCCTCCTTCTTCTGGGCCATCGCCGCGGTAAAAAAATTTCATCTGGCAGAATTTCGAGGGCTGCTGACGAACTCCTTCACTCCATAAAACCCGGCCATCCAATTTACAGGGAGGCTATCAAGGAAACCGTACAGATGGTAGACATACCCGGCGCAATTCAAGTTTTAGAAGGGGTCAAGAACGGGGCTATCTGTGTTTCTGGAGGTCTCAAAGGCAAGCTCTCCCCACTTGCAATTGAGATGCTGAGCACCCTGGCCAGAGATAGCGGGTTCCTGGTGGATAAACTGAGAAAAATCAAGCGGCAGGCAGGTCTCAAAAAATATCTTGTAACTCCAGATGCCATGAAATTTGTCTTCGAAAACGAGAACGATGCATTGAACTTCATCCGCCAGTACCGCAGTTACTGGCAACATGAGGCAAACCTTGAGAAACTGTGTGAGGAAAAAAGAGTCCACAGGGTTTCTTTGATGGACCGGACTGCGTATCTTTCCCCCGACGCTCATGCCATCTACGCGGAATTTCTAGCCCTGGATGTTGGCTCTGAAAGAAGGCAGGGACTTGCAAAGATGCTGGTGGAACTGCTCGCCACTTCCCCGTTTGATGCTCCGGAGTTTGCACGGATGCTGGGATATCCGCTTGTGGAGGTGGAAAAAATGCTAGACGAGTTGCTCGTCGAGGGCACTGTGGTTCCAGTAATCTACAACGATACAGAAAAATACCTGAATGCCAGATTTCTTGAATTTGTGATGGGAAAGGAAAGCGAATACATCAGCCAGAAAGAGGTCTCAGAGCGGGTTGCAAAAGCCACTCTCGGCGTGGGCTCGGTGGATGAATATTTTGAAAATTACCTCGGAGTTCGTGAACCCTACTCACTGTTTGCCAGGGGCATAATTACCCCGGAGGAATGGGAGAAGATTGTAGCAGAGGAGAAGGTGCTCTACGGCCGGTTTCTCGGAGGAAGATGTGCATTTGTCAGGTGTTCCGACATTCCCCTCATCCAGTCATTTTATTCAATGCCCCTCTCCGAAAATGAACTGAAGGTCTTGAAATTAGTCCAGAGTCCAGTTGGATTCACGGAACTCCGGAAGAACTCCGGACTCTCCAGCAGGATGTTGCGGGAAATTCTGGACAAACTAGAAGCCCTCGTGCTCGTGCGGAGGGAATGGGGTGAGCCACTGAAATATGTTGCCCTCCCGAGAACGGAACAGAATGAGGCAAACGAGGAGGAACTAATCTTCCGTCTGGTGAGGGGTTTCGGTGCGGTCTCAGTTGAAACTCTCAGCAGATACCTTAACCTTCCCTACGAAAGGATTCATGCAATTGCCAGCAATCTGCATGCAAAAAACAAAGTTAAAAGGGCGAAGATAATTGGCACGGAGCGGATTATTTTTATGGCCGAACAAACAGCTGAAAAAAAGATTCCTGAGACCATCCTTCTCCCTGTAACCGATCCCTGCCTGGAAACCAGATGGGCCGAAATTTCGGGGAGGCACGGTGATGTGAACCTTGTTTATGTAGAGAACAATGAACTGGTGGCGCTGATGAACGCCGAGACGAAGGAGGGCGCTATCGAGGTCCACGAAATACATCTTGCTACCACGGGCAGTCCAGACAAACTGGGAAAATGGTTGAAACATTACGCAAATTACAAAAGGGCACTCGTGGTTCGAATCAACCGAGCCCATGGCTCTGGTTTTACTCTACCTGGTGATTTTTTCGAGTCAAGGGGAAAATGGCTCTACTCAGCGGTCGATTATTTCCCCGGGTTTTTCCCATTCGAAGACCTCTTTCCGAAACTGCTCACACTTCAGAAAATTTACAGGAAGCTCGAGCATACGTCCGAACTCGCCCAGGCACTATTCGGGGTTCATAATCTGGAGGAGGCGAAACTGAGGGCGAAATTTCCTGTGCCTCCAGAAGAAATAAAAGGACTTTACTATGCCCATGGCCTTCCCTCAAATGCCTACATGAGTATTGCCCAGCTTAGCACTGTGAGGGCGATAAAGAACCCGCCACTTACCCCGGAAATGCAGGAGGTGCTGGCATGCATGGAGGATTGTAAAGATGAGGAGGAACTGTATGCTGCGGTCTCCCTATCGTATAGAAAATTCAGAAAGACCCTTAACCAGATGCTGAAGCACAACCTCATTTATGAGGGAGAGAACGGAAAGCTGAAAGTGGTACCTGAGGCGGACCATGAAAAAGCGACGCTTGAGTACATCGAGCACCTGATTGCTTCTTTCGGACTGGTGAATCCAGCATTTATTTCAGGTTATACAAGAAATCTGATCGGGAAGGCAGAGGCACTGGATGTGTGCACCAGGTTAGCACTTGAGGGCAAGTGCAGGGTGGGGTTCGCCCTGAAGGAAACGGATGCACTGTTCTACATTAAACCGGATATACTTGAGACCGATGACTGTGATTTTACAGGCGTAATTTCCGCGGAAGATAGAATTGTAAAATTCTTTTCTCCTGTGCTGAAGAAGCTCTCTGGCTTTTCGAACCCCTACATCATTGTTTCCTCTGGCAAGATTGCTGGGTTTGCGCTGGCTAAGAAGAAGGGGAAGGTTATCCATCTGGAGGACTTTGCAGGCGACGAAAATGCCTGGCAGATATTTCGGGAGTTTCTATTCTCAAGAGATTATGCACTGAGGAAGTGATTCATTCAATCAATTTCCTGAACAGCGCCTCCTGCTCATCGTTTATCGACGCCAGGAATTTCTCAAGAATCTCTTTTTTCCCTGCACTGAACTTTCCTGCCTTAATCAACTCCTCAGCAACCTGGGGCACCTTTGCGTGCCGCACCTTCATCTTCACTGCTGTCGGTACCACCTTCTTGATTGCAGGGTCCCCAGCCGCAATCTTCTTCTTCAATTCCTCCCGGATCACATACTTCAGCACCTTGCCCCTGCCGCTCACAGGGAAGGATTCCACAATCTGAACATACCTCGGCACCTTCGCGCTTGCAACATTGCCGTAGAGGAAGTCCACAACCTCTTCCTCCTTCAGCTCAATTCCTTTCTTGGGTATCACGAGGGCTGCAACCACCTCCCCGAGCTCCTTGTCTGGCACGCCTACAACCGTTACATCGAGAATCTTCGGGTGCTGGAGCAGCAGTTCCTCTATCTCTCGCGGATACACATTGAAGCCGCCAACAATCACCATGTCCTTGATTCTGCCCACAATCCGCACATAGCCGCGTTCGTCCATCGTTGCCATGTCCCCGGTGTAGAGCCAGCCCTCTTCATCGATTGCCTCTTTCGTTGCCTCCGGATTCTTGTAATATCCCTTCATTATATTGTAGCCCCTGCACGCAAGTTCCCCAGGCGTGCCCCTAGGGACTTCTTTCCTGTCAGCGTCCACAATTTTTACCTCCACATCAGGTATCGGTCTCCCCACTGTCTCCACACGGTCCTTGACCGAGTCATCGAATCTGGTTGCGGTGACCGCGGGCGAGGCCTCGGTCAGCCCATACACTATGGATACATTGCAGTGCATTTTCTCCATCACTCCCTGCATTGTCTCGACAGGGCAGGGCGCGCCTGCCATTATTCCTGTTCTCAATGATGTAGTATCATATCTCTTCTTCTCTAGCACCGCCAGTTCCCGTATGAACATCGTGGGCACGCCGTGAAGCACCGTGCACTTCTCCCTCTCCACAGTTTTCAGAACTTCTTCAGGGTCAAAGGCAACCTGGGGCACCATGCAGGCACCGACACTTGCAGAAACAGTGATGCTCAACACACAGCCAAAGCAGTGGGAAAATGGCACACAAATCAGAACTTTATCCTTATAGCTCATCTGTAGGATTTCCGCAATGTCTCTTCCATTTCTAGCAATGTTGTGGTGGGTGAGCATTGCACCCTTGGGTTTTCCAGTGGTACCGGAGGTATAGAGAATGAAGGTAACTTCATCTGGCTTTGGCTCAGCAATTCTCTTCTGAAATTCTGCGTTTGTCTTCCAGTCATTTCCAAGCTTGAGCACATCCTCAAAGTTCATTGCACCACCTATGTTCGTGCCCCTCGCAATCACATGCCTGAGATTTGGAAGCCGTGGCTTGATGTCCTCCATCATCTTGATAAAGTCCACATTTGCAAAAGGTTCCGATGTGATGACCGCCACCGAATCCGAGTGCCCGAGGATATACTCTGCTTCTGCGGGCTTATACCAGGTGTCCATCGGCACCACAACCGCACCAATTTTTGGAATTGCAAACCAGGCAACTATCCATTCCGGAAAATTGTGCATCCATAGGCCGACCTTGTCGTCCTTCTTCACCCCCAGTTTCACGAGCCCGCAGGCAAGCTGGGATACCTTTTCATGCAATTCTGCGTATGTCCAGCGAAGGTCGCCGAAGACCACCGCATCCCTGTCCGGGAAGGCAACTGCGTCCCTATCAATCATCTGTCCGAGCGTAATTTTTTCAGTCACATGAATCACCTGAAGCCCATATAGGCACGGGAAATAAAAATGTTCCTCACCCCGTGACACGGCGGGAAATAGATTCACACGGTATTAGCCAGATGAGGGAACACATCGCAAATAAAATAAAAAATGGAAAAAACCAGTATAAATTTCATCAGTTCCCTGCGGTCACCGTAAGCGTGAAAGCGCCTGTGCCCCTGTAGGAGTAAACCAGGATGTAGTAGGTTCCACCTGCATTCGTGATCTGTATGGTTTCGGTGCTCGTACTGGATACGCTTCTGTAGTCGTATTTTGTTGTGGAGGGAAGTGAGCCGGCTTTCACATAGAGGTCAAAATCAGTGCCTGAGGGTCCCTGGAGTTTGATCGTCAGGTTACCTGGCTGGAAGAAGTAGATTGTGGTCTGGAAATACACCTTCTCATTCACCGTCCCGATTCTGCCACCCGCAGTGGTGCCCGCTGGGACCGCGAACACCGTCTGGTTCTCCACCTTAGCAACGCCTTCTCCTGGAGTTACGCTGATTGTGAATTCGCCGCCGCCAGAGTAAGCATAGACCATCATATACATGTGCCCGCCGGAGCAGTAAACAATTTCTGTGCTGCCTGCACCCGTGGAGCGGTAGGTGTAGTCCGCCTTTGTGGGAATCCCGTCTATCTTCACATAAAGGTCCAGGTCCGCGTTGCCTGGCCCGGTAAGTGAAATTTTGACGAAGCCGGGGACAACAAAAATCACTGTGCTCTTGAAGTACCTGCTCTCATTCTGGGCAATTGTTTCAGTAATACTTCCACCCGCCTGGATCTCTGTTACATTTGACTCATGGGAGCCAGCAATTTCGACAATCGCGGTAAGGGTGAACTGTCCATTGCCAGAATAAGCGTGAACCATCACAAAGTATTTACCTGGCACAAGTTGAGGATTCGTGTTCGCATTGAGCACAACCTTTTCCTGGGCCGTGTTTGTATAGCCCCTTGCATCATAACTGGATGTTGTGGGGGCACTGCCTCCCTTCAAATAGAGGTCAAAGTCGGCGTTGTTTGGCCCGGAGAGTATCACAGTCAGGGCGGTCCCGCTCCTCGGGACATCGACGGTAAAGTACTGCTTGCTGCCTGCGGATGCGTAGCCAGTGTACGGTGTTCCGGGCGCCAAAGACGGATATTCGTCATTCTGGCTCCCTCCTTCAACTGTCGCAGTGATTGTGTAACTTCCGGAGCCCTTGTAGGCATAGACCATCACATAGTATATGCCGGAGGGGTTATTCACTGTGAGGGTTTCATCCGCGGAATTTGTGTAAGCCCTCGCATCGTAGCTGGATGTTGTGGGCTTGGCATTCTTCTTGATGTACAGGTCGAAGTCAACACCGGAAGTACTCGGACCATCAAGGATTATTTTTAACTTGGTGCCCGAGTTCACCTCTACCTTGTAATAGTCCTTTTTTCCAGCTCCAGACAGGTTCCCTCCGATCGAACTACCGGGTGCCAGGTCCCTTTCAACATCGTCCGCATAGCCACTCCGTAAAAATACTCCACTTACTGCTATACTCGCGCACGTAATTGCGAGAGCGATAGCAAGAACCTTCTTTGCTCTTGAACTTACTTTAGCCATTTTGCCACCTCCAAATTTTTACTTGAAGATGCGAGATGGAAGAGGTATATAAAATTAACTGCATATTAACTATGATGTGTAGTTACTCTTTTCAATTATCGCACCAGTACGCTCACCCGTAATACAGGTGCCATGCCCCGACTACGCCATCTATTATAAATTGCACCGCGACTCCTGCAAGGATGAGCCCCATGATTCTCGAGAAGGCGATAATTCCGATTCTTCCAGCCCTGGCGAAAATTTTATCTGCTACATTGAGAAAGATGTACGCGAGGACGCACACAATCGCTATCGAGCCAATTATTATTCCATACCCCACCGCTGCAAAATCAGTACGCTGGGCATAGGTCACATAAATCATCACAGTGGTGATTGCTCCGGGGCCAGCAAGCAGGGGAACGCCAAGCGGGACAATCCCGATTTCCTCCCTTGCCAGTGCCTCCTCCTTGTCCTTTTCTGTGATTTTTGTCTTCGATTTTTCACCCTGGAGCATTTCGAACGCAATCGTGAAGAGCAAGAGACCTCCAGCAATCTTGAAAGCATGAATTGTAAACCCAAAGATTCTGAATATGTACTCACCCAGAAGTGCGAAAATTACCAGGATTGTAAACGCCACTATGACCGAGCGAATAATGATAATGTGCTTTTCCTGCTTGCTGTAGCCATCAGTCAACGAAACAAAAAATGGAATGACAGCGAGAGGGTCAACTATTGCAAAGATGCTGGCGAAAGTGGCGAGCGCAAATCCGACGATTTCCGCAGGATTCATCGCAGGGTTGAAGGAAGGCGGTTATATTTAAATATGTTGTTGGATATGAGTTTCTGTTTATGGGCGTATGGCTTAGTCAGGATATAGCACTGGCCTCCTAAGCCAGCGGTCGAGGGTTCAAATCCCTCTACGCCCGCCCAACCGCACTGCTGTGTTGCATAAATTATTGCTGGACTATTTGCCGAGTGTAGGAAGGAGGAAAAATAAGGGTGAACATGATACACTGCGGCCTGTGTTCTTCCTGGCAGGAAGGCCTCGATCCTCTTGCATCGCGTTACGGTAAAATGTGTTCTTCAAATTTACGCAACACAGCAGCTGATGTTGCTGTGCTGCGGAAGTCATTAGAAGACTATCTGCCGGACGAAGGAAGGGATTATAAAAGAAAAGGTAGTGTGGTACAGTCGGGTTATGTGCGGTATCGATGCTGAAGGTTTCTGGAGATGCTACTGACGGCTATTGCAACGGCACAATTCCGTCTCAGAGTACCGCCAGAACATTGCAGTATTATATCACCGCAATTGACGAAATCATCAACTCTCAATCAACCTCCACATACTCCGTAATTATCCAGCCAGTGATCGAGGGCACAATGCTGCACTGGGCTGCAGCCATTTGTATCTCGTTGATACTCGCAGTGAAAACTCGGAAACGGAAGAACTGAGCGGGCCTCACCATTTCTCAGTTTCGGCAACACCCACCCTCAGCCCAAATTTTTTTACCTCCTCCTTGAGAACCGAGAGCAGGGAATCCCAATCCTCGTATTTATACCGGAAGGCCTCCGCAAAGAGTTTCGAATAAATTTCCGGCGCCTTTCTTTTTATCTTCTCCTCCATCCCTACGCGGACCCTGAATCTATCAAGCATTACAATACCTGGCTCTGCCTTTGCAACTTCGTAAAAGAATTTTTCCCTCTCTCCCGGGTCCCTGAAAATTGAAGGGAAAACTGGCCCTACGAACGCGAAGGTTTTGATTCCGGCCCTTCCAAGCTCTCTCAATGCATTGAGCCGCTCTTCAGGACTGGAGGCACGCGGCTCAACAGCGCTTGCAATATCGGGCTCCGTGGTTGTAATCGTAATTCCTACCTCGGCACCCGCCAGCATATCTATGTCCCTGAGCACAAGGGAGGACTTTGTTTGAATCACACACTTTCTTCCTGTATTTTTAAGAATCTGGATGCACCTTTTAGTGATACAGAATTCTTCTTCGGGGGGCTGATATGGGTCAGTAGCAGTGCCAATCCCCACAACTTCCTCTTTCCCGACCTTCCTCACCTCCCTTGCGAGAAGCTCTGGTAGATTTTGCCTCGCTTCCACGAAACTTCCCCATTCCCGCGTCTCATGGAGCACATATGGGGCATAGCAGTAAATGCAGCCATGGGCACAGCCACGGTAGGGATTGATCGCATAGTTGAATCCGAGTTTTGTTCTGGAAATTGCGGTTTTTGCCTCTACCACACTGATCCGAGGCATCTCCCTACGGAATGATAATCGGTTTCTCTCCATCCCAGACCGCTCTCCTGCCCTTGTATTCCTGAGGAACGAACAAAAATTTGCTGCCTTTTACTGGGAAAACAAAAAATTCCTCAACTCTTCCCCCATCAGTAACCAGCAAAATTTTGACCTTCTCCTCGGCTTTACCACTTTCCGGGTCGACATACTTATACCTGAAAAATTTGCCAGAATCAATGAGTACCCTTACTTCCCTCACACCTTTCCTCGATGTTGTGAAAACCTCTTCAGGATACATGGAAACAATATCGCAATGGAAATATATAACCTTGCTTTTTCAATCACGGGATAAAGATGAAGGTGCTGTTGATCCATGCGGACTGGATGGAATACAAGGCATTGCAAAAGACCAAGATGGCTGAGGAGATAAGGGAGGGAATGGAAGGAAGGATGGAAGAAGTGCTGGTGGTATTTACGAGTGTGGAGAGCGGGGATTATGCAAACCTGGAGAATTTAGTTTCAAAGGCCGCGGATGAGATCGGAAAAGTGTACAATGATGTAAAGGCAGAAAGAATTCTGATATACCCTTATGCCCATCTTAGTTCTGACCTTGCAAAGGGTGCCGAGGCGGTTGCAGTACTTGATGCCCTCTCGGAGAAAATTGCAGGGATGAACATAGAGGTAAGACGGGCGCCTTTTGGCTGGTACAAGGAATTCAACATCAAGTGCAAGGGCCATCCCCTCTCCGAACTCTCAAAGGAAATCAAGGGGGAGGAGAAAGAGGAGGTCTCAAAAGCTCTTGTGAGCGAGAAGAAAGCTGTGTCTCGCTGGTATGTGATTGATACCGCAGGCAATCTGCATGAACTGAGAATTGAAGAAGGTGAGGTGAAAGGTTATGATTTCTCCCGCTACCAGAATCTCAAGAAATTCGCACATTACGAAATGGCAAAGGCAAGGGCTGCTGACAGAGAACCCCCTCATGTGGAATTAATGCGTCGCATGGAACTTGTTGACTATGAACCCGGTTCAGACCCGGGTAATTTCAGATACTATCCTAAGGGGAGGTTGATAAAGAACCTTCTGGAGCAGTATGTGAGTGCTAGGGTGAGGGAGACGGGTGGGATGGAGGTCGAGACCCCGATCATGTATGATTTCGAACACCCCTCGCTTAAAAAATACCTTCACAGGTTTCCGGCGAGGCAGTACACAATCCAAACCCCGGATAAGAAAGTATTCCTGAGATTCGCAGCTTGCTTCGGCCAGTTTCTGATCATGCACAATGCCAAAATCTCATACAGGCATTTGCCACTGCGGCTCTACGAACTCACAAGGTATTCGTTCAGGGTCGAGCAGCGGGGCGAACTTGCAGGACTGAGGCGACTCCGGGCATTCACGATGCCTGACTGCCACTCGTTCTGTGCGGACATAGAGATGGCAAAGCGGGAACTGCTAGATAGGTTCGAACTCTCGAGGGAAATTCTTTCGGGCATCGGGTTTTCAATTCCTGAGGACCTGGAACTTGCATTGAGGGTAACAAAGGATTTTTATGAGGAGCATGGGGAGGTTGTGAGAGAACTTGTGCGACGCTGGGGCAAACCAGCATTGCTTGAGATGTGGGATGAACGGTTCTTCTACTTCGTGTTCAAGTATGAGTGGAATTTTGTGGATGCTCTGGACAAGGCTTCTGCGCTCAACACAGACCAGATTGATGTGGAAAATGCAGAGCGATACGGAATCACTTTTACAGGGGAGGACGGGAAGGACCATTTCCCACTTATCCTTCACCAATCGCCATCAGGGGCAATTGAGAGGGTGATCTATGCACTGCTGGAAAAGGAATTCATGAAGCAGGAGAAGGGTAAAAAGTCGGAATTTCCGCTATGGCTTGCACCAACCCAGGTGAGATTCATCCCTGTTTCAGAACAGTTTGTCGGGGAGTGCATCACAATTGCGAAGCAGCTGGGGTGCCGTGCAGATGTGGATGATAGGGATGAGAGCGTTTCAAAGAGAATAAGGGATGCGGAACGGGAATGGGTGAGCATAATCGCTGTATATGGCGAGAAGGAAAAGGCGAGCGGAAAACTGAACCTGAGGATGCGGAATGGTGAAACTACGGTGATGACTCCTGATGAACTTGGAAAATATGTGCGGGAAAAAATTGCTGGCTATCCATTTATCACACTGCCCCTGCCCCTCCTCCTGAGCAAACGCCCGATCTTCCGTGGCTGATATGAGGGTAATCCATGTCGAGGACTTGGGACTGATTCACCCGGAGATGAGTGTTGCGAAGGACAGGGAGATTCTGGAGCGTTGTATTGCCACTGGAAACTGTTATCTCCATTTTTACAGGAGAGAACCCCCGGCAGTGTCCGTTGGGCATGGTGAGAGGATTGAAGACGCCGTGTATGTAGAGCGGTGCAGGGAGGACGGGGTGGTCATTGTCCGCCGGGAAAGTGCGGGGAGCGCTGTCTACACAGATAGACACACACTGGAGTATGCAATTGCCCTGCCTGAAAAACTTGTGCCCTTTGACAGGAAGAGGAGTTATGAGTTTCTCTGCGCACCCGTTGTGGAAGCTCTTAAATCGCTCGGTTATCCTGTGGTATTCAAGCCAGTTAACGACATCCTGCTGGAGGGGAAGAAAATTTCCGGAAGTGCCCAGAAGAGGAGCAGGGGCGCTGTGCTTCAGCATGGCACGATTCTGCTCGTTGTGGATTATGAGAAAATGGATAGATACCTCAAGATTACTCCCAAACTCGCTGAGAAAGGGCTCGGAAGCCACAGCGAGAGAGTGAGGGGAATTTTCGAACATCATAGAGTAGCGGAAATGGAAATTGTGGAGGCGATTGGGAGAAACTATGCAAAACTGCTCGGAGTAGAGATCATTTTTAACAAAAGAGATTAACTTCGAATTAAAATTGCAGATATATCCGTAGGGCATGGAATATATATTCAAAATTAAAACTGTGCTCGGCTGGAGTTGGCAACTGAATGAGAGATATTGAGATTTCTAGACATGCCAGCAGTAAGGAGAAAGGGATACAAATAATAAAAATGTAAGTAAAATAGGGGTTCTTCTGGTGGTAGGGATGATGTTTGATAAAGAAAGAGCTCATTGGGAAGATAGGAGAATAGCCAGACCTAGCAGGTGCATCCTGCCAAAACAACAAAATATTGGAGTGTATTGTTGATGGGAGCTGGCTCGTGCAATCCCTGAATTATTTAGCTTCACGGGGAAACCTGGGGTCACGATAACACATATAAAAGACGCAGGGAGCATTTTCAGAAAACCAGGGAGACAACCGCCACCACAAAACCCATATACACGATGCTTTTCTGCGGATTGATCACTATGTATGAAATCCGTTTTCATGGTAGAGGTGGACAGGGAGCTGTGACCGCAGCGAATGCGTTGGCAGTTGCAGCGGCTATGGAAGGTATGTATGTGCAGGCGTTTCCGGTTTTTGGCGTGGAACGCAGGGGCGCACCCGTTGCAGCTTTTGTTCGGATTGACGAAAAAGAGATAGACATCCGGTCCCAGATTTACAACCCGGATATAGTTGTAGTCCTGGATATGACCCTGCTCGGTGCGGTGAATGTGACTGCAGGGTTGAAAAAGGGAGGCATCCTCATATTCAATACCAAGAAGAAACCAGGAGAATTCAGTTATCCTGATTTCAAGGTTGCTACAGTGGATGCCACTGAAATCGCTGTGAGGAACGGGCTCGGGACACAGACAAATCCGATTGTGAACACTGCAATTCTTGGCGCCTACGCCAGGGCAGTGGGGAATGTGAAACTTGAGTCAATTATTGAGGCGGTGAAGCAGGAATCGCCGGTGAAAAAGGATGAAAATGCAAAGGCGGTGAAGGATGCATTTGAAAATACGGTAAAGGGGTGGTAAATGTGAAGATAACAATCGGGGCAACTGTCACGGAAGCAGGAAGTTCTGTGCGGAACAAAACAGGTGGCTGGAGGAACATGAGACCCGTCACCGATCTGGCAAAGTGCAAGCGATGCGGGATCTGCATCATAGTATGTCCGGACGCGGTTATTTCTATGAAGACCAGGGAAGAAGGGCCAAAAACTGACTATGATTACTGCAAGGGCTGCGGCATCTGCGCGAACGAATGCCCGTTTAAGGCAATTGAGATGCAGCAGGAGGAAAGGTGATGGCAATGAAGATGGTTTTGAGAGGAAACATGGCAACTGCATATGCGGCAAAACTTGCAAGGGTGGAAGTAATCCCTGCATACCCTATCACACCCTCCACACTCTTTCCAGAGAAAATCTCGGAGTTTGTGGCAAACGGCGAACTCAAATGCCAGTTTATAAAATGCGAGAGCGAGCACTCGGCAATGAGTGCCTGCATCGGGGCAAGTGCCACGGGGGCCAGGGTGGCAACCGCGACTTCCTCGCAGGGACTGGCATTGATGCATGAGGTTGTTTTCATCGCTGCAGGGCTGCGGCTTCCAATCGTGATGGCAATCGGTAACAGGGCGCTTTCCGCACCCATCAACATCTGGTGCGACCACCAGGACACAATTGCGGAACGGGATTCCGGCTGGCTCCAGTTCTATGCCGAGAAAAACCAGGAGACGCTGGATCTGATGCTGATGGCGTTCAAAATCTGCGAAGACCACAGGGTTTTGTTGCCAGGGATGGTGGGAATGGATGCATTTGTGCTGACCCATACTATGGAGTGTGTGGACATCCCGGAGCAGGAAGAGGTGGATAGATTCTTGCCACCATACAAGCCAGTTTACAAGCTTGATGTCAACAACCCGATGACCTTCGGAGCGTTCTCCTCACCAGATAACTACATGGAGTTCCGGTATGCGGTGCACATGGCGATGGAAAGTGCGGTGAAGGTGATAGATGAGGTGTTTGAGGAATTTGAGAAGAAGTTCGGGAGAAACTACCAGAGGGTCGTGCCCTTCATGGTTGAGGACGCTGAGGTGATTCTCGTAACCATTGGCTCGATGACGGGCACAGCGAGAGAGGCCGTGCGGCTCCTGAGAAGCAAGGGCAAAAAGGTGGGTCTGCTGAAGATCACCACACTTCGGCCCTTCCCGAAGGACCTGCTGAAAAAGTATCTGAAGGATGCAAAGGTGGTCGTGGTGCTTGAGCGGAACATCTCGCTTGGATTCGGGGGTGCGGTTTACCCCGAGATTGCAGCGGTATTTGCGAATGCTGCCAGGCGTCCGAAAATCTACGATTTCATCATCGGGCTCGGGGGAAGGGACATTGTCGTGGAGGACATCGTGAAGGTGTATGAGATTGCAATGGATGCATTGAAGGCAAAGAAGGCAGAGATGGTCGAGTGGATTGGTGTGAGAAAGGATGAGATAGAGGTGATAAAATGAACGAGGAAAGTTTGTTTGCCTCAGGGCATACTGCCTGTGCCGGTTGCGGGGCTACAATCGCCCTGCGACTCCTTCTGGCTGCAGCGGGAAAGAACACGATTGTTTGCCAGGTAACCGGGTGCATGGAGGTTGTGAGCACGGGCTATCCGAACACTGCATGGAAGGTGCCCTACATTCATGTGGCGTTTGAGAATGCGGCGGCTGTTGCCTCCGGGGTTGATGCTGCCCTGAAGGCAAAGGGTGAGAGGGAAGGAAAGAACATAATCGCCCTCGGTGGCGATGGGGGAACATACGATATCGGGCTGCAGGCCCTTTCTGGGATGCTGGAACGCGGGCATGATGTGCTTTATGTGTGCTACGACAACGAGGCATACATGAACACGGGCATCCAGAGGTCCTCGGCGACCCCTTACGGGGCTTCGACCACAACCTCTCCACCAGGCAAATTCAGCATCGGGGAGGATACTCCGAAAAAGCCGCTTGCGGAAATTGTGGCTGCACACAGACCGAGTTATGTGGCAACGGCGTCTGTTGGGTATTACCAGGACTTCCAGACCAAGGTGAAGAAGGCCCTTTCAAAGAAGGGTCCGAGTTTTATTCTCGTGTATACCCCGTGTCCGACTGGCTGGAGGACCCCGAGCGAGAAGACGATGGAGATAGCGAAGCTTGCTGTTGATACGGGCTACCTGATTCTCTGGGAAATGGAGAATGGAGACAGAAACACGCTGAAGGTGACGAAGATGCCCCCCAAGCCGAGGAAGCCAGTTGAGGAGTATTTGAAGATTCAGGGCAGGTTCAGACATCTCATGAACAAGCCAGAAGAACTCAAGAAAATCCAGGAGCTCGTGGATGCCGAGTGCAAGCGGTACGGGATAGAGTAGGAGTTTACCCGCTCTCTTTCAAACGGCATCTTTAAGTTTTTCTTTTTGAAGCCAATTCTACGATTTCCGCGGGAGCGAGAAGGTCCACTGTTTGCGGTGTCGAAAATGTTAGGCAGAGTTTACCGCTCGGTCTGGCATCTTTGTTAAATATCAATGCTCTCCCCAAGGAGGTCTTCTTCAATTTTTCAGTCCAGGATTCATCGCTTACATACATGCTGATATCATCCCGGATAGTTGCCTCGCTCACATTTGCACATATGAATGT
>JAOAJK010000025.1 GCA_026414225.1 Thermoplasmata archaeon
TGCTGCACTTCTTCCAGCCTTCACCGCATACTCCACGAATTTGCCCTTATTGTTACTCATCTTGTAATGATTGGCCAGTGCACTCCAGTATCTTTCATCATCTCCATGAAGTTTTTCCAGTATCTCTCCTGCCTTCTGGTGCATGATCCTTTTTCGGGAGCCACTTAATTCTCCATAAACGACCTCGTGGGCGGTGTTGCTCACAAACTTATACCCCTCATCAAATTCTTCGGTTTCAACCAGGAAATTTTGGGAGACGAGTTCATCAATGGAATCCAGCAACTCCTCCTCCTTCAGACCTGCAAGTTCTACCAGTGCCCCATATTCAAACACCCTCCCGAGAACTGCGCAGGTAGCGAGAACCTTCCTTGCTCTCTCGCTCAATTTTGTGACCCGAAACTTTACTAGGTCTTTCACGGTGTCGGGCAGTTTCATATTTCTGATAGACACAATGTCGTTCAATCCTGCGTTCTGGATCGCTGTTAAAAATTCAATCACAAAGAAAGGATTGCCGGATGTCCTGTCATAGATGTATTTTGCCACCTCCTCCGGCTGGGCGAAACCTGTCTGCTGAACAAGTAACTGGGTTTCCTTCATGCCGAAGTTGGCAAGTTTTAACAATTTGCATAATCGCTCGATATTCATGTTTCTCAAGGTTTTCCCGAATGCGGTCTCGGCACTGGCATACTCTTCTACATAGGTAGCAAGGACAACAATCCTCTCACTCATTATATTTCTCGCAACATGATGGAAAAACGAGAGCGTGGCAGAATCGGCGAGATGTATATCGTCGATAATCAACAGCACCGGAACTCTTCTCGAAATTTCGGTGAGCTGCTGAAGGAGATGCTCAAGGATTCTTGTTCGTTCCCTTGTCATTCCCTCTGGGTTCTGTTCCTCAATCTCCATGCTCTGAAAGCCAGCAAGCCCGAGAGGAACATATATCTCATCTTGCTCACGCACTTTCCTTGCATACTGCTGAAGGGCTGAAAGCACTGGCAGGTAGGCGGGCTCTTTATTCCCGAGACAGATGGAGAAAAGCACTGCAAAACCCTCTTTTTCACAGATTTTTCCGAACTCCTCTGCCAACCTCGTTTTTCCCACCCCGATATCACCTGTAATCAGAATTGTGCTCCCGTGACCTCCCATTGCATCCTTCATCGATTCCCTCAGCATACCAATTTCGGTCTCTCGGTCGACAAAACCGAACTGGAACTCTCTCGCAGGCATGTTTTCGGATATTGAATTAATTGGCATATTTAAATTCATTGCACACCGCTCTAGCCCAGGCATAAAGCATTTGCTGGCACTCATGCACTAGATGCATTTATGCAGCACTGCCAGAGTAAACTATATATTTTTCATCCCCATTTCTCAATCATGGAGAAGAGGAAGACCATCTGGTGCACAATATGGCTACTCTCTTTTTTCGGGGTTTTCGGCCTCTGCATCGGTCTCCGAAGTTCGACCCTTGCAGGCGGGTTCATCCTTGCAGGTATCGTCCTCGCAATCGTTGCCCAGATTGTCCTCGGCAGTGCCACATGGGCCGCAACGCCGCAAAGCATCGGTTATAGCAGGGGCACGCATCCAGGTTTCATATCAACCACGATCATGCGGGAGACGGGAAAAGAACGGTATATGCAGGGGGAAAAGAACTACGAGTGGAGCATTGGTTTCGGTCTTACGATAACTGGATTTTTGCTTTTTCTAGCGGGACTCCTCGCCTCTGCCTACATTTAGATGTTCTGGTCGAATAAAGTTTCAATCCACCGCAACCTTTAAAACTTCCTACAATATGGACGGTTTCAGGTAGGATTATGACAGAAGACGAATACGAAAAGTTGCTCGAGCGTGCCTACATGAATATGCCCCAGACCAAGGGCACGGGCGAGAGATTCGTTGTGCCAAAGGCAGATGTGATGGTTGAGGGTAAAAACACAATCTTCAGAAATTTCTTTGAGATTGTTGAGGTCATCAGGAGAACCCCCGAACACTTTCTTGCCTACCTTCTCAAGGAACTCGGAACGCCTGGGGAGATAAAAGAAAAAAGGGTGATTTTCAAATCAAAAATTTCACCTCAAATGCTGAACGAGAGAATCGAGACCTATGTGAACACCTATGTAATCTGCTCGGAGTGTGGCAGACCCGACACCAAGCTTGTGAAGGAAGACAGAATCTGGATGCTAGAATGCGAAGCATGTGGTGCAAGGGCCCCTGTTACTGCAAGCAAAAGTGCAAAGCCGAAGCAGGAGAAATTTGAGTTGAAACAGGGAGAAACCTATGAGTTCAAGATTGAGGAGATAGGGAAGAAGGGTGACGGTGTGGCCAGAATCCCGCCCTACATCATCTACATTTACGGGGCTAAGGCCCCAGGGGAAATCGTCCGTGCCAGAGTTACAAAGATTGCAGGCACCGTGGTGTTTGCCACCCGTATTTGAGCATGCGAATCAAACCTTTTGTCTGGATGAGTATTTTCCTCGTTGTGCCCCAAATTGCGGCAATTCTGCTTTCCCCTTTTTATAGAGCACTCGGAATGCAGGCGTTTGCGGACCCCAACAACCCTGTGAACCCTATCTTCTACATCATTATGCTCCTAGGTCTCACCGCAATAATTCTGCTACTCGTCAAAATCGGGCTTGAAAAGATGCTCCGTTACCTGCTTCTCTTTGCAATCTCCGTGTCCTTCCTGTTCGTGATTTACCCGGTGCTGTGGTTTGCAGTCCCATTTGCTTACTACGAGGCAGACATCATAATTGATGTCCCCTTTTCAATCGCCTCCTTCCTGACAATTGTCTGCATCGGGTTCCTGTTCTGGTATCCCGAATGGTATGTGATAAACGGGATCGGGCTTATAAGTGCAGCGGGCATTGCAGCAATTCTCGGAATTTCGCTCGGAATTCTACCAGCGTTCATCATCCTGCTAGGGCTTGCGGTCTACGATGCAATTTCCGTATATAGAACGAAGCACATGATTACCCTCGCTGACTCCGTTACAAAGATGAAGCTCCCAGTGTTACTTGTCGTGCCGCAGAAATCGAACTATTCCTTCATGAAACAGGAAGGGATTCTGAAACAGATTGAAACTGATGAGCGAGAGGCAATGTTCATGGGTGTTGGAGATGTGGTGATTCCCGCGGTGCTGGCTGTTAGCAGCTATGTATTTCTTCCTGACTATCCCACAAGATTCGGAATTCCCGCGAACCTGCTCACCGCATTATGCGTTATTACTGGCATTTATGTGGCTTTCCTTTTCCTGATGTACTTCGTGAGCAAGGGAAAACCCCAGGCAGGGCTCCCTTTCCTCAACACAGGTGCAATCGGAAGCTATGTCCTAGCCTACCTCATAATTTACAGGAATTTTACGCTGGGGCTGTTCTAGCCAGATTGATTGCCCCTCAATCTGAACCTATATATACCAACAAAGTATTGGGTTTTACAGGAATAAATTGTCCGTGCCAAGGTGGTAGGAATATGGCAGATCAAGCAATTCGTTACGATGCATCCAGCATTCAGGTTCTTGAAGGTTTAACCGCGGTCAGGAAAAGACCGGGAATGTACATAGGCAGCACAGATAGCCGCGGGCTCCACCACCTCGTGAATGAGGTCGTGGACAACAGCATAGATGAGGCAATGGCCGGTTTCTGTACGGATATTCAGGTGGTGATAAATGAGGATGGCAGCGTTGCTGTTGAAGACAACGGTAGGGGCATCCCAGTTGATATCCACCCCAAGTATGGAAAGCCAGCGGTCGAGATTGCAATGACTGTGCTGCATGCGGGAAGCAAGTTCGACAAAACCACCTACAAGGTCTCTGGGGGTTTGCACGGTGTGGGCGTGCATGTAGTCAACGCGCTCTCGGAGTGGCTGGAGGTCAGGGTAAAGCGGGATGGTAAAATTTATTTCCAGAGGTATGAGAGGGGCGTGCCCGTGACAGGGCTGAAGACGATTGGCGAGGCGGAAACCACGGGAACGATTGTGACCTTCAAGCCAGATAAGGAAATCTTTGAAACCACCGAATTTGATTACGATGTAATTGCAAGAAGATTGAGGGACCTGGCATTCCTGAACAGGGGGGTCAAAATCACCCTCACAGACCGACGGACTGGCAAAACAAATGAGTTCAGGTATGAGGGAGGGATTATATCTTTCGTTGAATTTCTCAACACGAACAAAAATGTGCTCCACAAACCCCCAATTTACATAACTGGTCTGCGGGATACAACCGAGGTTGAGATTGCAATCCAGTACAACGATACCTATGTGGAAAACCTGCTTTCGTTCGTGAACAACATTTCGACTGTCGACGGGGGCACCCATGTAGTGGGCTTCCGCTCTGCGCTGACAAGGGTGATCAATGATTATGCAAAGACCAATGAGATGCTTAAAGGGGACTTCACGCTCACTGGCGAGGATGTGAGGGAGGGTTTGACCGCGGTCATCAGCGTTAAAGTGATGGAACCGCAGTTCGAAGGCCAGACAAAGGCGAAGCTCGGAAACAGCGAGGTCAAAGGAATTGTGGAGAGCATTCTTTACGACAAGCTGAAAGAGTATCTGGAAGAGCATCCGAATGAGGCAAGGGCGATTGTGGAAAAGACAATCCAGGCGGCTTTAGCCCGGGAGGCGGCTAGGAAGGCAAGGGAGCTAACGAGACGCAAGGGATTGCTTGAAACTTCCACGCTTCCAGGCAAACTTGCAGATTGCTCCAACGAAGACCCTGCAAAATGCGAACTCTTCATAGTTGAGGGTGAGTCCGCTGGTGGCTCTGCAAAACAGGGCAGGAATAGGGAATTCCAGGCAATCCTCCCGTTGAGAGGCAAGATTCTGAATGTGGAGAAGGCAAGGGCCGAAAAGATTTACCAGAACGAGGAAATCTGCACGCTGATTACCGCGATCGGAACCCACATAAACTCGGACTTTGACATTTCCAAGCTCCGGTACCACAAGATAATAATAATGACCGATGCCGATGTGGATGGCTCGCACATCCGCACGCTCTTGCTCACCTTCTTCTTCCGCCACATGAAACAGCTAATAGACAACGGGCATGTTTACATTGCCCAGCCACCCCTTTACAAGATAAAGAAGGGAAAGGAGGAATACTATGCTTACAGCGACAGGGAGAGGGACGAATTACTGGCTAAAATCGGTGGCAATGCTACGGTCCAGCGTTATAAGGGTCTGGGTGAAATGACCCCCCAGCAACTCTGGGAAACCACAATGAACCCTGAAAAACGGACCCTCATCAGGGTAACGGTTGAAGATGGAGTTGAGGCAGACCAGCTCTTCACAGTTCTGATGGGTGAGGAAGTGGAGCCGAGAAGAAAATACATCGAGGAACATGCGAAGGAAGTCACAAATCTGGATATTTAGGGGGTAAGATAGATGGGTGAAGTGGCAGGGGAGATTTCGAAGGGCGCAGCAAAGCAGGTCATTGAGAGGGCTGTTGAGCTGGAGATGAAAAAATCCTACATTGACTATGCAATGAGTGTGATTGTTGGCAGAGCTTTGCCAGATGTGAAAGACGGCCTAAAACCAGTGCAGCGGAGAATCCTGTATGCGATGTACGAGTCAGGCACCACGCATGATAAACCCTACAAGAAATCGGCAAGGACCGTGGGTGATGTGCTTGGCAAGTACCATCCACATGGTGAAAGTGCAATCTATGATGCCCTCGTGCGAATGGCTCAGGATTTCTCAATGCGTTACATGCTGATCGATGGCCAGGGCAATTTTGGAAGCGTGGATGGGGATGTACCCGCAGCGATGCGTTACACTGAAGCACGGCTTTCTAAGATTGCTGGTGAGCTGCTCGAAGACATAGAGAAGGAAACTGTACCCTGGGTCGATAACTTCGACGCAAGCTTGAAGGAACCTGTGGTGCTTCCATCGAAACTCCCGAATTTGCTGGTAAATGGCTCTTCCGGAATTGCGGTAGGAATGGCTACAAACATCCCTCCACACAACCTCACTGAAATTGTTGATGGCATCGTGAAATACATTGAAAAGCCAGATGTCACAATTGAGGAATTGATGGAAATCATAAAGGGTCCTGATTTTCCCACTGGGGGAATAATCTACGGAACTGCTGGAATAAGGGAAGCGTACACCACTGGCAAGGGCATTATTACGATAAGGGCGAAGACGAAGATTGAGGAAGTGCGAGGAAAGAAGGCGATAGTTGTGACGGAAATCCCTTACACAGTGAACAAAGCCCAGATGCTGGAAAAAATTGCAGAGCTCGTGAAGGACAAAAAGATTGATGGGATTGTGGATTTGAGGGATGAGTCCGACAGGGAGGGAATGCGGGTGGTGATCGAGCTGAGAAAGGATGCGATGGAGGAAATAGTGCTTAACCAGTTATTTGTGCACACCCAGATGGAATTTTCGTTCGGAATAATAAATCTGGCTCTCGTAAACAATGTGCCAAAACTCCTGAATCTGAAGGAGATGATCCACTACTTTGTGGAACACCGTGTGGATGTGGTTACCAAACGCAGCCAGTATGAACTGAGGAAAGCGGAGGAAAGAGCCCACATCCTTAACGGGCTGATAATTGCCCTCGAAAACATTGATGAGACCATCAGAATTATCAGAAAAGCAAGGACCGTTGATGATGCAAAGAAAACATTGATGGCGAGGTTCCTGCTGAGCGAGGAGCAGGCAAAGGCGATTCTAGATATGCGGCTGCAGAAATTAACAGGCATGGAGGTCGAAGGGGTTCGCAACGAACTTGCCGCCTTGAACCAGAAAATTGCAGAGCTCAAGGACCTGCTTTCATCAAGAGAGAAAATTCTGGGTGTGATTAAGAAGGATCTGCTCGAACTCAAGGAGAAGTATGGGGATGAAAGGAGGACCCAGCTCGAAATTTCAACAAGGGAGGTTACCGTGGAGGACTTAATTCCAGACGAACCAACCGTGATTCTGTTCACGAACACGGGCTACATAAAACGGATGCCTGTAGATTCCTACAGGATGCAGAGGCGCGGTGGCAAGGGCTTGATTGGAATGGAGACCAAGGAGGAGGATTACATCATCAGAATCATCCATGCAATGACCCATGATAACATCCTCTTCTTCACTACCAAGGGCAAGGTGTATCAGCTGAAGGCGTATGAGATTCCGCAGGGCGAGCGGTATGCAAAAGGAAAGGCAATTGTCAATCTGCTGCCAAAACTCGAGCAGGGCGAAAGGGTGCTGACAGCGGTCAGTATCCGGGACTTTGATGACCAACATTACCTCGTGTTTGCAACCAGGAGAGGGCTGATAAAGAAAACAATGCTTTCAGAGTACGCAAACATAAGGAGCAGTGGAATCATTGCCATCAACCTCGAGGAAAACGACGAGTTGATTGATGTGCGAATTTCAGAGGGAAACCAGGAAGTGATTCTGGCGACTGCTGATGGACTGGCAGTCCGTTTCAGCGAAAGTGATGTGAGGGCTACGGGCAGGGCAACCTATGGTGTGATAGGCATCCGTTTGAACGAGGGGGACTATGTGGTCAGCATGGCTACGGTTGAGCCGGGAGAGGATATACTTTCTGTAACCGAGAACGGCTATGGCAAAAGAACCCCCTTAGAGGACTACAGAAAAACCAGGAGAGGGGGCAAGGGCGTGATCACCATCGTGACGAACGAGAGAAACGGACGGGTTGTACGGGTGCTGGGCGTTACGGAGTCGGATGAAATAATTGTTACGAGCCATGCCTCAAAAGTTATAAGGACCAGAGTTGCGGAGATACCCAAGCAGGGGCGAAACACGATGGGTGCAAGGGTGATGCGGCTCGATGAAGGGGAGAAGGTGATTGCGGTTGCGAAGCTTGCAAAGGAAGAGGATAACGCTGATAAGTCGGGAAAATAAGGCGGTAATTTTTCTGGGGGCAGGAGCACTCCTCTTTACCTTCTGGATTTCGGGCGTGGTTCTGAATCTCAGCACCCAGTACTCATTTAATTTTGAATTCTGGGAGGCCGGCATTTTTTCACTCGGACTCTGCAGCGCGCTCACGCTCTTTCCTGCTCTGGTGCTGACTTACCTCGGGCTGAAAATAAGAAGGGAGATAAAAGGAGAAAAGGAAAAAGGTCCGGGAGGTTAATTGGATGGTTGAGGATGTGCATGCCAGAATTAGAATGATGGAGGAAAGAAAGGATGTTGGTGGTATCAACCTACTTCTATCTGACCCGCGGTGGGAGGTGCGGCTTGCGGCCGCGGACGCAATCGCGAGACTGGCGGTTTACAAGGCCGGCGATGCTTCCTCTGTGCCCCTGCTCACCAGATGCCTCTACGACACCTCGGAGGCCGTGAGAAGCACCGCAGCTTACGCCCTCGGACGCCTCGCAGTGATTGGAATCGGGAGCGGGGTTTCCATCCTTCCATTGCGCAAGTGTCTTGCCGATAGGAACACGCTCGTGCGGGGCAATGCGGTTGTGGCCCTCGCGGCCCTTGCGGTCCATCTCAAAATAGGAGATAAAGCAGAGGCGATTGAAACCCTGAACAGGTGGCTGAGAAACAGCGATAACACGATGAGGGCGGATGCGTGCATGCGGATTGGCTGGATTGCGTGCGAGTTACGGTTCGGCGATGCCTCCACAATCCCCCTGCTCACCGAGTGCCTCAAGGGACCAGACGACAATCTGAACGAGATGGCTGCGTTCGCCCTCCACTCGCTCGCGATGCTGGGCATTGCCGACCGAAGTGCAATCCCTGTGCTGGAGGCCTATCTCAAAAACCATCCAAACTCAATTCACGGGCGGAATGCCCTGGATTCTGTGAGGCAAGTGGTCGATAACGCAAAAAACCAGCAGATAAGGGTGTGAGCGTTTTTGCCTGTCTGGCCTCCGCCACTTTGAATGGAGCAACATCACGGGTTTGCGATATATAAATCTAGAAGCACATTTATTTTACCCGAACAATCCCCTCTCCACAACCCTTTCCACATCCTGCCTGTATTTTGGATGGCAGGAGACCATCACAACCCAGTCCACGACATTCCTTATTCTCAACGCCTCGGCGAGCGGGCTAAGCTTCGAAAGCATCGTGGCTCCACTGTCCGTGAGAACTCTCACTTCGGTCTTGTCAATTCTCGGCTCCGAGAGCAGGAGCTCCGGAATCGGAATGTCAATGATTACATTTCCGCTGTCCACCTTGCTCATTCTCGCAATCCTCTCCTCCGCCTCTTTCCGTCTATGCCAGTCCTTGCTTATTTCATACAGGGCTTCTCGTTCCTCATCGCCCAACTCCCTCGCATTCCGCGCATACACCTTCTTGAAAATCTTCCTGTATCTTATTGCCACCATCGTTTTCCTTGTCCGCTCGGCCTTCCGCATCAGGTATTCCATCAACTCCGCATCCACAAAGTTCTGGATGTTTTCTTCAATCTCCCCGATGCCCTCCACGGCCCTCGCAAGCATGGTTTCCGCAATTCTCACGGTTTTGTGGAAGTAAACAGAGGAATACATCAATGCCCTCGCAACCAGCATTCCCTCAATTGCCGCGATGCCTTTCCTGTGGAAGCAAACCTCTCCGTTTTCCAGTGCCACGGTGTTCAGCAACCTGTCGAAATCAATTGTGCCATGCGCAACCCCTGTGTAATAAGCATCCCTAAGAAGGTAGTCAACCTGGTCCGCATCGAAAGGCCCATGAATTATCTGGTTCAGATACTTGGTCTTTTCGGCAGCGTAGCTCATCAATTCCCAGTTAAACACATGTCGCGTTTCCTTCACCAGCCCAGCCACCCTCTCAGGGCTTAAACCATACTTTTCCAGCACATCTGGGACCCTTCTCTCGTCCTCTAGCATCCTCCGTTTCTCCCCATCTATGACATCATACTCCCCGGTGATTATGCCCTTTGTGATGTCCATGTGCTCAACGCCCTTCGAACGGTAGAGCACCCCTTCTAGCGTGTGGGAAAATGGCCCATGCCCCACATCATGCAGCATCGCAGCCACGCTCACGAGCTTTATCTCTTCCTCCGGTAAACCAAGAGCCGCGGCAATTCGCTCCGCAACATAGGAAGTGCCAATTGAGTGTTCAAGCCGTGTGTGGTTGGCACCTGGAAAAACGAGGTAAGCCAAACCAAGTTGTTTTATGCTTGCAAGTCGCTGCAATTCCGGAAGCTCCAGCAATTCCTTCCTCACACCACCAATCTTTATGCTGTGGTGCACGGAGTCATGAACTGTTTTGAACTCACCCATCTTTCCTGCCCCCCAAACACTCATGGACCAGATTTTTTGCGTGCTCAAATACCCTGTCCGCACTCTGCTCCGCATCCACCACCCTGATTCTGCCAAAGCGTTCCGCAAGCTTCAGATAGTTCTCGTTTACCTTTCTCAGATACTCAAGCCGCTCAAATTTAGTCCACTCACCCCTGGGTGCAATTCTCCGGATTACCGTTTCCGGCTTTGCGACGAGCAAAATTGTTAGGTCTGGCTCCACCACAATGTGCTTACTTACCTCTATCAGCCAGTCCATTGGGTCCTCAATCAGGTTCTCAAGGGCAGCACCCTGGTAGGCATAGGTAGAATCCGCATATCTATCACACAGCACAATTTTTCCTCTCTCCATCTCCGCCTTCACCCACTTCGTATGCTCACACCTATCTGCCAGAAAGAGAAAGGTTTCGGTAAACGGGGAAATCTCCTCGGTAAAGCCACGCTTCACATTTTTTCCAAGCCAGGTGTCGGTGGGCTCCGTGGTGAGCGCCACTTCCCATCCCCTATCCTCAATGCAGGTTTTAAGGGATGGAATCAATGTGCTCTTCCCTGTGCCGTCAATTCCCTCAACCGTGATAAATTTTCCCTTCATCTCAACACCCTCTTCTTCTGATAAGCCATTATAGAGACCGCAATCCAGATACCGATAAAAATTGCAAGCAAAACAATGAAAGGGTATACCCTCTCGAAATCTAAGTCAAAACTTATCCGTATTAGAATCCTCAGCATTTCGCTTGAATTTGTAATCATCACGCTCACCGCATCCCTCCCGTTAACATAATGCTTTTCATGTGGGGCGCCGCATTCCACCTGCACAACCTGTATGTTTTTTGGAAAGACCACGGTGTAGGAGATGTTGAAGCCCTCTATTGCTAGCAGGTTCAGAGAGTAGGTGTAGGTGAGCGATAAACCCTGGCGGTAATTTTTCACATACTCTCCAAAATCCAGGGTGCTGTTGCCCCGGATAGACAGATGGACTGGTGGATTTTCATCCATCTCAAAGGGATTGCCCGCCCATGTGAGGTTCTCCAGGGGTTGCGTCCGGAAGTCCACACGGTTGTTAAACATCTCCAGCAATTTTTCCTTTCCTGCTTCAAGGGTTGCGTTGAGCGTATCATACAGGTATGTGAGATTCACAACATTTTTCGCAATTATGAGACGGACGGCATCGGCACCTATGAAATTCATTTTGACGCTCTCTGGCAGTTCTTTTTTCAATTCGTCGGGGATTGCCAGCACATGCACATCCGCGGAGATGTTGATTGATGTGTAGAGATACTCATTTCCACCGACATTCGCAAGGGTGTGCATGTCAATCACCACCGAAACATTCACATTGCTCCGCTTGTAACTTTTGCCAGATGCTCCAGTAATTCCGAGATTTACCTCTTTATCTCCTGACCAAACATAGTAATGCCTTCCCTTCCAGGTTCCGTTTGTAGGAAATGGAAAACCGGGGATGGCTGCTCCTCGTGGGAGTGTGAGGTTCACGGCTGACGGATACTTTGTGGGCAGGGGTGTGAAAACCCGGGTGTAAACTGCGCCATCGTTCAGAATTCCGGTAAGAAGTTCCTCGTCAATTCCCTCCCCTATCCAGACATTCTGGGTGTAGTTGATGTAGTAAATCAGCGGTGGCTCTTCAGATGGAGGGGCAGCGGGTGCACTGAGTGATTGGGCGTTCCACTCCCTGGCCACAGTGTAATTTGTCCCGAACCTGTCCGAGAGATAACCCGTCAGATTTTCCACAATTTCATTCAGGTATACCCTCTCAATCTGGGCAACTGAAAACAGCCCGAGGGAGAGATTTGCTCTTATCTCATCCGCATAAATATACTTCTCTGGCAGGGTGGAATTCAATTCATGGAGATTGACCGCTCTTATCTCTACCGAGGTAATTACTCTGAACTCCGTAAAGTTGTACATGTCGAGCCAGAGAAACAGCCTTATGTGCGCATCAGTCGTTGGAGTAGAAGCGGGAGAATGAAAGTCGGAGCTATGAACACAGGATGAGGATATCAGGAGCACCGCAAACAAAACCTGGAGCATCGTTCTCCTCCTCAGAATACTGGCGGTGTTTTTTCCACTTCACGGAACACAGCAGTTGCTGGCTGTTTTGCCTCAACTCCCTGCTGCACGCGCTGAAATGCCGCGGACATGGCCGCACGGGCATTCGCAAGGGCAATGAGTGTGTTTTTCACAAGTAGAGGGTTCTCCACTGCAGGGAGAACCACCGTGTTCTTCAGAAGCAGGGTTTTACCTTCCACCTTTGCCCATTTTCCTGTCTCGATCACGATGTTCCCGAAGTTGTATCTTCTTCCAAGCCAAGACTGGGAATACATCACCTTCAGAATCTGGTCATACGGCTGCTCGGTGTATCTCGAAGTCAGGAAGGTTTCTTCGATTATTACCCGCTGGTTCGTGATCAGTGCCCGCATTTTTCCCCCGTAAGCGAGATAAAACACGGAGATGGCTGCGTGGACTATTGTTAAGCCCGTGAGGATAAGAAATGCCTTGTTGCGGGTGTCTGGACTGTAAATGAATTCGAGGGAGGGAAGAAGGGTGATGAGGGAAACGAGCGCCATCGTTATCGAAGAGGTTACAAGCGGGAGCTTGTGGTCCGGTCCCACGAGATGGGAAATTTTATAGAGAATGCTGCTTAAAATCATCAGCAGAATAACAAAAAAGATGGAGGAGAGCTTGAACTGGGAGCCGAGAATCTCGGACCACCAGGGTTCTGGAAAGGAGCGGAGAAACTCTTCGTAGAGGGCTGCAACTGCACATGTGGCGACCACGAAGGAGAGGGCAATGACCCAGAGATAGCCAAAGATTCTCAAAGCCAGGTACTTTTTGAGAAACGAGAAGGAGAGAAAGTACACTGCGAGACCCAAGCCCATTGTAAGAATTGTTAGAATTTCAAGCTGGAGCAATGCACCTGCATCGTGCCTTATATCCTTCAGCATCACACCAGATGCAAAAATAAACAGGATGAGCATTATGATTGAAATTCCAGTGCTGACGAAAAGCTTCAGGAGGGCAATCCGGTGCATCTTCACATTCCCGAGCAATGTCTCATACGGCTGGAGTCCAAAGTTGTTCTCCATCTTCTTTCACGCCTGTAGAGAAGCGCTCAATAGATATAAGGTTAAGCATAGATCTTTATGTTACGCTTTCCTGCCCATCGCATCCCACCCAAAACTTTAACTACCAATTTATTTTCCTTGGTCTCGGTGAATCCATGGCACGGAATATCCTTATAAACAGGTCAGAGCTTCTTCCGATAGAACAGCAGGAATTTGAAATTGTAGAGCGGAAGGGCTTGGGCCACCCAGATAGCATTGCTGATGGAATTGCCGAGAGCGTGAGCCGCGCCCTCTGCAAGATGTATCTAGAGAGGTATGGGAGAATTCTCCATCACAATACGGATGAATGCGAAGTTGTGGGGGGCCAGAGCGCTCCCAAATTTGGCGGCGGTGTGATACTTGAGCCAGTATACATTCTGCTCGTGGGGAGAGCTACAACAGAAGTCAACGGGGAGCGGCTACCCTACCGCACAGTTGCGATAAAGGCGGCAGCGGAGTATCTGAAGAAGGTGTGCAGACATCTGGATGTAGAGGCGGACATCACTTTTGATTGCAGGATTGGAAAGGGTTCGGTTGACCTCCGGGCGGTCTATGATACCCAAAGGCAGCTCGCAAACGATACCTCATTCGGTGTCGGCTTCGCACCCCTGAGCGAGACGGAGAAAATAACGCTGGAAATTGAGAGATACATGAACGGGAAACTGAAACGAACGATGCCAGAAATCGGTGAAGACATAAAGGTGATGAGCTACAGGCAGGGAGATAAAATCAATGTGACCGTGGCTGTCGCGATGGTTGACTCCGAAATCCCGAATAAGGAGCATTATATCAACACGATTGGAGAACTCAGAGAGGTGCTTAAAAAATATGCTGCTAGATTCACGAAACGCGAGGTGAACATTGCGGTTAACACGGCCGATAACTACGAGGAAAATATTTTCTATCTAACTGTAACAGGGCTTTCAATGGAAAATGGTGATGATGGTTCAGTAGGTCGGGGAAACAGGGCAAACGGATTGATTACACCATGCAGATTCATGAGCCTGGAGGCAAGTGCAGGCAAAAATCCTGTGACCCATGTTGGCAAGCTCTACAATCTCCTTGCCACAGATATCGCAAAGGAGATTGTGAAGGCGAACCAGGACACGGTTGCCGATGCCTATGTGCGAATCCTATCCCAGATAGGAAAACCTATCGATGAACCCCAGATTGCCACGGTTTCTCTCGTGATGAAGGACCCGAAGAAGTTCGCAAGTGCGGAAAAGGATGCGAGAGCCATTGCCGAGGAAAAACTGAAGAACATAAGCTCAATGACCGAAAAGATTTATAGGGGAGAATACACTGTGTTCTAAGTATGGAAGGTGCAAAATGAAGAGGGTCCAAACGGGAATCCAGGGCTTCGATGAACTCATAAACGGTGGCTTCCCCGAGGGGAGTATCAACATCATTTCTGGTCCTGCAGGTGCAGCCAAAAGTTTATTTGCACTGCATTTTATCATCAACGGTGCTGAGAGATACAACGAAAACGGGGTTTACTTCACGATCGAGGAATCGGCAGAAAGCTTGATAAAGACCGCCAGAATCTTCGGTTTTCCGGTTGACCGCCTCATCGAGGAGAAAAGGGTTTTCATAATAGACCTCGGACAGCTTAAAGAGGGGAATGAAACCAGTTTAGAGGAGATGGAAAAGAGGGAGATGATAAATTTCGACACGATAAAGAATTTTCTCACGAATTTTATAGGTGCTGCGGGGATAAAGAGAGTGGTGCTTGACTCACTAAACGGCGTGGCAATCTACTACAATACCAGCGAACAGCTGCGCGCAGAAATCTTCCGTTTCATGCGGTTTTTGAGGGCAAAGAGCGTCACATCCTTAATTGTTTCAGAATCCCTCGTAAGAAGCGGTGAGGACACGAAGTCGGGCATAGAGACCTTCATCGGCGATTCGATCGTCGCGATGGGGCTGGAGAAATTTGAGGGAGAGTATAGACGGACAATTACGGTGGTAAAAATGCGACACACGAGGCATGATACCGCGACCCATCCCTTCCTCATCGGTGAGAATGGAATCGAAGTGGCTTCGGAAATGAACCTGTAAAACCAAAATTTTTTATGCCAAAACTGTAATTCCACATAGTGAAACCATGAGCGTGTATCTTGTCCAGGTATGGCATCTGCATCAGCCAGTAACTCAAGAAAAGCGATGGATTGATGTGGCAACAGAGAAGGCATACAATAAGCTGCTGGATACCTATGCAAACCACCCAACCATTAAGTTTAACCTGAACATCACCGGTTCTCTGCTTGAAAACCTTGAAAAATATCATCCAGAAACCATAGAGAGAGTGAAAGGAGGAATCGGAAGAGGTCAGTTGCGCCTTATCACAACGGGCTACTACCAGCCCCTCATCCCCTTAATTCCGCCTTCCCATGCCATCGCACACATAAGGAAAAACACTGAAGCCCTGAAACGGCTCTTCGGGCAAGTCCCGGAATCTGCGTGGGTTCCCGAGCGGGCCTGGGAGCCCTGGGAGGCGGAGGTTTGGGCCGATGCGGGTGTGAAAAATGTGCTAATTGATGATCATGTGATGAAGCGCGGCAATCCGGATTTCCCAGAAACCGCGAAGTATCATGTCTGGCAGGCCGAGCACAACCGCAAGAAAGTGAATGTGTTTCTGATTGACAAGGAAATGCGGTATCTTGTGCCCTGGGAACCTGTAAAGAAAGTTATCGGCTACATCCGAACAGTTGATAAAAAAACAGATGGGAGGGCAGTGGTTACCTTTGGTGATGATGGGGAGAAGATGGGTGAATGGCCCCATACGGAGAAAGCCTGCGAGTGGCTGGATGAATTTCTATCTGCCCTCGAAAAGGAGAAATTTGTTAAAAAGGTTTGGCTTGAGGATTACATACGAGAGGTTGGGGCTCTGGGCAAGGCAAATTTCCCTCCAGTAACCTATATCGAGATGGAAAAATGGTGCTTCGGAAGCATCCATAACTGGACTCGGCATCCACTTGTTAAGGACATGTACTCACGGCTGCTGGAGGCAAATGGGAAGGGGCTCCAAATTAACGATTACATCCTGCGGGCTGAGTGCAACGACCCTTACTGGTATGCGAGGAGGATGACATACCACAGACAGCTCATCTACAGAAACCTCATTCTGTTCGATAGGGGGGCCTGGGGAGACGGGGTGGAGGTAGGCGACAGAAACGGGGACGGCCTTGATGAAGTTCTGCTCTCCACAAAAAGCCAGAGGGTCTATGTCGATGCAAGTGGTAGAATCTACGAATGGGATGTTGTGGATGGCTGGAACCTTGTGAACACCGGTTTCTTCGACGCTTTTGAAGAGGAGAAGCAGTACATGCCGGACGAAGGGATATTCAGGAAGAAAAAAAGGAACTGTTGCACTGACTGGATCAACATGGATGCACTGCTCGAGCCGGTCGAGGTTGTTCGCAAGGATGGGAAAGTGAGATTCATCAGAAACCTTGGAGAATTGAGAGTTGAGAAGACCTATGCACTGGCTGATGAAGTTCTGCATCTCGGTATAGGGCTGAAGAACACGGGCAGGAAAAACCAGAAATTCAGCTTCAGAGAAGAATTCTGCTTCACACTTCCGACCGACTCGGTCGAACGGAGCATTACGGAGAACCACAGATACATCTTTGATTATGCTGGAAATGTAATAGAGCAGCAGGTGTGCAACGGGGAGGATGGTCCGGGTGTCTCCTGGGCATGTTGTTATGATACTGTCAACGGAATCGTTTGCGGAGCTGCTTGGGCACCAGGGAAAATAAAGAAGGTAATCAAGGAGATGGTGAGCGAAGGCATAGCCTTCTCGCCGTATTACGAGATTGAACTGAAGTCAAAAGAAGAAATAAAACTGGACTTCAGGGTCTATGCGGGGAAAGGAACCTGGGAGAAAATAAAGGGGGTATTTGAGGGCATATTGGCTCAACAACCTTAAATATATTTTTGTATTTCCCAGTTCATATGCCTGCCTACAGAATTTCAAAACTTGAAATGAAGGCACTTGAATACATTGCGAATATGCCGGAGATTGATGATTCCCTGCTGGCAGACGCTCTCAAGATTAAAGAAAGCGAGGTGAAAAAGCTCCGGACAAAGCTCTCAAAAATTTTGCAGTGGGTTGTTGTTCCAAATTACGGCAAGCTTGGCTGGGAACTGATGTTCGTGGTTTATTCCACGATGCCGCCAAGAAAAATTCCCCCTGCAGATGCCCTGGAGGGTTGTACCCATGCCTACACTTCCCCCGAGTATTTTTTTGCCACCGGTTTCGCTCAGAATTATGCAGAACTGCTCCGCCTCTACGAGAAACTCTGCATTGACCTCAAGATGCAAAAAGACCATCTGCACCTCCTCATTTTTTCCCATGAACTCACACAATTGCTGAGATTTTTTGACTATCAGGAGGTGCTCGGAAAAATTGCAGGAAACTGGGAAACAGGTGTGCGGGATGCCGCGCGTGAGGAGGGAAAAGCGCTTGACCCGATTACCCGAAAAATTCTTTTTGAGATTGTGCACCACCCTGCTGCCGATGTAGAAACCTTGAGTGCGCTGGTTGGAATCGAGAAAAGCACTGTGAGGAGAAAGCGGAGCTTCCTGAAAAAGCAGGAATACCTCAGGCCGGCTGTGAGCGTGAATCTGAAAGCCCTTGGATACGCCGGGTTTGCATTCTATCACCTAACAGCCGGGGAATGTGCGGGAAAAGGATGGCCGCTGGATGCAACAGGAACACCCCCATTCTTTGCGGTTGCCGACCGCACCAATGCATTTCTCCTGGTTCCCTACACTCGCCTTGATGAGATTTTTCAGATGAGCGTTGCCCTCACCACCAGCTCCAAAAGAATGGCCCTAGCAGTAAGTATCGTGAACTATGGCTATTTCCAGTTTGGAGAGTGCAGAAAGCTCAGGGAAAACGACTACATTTCTGTGCTGAAAAGGAGCAGAAATTTCATGTTCGGTGATAAGGTTGAAAGTGCTATCGGAAAACCTGAAAGAAGGAGCAGTAAAATTAATCCCGGAAACAGAAGATGACCTCTGGTATCTCTCACAGATTATTGAGGAGGAGGATTTTGTAAAGGGACTGACATTCAGGAGGGTGGAGGGCAGGGACGATGCTTTGCGGGCCGAGAGCGCAGAGAAGAAGCCTGTTGTGCTTGGCATCCGTGTGAAAAATGTGGAATTGAAAGAATTTGGGGCAATCCTGCGGGTGAGTGGAATAATCGAGACTGGGGAGATGGGGCAGGGGAATTTTCACACCATCAATGTAGAACCAGGCAAGGATATCCTGCTTGTGAAACAGGTGTGGACCGAGGGAATGAAAAAATTGCTCCAAGAGGCATTAAGTGCGAGGCATGTAGAGATAGTATTTGTAGCCCTGGACGATGCCAGTGCGGTGCTCGCCACACTGACTGAAAGGGGGGTTAAAACCCTGGCTGAAATCAACGCCCACATCTCGGGCAAGGATTTTGAGGGCAAGAAGGAGCAGGAAAAAGGGGCCTTCTATGCCCAAGTGCTGGAAACCCTGGAGAGAGTCGTAGAGCCCAACACAGTGGTGGTGGTCCTGGGCCCTGGCTTCTGGAAGGAGGAGTTCTACGAGTTGGTGAAGGAGAGGGTTGCGGATTTAGCGGCAAGAACTACAGTGCTCAATGCTTCTAGTGGTGGAATCGCAGGGATAAATGAGGTCCTGAAGAAAGAGATCACCATGAAGGGGTTGAGTGAGGCAAAGGTGAAGGTGGAGACCGAGTATGTGGAACGCTTTTTTGCTGAGATAGCAAGGGAGGGAAATGTGGCTTACGGGATAAACGAAGTGAACTATGCGGTGGAAATCGGGGCTGCTGAGGTGCTTCTCATCCTCACCACATTGTTGCGGAAAAAGGAGATGGAGAAAATCCTGAAGGCCGCCCAAGCCACCAGATGCAAGATTGTTTCAATCAGCCCAGAGCATGAAGCAGGTAGGAGGTTGAGTGCGGTCGGCGGAATCGGGGCAATACTGAGGTACAGGATAGAAGGCAGAGAAAAAGATAGGGATTAGTTTTTCCTTCTACGAAACCAGGTTATTCCAATAATTCCCCCAAAAATTACAGCGAACAGTGGCATTGCAGAGAACTCGCGCACAGGCTCAGATAGTGGATTTCCATCGCTTGCCCCAGCACCACCATCGATTGGGTAAGACCCTGAATTATCCCAGTTGCTCCAGTAGTTGCCTTTGTTGGTTGCAGAGTCATACCAGAGGTTACTACCAACGTTATCATATGCCTGGCACTCGCCATTCACACCCTTGCTGGCACCGTTGTTCGCTATAAAGTTGTTATGGTGAATATAATTGCCCGTGGAACTAGATGTGATGTAAACCCCATAATTTGCATTGTTGCAAATCCAGTTGTAGGTTAGGATGTTGTTGTTTGAGGAAGACAAATAGAATCCGTATTTGGAATTCCTAGAGGCATTGTTGTTTGTTATGTTATTATTGTTGCATGAGGAAGACAAATAGAATCCGTAGTAGGAGTTACTAGAGACATTGTTGTTGGCTATGTAGTTGTTGCTGGATGAGGATTTCAAATAGATGCCTACATTTGTGTTGTTCGAGGCATTGTTGTTTGTTATGGAGTTGTTGCATGATGAGGTATACAAATAGATACCATTACCATTGCTAGAAACATTGTTGTTGGCTATGTAGTTGTTGCAGGAAGAATACACATAGATAGCCCAGGGA
>JAOAJK010000026.1 GCA_026414225.1 Thermoplasmata archaeon
CGTCACCAATTTCCTTGATGTCGATCTGCCACATACTGTTAGAATGATATCTTGCGAAGGACTTGTATTTTTTACGCACCTTAGGACCCGGTTGTAGTAATCCAGCCTCTAAAAGAATCTCATAGATAGCCTGGTGGCTCAGATCTATCTTAAGAAAGGCTTTGAGTTTTTGTGGACCCATTTCAGGGTGCGCGAGTCTTGTTACAATCACGGCTGCTGCGTAGAATATCTTCTTTCTGTAGATTGTCTTAGGAACAGGTGGCTGGTCTCTCAGAGCGTCCCAGCATTTGTATTCTAACCATCTATTCCACCACTTGGAAACAAACCCTTTGCTCACTCCATATACTCTTGCCACCTCTGCTTGACTCCAGCCTTCTCGCAGTCGCTGAACTACGGCTTTTCTCAATCTGAACCAATTTCTGTCGTTCTTTTCATATACCACCTTTCCATTTACTACCCTGGGCCTTATGGGCATTGGTATCACATCCTACAGGCGCCCATAAGGTCCATTGATTTTTCAGTTTCTGTCAACTTACCTCGTGAACATTTATGTCTGGCTTCTGTTGTTCACGAGGTGGGTTGATAATACAAAATTTTTCTGCGTCGGGAAAATCTTAATAAACACCGAACAGTTCAGCAAAGCCAATGACACGAGATGCGGAGCAATTTGTGGTGGGAAATCTGGAGGTATTAATCAAGCAAGGGGATATCACAGAAGAGCGGGTGGATGCAATCGTAAACGCAGCCAACAACCATTTCTGGATGGGTGCAGGTGTGGCAGGGGCAATCAAGCGTAAAGGGGGCAGTGAAATAGAGAAGGAGGCAGTGAAAAAAGGTCCGGTAGAAGCTGGTCAGTGCATCTATACCTCCGCAGGCAAACTGAACGCAAGGTATGTGATTCATGCTGCTGTGATGGGACAGGACCTTGTCACGGATGAAGGGCTTATCGCCTCTGCCACTGCAAACGCCCTGAAATTAGCAGAGACGCTGCAGATCCAGTCCATTGCATTTCCCGCCCTCGGCACAGGGGTTGGCGGGTTTGAGTATTCCAGGTGTGCGGAGATCATGCTCGGTGAGGTGTCAAGATTCAGGCCAGAAAATTTGAAGAAAGTTGTGTTTGTGCTTTACGGGCAGGAAGCGTTTGATGTGTTCCTGAGCACTGCGAGGAAATTGTATGGCTGAAAAAACCGATAAACAGAGAGCAACGATTTACATAATGACCGGGGATTCGCTTTCAGACGAGGGAAAATATCCCGAAGCCCTCAGATACTACAACATGGCACTCGAAGCAGATCCCAGGAATGCAGTCGCTCACAACAACAAAGGTGTCACGCTGAACGCAATGGGAAGACACATCGAGGCCATCAAGTGTTACGATAAAGCCCTAGAGTTGAATCCAAGGTATGAGGTAGCCTGGTATAACAAGGGCAACGCTTTATCCTATCTCGGGGAATACCTCGGAGCAATAGATTGCTACAGAAAGGCCTACACCCTCAATCCAAAATATGAGGCAGCATTCTACGACGAGGCGAGCACGCGATTCCTGATGGGTGATGTAAAGGGCGCCATAGAGGTCATTGATAAACTGATCGAGATGAATCCGAAGAGCACCAACGGGTGGCTCAAGAAAGGGCAGATGCTGGAGGACCTCGGACAGTTTGATGCCGCCCTTGCGTGCTATGAAAACGCCCTCCTGATAAACCCAAAGAGCGTGGAGGTCTACAACAGCATCGGAGGACTTTATTTCT
Organism: Thermoplasmata archaeon; assembly: GCA_026414225.1. Lineage (GTDB taxonomy): Archaea > Thermoplasmatota > Thermoplasmata > Lutacidiplasmatales > SKW197 > SKW197. The sequence goes on from JAOAJK010000026.1 coordinate 1,749, forward strand.
CAATTGAGGAATATGAGAAGGCAATAGAGGCCTACCAGAAAGCAATTGAACTGGATGACGGGATAGCCGAGACCTGGAATAACCTCGGCTTCACATACTTCGTGCTTGGGTTTTATGATGAAGCATTGAACTGCTATGACCGTGCCCTCCAGATTAACCCAGAGTACAAGCATGCCTGGTATAACAAGGGCTACACCTACCACGGCATGGGCAAACTTGAGAAGGCGGTCGAGTGCTACCAGCGGGCAATCAAACTCGACCCCCAGGATGAGGTGCTCTGGAACAATCTTGGCAACGCACTGTACAATCTGAAAAGATACAAGGATAGCATTCCCTTCTTTGTGAACGCTCTTGAAGTTAATCCCGACTACGAAATCGCCTGGAACAACATCGGAAATGCTCTGGATAAGATGGGAATGCATGATAAAAGCATAAAATATCACGAGAAGGCAATTGAACTCAATCCCAAATTTGACTATGCCTACTATGCAAAGGGTTACGCACTCCACAAGCTCGGGAAGTCAGAAGAAGGCCTGAAATTTGTTGAAATCTCGCTCGCACTCAATCCAAACTATGACCATGCCTGGTATGCCCTGGCTGACATTTATTTTTCACTTGGAGAGAGGGAGGAGGCACTTGCAGCCGTGGAAAATGCACTCACCCTCAATCCAGAATATCCAGATGCCTATTTGATGAAAGCGGAAATTTTAAGGGAATCCGGAAGGGAGGCAGAGGCAGTTGATGCACTCGAGATGGGGGTGAGAGCTGCCCGGGCACTTCTGAAATACGAGAGGGATATCGACAACCTAAAAGTGCTTGAGAAAATCCTGATGAAACTTGGAAACTTTGAAGAGGCAATCCCTCTGGAAATTGAAATTCTCAACATCGATTTCATACCCGAAGTCGCAGAGAATCTGGCAGCCAACCTCTTTGATGCAAAGCAGTATGCCAGGATTATTGAAATCTTCGGGATGCGGAAGGATTTGCCAAAGCTGGTGGCACTTCTGCTTGCGAGAAGCTATCATGAAATAGGGGAGAAAGAGATGGCTCTCCGCACCTGCGATGAATTCTACAGGAAAGGTGATGTAGATTTTGCAGTGGAAAAACTCAGGATTCTTTATGAATCAGGTTTGAGCGAAATTGCAAAGCTTATTTCTGAACTACCCGACAAACAGCCGGAGGCAATCGCCCTGCTGGGAGATTATTACTTCGGAAAGAAAATGTATGCTGCTGCCCTGCCCTGTTACACATTTTATGTCAAAAACCGCGAGAATGTAGAAATCTGGTACAGAAAAGGCCTGTGTCATCTCTACCTCGATCAACTCTGGCATGCCAACTTCTGCTTTGACTACATAACAGGTGCCTACCCGGATTCCGGCCTTGGCTGGTATGGAAAGTATCTGGTGCTCAGTAAAAAAGGGAAGGTAAAGAAAGCCAGGAATTTTCTGGAGATTGCACTCTCAAAAGATGAAAAAATTGGAGAGGTTGCTGGAGATGCCGAAACGAAGGTTTCTGATAGTATGTCATGATGCTGACACCGACGGGTGTTTCAACCTTGACGATTTGCCCGGCTCTGGTGGAAGGATTGATGTGGCTGCAAGATGCGTTGTTGCAGGTCTGCTGATTTCTTACGGGGTAAGAAAGGATGCGGAAATCCTCCTGTTTTTCCAGAGGGGGCCAAGGCCGGGACTCACCATCAGAATTTCCGGAGACAGGGTGAAATACCTTAATCCGGATGAGAGAAGTACCGCTGCTCTGATCAGAAATGCAATCCTGAAGCACAAAAATGCTGGCGTTCTGGAGAGTTCCCCCGGGGTCCAGGTGTTCAGGTCAGACCTCGAAACTCTACTCAAAACCGGGAGAAATGTGTATTATCTGAAAGAGGATGGTATCCCGGCTGAAAATTTTGTGTTTCCAGAGGACGAAATTTTGTTCCTGCTCGGGGACCACAGAGACCTCACTGCAGATGAGGAGAGCATTGTCATGAAGTATGCAAGGGCCAAGCTTAACCTTTCTCCGCTCTCGCTCTACTCAGAACATTGCATCACTATCATCCACAACATCCTTGACAGAAAATTCTCAGGGAGCCCTGTACCAGAGAATCGCAATTAAAAGTCCATGGGCTACGATGAGGGCGAAAAGCGGGTAGGCAGACGCACTGCAAATGGCAAAAACCATGCCTCCTACAAGGGCACCCACGGCCATTCCAGAAGAAAGGGAGAGGTGATAGACGCCCATTGCACCGCCCGTGTGATAACTCCCCGCAAACCGCATCACCATCCTGACACTGGCTGATGAAATTCCCGCCCAGCCAAAACCCATTAACCCGTTCAGAGCTGCGGCTGCAATCAGCACAAGGAGAGGTGAATCCAGTAATGCCAGCAATCCAAACCCGGATATGATTATGATCCTGAGTCCCGTGGAAAATTTCAGAAGTTTCTCCGCCTTGAACCTGCTCACTGTCAGATAACCAACGGTGCAGGCGAGGGCGCTGCTCAGATGGACTGCAAATATTCCGGTGCCAGAAACTCCTTTTCCCACCAGAAATATGGGAAGAACCGTGTTAAAAGCGGCAAAGCCAAAAAGCATCATTCCGTAGCCCAGGCACAACCAGTAAATTCTTCTGTCAATTCCAGTAAGTTTCAGTTTTGGAATAATCTTCAGCGGCAGGTAATGGAGGCGTTCAAATATGCCTGTATTGATTTTCACCAGCTCGGATTTTGAAAGCATTGGCTTATGGGGGGCTCTGGCTGGCAGGAAAATTGTAAGGGAGAGTCCGAGGGCGAAAGCAGCAAACACGGCCAGGAGCAGGAGGCGGAGCCCGAATTCAGAATCAAATTCGTGGAGGAAAATGGCTGCAGATGCGAGGGCAATGAGTGTGCTGGTGGAGATTACAATGTTGTAAGTTTTCAACCTCTCCTTGTAGTTGCCTGGGCCCTGCTGGGCTACCAGAGTGCTCCCCAGCAATCCGAAAATGCTGAAGAAGAAACCAAGAATTGCGGATGATAGAATCAGCCAGTAAAAGTTCGGACTGAAAACTCCGATCCCCGCAGCAATCGCTACCAGGAAAAAGCCAACACATCCGAGAAACCTGCGTTCCTCATGCCTGTCAATCCATCTGCTCCAGTGAATGATACCCAGGATCGAAAACAGGGAAACGCACATGTTCAGCACTCCGATTTCTCCAGCCCCGAGACCGAAAGCAATGATGGCCATGAGCGGAATAGTATTTGAAAAAATGCTGTAGCCGAACTGGGCGAAACCGAACGGGATGTAGGTTTTCTGCATGGTAGAAAATTACTTTATCCTGTGCACCATGAAATCAGCAAACATGTTCAGAATTTCTCTCTCTCTGTTGTTGGGCAGCACCTTCAGGCACTCCTTCGCCCTGAGCGAGAACTCAACCGCAACCTTTTCCGCATACTTTATGGAGCCAGTGTTCTTGAGAATCTCAATCGACTCCTCAATCTCCTCAGGGGTTGCAAACCTGTTGCCAAGCACGGAAACAATCTTCTTCCTCTGGCTCTCACTGGCATTTGCGAGAGCATGGACCACAATCAGAGTTCGCTTGCCTTCCTTGATGTCCCCTCCCCTCGCCTTTCCTGTTATTTCGGGGTTGCCGAGCAAATCAATTATGTCATCCGCAATCTGGAAGCCAATGCCCACAAGTGTTCCAAACTCGGCACAGCTTTCTATCTGCCTTTCGGTGCCATCAGCAATTATCGCGCCGCCCATTGCCGCGGTCCTGAACATCAGTGCGGTTTTCTTTTCAATCATCTTCAGATACTCTTCCTCCGAAATGTTATAGCGCTGGGCAAAATCCATGTCCATTTGCTGTCCCTCAGCAATCCCGAGCACCATTTTCGCGGTCTCTTTCAGCAATCTTCGCACGATAGCATCACTGGCATCGACATTTCCGAGGATCTCGAATCCTTTCGCAAACAGGGCATCGCCCACATCAATCGCGTAAGCCAGACGGTAGTGTTCATCAGGATGAATGGTTTTGTCAGCATGGATGCATTTTATTTTTCGCCGGGTCTCGGCCATGTCCATTATGTCATCATGCACAAGGGTGAAGTTGTGAATCAGTTCAAGGGCAATTCCGAAGAGCATTGCCTTTTCTCCTGCCCCCGCAACGCAGTCCGCCGTGAGCATGGCAAACACTGGACGCCATCGTTTCCCGCCTGCAAACGGGTAACGCTGCATTCCCCTCAGCAGGGGCTCATACTCCCCATGCGAGAGAATTTCCTTTATTGCTTTCTCCACCTTTTCCCTGCGTTCAACTATTTCTGGCAAATCCGAGATGTCGTTCATCCCTCAATCCTCCAGATACTCCTTTGTCCTCCCAACAATGATGCATGGAACCTTTTTTAATTCCTCAATGTTTTTTACTCCGAGCAGGAACATAACTGCCTTTAGCTCCTCGCTGATTGCTTCAAGTTTGCGTTCAAGTTTCTGCTGGCTTTCATGTGCTGGTTTCAACAGCGCTCTTGCAATTCCTGCCGCATCCGCACCCAGTGCAATTGCCCTCGCAACATCCAGACCGTTTCTTATTCCCCCGCTAGCGACAAGGGGCAAACCCTTCACCCTTGATTTAAGCACGCACACTGGTGAGGGAATTCCCCATTCACCGAGCGTGGTGCCAAGCACGGCGTGAAGGTAATCTTTCTGAATTACCGCCCTATACTGCTCAACCTTCGCGAAGCTCGTGCCGCTTACACCAGAAATGTCAACGGCCTTTACTCCTGCGGTCTTTAGTTTCTCCGCATTTCTCCGGGAAATTCCTGCCCCTGTCTCCTTCACAATTACGGGCATTGCTGAGGCAAACTCTTTGATTCTTGTGAGACAGCCCCTCGCATTCTTGTCACCCTCTTTCTGGACAACTTCCTGGAGGAAATTCAGGTGGATTGCTAAAACATCGCCGTCTATCATTTCGATTGCCTTTTTTCCGTCTTCAACCGTGAAGACATGACTGCCTTTTTTCTGCGGGACAAGCTGGGGGGCACCGAGGTTGGCTATTTTCAGCGGAATTTTATGGTTTTTCACAATCTCGTAGGAGGTCGCATCGGCACCTTCAAAAGCGGGTCTCTGGCTACCCACACCCATTCCAATCCCGAATTTTTCTGCCGCCTTGGCGAGCCTTTCGTTGTATTTCTCTGCCTCGGGTATCCCTCCAGTAATCGCATTTATTATCAGCGGCATCTCCAGTTTCTTGCCAAGAAACTCGGTCTGCGTGGAAATCTCATCGTAATCTATCTCAGGAAGGGCATTGTGTTCAAAGAGGATATCATCCCAGTAGTTGTGCTCCGCCTCCACATTTTCTCGCAGGCAAATTTCCAGATGTTCCATCTTTCTTTTCTGCGCGGTCATTTTATCACAACCTTGGTTCCCTGAATGTCTTTTCCTATAAGTGCATTTCTGAAGTTGTCAAAATTTCTTCCCGAAATCACCCAAATCTCCGTGGTCTTTCTTTCCTCCAGAAAGGTAAAGCATTTCTGAATCTTGCCGAAAATTCCTCCAGTCACATCAAACTCCGGGTTTGCCTTACTGAGGTTGCTGATGTCAGATGGAGAAATCTCTTTGAGAATCGCTGTATGTTTTTTCGGTGGAAAATCGGCATAGACACCAGGGACATCGCACACGAAAATCACCCTTTCTGGCAAAAAATGGGCTCCGAGCTTCAATGTGAGGTCATCGCCTGAACAGATGCTGAAACCGAGTTTTTCATCGAATACCACATCTCCGAAAGTTACCGGGACGAGGGAATTCGAGAGGGCCCTCTCGAACGCTCCCACATCCAGCACTTTAAGTTTTCCAGCGGAGTTCAGGGCAATGGAGAGTGGGGGCAGCGATACCGCGGAGATTCCGTGTTTGTTGAGGCATTCCATTATTTTCAGGTTGAGGGTCCGCACATCAAGATGGACCCTTGCAAACCCGAGATGCTGGTCACCGATTTTCGGATTTCTGCCCAGATTTAATTGGTATTCCCTTGCCTTTATGTGTCCAAACGAGCCAGCTCCGTGGACTATTACAAATTTCTCCCCGGCATCTGCAGCTCTTTTTAACTCACCCGCTATTTTCCCAACAACCTGTTTCCTGAACCTGCAGTACCGCTTCTTGTCCGTGATTACGGAACCGCCGAGCTTAATTATCTGCATATTCCCTTATACACATTGTCCAATTAATGGTTTTTGGTTTTTATCCGAGATAACAAAAAAATAATTTGTGTACAAACGCTTGAACCCAACAATCACAAATAGTTATTTGAGAGCACAATATTCAATAAAATAGAAAAATTTATATTTAGTTTTTTTATAGGGTTAGAAGGTAGAAATGAGGGGACTGACAGTAAAGGAGAAAGCTACATTATGCGGGTTGATATGGCATCCAGATGCTACGGATAGGGAGATTGCGGAAAAATTGAAGATGCCGACCAGCACGGTGACTGCAATCCGTCGCCGCCTCCGTGAGAAAGATCTCTTCAGATTTGCATACCTTCCAATGCTCAACATGCTGGGGCACGAGCTTCTCGTGGTTTCATATGGGAGCTTCGACCCGAATTCCCAAGATAAGGTAAGGGAGATGTTTCTGGCAAAGTTAAAAGATGTGAATCCTAAAATCTTTGCGCAGTGTAGGAACCACGAGAACTGGCTAATGATGAGCAATGCTGCAAACTACACAGAGGCAAAGAAAAACCTAGATGCCCTCGAAGAATTTATAGGAAAACACGGCATCGCCAACACTCAAAAAATCTCCCACATCCTGTTTCCCTATGCAGTTACTGACATGGTCAACTTCTTCGATTTCAGAAGGTTCGCAAACCATATAATGCCCGCGGAAATAGCTCCCCTGCTTTGCAAGTCACATTATGAACTCCCGCAAAACTATGCAAGAGAGGTCCTCACAAAAAAAGAACTGCAGGTACTCGCGGGACTTGTAAACTATCCGGAGGAACCGATCAGCAACGTTGCCTCGAGGATAAAGGTTTCCAGACAGTGTATTTCCAGGACTGAAAAGGAATTGAAGGCGAGAAAAATTCTGAGGCCGATAATAGTCCCGAATCTTCATTCGCTGGACTACAGGTATCTGGTTGCCCTGCATCTCCAGTACAAAACCCATGTGCAGAGAAGTGACAGGGAGAGAATTGCATCTACAATTCTAGATAATTTTCCAGTAATGTTTTTCGTGAGCGGCACCTTCGAGAGCTTCATAGTAACACCCGTAAGAACATTCGATGAGTGCATTGCAGCCAGGAAAACCCTGATTGAGTTGCATGCCTCCCATGACATGCTCCGGAGTGCCCCGACCTTCATGTTCTTCCCCACTGAGCATATGGCCTGCCTCCAGCACTTTGATTTCAAAAAATGCATCGGTGGCGGAAAACTGTAGAAGCAGTCAATTCTGGAGTGGAGAGCCGCAGATTCTGCACCTTTTGTTTCCAGGGGGATTCATTGAGCCACACACGGAGCATTCTGTCTCCTTCATCTCCGCTTCCTTGTATTTCTGGAGTGATTGTTCAATCTCGCGGATTTTCTGGCGTTCATTTTCTATTTTTCTCAATTCCTGTTCGTGCTCCACCAGCATCTCATCAATCATCTGCAACTTTTTTCCAATCTCAGGGTAGGCACTCTTATCTGGCACATTGCTACCGATCTCTGCCAGCATCCTGACGATTTCTTTCTCCTTTGCAAGGAGTTTGTGCTCCTTCTCATTCAGTTCCTTCTCTTTCCGGAGCACTTCTTCATACTTTCTAGCAAGCTCTATTTCCCGCTCCTGCAATCTCGCCTCAAACTCGTCCAGCTGGTGCTCCCTCCTGTATAATCTCTCCAGCCTTTCCCTGTAATCCCTTTCCTTCATTTCCAGTTCATTTTCCCGCTGCACAAGGGCTTCCTCTCTCTCCTCTATCATCCTCAACTTGGAATCTATTTCGTCCTGGATATTCTTAAGGATGTCCCCAATTGTGATGACCAATGCCTCCTCAAGGTCAGTCCCGCATACAGGGCAGTACTTGCACATCGGGTCCACACTTGTGCCACAGGTTCTGCACCTGACTTCCCTTATAAGCACCCTCATTTACTGCACCTGCTCGTTCTGGGAACGGAGCCATGCGTCCTCTGGAATCTGGTAATAAACGGAGGAAACATCATGGTCAGTATTCTCTTCCTCTTTCTCCGGTGCCTTGATCAGTTCGAGCACTCTCTCCTTCCTGAAAATCCAGTAATGAATTCGCCACTCTCGTCCATCGTAGAGTGTGGTTTCCTCCCTCTCGGTGGTCAGAATTCCTGCATCTTCAAGGGTATAGAAAACATCCCTGTCCTCTGGCTCAAGCACATTGTCTATTATTCTCTCCCCGTACCCGAAGAAGTTCAGAATGTGGTGGGCAATTCTCCTTGCCTCCTCATCCGGAATCGGGCGTCCTGGCTCTGAATTTTGAATTGCAATAGCGAGCTGTTCCACATCCACGCTGGTCTTCATGTAACCGCCACTCAGCCCGTTCCCTCTTCCAAGCTTTATTTTTTCCGGAACCTCGTCGTATTTTACTCTAAAAGCCATTGTTTCACGGCTCCTTGATAGTGTGTAAACAATAATGTAATTGAACTGAGGTGTATATATAAGTTTCTGTGAGTCGATGCTGTGGGTATTATCAACCCACCTCGTGAACAACAGAAGCCAGACATAAATGTTCACGAGGTAAGTTGACAGAAACTGAAAATCAATAGACGAAAGAAATTGGGTCAATTCACCGCTTTTAAATCTGGGGAGGAATTACTTCTCCATGCAGGCGATCTTGATGTCCCTTGATGATACACTTTATTTCTTCAAAACACAAATTCCATATACCTGCAAATGTTTTTCCCAACCATGGAGAAATACACGGTCGAGGTTAAGGTGGAACTGAAGAAGGGTGTCACTGATCCAGAAGGTGAGAATACAAAAAAAGCCCTTGCACTTCTCGGCTTCAACGCAATCGAGAGCGTTCGGTCCCTCAGGGTTTACGAACTCATGGTGAGTGCCGAAACCAAGGAAAAGGCAATTGCTATCGCTGAGGAAAGCTGCAGGAAGTTGCTAGCAAACCCTGTGATTCACAACTACAAAATCATGGTCAAAGAGCTGTGAGAAGGATGAAGTCCAAGAAACATGAAAATTTGGATAATTGTTTTGAAGTGGAACTTCCAGAGACACCAGAGGGACTGAAAGAAGTGAGTGATACGCTCAAGCTCGGACTGAGCACCGATGAAATGCTCCGAGTGAAAGAGTATTTTAAAAATCTCGGAAGAAACCCAACAGATGTAGAGCTGAATGCAATCGGACAGGCATGGAGCGAGCATTGCTGCTACAAGAGTTCAAAGGTTGTATTGAAAAAGTACATTTTTCCGCTCGAACACAAAGACATGCTGCTCAGGGGCGATGCTGGTGTGATGAGCTTTGATGAGGAATACGCTTACGCGATAAGAATTGAATCCCACAACCATCCATCGGCCGTGGAACCGTACGGTGGTGCCGCGACGGGTATCGGAGGAATTCTCAGGGATGTGCTGGCTATGGGTGCACAGCCAATTGCATTAATTGACCCGCTGTTTTTTGGTCCCCCTGACATGCCGCATGAAAAACTGCCGGAGGGCGTAAAGCATCCGAAGTATCTGTTTGCTGGGGTAGTGGCGGGAATAAGGGACTATGGAAACAGGGTGGGAATCCCAACTATTGCTGGCTCAGTTCATTTTGACCCGAGTTACACCTCCAACTGCCTGGTGAATGTGGGTTGCGTAGGAATTGGAAAGAAGAAATTCATAAGGAAGAATGCGGTCTCGAGCCCCGGAGATAACTTCGTGCTGGTTGGAGGCCTCACAGGAAGGGATGGAATTCACGGAGTAAACTTTGCGTCGGCAGTGCTCACTGAAAAAAGTGATGTGGAAGGAAGACCCTCTGTCCAGCTCGGAAATCCAATCATGAAGGAACCCCTGATCCACTCTGTTATGGAATGCGTTGAAGCAAACCTGGTAGAGGGTGTGAAGGACCTAGGTGGCGGTGGACTTTCCTGTGTTTGCGGGGAAATGGCAATTGCTGGCGGATGCGGAGCAGAAATTCATCTGGATAAGGTGCCGCTGAAAGAAGAGGACCTGGCACCCTGGGAAATCTGGGTTTCCGAATCGCAGGAGAGAATGATGCTTGCGGTTAGAGATGAGAACCTTCCCAGAGTTAAGGAAATTTTCGAGCTTTACGATGTGCCCTGCACGGTGATCGGGAAGGCAATACCTGAAAAAAAGGTGCGGCTGTATTTTAAAGGTGTGAAGGTTTTTGAACTTGACATTGATTTCTACACTGGCGGACCAGAATATACCCGGCCATTTGTAGTAAAGAAACGGGAGAAAACGAAGGAACGAAAACTGCCACCGCCACCAAAGCCAGAAGAACTTGAAAAAATTTTCCTCACAATTCTTTCCGACCTGAATGTGTGTTCAAAGGAATGGGTAATCCGTCTGTACGACTATGAAGTGCGTGGCAGAACAATCATCAAACCGCTCACCGGTAGGCCTTCACATCAGACCCATGCGGATGCTGTCGTGCTTAAACCTCTCGAGGACTCCTACCGCGGGCTTGCAATTGCAGTTGGCTCTGCTCCCTGGATCTCTGCATTAGACCCCTATATGGGAGGGGTTATAAGCGTGGATGAAGTGGCTAGAAATCTTGCGAGCGTTGGTGCAATTCCCCACGCGATAACCAATTGCATGAATTTTGGCAATCCCGAGGTGCCAGAGGTGCTCGGGGACTTTTACGAGGTTTTGCGGGGCGTGGGTGATGCGTGCCGTGCCTTCAAAATTGCAGTGCCTTCAGGAAATGTAAGTTTCTACAATGAGAGCCCATCAGGTAGAATCTTACCAACCCCGGTTGTGCTTGGAACAGGAATTGTGAAGGATGTGAGAATCTCTGCCAGCACAGACCTTGCCTCAAGTGATGGCTACATTTACCTGATTGGAGAAACCCAGGAAAATCTCGGGGGTTCCGCATACGCAAGAATCTACGGAATAGAGGATGCCCCGCCTGTCTGCAATCCCACCAACGCCTTCAAATATGTGTCCGCAGTTGTTTCCGGCATAGAGCGTGGAATAATCAGGAGCTGCCATGACATCGGGGATGGAGGGCTTGCAGCAGCGATTGCGGAGATGAGTATCGGGGGAAATGTGGGGGTTGACATCAATCTGGATGGAGTGAACATGCAGGAAGATGTTTTCCTGTTCTCCGAATCGCCCACGAGATGGCTTGCTGAGGTGGATGAGGAAAACCACGAAGAATTCGAAAGAGCGTTTGCAGGACTGAATATCCTGCGCATAGGCAAGGTTGGCGGGAAGAACATTGATTTCTTCAAAGCCGGAAAGAAGGTGCTTGGGGTAGAAATCCAGACAGCAAAAAAGGTCTGGAATGAAACCCTTTGGAAGATAATGGGCTGAGGGCAAAGATTATATCTGCGGTGGAAATGTAAGGGGTGATAGGCATGATGCGGAAAGAAAAGATAAAGACAGGTATCCCAGGGCTCGATGAAATGCTTCATGGAGGGCTCATTCCAGCGCGACCTTACATTGTGTCCGGACAACTCGGAACTGGTAAGACCACCCTCGCAATCCAGTTTTTGCTCGAAGGCGTGAAAAACGGAGAGAATGTGCTCTACATCACAACGGAAGAGCCGCCCAATGAAATCAGGAAGAATTTTGAAAGTTTTAACTGGGACATCTCGAGAATAAAGGTGTTTGACGCAATTCCTGATGTGATGACCTACGAAATCACCCCTGTGAAAGATATTACTGCCCTGCGGGAAATCGTTCCGTTCAGGGACATACCTTATGTAATTCGGAAAACCCCGGAGCATGGGGCACCCGAGATGACCTTCAATGCCCTCCAGAACGCCCTCAAGCTTGCACTGTCAACCAGTGACTATGACAGAATTGTGGTGGATTCTCTCACCGCACTCAAATTTTTCTGCATCCCCTCCTACGACCACAATCTGGGTGTCCAGTCGTTCATCCGGTTTCTTTCGGAGCTGAAGGTTACAGCAATCCTCACGGTGGAAATGCCGCTGGAATATCAGTTTGAGCCAGAACTTTTCCTCGCCAGGGGTGAAATCCGCCTGCTTAAGTGGAGGGACAAGGACGGGGAGTTGAAAAGAGGGGTCCTGATTGAAAAGTACAAGGGCTCCTCCCATGACGTGCATCTCCGCCCGATGGAGATAACGCCTGACGGAATAGTGGTCTACTCTGAACTCCATGTGGAGAAGAGCCCGCTCGAGGCGTATCTCGAGGCCATGCCTGTAGAAGAAATGGAAGAAGTGGAAGAAGAGCATCTCCAGGAGGCATCGGTGAAAGTGGAAAATAAACCGGTTGCTGAGGTTCCGAAAACAGCGAAGGTCCTAGGGAAAGTAGAAACCCCCCAACCGCCACCAGCCCAGACATCGCAGACCCCTGTGGAAACTCCCAAGCAGGTGCCACCAAAACCAGTTGCAGCAGCTGAAGAGCCAAAGCAGAGGGTTGTGGAAGAGAAGAAGGAAGTGGTGGACCGAATCCAGATTGACACACTCACCAAAGAAATCAAGATTCTGAGGGACGATGCCAATGATGCGGACCTCATCGGGATTGAAGTGAAGGACATCCTTAAAATGCTTGATAAAACGGACACGCTGATTTCACAGGGGAAAGTGGGTGAAGTGAAAGAAACGGTTGCGAGTGCGAGGAAGTTACTGGATGAGAGGATTAATCTCTTTCATACGGGCAGAGAGATGGAAAAGGTCTCAGCGGAAAGCGGAGGAATTGCGGTCGCCCAGCCCGCAACTCCAGAATCACAGCCCGCTCCGGCAGGCACCACAACCACAAAGGAGGCAGTGAAGGAGGAGAAGCCGGCGAAGAAAACGCGAAAAAAGAAGGAGAAGAAAGAGGAGGTGCCCGCAGAAAAGCCAGAGAAGGAAAAGAAGGAGAGAAAAAGAAAGGCACAAAAGAAGGAGGTGAGCTGAGATGGAGAGCAAGAGGATAAGCACTGGAATCCCTGAACTTGACATCATGCTGGATGGTGGCTTTGTCCCTGGGAGACCCTACATCGTTTCTGGTCCACCTGGGAGCGGAAAGACCACGCTCTGCCTCCATTTCCTCAGGGAGGGTCTGAAAAACGGGGAGCGATGCATGATCGTAACCCTGGACGAACCCCCGAATGAAATCAAGGATAACATTGCGGTTTTCGGCTGGGACCTGAGCGGAATCGCTGTGCTGGATGCCACACCGGACATAAGGAGCTACAGAAAGGCGACCGACATTCTTGAAATAAAGAGCATGAAGGATATCAAAACCCTTGGGGAGGTTGAGGACATACGGCAGAGTTCGGTGGTAAATCCATATGACATCACAATCCAGTCCATATACATGAAGCTAAGAAAAGAGTTTCAGGATAGAAAATACGATAGAATAGTGCTTGATTCCTTCACATCGCTCAGACTGTTTGGAGTCAAGAGCGAGAACATAGATAGTGAAAGAAGGGAGATCCAGTCCCTGCTAAGGTTTATTGCAGAATCGGAGGTGACGGCCCTCATCACATCCGAATACCCCTCCCCTACTAGAATAGACCCTGAATTCCTGGTAGCAAGGGGTGAAATCCGCCTTCACAAGGAGATAATAAAAGGCACAATCGTTCGGGGAATTTCTATAGAACGGTTGAGGGGTGTCAAGCACGACACATCAATAAGGCCCCTTGAATTCACGAAGGAAGGATTGAAAATCCGATTTCCATTGTACAAAGGGAAGAAAGGTTTGCCTGCAAAACCGCCATCCGCGGCCTACTCCGATGATGAAATCAAGGCAATTATGGAGCAAATTACAGACATGAATTCTTGGGTAGAATCGAAGCTTGATAAATGCGTTGAAATCGGAATTGATGTGAGCCACATAGAGGCACTTATCGACAAGTCGAAAATGCTCCTGGATACATGTGAGTACAATGAAGCCCTTGAATGTGCAAAGGAGGCGTGGAACATCACTGACCACAAACTTAACCAGTACTTTGCAGCGGTGGAGCGCTGGCGGGCAAAGCAGACCACTGCCAAAGACCTCCAGGAATATCTCTCCCAGTATCCTGCAGAGCCCCTGTGCGGGGTGTGCGGGTGCAAGGAAATCATTCTGCTCGAGGACGGGAGATTACAGTGCAGAAGGTGCGGTAACATACTATAGATATGGGAATCAAGCCCGCGGTAAAAACTCCGCAACACAGCCAAAAATTTACATACATTGACGCGGTTATAGAATTGATGAGAACGGGTTTTGCAGACCTGCCGTTGCACGGTGGCAGTGCGCCCAGGTGGCTTTTTGAGAGAATGGTAAAGCTTGAGGGAGCAATCGCGGAGGTGATTGTTGAGGAGTATGGTACCGCGGAACTGCTGAAACGCCTTTCCTCACCCCACTGGTTCCAGGCATTTGCATGCGCTGTTGGCTTCGACTGGCACTCGAGTGGAACAACAACTGTCACATGCGGTGCCCTGAAAGAAGCTCTTGAACTGAGGAATCTGGGCGTGAAAGTGGCAGGTGGAAAAGGTGCCGCTTCAAGGGCGACCCAGCAGGAGATTGGCAGGATTGGAGAGGAATTCCGTTTTACTGGAAGAAAAATTGATGAGTTGAGGAGGGCAAGCAGGCTGTGCGCGAAGGTGGATAACAACTGCATCCAGGATGGGCACGAACTCTACCACCATGTGATGGTGATCGCAGAGAACGGGGACTGGTGTGTGGTCCAGCAGGGAATGCATAAAGAGAGGAACTACGCAAGGAGATACCACTGGTTCCACCCAGAGAAATTTGTGGTTGAGCCGCACACAGGGATTGTGGGCGAGAGGGTTGAGAATGTGCTGGACCTGACCGCAAAGGAGAGCGTGGAGGTCCAGAAAACCAGCGTTGACATTGTCTGCGATGATTTTGACAGGTTACCGAGATACCTCGCGTCACTCACCCATCAGAGTACTCTCGACGATTTCATGGACCGGCATCCAATTAAGCTTCAGAGGTTGCAGATGCCGCTGAATGTAAACTGGGATGTGCTGAAGAGGGTTTACGAATTCCAGCCCAGAAATTTCGAAGAGCTTGTGGGTTTCAAGGGTGTGGGTGCCAGCACCCTCCGCGCCCTTGCACTTATAAGCGAACTTGTTTTTGGTAAGGAAGCGAGCTGGAAGGACCCGGTGAGATATTCTTTTGCGGTTGGTGGCAAAGACGGTGTGCCTTACCCGGTTGATAGAAAGACGATGGACGAATCCACCAGATTCTTGAGGGAGGCAATAGAAGGTGCAAGAATTGGAAAAAAGGAAAAGATTGAGGCCCTGAAGAGGTTGCCTGACTTTAGAGAATAAAAAAAATTTAGAGATGGAAAAGTTCGTGGCTTATCGCGTGGTGGCTCTTGTAGGAGGGGTTCGTGACCGCGCACACAATGTAGTAGTCCCCATCACCGACCGACTGCCCTGTGTTTGAGTTCAGTGCCCAGTGATGCACACCGTAGCTTCCTGGTGAAAGGGAGTATTTCTTTGAGGTTGAGTAGGCATAGACCACATCTCCATTTGAGTTATACACATAGAAGTGGAAGTAACCTGTTATGGTTGTTGCTCCTGAATTCCAGACATAGATTTCAGCCCTGTGTGCTGTGGAATTCATCACTGTAAGTGTGTAGATTGTTTTTGTGCTTCCCACACCAATTTTGAAGGAAGAGAGTGCAAATTTGCCAGCAAATTTCGCCTTCACCACATACTGGTCATCTGCAACTTGTTTTCCGTTCCCGTCCTTCTGGTCCCAGTGGAAGCTTATTGACTGTGTGGGTTGAAGGGTGTAGAGCACGGTAAGGGTTGTCACCGCTGCAACAAACGCCCCGTCCTTCTTATGAATGGTCAAGGAGGGCGTATCCATCAACTCAACATTCCCTGTGTTTGTGAGCGTGAAACTTACACCCTGCCCCCGTTCATAGTAGTTTTTATCAACACTGAGCGAGATTGCTCCCTCTCCATTTCCTGTAGCCACCGTCTTTGGAAGGCACATCACTGCAAGCGTGCCCGCAAACAGAACTCCGAGCACCAAAGCCAGACCGAATTTTACCTTTCCGTTCATGGTAATCACAAAGCCGCCTACAAGGAGGGGGTATTTATAATTTACTACATGGCGTAGTTAATATTTTTTCCTCGGCCTCCTCAAAACAACTGGCACAGTCAAAAGCAGGGGAACCGCAAGCAGATGGAAAGGCCCTCCTTCCACTATTTCTGCGTGGTAGATAGTGGTCAGGGAATTCTGGGTAGTGGCGTTTTCAGCCCACACCGTAACTGCAGAAGTTTTGTTTGTGACCGCGAGACAGCCAGGATAGACCCGGACCGTGCCATCATCGTCGTTAACCCTCAGAGGTGACAACCAGGTCTGTCCATTGTTCGTGGTGTTGGAGTAAGAGATATTGGCTCTGGCACCCGTGATGTTGATAAATGCAATATTCGCAAATGCTCCATTAGCTGCAACAGAGGGAAAGAGTTCATCGTTGGTCGAAAGGGCAACACCTGCAATCCCGGGGATCGTAAGAAACTCGTTTGTGGTCCAGAAACACCAGATATCGCGGTCACCATAGGTATCATCCTGAAAAGCCAGGTACCCATAGTTTCCGCTTATCGATAGCGAGGGATGTTCCTCATTCTCTGTCCATGGAGTATACCAGCCATTCCAGTTACCGCCGCCAGTGGTATAATACCAGGTTATGTTGTAGTTGCCTCCTGTTTCGTTCTGGAATGCGATAAATACATAGTTCGAATTTATTCCTGCACTCGGATTTCGCTCATCCGTGGTGGGTTTGTCAAAGTAGTAGTATCCATCCCATGAAGTGCCCCCATTTGTTGAGTTCACAAAACCAATGTCGTATTTACCCTGGATTGTTGTGCTCTCATTCTCATAGAAAATATACACGATGTTATTGTAGGCAACAATCGAGGGATTCTTCCATTTTGATGCATCCCATCCTGGAATGTAGTATTCTGCCCACTGATTGCTGGAGTTCACATACTTTAAAAATGAAAATGTGGCGTTTTCATACGCAACATAGATGTTCTGGGTTACAGGGTCCACGCAGATTGCGGGATTGGTAACATTTGTGGTGGTACCATTTTTGCTGTAGGCAATAGACCATGCGTTTGTCTGTCCCTCCACGCCTGCCCGCACAAAAATTCCATGTGAAGTTGCGGAGTTGTTCTGTTGGTAGGCAACATAAATTGTGCCATTTGCGGGCACACATGCAGAGGGATGACTCCCGTTGAGCTTAGGAGAAGTCCCAAGAATATTCGTATCCGGAGTAAACGGAGCGTCCAGAATTTCAAACCCATTCTCAGGCGTTTCATCTACTGGTTCAACCACAACCTTCGTTTGAGCGAGAGGCAGGGGATCAACTGCAACGGTTGCACTCGTTCTGCCAAGCCGCATGGTCTTATTCGTATAGTCTTTGTTCTCCTTCCAGTTTGAGGTGACAAACACCATCGAGGCGTTTTCATCAATGACAAGCTTCACCTCGATATGATACGCATCAACTTCTGCGTCCACATAACCCGCAAATTCCCAGCCCGCGGTCAGGGAGTTGTAGAGGAAATACTGCTTTGAAAGAATTTGTCCATTTTTTCCTTTGATTTCGACGAGATAGTTTGCAAGAATCTGCCCTACCTTGTAGCCAGACGCGGGCGAACCCTTTTGAATGTAGATTCTAACAAAGTCGGTTGTATTTAGTGGAGAGGGAGGAGGAGTGATGCCGCCGGAAGACCCGGATATTTTAACCGGACCTGTGTAAGGCACCTCTATTCCTCCAAGCATGTTCTGTTCGACGGAAAGGTAGAGATTGAGGGTCGAATCCTCCTTCACCGCCCCGAATTTCCTGATGTTATACTGGGCAGGGGCATCGTCCTCGTCCTCCTCAAGCTGCTTGTCCCTCCAGTCCCC
>JAOAJK010000027.1 GCA_026414225.1 Thermoplasmata archaeon
TTTTTCAGTTTCTGTCAACTTACCTCGTGAACATTTATGTCTGGCTTCTGTTGTTCACGAGGTGGGTTGATAATACATTCTAATCTACGAGACGAAATCTTTATATTGTTCTGGTAACTCTCGGTGTGATGAGGCAGGTGGAGTAATGGGAATAATCAATGAAGTGATGAAGGGTTTTGCTATCGAAGGGCTAGTTTGTCTTGAATGTGGGACGGGTGCAGGTAATATGACTCGTTATCTGGTGGATTGAGAGGCGGCGATGGTATGGTATCCGTCTGACTATGTGGCGCACCTGCTCCAGATCCCGGGATGGAAAATTGAAGAGATGAATCTGGTGCATAGGAGATATCAAAGCCCGAAGGAAATGATAGGAGCCATCAGATTGGCAGAAATCCGTGACAAAGCCTACTTTGTCCCTCTAAAATCCCTCAATATCTGGATACCTCCACCTTCACGCACCATCTTTCTGTAACCCCAGATTATAACTATGATCACAACCACAATTATGTTCAGGATAACTGAGAAGAGCCCACCCCATGTGGTATACATTGCTGGAATCACGAAGTGGGAAAGGTTTCCCATCGTGTGGAAGAGCATAACTGCAAGGATGCTTCCGCCCGTGTTGTTATATATCCATGTAAACAGGATGGATAGGAACACGGTCCCAAGTATGAAGCCCCATATCGGCACATTCCTGTAAATGTCCTGGTTTTCCATGAAAAACAGCGGGATATGCCATAACCCCCAGATGACACCCAGAATTATCCCCGAGACAAGGGCATTGAAGTGCTTCTGCAATCTGTCCTGAGCATAGCCCCTCCATCCAAATTCTTCACAAAGCGGCCCACCCAGGAAAAAGATGTAGAGGAAAGCAATCGGAATGATCCATGGCTGGGCCAAAACCGTAAATTCGGGCATCGTGTCCCCGGCCAGCACTGCCAGAACTAGGGATAGTCCGATAATGCAGGGCATCAGCAGAAATATCGGGATAAGCCAGATTTTCTTGAATTTTAAATCAATCCCTCTCTTGAGCAATTTCTTCGCACCCTCTGCCCCCTCGTTTATGTAGGTGAGCACAAACGCAGCAATTGTAGGACCGAACGGTCCAAGGAAAAGGGATTTTTTCCAGAGAATTTCGATTATCCAGAACACCCACGAAATCGCAAAGGCAAGCACGAAAAAGAGCACAAGATTTTTTCTCTCATCTCTAACCGACAGCATTTAAATCACCTCTGTATGAAGGCAAACCAACGTTCTGAGAAGAATCTCGAGACAGGATTGTCCATAAATTTGTTAAATGATTGGGATATATATACCTGACTGTTATGGTCTCTGGGCGTCTCAGTATACTATGAAACCTTCTTTTTCGTTTCCTATTACCTCTGCCCTTCCTCGGAAGTGCCAGATTCCTGCAACCGCACAAACCACGGCATCCAGCAAATCAGAGATTCCGGTCATCTCTAAATCCAGATTTTCAATCCCCCGGAGTCCGGCTTTTACCAGTGCCCGATGCATCCGCGCAATTGCTTCCCGCTTCTTTGCTCTGGCAACATTCTTGTACCTCGGCACATTTCCCAGCATCCGTTTCCAGGTGGCATGGGGATAAACCTCTATTATCTGTTTTTGCTGGCAGCGAATGGAGAGCTTATAACCTCTCTCCTCCAGCATTTTCACAAGCTCCTGTCCCCGCAAACATCCAAATCTGCGAATGCAAAACTCCTGCTGCACTGGTAAAATCCTTATTCCTTTTTTCCGCAGCAAGGTCTCGCACTTTCGAAAAGCCATAACCTCTGCCGGGAATATCAGCGGGGCATCAATGCACACGATTTTTCGCTCACTGTCATGGCTTTCTACAAATGCCAGAATTTCAGCATCGGTTCTACGAAGAACCAGGTCAACCACCTCTAATCTTTCAGAAACCACTGCCAATGCACTCGGATTCTTCCTTGTCCATGCCAGGTCGATCCCTACAGCCAGAAGCCCCAATTTTCTCACCACATCTCCCAGAGTTTGTCACCCACCCAGTGCACGGTCTTCACGCCCTTTCCCTTCTCCCTGTTTCCGAGGGTTTCCCCGCTTTCAAGGGCAATACCTACAACAATTGCCTTTTTGTGGGTTGCTTCTCTCACCCAGACCGCATCGCCCTCCTTGATTTCGCCATCGCATAGAGTTATTCCTGGCTTCATCACATCCGCGCCATTTACGAGAAAACGCACCGCACCGCTGTCTACCTCGACAAATTTTTTCTCAGGATTAATCTCCTGGAGCAAACGCAGAGAAGGAAAAGCAATTTCATTCACAAAAAATCCCACGACCCTCTGCCCGTGCATCAGAACCTTGAGTTCACCGAATTCTGCGACATCCAGCGGGAAAGAATGAAAATTAATTTCACACCCCAGATATGCACTCGTCTCGGCACTCAGCCGCTTTGCCTCCTTCTCACGGACCCTCTGCCTGTGCCGCATCTCAACCATGAAACTCCCTCAACCTTATCCTGCTTTCCTCCAGCAACTTTTTTGCAAGCTCATCAGGATAGCCCTCTGCATGCACGATTTCCCTCATCTCAGCATTGATCAAAATTTTTACGCAAACGCTGCAGGGAAAATGGGTTGTATAGATCGTTCCTTCCTTTATGCTCACACCGAACACGGCTGCCTGAATTACCGCATTCTGCTCCGCATGGACCCCCCTGCAAAGCTCGTGTCTCTCCCCTGCTGGAATTTTCATCTGCTCGCGGAGGCATCCAACCTCCTCGCAATGTTTCAGCCCCTTAGGCGCCCCGTTATAGCCAGTAGCTAGAATCCTCCCTTCTTTCACTATTACCGCCCCAACAGCCCTCCGCCTGCAAGTGCTTCGCTCTGCCACAATCCTGGCAATCTTCATAAAATATTCATCATACCCTGGTCTCATTTAATCACCCCAGCAATCGCTCAATTTCCGCAAGAGCGGCGAGAGCGCTGTTCCACGGCAAGGTACCTTGGGCAATAGTGGGTTTGCCACCACCA
The DNA here is from genome assembly GCA_026414225.1 of Thermoplasmata archaeon. GTDB lineage: Archaea > Thermoplasmatota > Thermoplasmata > Lutacidiplasmatales > SKW197 > SKW197. The sequence continues at coordinate 3,006 of JAOAJK010000027.1, forward strand.
GCAACACCGAGCCCGGCAAGCCCTTTCACAATCTCCCCGCAATTAAGATGCAGGTTCCTGCTGGTCGCAAGCACGAAATTTGCTTTCTCGTCTTTGGTAGTCAAAAATACAACAACATTTTCCTTCTCTGTAAGCTTTCTCGCAAGCTCAAGAAGCTGCTGGACACTCTCACCCTCAAAATATCCAATCAATTTGAGGCTACCCACGGGTCTAGCACCACTTTCCAGCATCCTCACAAGTTCCACAATTCTCTCCTGTTTCACACGCTCGAGTTCCCTCTTGAGCAGATTTGCCTCCTCGTAGAATTTCGTGAAGGCCTGAACGAGATTTTCAGGCGTGGTTTTAAGGCTTCCAGCAAGATTTCCAACCATTTCCTCCATCTCTGCAAAAACCTGATACGCTCTGAGACCTGCGACAAATTCAATTCTCACGACCCCATCCTGGATTCGCCTTGTTCTCAAAATCTTTACCAGGCCTACCTCACCAGTGGACTCGCAGTGAGCACCTCCACATGCCTCAACATCAAAATCTGGGATTTCGACAATTCTTATCTCTCTACCAGGCACCACGCCACCCTGATACAGCCGGAAACCGTACTTCTGCTCCGCCTGGGTTCTCTCCATAAACATTGAGTTGACCTTCAGGTTAGCAAGCACCACCTCGTTTGCAATTTTTTCAATCTTCCGGACTTCCTCCCTGGTAAGATTTGCATAGTGGGTGATGTCAAGCCGTGAGACCTCTACACTTTTATGGGCACCGCTCTGCCACACATGTTTACCGAGGACCCTCCTTGCTGCCCCATTGATTATGTGGGTTGCAGTGTGGTGGATTGCGAGCTGCATCCTTCGTTCCCAGTTTATCTCGCATCTGACCACCATTCCACGAGCAAAGCCCTCGGCACTTTTAACAAAGTGGAGGATACTCTTGCCCGATTTCTGGACATTCACCACAGGAATCCCGTTTATCCAGCCAGTATCATATTCCTGCCCGCCTCCCTCAGGATAGAAGTAAGTTTTGTCCAGCACAACGAAATCCTTTCCGACATAAACAATCTCTGCCGTGAACTCCCGCAGTTTGGGCGCGGTGTAAATGAGTAGAGCACTCTCCGGTAGATTCTCAGGTAGTTTCATTCTCTCTCCCGAGGTTTCTACAGCAGAATGTTTCTCTGCGAGCCGTGCATAAAAGTCCTCTGGAATTTCTACAGGAACCTTTGCAAACTCCCTTACCAGTTCAGGGTTCAAACCATGGGACTCATAAAGTTCTGCAAGTTCCTCAAAACCAAGGACTTTCTTCTGTTTTTCAAATTTTCCCACAACCTCCTTCCCCTTGGCAACGGTCTCAGCATACCTCTTTGCCTCAATCTCCACAATGTTGAGAATTTCGTTTTCCATCTCCATCAATTCGGGAAAATCTGGACCAAATTCTTTGATCTGGAGGACAACAAGCTCAGAAAGCGGGATATCAAGAGCGAGGGTTCTCAGGGCCCTGAGACACCTCCGGATGAGCATTCTGAGGAAATAACCCTCCCGCATGTTTGAAGGAATCACATTATCACTTATCAGAAACGCAATGTTTCTTGTATGGTCTGCCAGAGTGTAAATGTGCTCAAACGGGGCAATTTGCTTTTCCAAACTTCCTACATCTACTCCCACCCTTGCAGCCACCTTCTCCCGCAGCACCTTAATGTCCTTCGCACTCTCTATATCCATGAGGCCCGCAACCCTGCTGTATTCCTTCATCACGGATGGCTCTATTTTCACATCCAGCAATTTGATTAGATGCTCTGGCACAAGATGAAAAACAGCGTCGTAGGCACTCGGGGTCGCCTGCGACATCCATGTGTAGCGTTCAAGTCCATAACCGGTATCTACGACCTCCATATCCATCTTTTTCCAGCCATCACCGTCCTTAACATACATCATGAACACAAGGGTTGCAAGTTCTAGGCCAGCCACGCCAACAGAAAGCGAGGGCCCGGAATTTCCACCTCCCTCCCATGCTTCTTCCTTGTAGCTGATTTCTTCTGGTTTCACCCCTAGCTCCCTTGTGAGCAGGTTATGGCAGAGCTCCACGGTTCTATCCTTGAAATAAACAAACTTTTCCTCTGTGTTAAATGCATGATGGCCTAGCATCTCAAACAGGGTGAAATGCCGCCCTGTTTTTCCCACATTGTCAATGTCGTTAAAACGCACACAGGGCTGGGCAACCACAAGAGGGTTTGCGGGTGGCTCAATCGTGCGGTTAATCACCCAGGGCTGGAAATCGTAGATTGAGGCCTGGGTAAAGAAGACATCGTCCCTCCACCTTGCTACCACAGGATATCTTCTAACTCGCGTGTGTCCATTTTTTTCAAAATAGTACTGGTAAAGTTCCCGCATCTCGCTCAATCTAAGTTTTTTGGTGAAGGGTGATCTGTCGAGGAATGTGTATTCAATGCATGGGGCCTCAAAGCAGTGGTCAGATTCGGTTAGAGACCAGAAGTGAGCTCCACAGAACTTACACTTATTTCTCTTGAAGCCATTGGCGCGGAAGAACTCAAGCTTGTACTCTTCAGCGTTTATCTCCATAATTGGGCCTATACAATCAGGGTTTATTAAATTAAGTGTTTTGTGGCGGGCTCGCCGGGATTCGAACCCGGGTCTCAGGCTATCTTCCGAGGGGGTTTCACCCCCTTACGGTAACCCCCAGGATTGTACATCCTACGGTACCCCAAAAAGGGCACCCCTTTTGGATAACCTTTCCGGGCGAGGGGGCTTACGCCCCCTTACGGTAACCCCCTGGAGGTTTTTCCGAGACCGCTTTTCGGGGTACGAAGCACCCTAAAAAGGGTTCCTCCGAAGGCCTGAAGGATAATCCTAACTACCCCACGAGCCCTTATGACTGCCCAATCAGGTTACGGCAGCGTTCAATCAGCACATATGCCTCGAGATATTTGCCCGTGTTTATCATTGTCCTGGCCCTCTCCAGAGCAATCAGATAACCCTGTGGTGCGGAAGGGTCCGAGCGTACAATTCTATCGGTCTCTTCATAAAGTGCCTTTACCTTAACCAGATTTTCAACATCGAGCATTTTCTCAATCTCGACGAGCCTTGTGCAAACATCTTCCATCTTATCCTTTGAATGGAAACCTGCAAAATTGAGCAGCGGCTCAACATTGTAATCCGCATTAACACCGAGTTTTCTAGCCAGCGCCAGTTTCTGCTTCACATTTTCAATCTCCTCCCGCACACGGTATTCCATCGCCTTCGTAAATCCGTCATCCAGCGTCTGTGCAAGTGCACTCGCCTCGAGGTAATTCTGCTTCGTGAAGAGTTCCCCGAGTTTTCTCACCATTGCATAGAACTCTCCAGTATCCAGACCGAGCTTTTCCCATTTCGCAAGTTCAATCTGAATTATTGCGATCAAGCGTTCTGTATCCTTTTTCAACACCTCTGCATTTTTGGCGTTGACCTCTTCCACTATTTTCTTCAATTCGTTCAGGATTGTAATTAATTCGTTGACCGATGCATCCTTGGCTGCACTTCTTCCCCTTGCAATCTTCTCTGAGAGCTCTTCGGCGGAAATTCCTGTTTTATCTAGTGCCAGGGCAATTTTCTCGTACTTCTCTAATTCCTGTTTTACCTTTTCCCTGAGCTCCGCAATGAGCAGGGGTCTTATCCTCTGAATTGAATAGTATGCCTCGGCATAGTTCTTCCAGCTTAATTGGTTGGTTGCGTGCTGAATAATCTCTTTTGCACTTTCATGCGGGGCGCCGAGTTCTCCGAGTACCGTTGCAATCTCTGATGTCTCGGCTAAAAGCTTGTTCAGATGATTCTCAATTTCGTGTTTCGGGACTGTCTCCAACTGCTTGAGAAGCACACTCACTTTTGTAATGTCAATTGCAGTGATTGCATTCTCCATTTCTGAGAGGAGGGCAGTCGTTTCCTTCATTTCGCAACCTGTGACCTTCCCTGTTTCAAGCAAATTTGTGGTTTCCTTCAGCTTCTCAGAGACATATGTCTTTATGTTTCTTGCAAGGAAACCCCTTGCGAGTTCCGCTTCATGCATTGCCTCAAAGTACTGCCCTGAAGCCAGGGATGTGGTACTTGCGTCTCTGTGCCGCTTTACCTCATCATCTATCGCAACACCACTTTCGGTAAGGGCGGCAATTCCTGCGTTGATGTCGAGAATTTTGCGATAGACCAAGGAGTGGAGCTGGGAAGCTACTTCCTTACCCACGGCATCTATGATGTTAACTGCGTTTATGAACTCCTGTTCATCTATCAAATGTCTGGCATTGCCTATTGAATCATGATATTTTGCAGTGTTTCCACCCATTTTCTCTGAGGTACGCATCAGTTCCTCCACATCCTCGCATCTTTCTTTGAGAAACTCTGTAAGTATCTGGACAATGTTGCTCTTTGTTTCCCGCAGTTTGGAGAGCGAGTCCTGAATTTTCTCCGAATCCAGGTAGGCAGTGCATTCTGCTGCCATGGATTTTACTTTATCAAGTTCTATTCCGTATCTTTCAAACTTGTCTATCCAGGTCTTTATTGTCTCAAGTTCCTTCCTTATCCTTTCTGAAAGGGTGAGGTTAATCTCTTCCTTTGTCATTTTTGACCTGTCTATGCATTCCAGGTACTTACCTGTCTGGTATAGTTCGATTATCGTGCCGAGCTTTTTCTGGAGGTTTGTGAAGAATTCTTTCCCGAAAATTGGGGAGTAAAGGTTAATCACATCAGAGAAACCCTGGAGTTCCGCCTTCGCAATCTTCTTTATCTCTTCATCCAGCATTCTTTTTGCTGTTTCTATGAACCATCTTGCCTGGTGGAAGTGCAAACTGCCAATCTCCCTGCGGAAATTGTTGAGATAAGCTCCGGGTGTGGTGGTGTCGATTCCTCTCGATGAGGCAGCTTTGAGCATCTGTGCAACCTCTGCATATTCCTTGTCGAAAATTTTCATGCTTTCCTGCGAAATCAAAGTGCGGCATCGAACAATGAATACCTTTGCTTCCTTGTACTTTTTCTCGGTGCTCAGATTCTTCGCCATATCGTACGCAATGCTGAGTGTTTCGCTCACATGCCCAAATTTCTTTAGTTCCTCTATTGCATCCTCGATGCTCTTGAGGTCCGATACAATTTTCTCCTGCAGCATTGTTTCAAACTTTCCTAGGTTCTCTTTCAGTATCTTATTTGCCCCGAGGAAATTCTCTGCATCAATATTCTCATGGATTTTGATAACAATCTCAGGAATTTCTGGTATCATCACACCGAGTTCCGTTAGCGTCACCGCTTTTGCACGGAGTTCCTCGGTGCCAGCCAGAATTCTTGCCCTGATCCTACCGTAAACATCACTGACATTCATCAAGTTTCTCAGGGCATCTCCTCTTTCACCTTTCGCTAAACATGTCTCAGCGTTCTTGATGTACTCTTCATAAATCTCCGGTTTTCCTCCGAAGTCAAATTCATACAGCAAACTGATGTTCTCCTTCGCCCTCTCGATTTTTTGCCGGATTATTCCATTTAGCTTATCAGAGTAATTCTTCTTTAATTCTTCTACCTTCTGATACAGTTCTTCCAGATGCCCGATTTTCCAGGAAGCCGCAAGGTTTTTTATTTCCTCTTTCTCTGCATCCAGGTTTATTCTGAATACCTCAACCTCGGTTATCTTCTGGTAGATAGGTTGAAGTTGTTCGTTAACAAAATCGGTGATGAGGTTGGTAATTTCATCCTTTCTAGTTTCATAAAATCTGCCCGCATCCTCAAGTTTCTTCTCTGAGATTATCACAGCCAGTTCTTTGAGAAGCTTGCCTGCACTCTCTACTCTGAAACTGGAGGTTACCAGCACTTTCAGGTCCTTCCTAAGTTCTTCAAGTTTTGGCAGAATTTCCTGCTCAATTTCCTGCCTCACCTCTTCCTGAAGTTTCGCAAATTCTGCGTACCACCCAGAAAATTGTTCAGGGATAAATGCAATTGTCTTCGCCTTCTCGGCGAGTACTTTCAGAGTTTCCGCAAACCTTCCTTTTTTCTCGGGGTCATACACCTCGCCTATCAGATGTCCTGTTTCCTCCGCCTTCTCTCCCAGGATCTTTCGCAGGTCTGACTGCAATCTGTTTAAAAATTCTATCGTAGTTTTTATTCCCTCAATGCGGTTGCGTTCTATTCCTACCTTCAACCCTTCAAGGACCTCCCCTTCAATTTTTCTGCCTGCAATGGAGGCACATTCCATGGTGTTGTGGAGTGACTGCATCAGGGTGTTCACAAACGACGAAACCTTTGTTTCCAGTTTCTCCATTTCCATGTTAAGCAACTCTCTCGCCTCATCAGTGTTGCCAGCACCTGCGGCCTTCTTCATCCTCTCAAGTTTAAGCCAGATGTCTACATCAAGCTTCATTATTCTGTCAAGTTCCCTTGCATAATTCTCGAATTTTTCCACGCTCGAACCGATGTTTGCAGTAACTATCCTGTGAATCTCCCTTTCACATGCATCCATCAATTCAGTTGCCCTCACAAAATCCTTGGCATCATACCGCTCCCTCGCGTTCCTCAAAAGCTCTGAAGCATCGGCAACATTCATCCCTAAACTACCCAGTTCCGAGATGTGCTTTCCTGCTCTTTCAATCCTCGGTATCAGGAGTCCAAAGGTCTTGCCCTCTACTTCCTTCAGAATCTTGGTTGCATACAGGTAGGCCTCGTAGTATCTCCTACCCTCAAATCTTTCCCTTGCCTTGGTAATCTGGGCGTTGATATACTCCTTTTCAAGCGGTAATTCCGCCAGAACTTTCTCAATCTTTTCCAGGTCTTCCATTGCAGTTCTTGCAGCCCTCTCTATTCTATTCTGGGCTTTTCTGGTAAGCTCCATCAAGGTGCTTGCCTTCTCCGCAACTGCCATTGAAAGCACACCATCCAACTCGATCGCCTTCTCTATCTCGCTTGCCAGTGCAGGATTTTCTTCAACGGTAAGATTGATTTTCTTTGCGTTGTCTATGTTTCTTTCGTAGTCGATAAGCAAGTGTGTCAGGAATGCCTTCAGATTATTCTGCATGAGCTTTTCGTAATTCTCAATTCTTTCGAGGAGAGGTACCTTGCTCGGGGCCTCCGGGTCAAACAGGCGCAACTTCACTCCTGATTCCATGTATTTTGCAAGTATTAGATTGAAGCTGTCTATTCTCGCCTTCAGGTCCTGGCTTACGGGTTGTTGGGGGAGAGGAGGCACAGGAGGAGGCGGGGCTTGCGCAGTTTCCAGCGGCTTTTCAGGTGAGGGGGTTTCAGCCCTTACTTCGGGAGGGGAGTAGGTTGGGGGGACCTGTGGTGGTGTAGGCTGTGAAGGGGCCGGTGGCATCTGAACCGGAGAGGGCTGGGGGACTGCAATTGCCGTGGCTTTCAGGACTTCTATCCGCTTGTTCTCTATCTGCCTTTCGAGTTTTAGCAGGAATTCACGCATCTGCTTTATTCCGTCAATTTTGTCAACAGCCAGCATGTTCTGGAGAATCTTCCATTCCTGCGGGTTCACAGGAATTCCATACAGTTCTGCGGCATTTCTATCTCTCTCCCAGGCATTGTTCAGATTTGTAATCGTGAAGTTGAGTGCATGCTCCAGTTCAGCCATTTCCCTCTTTAACCCACTGGCTGCAAACTCGTAGTTTCCCTTCCTTGCTTCTTCCTTGAGTACGGTAATTCTCTCTAGAATAGAAGGGTCAACATAAACCACATCCATTGCCATAGCAATATGCTTCTCAAAATTTTCAATGTTCTGGCCGATGCTCTCATTTTCCTTTTTGTCCAGCATCGTCATGCATTTTTCAATTGTTTGCTGGGCTTTGTCAATTTCCCTGCTCTCAAACTGTGCCTTTGCCAGCGTGAGAAGGGATTCCTCTTCGTGTATATCTGCACCGATGCTCTTCAACGAGTTTATCCTTGTTGTGAGATAATTGAGTTTTGCTAAAATACCCCCGAACATCTTGCCTTCATACTCTGCAATCACCTTCCTTGCGTTGAACCAGACCTCGTAGTATCTCTTGGCTTCAAATCTTTCATACGCTCTCTTTATCTGGGGCATCAACTCCTGTTTAGTGCCATCTGGCATGATTTCAAGGTCCTTTTCAATCATTTTAAGTTTTTCTATTACCTTGCCCGTCTCTGCATGGATTTGCTCATTGATATTCCTTATTTCGTTTCTGAGCAGTCCCGTTTTTGCAGCAACCTCCTCAGAAAGAATTTCACCGCTCTCGCAGATTTTATCCAGTTCCTGTGGAATTCTCACATCGGGAGTTATGTTAATTCCCATTCTCTTTATATTGTCCATCTGCCTCTCAAATTCCACAAGTTCGTGGACAATCATTGCCTTCAGATTGTCCTTCATAATTTTTTCAAAATTCTCAAATCTTTCGTGCAGTGGCACGGGACTCTGGGCGGCCGGATTAAAGCTCCCAACCTTAAATCCAATCTCTCTGTATTTTTCCAGAATTCTGTTGAACTTTTCAATCCTGGCATTGATATCGTCCATTCCAATCACGTCCTTCTCCCCGCTTCCTAATGCATACTTATTTTTATAATTTGGGGTGGAATGGACGGTGATTGGGTCATTTCAATGCTACCAGTGCCTTCTCCACCTTATCAGCCCAGGCACGGTTCCCAATCCGTTCAAAGAATTTGAAGGAGGCCTCCATCATCTCCCTGTCTCTGGCCACTTTTCCGAGTTCGAACAGGGCCTTATAGTAGTCGATATTTTCCCTCTTAATTTCCCTGAAAAATTCGACTGACTTTTTCAATGACGTTCAAAGAAACTCGGGAGATTGGATAATATATATGGAGAGAGGAATAAATGGATAGGGATGCAATGCCCATACTGTAAAAGGGAAGACAAAGTCGTGAAGAGCGGTATTAGAAAGAACAAATGTATTACAAAGCAACGATACCTCTGCAAACGATGTAACAAGCGATTTATAGAACCAGATGGTTTTCAACACATGTCATATCCAAAGGAAATAGTCGTAAAAGTTTTGCATCTATATGTGGCAGGTTTATCTCTAAGTAAAGTTAGGGACCAGCAGGAGGGATTTTATTTGCAGCACATTGTGATTGGATACTTGGAACTTCCATTGGTTAATCTATACCCCACGCGGGTATTTGCCTCAGATTATTTCTGGCTTTTTGCATCTCCCTAAATTCGTGGAACATCGTAGAAAGAAAATATTTATAGATTATTTCGGGATTGAAACTCTTTGCTGGCGGTGTTTCATATGCAAATTGGAAAATGGGGGAAAAAGTTTAGAGAGAAGAAATCAGTTTTTCCGTCTTCGCAGTCCAGCTGTGCAAAGCCCAGCACCGAGGAGCACAACAGACAAAAAGATTGGCTGCATTTCTGGTACCGTTGTTGACATATCCTTCGCAGGACCACCAATGTATGGATTGCTCATGTCGCCCGGGGTCACAACTTTTTGTGCGGGGTTCACTGTGAGCTGATTTGTATAACCTGGATCTGAGAACACCTCTATACGAATGGTGTCTCCAGGTTCTGCACCCGGGTTGAAGAGTGAGGTTCCAAAGTATCCCGAGGAATCAGACATGGTGGTCACCATCTCGTTGGTGTTCAGATTTGTGAGACGGATGTAATAGGTTCCTGCAGGGGTGATGTTCCCGTAAATCCACATCGGTTGTCTTGCCTGCAGCGGATAAAACTTTTTCATTGTAATCGAGCCCTGCACGATGTCCGTATGTCTCATGCGGATCTCGCCCATGTCCCTCGTGTACGCTATCTCGCTTACATCCTTCTCTCCGAGCCAGTTCGTCATCTCAAAGTAGAATTTCGAGTCGGAAGTAATTCCTGGAAGGGCTGTCATGTCCGCGCTAAACTCAACCTTTCCATTGCTTATCCCGTAGATAACATTCGCATTCGTTATCTCTCCTGCCCTCATTCCGTTTTCCCAGTTCCATGCCCTGGCACTTATCACCTGTCCATTCCTCCCCTGCAACTCGATCATGTATCCGTGGGAAATCATTGCCGGGTTGAAGGTGTTGATTGTGGAATTCATTAGGTCTATGTACACCCTTGCGATGTCCAGACCCAGATTTTCCTTCAACACCACCGGACCAACAGGGCCTGGTTGTGGTGAGGGCCTGGCGGAGAGCAGTGGAATCTCGCAGCCCGCAAGCATGCTCCCATCAACGGCCATATAGAAGTAGGCATTATTGCTGAGGGCGGCAGCATACTCTACAATGTCTGTGTCTGGCTTTCCATCTCCCTTGACATCAACACCTTTTGTTCTCCCTGCCCAGTCACCGAAGGCACCTTCTATTACTATGCCTGCAGGCAAACTTCCGAAGTAGGCGGTGCCTCCACTCCCGGCTATCAGATAAGGGGCTTCCGTGCCAATCTGGGTTATTTTGAACTGGTAGCCCTGACCTGCACTCAAACTTTTAGATGTTGCCCTCACCACTATCTCCTCATCCTTCGCAAGCACGGTCTTTGGAAGCGAGACATCCGCGTTTTCTACTGCGATCGAGTTGACACAGACATCGCCACCTCTCGCCACGAGCTTGATCTCAAGGACTTCATCACCTGCGTTCACAACATCTCCACCGATGTATCGCTGAGAAACTGATAGAGAACCATGTTTGGGTGTTGCGGGTGCTCCGCAGACCTTCTCTGCAAGGTTTCCGCCTTCATAGTGCGTCATCACAAATACCGCTCGGGAATTAGATAAACCAGACATCTTTATGTAGCCCTCAACAATGTTTGTGCCTTTTTCAACCCTTACTTCCCCGGCGTTCTCCCAGGCACTGTAGTTCATGGGGTTGGCCTCTGTGTTAAATTTTTGAAGGTTGGCGGTGTGGATCACACCATCCCAACCTGAGACCTCTATCTTGTATTCAGCCCCAAGCCCTTTGTACTGATAGCCAGTGTTTGCTGCGGAGTCAGCATCAATGAAGATCCTGAACGCATCCACGCCGTTACTTGTGCTGAAAATCTCACCCTGTGTTCTGGCAAAGAAGTTGACTCGTTTTTCCTCGAACAGCATTCCGTATTCCACTATATCAATGTTCCCCATAGATCCAGACGGATTTTCTCTGTATGTGGCGATTCCCCGCCAGTCGTCTATCCGACCATCGACCGAAATCGGGCTCTCTGGCAGGAACGCATACCAGATCGTAATTATTGAGGCAAGCACCAGCACCGAGATAAGGCCGACTGCGACATACTTCATCACAGTGTCTGGTTTTCTCTTCCGCGGTTGATAGTTTTTCTTCGGAGAAATTCCATTGATGAGTCCATTTTCTCTTCTGCCGTTGCCGTTTACTGGTGGCTCTACCCTTGTTTCCTTTGATTTCACAACCAATTCCTTCATCTCCTCAATCTGGGATTCCATCGTTGCAATCTCTTCTTTATCTTCCTCTGGCTTCTCCGTTTTTTCTTCCGTGACTCCTGCGGCCTCAACATTTTCTCCGGACTCCGTTGCGGTCTCCTTTGTTTCAGCGGGCTCCACGCTTGCCTCCTTCCTCTCTTTTTCGGCAAGTTCTATGAAGTAATTCTTGATAAGCGTTGCCCGGCTCTCGCCGATACCATCAATTTTTGCCAGTTCTTCAAACGAGGCCTTTTTCAGGTCATCCATGGTTTTGTAGCCCGTCTCATACAGCTTCTTTGCTTTGATTAGGCCAAGCCCTGGAATCTTCGTGAATTCAGCAATCACTTCCATTTCTGTTTTCTCATTTTCTGGCATTTTTTCACCTCACGGTCTGTATCGTAGGGTTGTGGCAGTGTTTGTCCAGACCCAGTATCCTCTACCTGGCTCAATCACAAAGTTGTACTTCTGGAGCGAGAGATAGAACACATCAGTCGTGTTTGTCATCTGGGCGCTTGCGTTCCATCTGGAAATTATCCTGATTTCACCTGCTGTATTGGTTGAGTTTGTCAGGTTCCATGCGGTGGTTGTGAGATTTGTGAGCGATGTCCAGCCGATCTGGTTATATCCCTGAGACAGATAGACACTCCTTTCGACCCAGGAATCGGGCACGCTTCCGTTCAAAGTTATGGTTTTCTGTGCACTAACATTGACCCAGAAGGCATAGTCATCCGGGAGAAAAGTGTTATTTGAGGCAGTGCCGACTACATACTCCGATTCATAGGTTTTCGTAAACGCATTGTACCATCTTACCTTCTCCCCAGCACTTAACTGTTTCCCGATAAGTGACGCGTACATTGTATTGCTCTCAAGCGGAGAGGATACAAGATTCCATCCTGGGCGAAGCGTTAGGGAGTAGGGTTTTGAAACCTTTGTGTAAACTATGTCTGTCTGATAACTATTGTCCGTCAATGTGTAAAATGCCATTACATTCTTGTCATTCGCGTTCTTCACGAGTTTTGCAAATGGTCCTCCACCTGCAAAAGTCCTGAGGTCATAGTAGGTAAGGGATGTAAAGGAATCATTTGGACTGTATATCATCTTCATGTGGGAGGTCTTCCAAGGATTAATTGTCTCATTTACAGGGTAAGTTACATAAAAACCATCTGAGGTATTTACCACGCTGACCTTTCCGACAGCCCACTGCATGCTGCTTGCCTTATCGTAATAGCCGCCGGACATTTCAGAAAGTATTGGAAGTACTATGGCTGAACTCCATGAGGAAGCAGCTGTGGGCGGGTTTGCAGTAGTGTTTTTCAGCACAATGCTCCACCCACCCTTGTTCCGCCAGGAACTCCAGGCTATCCAGAGCTTACCGCCAGCACTAAAAACAACTGGAAACATATCTTGGTTAACTCCATTATTTGCATTTGTTTCAAGAGAAATCTCACCGGACCAAGTTGTGGTGCCAACAGACGAGTACATATAATAAATATCTCTGTAGCTAGTTGTCCCATCAAGTTTATAATACACCAGATATATCCTTCCGTTCCACTCCGTTACCTCTGGGTAGTATCCCCTGCTGTCTGTGTGGCCTGCGTCATCGGTCACACTTCCTGTTAGTGTCGCAACAGCGCTCCATGTGGCTCCGTCGTTAGTTGAGTAGTGCCATTGGAGATTTATGGTCACTCCAGAAAGACTACCACCAGTATATGTGTATTGTGAGTATTGATAGAAAACTTTAATATAGTTCGTAGTGCTTTCAAGGATGACGCAAGGGCTAACAAAAATATAGATTTGTCCGTTGTTATCTACATACGGGTTTGCGGTGTCTGTCAAGCTTCTGATTGTTACTGGGGTGTTGAATGCGGTACCAGTCCAAAGACGGAACATCAGGAAATTCTGTCCGTAGTTGTTTGCGGCAAGGTTTCGCGATTGCTCTACCCACACGAAAGCCACTTTACCTGTGGAAGACTGAATTGAGATTTTTGGCGAATGTTTTTGGTCAGTGGTTGTGCTGGTCGAAAGCTGGGTCGGGCTTCCCCAAGTATATCCTCCGTCTTGAGAACGAATAGCAAACACTTGAGGAACCGCATTTGATGGGTTTAACGAGGAAGTGGGTACAGGTGCCACATATACCATCCATATGTCATTGGGATTAGTTGAGTTTACCGCCACATCAAAATCAACTTCTGGCTGGTTGGAAGTGTTTGTTACCTTTTTGAAAGAAGGAATCCAGTCAGTGTGGACAAAGAGCCTGAGGGTCAGTGAGTCCCTTGCATTTCCAGAACTAGCATTTATCATCACCTGTCGCAGTGTTTTGGTCTCGCTGGCAGGCACTGTTACTGTAGTATATATCTGTCTCGTCTCCCCAGCGGCAAGGGCAACATTGCTCTGGCTGAATTGGACGGTGTACCCAGAAGGGGCATAAGATGTCAAGGTGTAGGTGTCCGCGTTTGTCCCAAAGTTTGTGATGTTAAATGTAAAGTTAAATCTCATTCCTGGAAGCACATAATACATCTGGTCTTGGGTGATGTTCCTGTTGTAGTCATCCTTTGTGGTAAGGAAGACCCTGTAGGCCTCGCTTCTTCCGAAATCTCCAGAAACAACGAGTGAGAATGGCTGGGGACCATTTGGTACAGTTCTAGCGGTCACATTGATTGTCCAAGTTCCTTGTGCTGGGTTCCGGACATAGACACATTCCACATTGTTTCTATCATCATCCCGAGCGGTCCCTGACCCTGTATCCCAGTTATTCGTTCCTGTGGGGTTCGGTACACTCCAAGAATTGCTGAAGTAGTTACCGTAATAGGTGTTGCCATTTGGGTCCGTAACAACAAGGTTGAGATCATTTACCAATGCAGGATTTGCATTGTTCGCACCAGGATAGTCAGTCCATACAAGAGTTATTTTCAATGGTTCTGTGGAAGATGCAACTGTATATTGATATTGGGCAGAGCCACCCGTACTTAACCCAGTGGTGTTATCTACATACCTGAAACTTCTAGGTGGTTTCGGGAATAGTGTGTTCTCAATATCTACCATTCCCCAACCCTGTATGTAACTCGGGACCCCATAACCCATATCCCTTGCTCCATTTATTAACATAGCCTTCACAAGAGATGCAGAAATCTGGTTCTGCGGAATTCCTTGAACTTTGTAGAAATAATCATAAACAAGCACTGCGGCACCTGCGGCAACTGGATTGCTCATTGATGTGCCAGAACAGTACTCGTAGTATTCACCCACGCCCCCATACAGTCCTTCAGCAGCCACAGGTGACTTTGTTGATATCACATAAGAACCTACAGCTGTAATATCCGGCTTTATGCGTAAGTCAGTGGTGGGTCCCCTCGAACTGAAGCTCGTTTCCAGGTCAAATGTACTTACATCTTCTACATCCTTTGCTTGTCTTAAGCTTTGAGCTGCGCCCACCGTAAGCAAATTCTTTGCAGTCGCTGGCAAACCAACCGAGCGATATCCTGGACCATCGTTTCCTGCTGATGTAGTCACTAGCACATATCTGTTGTTCCACATAAAGGTATCTCCGCTTATAGAATCACCCTGATATGGTCCAAACTGGGATGAACCCCATGAGTTGCTGTGCACATTCAAGTAGTATCCATTGCTGATTGCAGTATCTCTGGCGTTTGTTAGAGCTGTAGAAAAGGTGAAGCTTAAACCATCATTCGTTGTTCCACCTGCCTGGAAAATAAGCTTTGCCTGCGGTGCCATTCCAGCATACGAATTATCATATATGTTGTTCATGGGGTTGCTTCCGCTTCGGAATCCATTTCCGAGTACGCTACCAGCGCAGTGTGTCCCATGTCCAGAGTAGAGGTCACCAGTATTGCCATCGCCCGCAGTATCTAGAATTGCAACGACTCTTGAATTGCCAGTAGGGGCGCCTCCCGAGTATGTCTGGAAAAAGTCATAATGCACCTTGGTTGGATCATTTCTATCTGTATTGGAAGTGGTGGAACCGAAACCTGTATCCAATACAGCTGCACATATCGCACTTCCGTTTATGTTTGCTGGAAGGCCAGAACGGTTCATGCTCCAGGCATCTCTTGCCCTGATTGCATAATGCGAGCTCAAATCATTCAAAATTTTTGGTGGGATGTACTTCTCAACAAATTTCACTTCTGCAATCTTTGCCGCCTCTATGACCTGAAGGTATGTTCCTTTAGCACTAATTCTTTCTTCATCAAAAATTTTTACTTCCTTGAACCCTATCTTTCTCAGCTCCTGAGCTATGTTCGGTATTTTTTCCTTTGAAAATACCCATATGTGCAACTGTGTAGAGCCAGTATATCTGTCAACCAGCACTTTATAATAGGGCTGGTATATTCCAATATAGTTCACATATTCCTTTGAAAATACTGAATTAACAATTTCTCTGTTCATGCTAGCTATGAACGCGTCGTTTGGAAGGTAGTCATGCAGAACTACCCCTTCTTTCTCTATGTCCTCTTTCCATTTCTGGTCAACGGGTCCCTTAAACTGTAATATATAGTAATCATAATCCTCTGTCTCTGTTTTCTGCAATTCTGGAGGGATTTGGGTCAGTTCCTTCCCTGGCACAAAGTTGCCCATCACGAGACACAAAGTATGCTGTTTATCACTTGACTTTGCAATACCTACCTTCAGTGGGGGTTTACCCATCTTCTCCGCAAGGAAGATAGATGGCACAGTCAACAGCATTGCACATACAATCAACACACCCAGCGTAGTTATATTTTTAGAATTAACCCCGTACATGCTATCCATATCGCTGTGGAGTTATTTATATTTATCTGAGAATGGAGGGTGTCAAAAGTTAAGTGAAAACAGGAAGTCCATCCGAACTCACATATGATAGCCAGATAGAAAAATATCTTGA
>JAOAJK010000028.1 GCA_026414225.1 Thermoplasmata archaeon
ATCACGAGTGCATCATACCCATCATTGGCACCGTTGAACAAACTACCGGAGACCCTTCCGTAGAAGTAAACCCGGTCGTTTTCATAGTACACACTGTACTCGTTCAGGTTTATGTCAATGTTGAATACTGGCACCTGGTCGGTGTATCTCGTGATGCCTTCCCAGTCCTCAATGTTCCCATCAACCCTGATTCTGCCCGAGGGTTGGAATGCATACCACAGCACAAAAATGGATGAGAAAATCAATATCAGGGCAAGAAAAGCCGCACCGATTCTCATCGCGGTGGGCATCTTCCTGGCTTTCTTCCTTGCTGGCTTTGCCCTCAACCCGTTGATTAAACCTTCCCTGGATCTCACCTTCTTCTCAAAAACAATTTTGGCTTCTTTCCCTTTCGTGGTTTCGAGTACCTTCTCAACTTCCTCCAGTTCCTTCTCCATCTTCGCGATCTCTTCCTCTGTTTCGGTCACTTCTTTCTCTTCCTCCTCGGCTACCTCTCCCTCTTTCTCTTCAGGAACCTCAGTCCCCGCTTTCTCCTCCTTTTTTCCTTCCTCAACAGTGACTTCTGGCTTAATTTCTTCTGCCTCCGCGGCCGCTTCTTCAATCTTTTCCTCCTCGGGAGCCTTCACCTCTGCTGGCTTTTCTTCTTCACCCTTTTTCGCCTTCTCCTCAAGCTCCGCAAAATAGTTCTTGATCAATGTTGCCCTGCTCTCTCCAATACCCTTTATGCCCGCAAGTTCCTCAAATGAGGCCTTTTTCAAATCCTCAACCGTTCTGTAACCCACCTCGTAAAGCTTCTTTGCTTTTGAAAGTCCAACACCCGGAATCTTTGTAAATTCGGCCAGCGCACGGTTCATTTCATCCATATTCTCTTCTTCAGGCATAACAATCATATCCATATCAACTCCAACATATTTAAGATTTTTTAAAGCCCACACTCCTGTTTCAAAACGGTTATATAAGTTATATCTTTACCAGACACACTTGATAAAATGCCTGCAGGGTTAATTGAAAAGACACAGAAAACTATCGAGGAATACATTGGACCATTTCTGGCAGAAATAATTACCAGAAAAGCAGTAGCCAAGGCAGGTCTCACGCATGATAAACTCACAAACTCTGACATGGCAATGGTTGTTGAAAAATATATTGTACCTGCCCTGCTGCCTCTTATCTCAAAGGAGAAAGTCCAGGAATGCAGGAGAAAGATTGAAATGGAAATAAGGGGGGGATAGGGCTGAGAGTACTCGCACTAACGGGAACGCCAGGCACTGGAAAGACCTCAGTTGCGAGGGAATTGCGGAAAATGGGACTTCACACCATTAACATCCGGAGGTTTGCAAGAAGTTGCGGGGCCCTCGGAAGGTATATCAAAAAAGAAGATTCCTTTGAACTGGATATTGAGATTCTTGCAGATGGGATAGCCAGAGAGTGCAGCAAAGCAAAGAGGGAGGTTGTAGTGGTTGAGGGGCACCTCTCCCATCTAATTCCCTGCGTCACCCAGATTGTGGTGCTGCGGTGTGCACCGTCGGTGCTCTGCACCCGCTTAAGGAGAAAGCGATGGAGGGTCCAGAAAATCTGGGAGAATGTAGAGGCGGAAGCAATAGATTTAATACTGATTGAGGCATTGGAGATTGGAAAGCCCGTCTCTGAAATAGACACCACAAACACAACGCCAGATGCGGTGGCAGGAACCATAATCAAGGTAATTGATGGCGAGTGGACATCCCCGCCAGGCAGGATAAACTGGAGTGAAGATTTCCTCAATCTGGTTGCGAGGAAGGAAAATGTTAGAAAACTACAGAAAAAAGGTAGACCCTTACCTCTCAAAGATTGCGAAACACTTTGAAAACACGGACCCAAACACAATGACAGTTATAGCTTTTGTTTGCTCAATTTTCGCCCTCATCGCATTCATTCTAGTCCGTATAAATGTGTATTTTCTCAACCTTGCGTCCCTGTTTATTTTCCTCAACGGTTTCTTTGATGTTCTGGATGGAAAGATTGCCAGGATGAGCAGGAAGGCGAGCAGGCGCGGAGATTTTCTGGACCATGTTCTGGATAGATATGCTGACTTCTTTATAATCGGAGGGGTGATGCTCACAGGTTTATGTTCCCCTGTCATAGGGTTGCTTGCTGTCGTGGGTGTGCTGTTTGCAAGTTACATGGGCACCCAGGCCCAAGCGGTTGGCTGCGGACGAAAATATACGGGCTTTCTCTCGAGGGCAGACAGATTGATAATTCTGGTGCTTGCACCCTGGATTCAGTGCACCCTT
Source organism: Thermoplasmata archaeon (assembly GCA_026414225.1). GTDB lineage: Archaea > Thermoplasmatota > Thermoplasmata > Lutacidiplasmatales > SKW197 > SKW197. Next base: position 2,274 of record JAOAJK010000028.1, read on the forward strand.
CTCACCAACCCCTACCAGAACTATTTCGGGCTGGAACTTACCCTTTATGGACACACACACACATTCACATTCCTCGAACTTGTAATGCTCTTCTTCGCGGTGATGGGGCATATAACCGCGATCCAGAGGGCATATGTCACATGGAAGGAACTCGATGAACGGGAAAAAACCAAGAAAAAGCCAGGTGCTTGAGCCAAGAACCGCACTGGTTTGCATCGTGTTTCTGCTGTTTATACTCTGCCTCTTTCTGCTCCTCAGAGCCGAGGCAGCAAGCATCCTCATCCTCTCCTTCCTATACATTGTTAGCATTGTGCCAAAGGAAGGCATGATTCTCGGCTCAGTTGCCCTTCTTCGCATGTATGGAATCGGTTTTGCAGTAGGTTTTACCACGGCACTTTCAGTATTTCTGGATGCCCTCATCTCCCTCGTTGTGATTTTTCAGTACAATACGGTGCTAAAAATAGGGGCTGTCCGCAACATGGTGAATAAATTTACTTTGAAGCTCAACCGCCATTTCAGGAATGACTGGAAACTATTTCTGTTTCTCTTCCATCTGGTTCCCCTTCAGGGCTTCGGTCCACTGGTTACCACCGTGCTTGGAAAAATTCTGAAGATGGAATCTGCGACAGTATTTTATATCGTGGTCTCAGGCACCGCAATCACAAGTGCACTCTTTTCCGTGCTTTTTTTCTACGGTCTCTCTACCCTTCCCTCGGAGTATATCTACCTCCTTGCGGCCATTGTGATTCTGCTTCCCGCCCTCATCACTGGCTACAGAATTCTCGCAACGGGCTCTCAATCAAAGTCGTCTCCTCCCATGTAGACCTGCTGGAGGGTGTTGAATACATCTTCCATTCCTGTGAGGTCAATGCTAGATGTGGGAATGATTTTTGAGAAGACGCCCAGGTTCTCGAGACTCTTAAAGAACTCGGTGTTTACAAGAATCTCGTCCACCCTTGCATCCCTGCTAATTGCCTCGTAGAGGCGGTAAGGCTCCTCGCACCAGGAAACCACCTTTTCAATTTCTTCCGTGCTCAGGAGATCGCACTTGCTCAGCACATTCACGAGCGGGTATCTGAATCTGTATTGAATTGTGGCTCCAAGCATCAGCAGCGAAACAAGTCCAGTGGGCGTTTTTGCAAGTGTAGGGTCAAGAAGGTAAACGAGTAATGAATGCCCGGATGAAAGCCCATCAGCCACATGTTTGCTGGCTTCCCTGAAGGCAAAGAGTTCTATCTGGCCGGGAGTGTCCACGAGCACATAGTCAGCACCGTATTTCTCAATGTAGTTTCTCACCTCAGGCACATTCATTGCGAGCATGTCCGCAGCTACAATCTGGGCCCCGTTCGGTCCGAGCTCATGCTCCCGCATAATTTCATCTATGCTTATCCACTCCCTGATGTCAATGTCCGGGGCATATTTCAGGACCTCTGCACCGGGGTCGAGATTCACAATAATTGAATCATACTTCTGGATATCTAACCATTGCTGGAATGCAGCAACAAGTGAGGATTTACCTGCGCCCGCGGTCCCTACAAAGAAGAATGTGTGCATCTCAACTCCTCAACACCTTTGCAATCTTTACCAGTATTTCAAGTTTGCTCCCCGTTTTTTTCACGAGCACCCTCCCGCGCTTCCGGTAGGCATCGGAGGGATAATGCTTGTCTTTCTCAACCTCGTGCTCGATTTTAAGCTTCTTGAGGGCATGGGCGATGTTATCTACTGTTGGATTCTGGATACACAGCTCCCTTTTGAGTTTTCTCCCCTCATTTCTGCTGAGCCCCGCATCAATGTACTCAGGGTAGACCACCAAAAACCCTTTCTTTTCCCTGAGCATGGGAATCATTTGATTAGAATTGCGTTCACGACTCCATGCTGTCCAGTTCTCGATACCACCCTGGCAACCCCAATTTCCGTCTGGATTTTGGCGCCCTTGGTTACGATATTTCTCTGGACATAGTGGGGGTTTGCGGGGTTTTCAATCACCCCGAGCACTTTCACCTTCTTTATTTCCTTCGTCTCGGGATTAACCACATTCGCAAAGGCAACACCCAGCAACCTGATTTTCCGGTTTGCACCCCGCGTTCTGTAGAACTTCACCTTATGGGTGCCCACAATTGCATACTGTCTCTCTCTGGAGATTTCGAACTTTCTCTTCTTCCTCGCATACCTGATCCGCGCACCTGTTTTTCTCCGCTTTGGTAAACCCTGCCATATCGCCATGCTCCAAACTAAAAGCAAAGGGTATTAAATACTTTCCCTTAGGGTACTGGGTAAAATTCGGCCCTTTTCCAAAAAGTTTTTTATCAGGGTATTCATTCGGCTGACAGTATGAGAGAGATCAAGAAGATTGCACTGCTCGGAGAAGGTGCAGTGGGCAAGACAGCGCTAATTCAGAGATTTGTATACAACACCTTCAATGAGACCTACATCCAGACCATAGGTGCAAGGATTTCGAAGAAATCGGTCATGTTCGGAGAAGACGAGGTGATTCTCATAATCTGGGACATCCTGGGGCAGCGGTATCACGACGATCTCCACAAGGGCCATTACTCCGGTACTGAAGGGGCACTCTTTGTTTTTGACCTTACGAGAAGGGACACTTTTGAGAAACTGGAGCCCTGGATGACTTCATTACAAAATACTGTTGGGAAGGTGCCATCGATATTGCTCGCAAACAAATCCGACCTGCCCGACTGGCAGGTGAGTTTGGAGGAAATAGAGAGTTTTGCAACCGCACGGGGAATGCCCTATTTTATCACGAGTGCGAAAACAGGAGCGAATGTGAACGAGGCGTTCACCCAAATAGGCAGCATGCTTCTGAGGAGGTAGAAAAATGCCGGTTCAGTTAATAAGTGTGCCTGCGGACGCGATAAAAGACCTTGCGGATGAGATAAATCTGGAGATAGATGTAGAAGTGGCAAGAGAAATCATGTACAGGTTCGGTTTAAGGTGCGGAAAGTCAGTGCTCGCGGGGATTGATCTTGTCACGACCTTTGATGAGGTGCCGAAGACAGTCGCAGAGCTAATGGAGCAGACAGGCATATGCAAGGTGCAGATTCGGAAAATTTCAGGCAGTGTGCTGGAACTCCAGTTCCAGGAACTGAATACGGAGCTAAACTTCACGCTTGGTGCAATTGCAGGGATAATCTCCGAAATCCAGAAAATTCCATTTGAATGCGTTGAAGAAAATGGGAAATACTATGCAAGGGAGATTTCCCGCACATCACCAGCACTATCCCCAGTATCTCATGCAGTTCCGCTCGTCCCCCCGGCTGGTGAAAAGATCGGAATCAGCGAAACAGGAATCTTCTATCTTTATGAGGGAAACGATGTGGCCAAACTTTATAAGGGCTTGAAAAAGTTTATAGCGGCCGGTTATCCAACACTTTGCGTTACACGGGAATTTCCAGAACACATAAAGAAAAATTTCGGAATAGACACCCGTTTTCTCTGGCTCACCGGAGCGGATAGGAAGGAGTACGACTATGCGGTCCAGCCAACAAATCTTGCAGGACTGTACAGCGATATCAAGGACTTTATAATCAGCAACAAGAATAGTGTGGTGTTTATTTCCGGGATTGAATACATAATCTCCAACACCTCCTACTCCCAGGCCCTCAGATTTCTCCAGAGTTTGCGGGATAGAATCGCCCTCTCGCAAGCAATAGGGGTACTTTACCTTGAGCCTGGCACCCTTGAAACCAGGGATGTAAAAACCTTTGAGCGGGAACTGGTGGTCACTAAATGGTTTGACTTACTTTAAGGTATTACCATGTCTCCACTTTCTAATGTTGAGATTGCCCAGAATGCAAAACTTCTGCCGATAACGGAAGTTGCGGAAATTGCTGGTATCGATGTGGAATTTCTCGAGCCATATGGAAAATATATAGGTAAGGTGAACCTGCGAATTTTTGAAAGATTAAAAACGAAGCAGAGTGGCAAGCTCATCTTGGTTACCACGATTAACCCTACTCCTGCCGGCGAAGGCAAAACCACGACCACAATCGGGCTTGCCCAGTCGCTTGCAAAACTCGGGCACAGGGCAATGCTGGGTATAAGGGAACCATCACTCGGGCCAGTTTTTGGTGTGAAAGGAGGGGCTGCAGGTGCGGGTTACTCGCAGGTGCTTCCGATGGAGGATATCAACCTCCACTTCACTGGCGACATCCACGCAGTTGGTGCCGCCAATAACTTGCTCTGTGCCCTCGTGGACAACTCGCTGCATTATGGCAACCCGCATGGAATCGACCCAAGAAAGATAATGCTTCACAGAGTCCTTGACATGAACGATAGATCCCTGCGGCATGTGGTCGTCGGACTCGGCGGAAAACTTGGGGGAATTCCGCGTGAAGATTGTTTTGACATCACCGCTGCCAGTGAGGTAATGGCTGTGCTCTGCCTCTCAAAGGACCTCGCCGACCTGAAGGAGCGGCTTGGAAAGATAATTGTGGGCTACACGATGGATGATAAGCCAGTTTCTGCCCGCGATCTGAAAGCCGTGGGTGCGATGGCCCTGGTCTTGAAGGACGCAATAAAGCCAAACCTTGTGCAAACCATAGAACATGTGCCTGCATTCGTCCATGGGGGACCGTTTGCGAATATTGCCACTGGCTCAAGCAGCATAATTTCCACGACGCTGGGGCTTAAGCTTGCGGATTACTTTGTGACCGAAGCTGGCTTCGGATCTGACCTCGGGGCTGAGAAATTCTTTAACATTGTGTGCAGAACCGGTGGTTTTGCACCGGATGCGGTGGTTGTTGTGGTCACCGCAAGGGCCCTGAAATGGCACGGGGGCGTGGGCAAAAGGGAACTGGCCAGTGAAAACATAGAGGCAATCAAAAGGGGATTTGCAAACTTATCAAAGCACCTGGAAAACATCCAGATGTTTGGCGTGCCCGCCGTGGTCGCCATAAACAGGTTCCACGGGGATAGTCAAAGAGAACTGGACGAAATTCTCGGCCTGTGCGAAAGCGCTGGCATCCCCGCAGCGATCTCGGATGTGGCAGAGCGGGGGGGCACAGGGGGCCTGGACCTCGCCCGTAAGGTGGTGGAAGTGATAAAGAGGGGTAACAAATTCAGATTTCTCTATTCGTTAGACCTCCCGATCAAGGAAAAAATCGAGGCAATTGCTACGAGGATTTACGGAGCAAAGAGCGTCTCCTATACGGTTGAGGCAGAGGAGGCAATTGGAAGAGCGGAGGAGCACGGCTTCGGAAAGCTGGCGGTGTGCATGGCCAAAACCCAGTACTCTTTGAGTGATGATGCGACCCTCATCGGAAGACCGAAGAACTTCAAGATTACTGTCAGAGATCTCAGAATTTCTGCTGGTGGCGGTTTTGTCGTGCCTTTGACTGGAGAAATCTCGCTGATGCCCGGATTACCCAGAAAACCAGCTGCGTTTGAAATGGACATAGACGAAGGCGGGAAAATAAGGGGATTGTTTTAGTGTGCCTGGTGTTGGTAGTAAGCCCCATTCTGTTCTGATGGCATTCGACTCTGCGCCCCACTTTGCGGTCCCCAGCAACTCATTCCGCACCTTTGGGCTTGCTCCAGCCGGGAAGGTAGTTTCACCATATCCAGTCCTTTTTCTCACCCTCAGGGGTTCACAGATTTTTCACGGCAAAAGCCGCGAAAATGAACTGGCTGTGGCTTTTCTGCACCTTTACCATGCCTCTCGGCATAGAGGCTTGCGCCTCTCGGCCCTGCTGATGGAGTGGGGACTTTCCTCAGCGGAAGCCTTTTCTTGGGCTGGCAAGGAAAAGCATCCACGGAAGAAAGACCATCAGGGTTTTTTCCGATACCGCTTTTCCCAGCCCTCCCAGAGAAGGGCAGCCACCGTCAGCCATCCGCCAACTCCAGGCACGAGAGATAAATCATCTCGGAGGGATATATAGATTGCGTTTTCTTGCCTGGCTCCCGTTGTTCACGAGGTGGGTTGATAATACAAATCCTGCCGGAGCACCAAAATCATTTAATATCCCCTGAACCTGCTACTACCGGGGAACAATGAACACGACATACATCTTGTACGGTACTATCTATCTCTCAATCGCAATTATCCTGGCGGTTGTCACTCACAAAGGCTACTGGGCAAATCCGAAAAGAAGGGAAAACAGGTATTTTCTGATTCTCTGTCTGGGCGGGCTCATCTGGTGCTTGGGCGAAGCGGGATACTGGTACTCCGAGAAAATGGAGATGGTGCTTGCGTTCTATCATTTCAAGTATATCGGAATGATTCTCACGGGCCCTTCGTTCTTTTTGCTCGCGAATGCTGTACCTATCTGGCGAAATATTCTCAACAAGAAATGGGTCATCTACTTCTGTGCAGGTTTTGTGCTCGTATTTGAGGTTATTTCGCAGACCAATCCGCTGACTTACTGGTACTTTTCCGAATATTTCCAGGTACCGGGTTTGCCCGGAAAGTATGATTCCTACTGGACGCCTCTGGGCTGGCTCTACTGTGCAATTGCATATTCTTTCCTTATTGCTGGTTTCATTTCGCTTCTGATATCAATAAAGCAGGCAAAGACAAAGATTGAGAAAAGCCAGGCAAAAATACTCTTAATCGCCGTGATTATTCCCTTCGTAGGAAATATAATCGTGATAATAACCGGGATGTTACCTAGTCCCTCCTCCCTTTCGGTCGGCATCAGCGCGATTCTGTTCGGTTATGCAATTACAAAATACAGGTTAATGGTACTCACTCCCGCACTGGAAACAAAGGACGGGGTTAAAGAACTGCCTATCAGGATTGAGAGGGGCTACAATTACATTATCGAGGATGACCATAATCTCTCTGGCTACAGCGTCCTGCGATTCCTCTCTACCGAGAAACCTGGCTTGTGCATTACAGGAAAAGCCCCGGCAAGCATCCGTAGCACTTTCAAAATTGAGAAACTCCCGGTGATTTGGGTGACAGATGTGGAGACCAGCGATGAGCAGGCAATAAATCCTGCCCGCCTGGATTTCGAGCTCACCCAGAGCGTCATCAACTTCATGCGAGAAAATCCTGGTGCAACCGTGTTCATAGATGACATTGAATACCTCTCAGTTAAGTGCGGTTTTGAGCCCGTGTCCCACTTCCTGAAAGATGTTGCAGATGTAGCCGCAACTACCTCTTCCACCCTGATTGTCCAGATACGCCCCTCTTTCTTTGAGGAGGAAAAACGAAAAATGCTCACCTCCATGTTCGACAAACCGTTGGTTCCTCCAAAGATGGAATTAAAAAACGAGGCCGCCATCACCTTCCTCCACTACAGGAAGGCGGATTCAATTGAACGGATTGCAAGTTCAATCCCCCCTGGAGAGAGAGCGCTGGTAATCACCAGGACGCACCCGAAAAAACTCGAGAAATTCTTCGGGAAGGCCGAGTATTACTGGATAACTGACCTGGATATTACTGATGTGAAAACCCTCCGCCCTGAGACAGTTGATTCCGATTTCATCCTTGCCATCAAAAATGCTATCGCCTCTGGCATCCGGCACATTGTGATTGATGGATGCGATGTGGTGAAGATAAAGGTGAACTTCGAGAAATATATTGGATTTGTGAAAGACCTTACAGACCTGGCACACAAACATAAGGTAAAACTTCATTGCGTGGTGGAACTCAGTGATGTCAAAGAGAACGTGGTAATCTGCAACAGGTTTGATGCCGTATTCAGGTAGAACTATCCGAAACCCATAATAACAACATTGCGATATAGGTCTGATGCTCATAAAAACAACCTGGTTTGGAATCTTTATTCTGGACGGGGGGAAGGTTGTAAAATACAAGCTATTTCCGAAGAATCATGAAAAGATTGCAAAAAAACTGCTGGAAATCAGCGAAGGGAGATTGCTTCCGGAGGAAAGATTGCTTGTGAGTGAATTCGAAAACCTTACAACCTCCGACAGGAGAATTGCGCGTCTGGGCATTCCCTACATCCAGGACCCTGCCGAAATCTCGCCAGAGAAATATGGCTACGGGAAGGACCTGTTGAGGAATGCTACCGCTGAGATGGCCAAGATAAAAATGCGGCACACTGGAAAAGATGTTCAGATTATCCAGCGGGTGAGGGCTCTCGAGATGTTAAATCGCGTGGAAAACCTGGTGTTTGAGTTGCTCTGCGACTGGTATGCCCATCATTTTCCTGAGCTCGAAGGTCTCGTGAAAAGGGAGGATTTCCCCCATCTCGTTGCTGAGCACGGCCACAGAAACAGAATTGCAGAAAAACTTGGGATAACTGTGGACTCTGCTGGTGGAGAATTTGAGGAGAAGGATTTGGGAGATATCCAGAAACTGGCTGAATTAGTTGCCGAAATCCAGAAAACCAGGGAAAAACTCTCTAAAAACCTTGAGTCCGTGATGGACGAATATGCCCCAGAACTGTCGAAAACTGCTGGGCCCATAATTGGAGCTAAACTTATAGAGAAAACGGGGAGCCTGAAAAAGCTTGCAATGCTCCCCTCAAGCACAATCCAGATTCTAGGTGCCGAGAAGGCCTTCTTTCGTTACCTCAGAAAGCGGGGAAAGATGCCGAAGCACGGGCTGATATACCAGCACCCTTCAATAAAGCACGGAGTAAAATCTGAGCGCGGGAAGCTCTCCAGGGCACTTGCTGCCAAGATTGCAATCGCTGCACGAAGAGACGCGTTTGGAAGGCCGGAGGATACAAAGGAGTGCAACCCCGATGAACTGGAGTAGAGAAAATCCGGAGAATAGGAGCATTGTTTCTTTTGTGCTCTCCCTCATAGTGGGATTAATAATCCTCAGGTATGCACTCGTTGAAGGCACGGGTTTCACCGCAGTCCTCCTCCTTTTCCTCTCTATTTCAATCATCCTCATTAGCATTCTCTATTTCTTCTTTCCAAAGCTCGGTAAAACGGAAATAAAGTATGAGTGCAGGAGATGCGGGAAACTGAGCGGTGAGAATTTCCATGGAATGTGTGAGAGTTGCTACAGAACCCACTATGCAGATGCTAGCAGATTTGTGAAGAAGGTGTGAACGGTGAAACCAAACTATCTAGAAGAGACAGAAAAAGGGGTTTCGCTCCGTGTTGCCGTGGTCCCGAACTCATCTGAAAACAGAATTGCCGGTTATGATGCGTGGAGACGGTGCATTAAGGTCCATGTGGTTGCCCCAGCATCTCGGGATCGGGCTAACCGCTGCCTTGTAAACTTTCTGGCAGAATTCTTTGAGGTGCCTTGTGGAAACATAGAAATAGTTGCTGGCAATCGAGCAAGGGAAAAAATTGTGGCAATTGCTGGACTCACTAAAAAGGTCGTGGAGGAGCGTATCAAAAATGCTGGAAGCGAAAAAACTTGAGTTGCTGGAGAGATACATTGAGGAGTTGATAGAAGAAAACCTGACCCAGCCAATTGTTGTGGAAGGAGATACGGATAAATGTGCCCTCCGGGAGCTGGGTGTGGCGGGGGAGATCCTTGTACTGAACACTGGCACATCTCTTCCTGCATTTGTGGAAAACACTGCAAGAACTCACAGGAGTGTGATTCTCCTCCTTGACTGGGATAGAAAAGGGTTTTCCCTTACCCTCCAGTTATCAAAACTTTTTCTTGCGAATGATGTAAGCGTGGACCTGACATACTGGAAAAGGTTTAAAGACATAGTGTCAAAGGATGTGAAGGATGTGGAGAGCCTGCCATCTGTAGTTAAACGCATTGCGGAAAAAACAATAAAAAATTGTGTCTGATTCATTTTTATAGACACCTGGCACATTTGCATCACGGGCTCTCATGCTCCTTGTCATGCCTCCTTGGTTTTCGTAGGAGGTGATCCATCTGCAGGTTCCCCTACAGATACCTTGTTACGACTTAACCCCTCTCGCTGAGCTCAAGTTCGAGCGTACCAAACTGACACACCCTCACTTGAACCCAACTCGATTGGTTTGACGGGCGGTGTGTGCAAGGAGCAGGGGCATATTCACCGCGGGATGTTGACCCGCGATTACTACGGAATCCATTTTCATGAGGGCGAATTACAGCCCTCAATCCAAACTACGATCGGGTTTCGGGATTGCCTCCCCCTCTCGGGTTTGAATCCCATTGTCCCGACCTTTGTAGCGCGCGTGTTGCCCAGGGGATTCGGGGCATACTGACCTACCGTAGACCTCACCTTCCTCTGGCTTAGCGCCAGCGGTCCCCTTAATGTGCTCCCTTTCCGGAGAAAGGGGTGGCAATTAAGGGCGAGGGTCTCGTTCGTTATCTGACTTAACAGAACGCCCTACGGTACGAACTGACGACGGCCATGCACCACCTCTCGGACAATCAGGTAAGGTCGTCAGCCTGACCTTCATGCGTCCGTCGCCCCTGGTGAGTTTTTCGGCGTTGAATCCAATTAAACCGTACGCTACTCCCGTTGCGGTGCTCCCCCGCCAATTCCTTTAAGTTTCGGTCTTGCGACTGTACTCCCCAAGCGGCAGACTTAACAACTTCTCTCCGGCACTGGGTATCCTCGTGGGACACCCAACACCAAGTCTGCAGCGTTTACACCCTGGACTACCGGGGTTTTTAGGAACCCAGCCATTGTCTGGTTTCTTTCCATGAACGCCTTCTTTGCCAGCACAAAGAAAGGGTTCTATCTAATCCCGTTTGCGCCCCAGGGCTTCGTCCCTCACCGTCGGATTCGTTCTAGCGGAACGCCTTCGCCACCGGTGGTCCCCCCAGGATTACAGGATTTTACCCCTACCCCGGGAGTTCCTTCCGCCTCTCCCGATCCCAAGTCTAGCAGTCTCCACGGACTTCGGACAGTTAAGCTGCCCGATTTACCCATGGATTTACCAGACCGGCTACGGACTCTTTAGGCTCAATAATAACGAGCACCACTCGGGCCGCGGGTATTACCGCGGCGGCTTGTGCCGAACAAGTTCGGCAATCCTCAAAGTTCACCGAACTTTTCGATGGCACCCGTCTTACCCGGCCCTTACTCCTCCTGCTTTTTAGGCAGGAGAACAGCCAACGCAAAGCGTTGGCACTCGGAGTTGCCTCATCGCTGTTGCCAGCATTGTGAAAGTTTCGCGCCTGCTGCACCCCGTAGGACCTGGATTCGTGTCTCAGAATCCATCTCCGGGCTCCTTCTCTCAAAGCCCGTACCCGTCGAAGGCTAGTGGGTCCGTTACACCCACTACAACCTGATAGGCCGCAGACTCATCCTGTGGCGCCGGAGCTTTCGTGATTCAAGCATTCCAGCATAGAATCACTATGGGGTATTATCCTCAGTTTCCCGAGGTTATCCCCCACCACAGGGTAGATTATCCGCGTGTTACTGAGCCGTGCGCCGGGTCTCCTCTTGCGAGGTGCCCTCGACTCGCATGGCTTAGTCCAACTCCGATAGCGGTGCCCGACGGCAGGATCAACCGGAGTTACCGGCGTTCTGCACATCTTATTGAGCATTTGTTGGGGACATAACAAGGAAATGGCGACAGAGAGCCCATGTCCCTGCTGTACCAGATGCCTATGTCAGATTTAAGAGTGCCAGAGCATACCCTCTGGGGTTCTTAAATCTCCATCAATCACCGACTTGGTTTGCAGTCGGCATCACAAGTGTTGTTGCAGTTACTGAAGCATGGTGTTCATTGTATCACACCATTCGCCGTTTTAACTGCAAATATAATCTTATATGCAGGTTGTATTTAAACATTACTTTTCACCCTTCCAGCGCTTGTAAGCATATCGGCCAGACAACACACAATGCATAGATATAAATATAACTTAACAGATATGGCAGTAATCTCAAGAAGGTGATTAAATGGGAGATAAACCCGAGAAGGTAACCGTGTCAGAGATAAGAAAGACGGTGGCGTCGTCTCTAGGTGCAGCTTTTGGGATCGTGATAGGTATGGTGTGGACGCAGGTGGTTCTTGGAGCTTTTGCAACTGCTGGTGTGAATCTCTCTGCCGGGGCTGTCCAGGGAAACTGGGGAGGATTGGTAATGTTTGTAGTGACTGCTATAATCGTGACCTTCATCTGCGTGCTGGCTATCGTGTATATCGGGAGATGGGGTGCAAAGGCAGAAGAGAAAAAATAGCTCCTTCCAGTTTTTATTCCCTTTGTTGTTTCCCATCATTTGCCAGCGAACCGTTTTTCTATCAAATAGCAGATGATGTGCCCCGCGGTTATGTGTGCCTCCTGGATTCTTGGCGTGTCCTTCGACGGCACATTCAAAAGGATGTCTGACCAGTCCTTCATCGCGCCGCCAGTTTCTCCTGTGAAACCAACTGTAGCAATTCCCATTTCCCTGGCCTTCTTCATTGCCGCGATCACATTCTTGGAGTTGCCGCTCGTGCTTATCCCCACCAGCACATCTCCTTTTTTTCCAAGTGCTTCCACCTGTCTTACAAAGACGCGGTCGAAATCGTAATCGTTGGCGACCGCAGTGAGAATTGAGGTATTGGTAGTCAGGGCAATTGATGCAAGTGCCCCCCTGTCAACATAAAATTTGCTCACAAGTTCGCATGAGAGATGCTGGGCATCTGCTGCACTTCCCCCATTCCCGCACCACAGAACCTTGCCTCCATTCTCAATAGCGCTACACATCACTTCCACAATTTTCGCAATGGTCCCTCCGTGCATTTCCAGCATTTTTTGCTTTGCCCCGATACTTTCCCTTATCATACTCTCTATCTCTTCTATCATTGTTTCACCTCAGTACTGGTACACGCTCCAGGTCTGCAAGCCCTTGAATTCAAAACTGAAATCAATCACCTTGCCACCGAGGTTTTCCAGTTCCCTCGCAACCTCGTGTTTTTTATCAAATTTGCAGATGAAAAGGATGTAGCCGCCACCACCCGCGCCCAGCAACTTACCTCCAATCGCCCCATTCTTTCTCGCAACCTCATACAGACCATCTATTGTCGGATTCGTAATCCCGTTTGCAAATTTCCTCTTGTGCATCCAGGCCTCGTGCATCAATTCGCCGAAGTCGTCAAGTTTTGATGTGAGCAATGCCTTCTTCATCTCTAACGCGAGCCGCTTGGTCTCATCCAGGGCCTCAACGACATCCGGCTTTTTTTCAGCATAGTTTTTTATCTGGGTGTTCAAGATGTTGCCTGAAAGCCGCGTTTTCCCAGTGTAGCAGAGCAGACATCTATATTCAAGTTCATTCAGGGTTTCCCGCTCAATTTTAAGAGGATTCACAATTGTGGCATCTTTCATGAACTCAATGAAATTGAACCCTCCAAAAGCGGCCGCATACTGGTCCTGCTTTCCACCCGGAATTTTGAGGTCCTTGCGCTCAATCTCATAGGCAAGTTCTGCCACTTCGTAATCAGTCATCGGGGTTCGTTTCCAGTGTTTCATAACGCCGATGAGGGCGACAGCCATTGTGGAGGATGACCCGAGCCCCGAACCCGGTGGGGCGTCGCTATGGATGAACATTTTCACACCCCTATGCTTCAGGTCCTCCTCCGTCATAAATCTCCGTATCACCGCTTTCACGAGGTCAAGTTCACCGTTAAAAACCAGGTCTCTGTCAGTATCGTACTTGACAACAATATCATAATCGAGGGATTGAACAGAAATACCTGGAGTTTCAACGGGCACCAGTGTCGCGTACGCAAACTTATTGATCGTGCTGCTCAGCACACATCCACCCCTCTCTTCAATATAGGGCGAGACATCGGTCCCACCGCCGCCAAAGCTTATCCGCAACGGTGCCTTGCTTCTTATCATCATGGTTTCCACTCCGAACTGATCTCCTGAATGTATGTGCATATTTAACTTTTTGTCCAACTCCTTGTTGCCATCGGAGGTACAAAAGCTTAAATCCTCCTCCCCCATCTTCTAAAACATGGTATTGGAAAACCTTGGGAATTCGCTCCGTGAAGTTCTGAAGAAAGTAGGAATGGCGCGAGAGATTAATCCTGAACTTATAAAGGAGATTGTCAGGGACATCCAGCGGGCATTGTTGCAGGCGGATGTGAATGTCAAGCTCGTGCTCAGGCTAACGAAGGCGGTGGAGAAGAGGGCCCTTGAGGAGAAACCACCGGAAGGAGTGAATCCGCGGGAACATGTGATAAAAATAATTTATGAGGAACTCGTGGGGATTCTCGGCCACCCGAAGAAAATTTCACTCAAAAGCCAGACAATAATGATGGTGGGCCTCTACGGTCAAGGAAAGACCACCACCTGTGGCAAGCTTGCAAAATATTTCCAGAAACACGGGCTAAATGTCGCGTTGATTGCAGGGGATGTCCACCGCCCTGCCGCCCATGACCAGCTCCAGCAACTTGCAACCGCCACAAATGCTGGCTTTTATGGAGAGAGGGGGGAAACGCGGGCCCCGAAAATCGTCCGGGAAGGGCTCGCAAAGATGCAGAACTACGAAGTGAAAATCATTGATACTTCGGGACGCCACGCGCTGGAAAGCGATTTGATTGAGGAGATAAAGAGGGTGGCGGCAGTTGCAAAACCCGATGAGATTTTCCTGGTAATAGATGCGACCATTGGGCAGCAGGCAGGGCCGCAGGCGAAAGCGTTTCATGAGGCGGTAGGAATTACTGGCGTAATAATTACGAAACTTGATGGCTCGGCAAAGGGCGGCGGTGCGCTGAGCGCTGTTGCCGAAACCCAGGCACCGATTGTATGTATCGGTGTTGGTGAGCACATTGACGACCTTGAAGATTTCGAACCGACGAGATTCATCTCAAGGTTGCTCGGGATGGGAGACCTACAAACACTGCTGGAGAAAATCAAGGAAACAGGGAGCGAGGAAAAGATTGAGGAGCAGGCAAAGAAGATGATTGCAGGCAAGTTTACACTGAAGGACATGTATGAACAGATGGAAAACCTGACAAATATCGGGCCACTGCAGAAGCTCATTTCCTTCCTCCCGCTCGGTGGCAACTTGGATAACAAGCAGATCGAGGAAACCCAGGCCAGGTTGAAGAAGTTCAAGGTTATCATGGACTCCATGACTGATGAGGAGCTGGAAAATCCCAATCTAATAAAGGGCTCGCGGATTCTGAGAATTGCAAGAGGTGCAGGTGTGGACACAAAGGAGGTGCGGGAACTGCTGAAATACTATGAGATGTCAAAGAGGGCCGCGAGGGGAATAATGAGCGATAGAAAGATGAGAAAACAGCTGGAGAAGCAAATGAAGAATTTCCAGCCATGAATCTGTGTAATTTTTTTGTCCCGGATTGAAGTAAATTCGTTGGGCACAGGGAAAACCCGTGCAATAACCGAGATAAAATTGTTTACCCATATCTACACTGATGCGAACTTATACTGCAGAGGAACTCGCTCAGCTTCTCGAAATTTCAATCCACCGTGCAGAAATTCTTGTGGAGCGGGGGCTCTGCACCTACGATGCTCTCAACAAAATCAGCAAGGATGCACTGGCCGAAATTAACGGAATCGGTATCAGATGCGCCGAAAAAATAAAATCAAATCTGGAAAGGTTAAACGGAGGAAACGGCAATGGAAACGGAAAGGTCACGAAGGATATTAAAGAACGCTGGAAAAGGGTGGGAGAGAGTGATAAAAGCGTGTTTGAAACCAGGGAAACAGAGGAACTGGAAGAGGCCTACAGATACTATGATGAACTCACCCGAATTCAACCTGATCTAGCCAAGGCATGGGAAATAAAAGGAGAGATCCTGGCAAAACTCTCCAGGTATGGCGAGGCCTGCGAGTGCTTCGAGAGAGCCGCTGCCCTTGCAAAAGAGGGCGAGGTGTACAAACGCAGAATCCTGGAAATCATTGCAGAAAGGGAGAGTGGAAAGAGAAAGAGGGATGTGCTGATTGACCTGCTTGAGCGGTACGAGACGCTGCTTGCAAAACAGCCGAGAAATCCAGATCTCCTGAAAACCAAGGCGGAAATCCTTAAACAGATGGGGGATGCGGAGAAGGCAGAGGAAGTCCTCAAAACAATTTCTACGATTGAGAAAAAGGAGACAAAAATCGTGCGCACACCGGAGGGAATGGTGTCGAAATCTCCTTTTGGAGAGGATGTGCCTGTAAAAAAGAACGGGAAAATTAACGGCCGTATCAATGGAAAAATTAACGGGAAAATCAACGGAAAAATTCTCCAGGGATTGATCAATGGTGGCGCTCTACCTTCCAGGCAGGGGAAGATCAATGGACTCATCAATGGTGTTGCCACAGGTAAAGGATTACATTACGGGAAGATCAACGGGCTTATCAACGGGTTTGTACCCACGCAGAGAGAAGGGCTCATAAATGGAGTGGGGCTTAGATACGATATCGGGAAGCTGAGAAAGAAAAAGGGAATGCCGGAAAGCGTGAAAAAGACCTGGACCGTGGTAATCGTTTTCTTCATGTTCTTCCTCCTGCCCCTGCTGATATATTCTACATTCATGGCTTATCCTGGTATCACTATAGACGGGAAATTTGAGGACTGGGAGGGCACAACATTCTACGAAAATCCTGTTTACGGCCT
>JAOAJK010000029.1 GCA_026414225.1 Thermoplasmata archaeon
GTGTCAACAGTGAGATATGTTCCCGTATTCGGAACCTGCCTTTGGAGTTTCACCGTCGCTTTTGGCCAGTCTTGAGGTGGATTTGGAGGAGAATACGAAGCATATCCGACTGCAACCTCACAATTGTGTGTATAATGGGGAAGTGAAAATGGTTGAGAGTACATTGTTGTGCCTGGATTCACACTGTCCATTGCAATCACCGGTATTTTTTCGCTCTCGTAGGCATCACTCAACCCGTCATTATCCGTATCTCCAGATACAACCCTGGTTGCAACACCAAACTCCAGCTTAACGCTCTCAAGCTTTCCTTCGCACCCCTTCTCCATGTCGTAAACGATTATCTCCCAGTCCTTCCAGGCATAGAAATACTCATGTGGAATCAATGCCTCTATGTCCTCAACATTCCCATCCGTTCCAAACAGATCTCGCTTTATTGTCACCGTTGCATTCACAGCCTCGCTTGTGTTCCAGACCTTCCACAGAATCTGCCAAGGGTAGTTCAATGGTCGCATGTAAACAACCAGATCGCTCAACCTTTCGTGCCAGAGTGTGAATTCTATGTAACCATCCTTCAAATCTCCATATACCTCCACGGCATTCACATATGCTTTTGTGCTATTTAAATCATGCGGATTATAAAACGATGAGCAGGGATGATGCAGCGCACTTAAATTTATATAGTTTCATATTTATTTTGGTGTTGATTTGAGCACCTTGCCCGGTGGTGAGAACATGTTAGAAAACAAACAGACAGCAAGTTTAGGACTCTGGTGCTGGAAAACGATTGTCCAAAACGGAATTCCGGCAATTTTGCTCCTTGCCTCCGTTATGATGGGCATTGCTGGTGCATTCTCAATAGATGACCATGTGGCCGCTCAAAAAACTGAGAGAAATGTCCTGGATGAAACGAAGGCCACTCATTCACCGATTCATATAACAACCAATGGAGAATTTACGGCCGCAAACGGAGTGACAGGTGGCTCTGGAACACCCGCGGACCCGTATATTATTGAAAACTGGGTAATTGATGCCTATGGTGGAAGCTATTGCATCTGGATTGAAAACACAAATGCCCATTTCGTGATCCGCAACTGCACGGTGATGAATGCAACGAACACCGGGGCTCTTCCTTATGCTTGTGGCATTGCGCTCGTTAATGCACGAAATGGCATCCTTCAAGGCAACAATGCTACAAATAATCATATCGGTATGCTCCTTCAAGCATCAACCAATCTCAACATTGCCGACAATGTTGTGTATGAAAGCAACTACTACAGCATTGCCCTGGATTCCTCAACCAACACAACAATAACAAACAATACGATCACTGCCCAGCTCTTTGGTATCTTCTTGCGGCTTTCCACCAACATCACAGTGTCCTCTAACAACATCTCTGTGCTTTACACGGGAATTGGATTGTTGGGCACCGAAAATGTAACAGTATCCTCAAACTCAATGTGGAACACTGGACTCTTTGTATTCGGAAACACGCTCGCACAGTGGAACACACATGAAATTGAGACCACAAATGCGGTTAACGGTAAGCCAGTATACTATTACAAAAATCAAAATGGGGGTTCCGCGCCCTCCGATGCCGGGCAGATAATTCTTGCCAACTGCACAAACATGACAATATCCAGTTTGCTTCTCTCAAACACATTTGCAGGAATACAGCTCGGTTTTTCCAGCAACAACACAATCACCAGCAACACCATTTCCCTCTGTCCCTACGGCATCACACTCCAGTTCTCATCGGAGAACACAATAAGTGCCAATGAACTCAATACCACTGGATACGGTGTCGCCCTCGAGTACTCAAGCAAAACCAACACTGTTGCGAATAACAGCATTTCAAACACAAGGTATGGAATTTACGCCTACCTCGCCGAGAACAACATTATCTCTGGGAACAATGCGTTCAGTAACAGCTACAGCATCTACCTGTGGGTTTCAGAAAACAATACCATCACAAACAACAACCTATCCAACAATCACCATGGCCTCTATCTGTATTATGGTTCACACAACAACAGCATTCTCCACAACACTATTTTAGCATCTGGGTCCGAGGGCATTTACATGCACTGTACGAACAGCAACCACCTGACAGGCAACAAAATGGAAAATTGCGGAATTTTGGTGTACGGGTATGATGTTGTAAACTGGAATTCCCACGAAATCGATACGACAAACACTGTGAATGGTAAACCAGTGCTTTACCATAAAAACCAGAATGGTGGAACCGTGCAGGTAAATGCTGGACAGGTTATCCTTGCAAATTGCACGAACATGACAATTGCTGACCTGAACATTTCCAACGCAAGTGCTGGGATTCAACTCGGTTTTTCCGGATACAACACGGTGACAGGAAACGCCTTAACAGGGAATTCCCTGTATGGAATTTACCTGTGGTATGCCACACACAATACCCTATCAAACAACAGTGCAACCGCCAGCATGTCCGGATTCTACCTGCAAAATGGAGACGCCAATGCAATCCTGAATAACAATGCATCTGCAAACACCTGCGGCATCCATCTGGAAACTTCAAATTCAAACCAGATAAAATACAACTGGCTATGCGAGAACAAGGAGTATGGCATTTGCCTGAAAAATTACTCCGGTTCAAACTATATCCTGCACAATTATTTCATTGCCAACAACGGCGCAGTTAAGGGTCTTACGGGCAACTGCCAGGCCTACGACGATGCCGGTGGCAACATCTGGTATAGCAACACACTGCGGGAAGGCAACTACTGGAGCAACTGGGACGGAAATGGCTGGGGCACACCGGATGCTTACCCAATAGACGGCGGTGCGGGTGCGAGCGACTGGTATCCGCTATCAAACCCTGTTAGCGAGTCCTGTAATTTCCTCCCGCTCCTGCTGGCCATCGGAATTCTCCCTGCTCTCCTATTTCCCCGCGCCTGGATTGTTTTCAAGTCCCGGAAACGCACGGAAACTCAGGGCGTTCTGATATAGATTGTCCCGTAGGCATTACCCTCGACCGTGTTACCAAGTTCATCAATATAAATATCATAGTAATAGGGTGTGCCATCGCCATACTGTTGATTGTTCGCATTGTTCCCGAAACAGGTGTTATTTGCGACCGTATTGCCAGTGCAGTATGCACACACACGGATGCCATCCTGGATGTTATTGTTTGCCGTGTTCCCTATCACAAGGTTGTAGTTTGCGTCAAGGCCTCCAACAGTCCTATCCAGTATAATCCCGCAACCTGCATTGTTGCTGCAGTTGTTGGAAACAACGGTATTGTTTTCGGAGTAAATCCCAATCCCGTTGCCCTGGTTGTCGTGCACATTGTTGTATGCGATCGTGTTATTTCCGTATCCTTCCAGGGAGGCATGGACCGAGATTCCTTCGAAGCTCATTTGGGTGACCTCGTTATATGCAACCGTACAGTTTTCGCAATCGCTCACATAAATTCCCTTTGTGGTGTTAATCAGAAGGTTGTGTTCTGCAGCGGAATCATAGAGATAGTGGAAGTAAATGCCAGCGCCTGTGCAATTCCAGATCGAGTTATTCGTGATGCGAATCCGTGCTGAAGAGTAACCGCTGCCACCGAGCGAGATTCCCTCCTCACAATTACCAATTGAATTCCTCTCAATCATGATGTCAGTGCAGGCACCCACGGAGATGCCTGAGGAGCAGTTGGTTACCATGCAATCCTCGATTTTTCCATTTTTGAGGGAGCCGAGAGAGACACCTGAACCATAGTCCCCCGCATCGTGGATATAGCAGGAACGGATGACGAAATGAGCGGTTGTGCCCGTAATGTGGATTCCCACCTTTATGTACGGATACTCACTTGTGTTTGCTCTGGACGCATCTATGTTCCAGCCCTCAATTATGTACGGGTCTCCCTGTGTGCCTGAACCCCTGACGACCCCCTTTGCAGGTGTAAAGTCGGAATCGCTCTGGATGATGATTGGCCCCTCTGCGTATGTCTGACCCGTGGGAGTTGCGGAAAACATAGCTGACTCGTTGCTCTCCCTTGTCCCATTCACAGATGTAATAACATAATAGTATGTCTGCCCGTTTGTCAGTCCTGTGTGATTGTAGGGACTATGCACACTGGAAATTTTTGTTCCCGTTTGCTTGGAGACACTGGGGCCCAGTCCCCAGTATAGATTGTAAGAAGTTGCGTTGCTCACCGGGTCCCAGTTTATTCTGACATACCCATCGCCCGCATAGAGGTAAACATTTGTCGGAGGTGACAGATTTGAAGGCGGAGGGTTGTTGCCATCATTTCCATCATCCCCATCACCACCGGTGATTTCATTCATTGCGTTCCTCATCAGATTCATCAAAAACACAGCAGCAACTGCAGTCAGAACCACAATAATCACAACCACCACAACCACAACTACGAGCAGGGTTTTGCTCTTGCCCCTTGGCTGTGGCTGGGGTGGTGGTTGCTGGTAGGGCTGATAGGGATAGGGCTGTGATGCATAATCTGGCTGCGGTTGAGGGGCAGGTGGGGGACCAGACTGGGAGACATTGCCGGGATTTCTATTCTGTTCCATCATGATGGTAAAAGCTTATTCAGAGTATATAAATATATGGAATTTGTATGCTTGATGTGACAGTAACATTGCGGTAAATGAACTGGATTGGGTGGTTCATTTGCATCCAGAGGCGAAGGGTTTAAAAATCTTTAGATAAGTTTAAATAACAGTAAAATTTAAATACTACTTTGGGTTTCACCTACCAATATGTCCAAAAGAATTTTAATCGCCAGGAATAAATTGGCTTATGGTCATCCATCTTTCCCACTGTTTTGGTTCATGAAAGGGGTGATCGCTGCTGATTAAGCTTGGGACCGTCGAAACAATCACCACAAGTGGTGCCCTTATCGTATCGTGCACAGAAGTGCCCCGAGCCCGTACCGTTTTTGATGAAAGAGGAAGGAAGATCGGGAAGATTACAAAAATCTTCGGGCCTGTCTCCAGCCCTTACGCAAAAGTCCTGCCCGAAAAAGGAACTAAAACGCTTGCAAATCAAACCCTCATCGGAAAGTTTGTGTACGCAGGTGATGAACATGGTGGACAAAAAGAAAAAAATAGAAGAAGAGGAAATAAGGAAGTGCCCGTACTGCGGAAGCACTCACATAGTTAAGGACTACGACCATGGCGAACTCGTGTGTGATGAATGCGGCTCAGTCCTTTCAGACAGAATTATCGACCAGGGACCAGAGTGGAGGGCCTTTGACATGGAGCAGGGCGAAAAGCGTGCCAGAACCGGCGCTCCAATGACCTATACCCTTCACGATAAGGGGCTCTCCACGGACATCGGCTGGAAGAACAAGGATTCATACGGCAAAAGCATTCCGACGAAGAACAGGGCCCAGCTTTACCGCCTCAGGAAATGGCAGCGAAGGATCAGGGTCTCAAATGCTACTGAACGCAATCTCTCATTTGCCCTCCAAGAACTGGATAGAATGTCGGCATCCCTCAACCTTCCAAAAAATGTCCGAGAAACTGCAGCGATGATTTACAGGAAGGCGGTGAACAAGAACCTGATACGCGGGAGGAGCATAGAGGGTGTCGTGGCCGCAGCCCTTTACGGTGCCTGCCGCCAGTGCGAGGTGCCCAGAACCCTTGATGAAATTGCGTCCTGCTCCAGGGTCGGAAGAAAGGAGATTGGAAGAACCTACCGTTTCATGACACGGGAACTGAAACTCAAGCTGATGCCCACCAAACCCCAGGACTACATACCAAGATTTATCTGCGCACTCAAGCTGAGCGGCGAGACCCAGAACGAAGCCCTCAAAATTCTGCAGGATGCCACGGAAAAGGAACTCACATCAGGGCGGGGTCCAACAGGTGTAGCTGCCGCCGCGATCTACATTGCCTCAATCATCACGAATGAACGCAGAACCCAGCGAGAAGTGGCGGATGTTGCTGGGGTTACGGAAGTTACTATCCGGAACAGATACAAGGAACTCACTGAGAAACTCGGAATCAACATTGAAGAGCAGGTATGAAAGGAGTTGCGCTCGTTTCCGGTGGAATTGATTCCCCGGCTGCGCTCTATCTCATGCTGAAAAAGAACTGGGAAATGGTAGCCGTTCACATGGATAACCAGCCATTTACTGACACACGCCCAGCAGAAAAGTTTGTGAAGATTATCGGGACACTGCGGGAGAAAACCGGAACACATTTTCCAGCATTCATTGTGCCCCATGGTAAGAATCAGGGAGAGATTGCAAGGCACTGCACTCGCAGGTTTCAGTGTGTGCTATGCAGGAGGCTGATGTTCAGGGTTGCCAGCGCTTTCGCAGAAAAGTATGACGCTAGATTCATTGTTACTGGAGAGTCCCTCGGACAGGTCGCATCCCAGACCCTCCAGAATATTTTTACCGAGCATGAAAGTGCGGGGTATCATGTCCTCCGACCTCTCATCGGACTGGATAAACTTGAGATTGAAAGAATTGCAAGGGAAGCTGACACATTTGAAATTTCCACGGAGCCGGGGATGTGCTGCACCATCGTCCCTGCGAAGCCAGCCACCGCATCCAAACTTAGTGAAATCCTGGCAGAAGAAAAAAAACTCGACATTGAAGCGATGGTGAGAGATGCCGTATGTCATGCAACAGAAATTTAGATTTTTACATTGTAAAACTCTGCAGCGGAAGAACCGCCTATGAAGCGCTCCCGAAGAAGGGCGTCAAGTTCAGGGTCAGTGCCCTTGCAGAAAAACTCAGGGCTAATGGCTATACTGCGGAAGAGTACGGCTCCCTTCTGATTGCTAGGCGCAAGTTTGAAACCACAATTTTTCCATCAGGGAGGTTGCTTATGAAGTGCAATGAGTCGCAGGACGCAAGGGAGGAGGCCGCCCGTATAGGCAGGATGATTCTTGAGTTGGGTGCTGAAGATGAGATAAATCAGAAATGAGCGTGTTCCGATAGGTTTTTATTTGGAGTGGTAATATACCATAAAACCAACA
Source organism: Thermoplasmata archaeon (assembly GCA_026414225.1). Classification (GTDB taxonomy): domain Archaea; phylum Thermoplasmatota; class Thermoplasmata; order Lutacidiplasmatales; family SKW197; genus SKW197. Next base: position 6,970 of record JAOAJK010000029.1, read on the forward strand.
AAATGCAGAGGTGTATCTGTTGTCCCCTGACGAAAAAATATGCCCTGTGTGCGATACCAAACTCTCAATGAATATCACAAAATGTCCGATCTGCGGCACAGACCTGACTGCAATTGACGAAAAAGCCCTTGAAGATGTGGACCTCTCGCTGCTGAAGGATAAGACGAAGGCAATAGACGATATTTTATCCCTTCTGGAAGAGGAAGAAAAAAAGGTGATGGAGAAGATTGAAAAAAAAGATGCGGAAGAGAAGAAGCCAGAACCCAAGATACCTGCTCCCGAACCGGAGCAGAAAGAAAAGGTTCAGGAGAAGAAAGAGGAGAAGGAAAAAACACAGCCAGCAATGGTAGATAAACCCGCAGAGAAAGTTGAGGCCACGAAAACAGCAGAGGGACCGCAAAAAGAGGTTTTTTCCTGCCCGCTGTGCAATGAACAGATTCCGATTGATGCTAATGCCTGTCCCAAGTGCGGGGCGATCTTTGAGGAGGCGGTTGTTTTCATATGCCCAGTATGTCATGCCGAAGTACCGGTAGATTCCAATACCTGTCCCAAATGTGGGGCTATTTTTGTGAGCGAGGAAGAGCCAGCGGCGTCCCCTGAAATGGCAGGGGAAAAAGCTGAAGAGGAGGTTAAAGCCCCACCAGAAGAAGCGAAGGAAAAAACAAAACCCTTGGAGGTTGGGGCAGAGGAAAAAGCGGAAAAGATTGTCATCGAGGAAAAGAAACCAGAGAAGAAGGTTGAAAAGAAACCTGAAGATATGGCAAAGGAACTGGCGCTGAAGGTGAGCGAGGCAAAGGTACTGCTGGAAACGATGCGGAAATTCGGGGTGGATGAGAAGGAGATAAAGGAGAACATAAGCAGGGCGCTGAGTGCCGGAAAGGAAAAGGACTATGAGAAGGCACTCGGAATCATGGAGACCGCACTCGCTACGGGAAAAAAGCTGGTTATGGAAAAGATTGGGACCCTCTCAACAGAACTTGAGGCAGAGGTCAGAAGTTATTCCAAGCTTGGATGCGATGTGAGAAAGGGTATTGGGCTGGCTGAGCGCGTCCTGTTTGCAGTGGAAACGGAAAATTATGAAAATGCTGTGAAACTTTACACACAGGTGAGTGATTTTGCTAAGAAACTGAAGGAGACCTTCGAGGCGAGAAAGAAGGATTTTGATGCCCTTAACCGCTCAATCGCAGAATATTCTGCCTACGGAGTACCAGGGATTAGCGAACTCAAAACCATTCTTGAAAAGGCAATGACCGCGTATTCCAGCGGAGAAATTGCAGAGGGCGATAAATGTTTGAGCGAGGTGAAGCAAAAACTGACAGATGCACTCCCGAATTATGTTTCAAGCAAAATTGCAGAGCAGGCAGCGAAATTGAGGGAGGAGAAGTTGCTCGGGCTGGATGTGAGAGATAAGATTGAGTATCTTAAGGAAGCAAATATATGCATAAAGAAGAAGGATTTTGCACAGGCACTCGTTTGGGTAAATAAACTTGAGAGGAAGGAGGCGTGATTGAGTGGGACAGATAAAACGACTTGTGCTGGATGTTCTGAAACCGCTGAATCCAACAATTCTCTCGCTGGCAGAAATTCTTGCCAGTGCGAAGGGAATCAACACTGTGACCTGTACTATTGAAGAAGTTGATAGAGAAACTGAAACCGTGAAGGTGATCATTGAGGGAAATGACATTGTTTTTGCCTCTGTGGAGAAGATGATAATTGATTCCGGCTCCGTTATAAGATCGATAGATAGCGTCACGCTCGGAAAGAAGCACCATGAGGAAAAGCAGGTGGTGAATAAATGACAACAAAGGAAGATTTGATAAACCGTGTGAAGAAGGAGGAAGTAAAGCATGTTCATCTGTTGTTCACGGATATTTATGGACAGGTGAAGGGACTTACAGTGCCAGCATCCAAACTTGAGGAGACGATTGATAAGGGCGCAGGGGTGGATGGGAGTTCACTCGGGCTTGCCCCCGTGGAGGCATCAGACCTTCGCGTTGTTCCCGATATTGAAACATTGAAAATTACAAGCAGGGAGGGAATAAAAACTGCAACCTTTCTCTGCAATCTCTGCGATAGCAAGCTGAAGAGACACAGTGGCGACCCGCGATTTATCCTGGAAAATGTGATGAAGGAGGCAAAATCCCTTGGCTACGATGTTTTCACGAAACCGGAACTCGAATTTTACCTTTTCAAGCTTTCGGAGAACGGCCTTCCCACCTCCGAATTATTTGACATCGGGAGATACACGGATACATTTCCACTGGATAAGGGCGAATTTCTGAGAAGGAAGGTTGTGGATACACTCTGGAGCCTGGGTATTGACTATGAGGTCACCCACCATGAAAATGCGTGTGGCCAGCACGAAATAGAACTATATTATGTAAATGCCCTCACTTCCGCGGACTGGGTGGTACTGACAAAAAGGGTGCTGAAAAGCGTGGCGATGGAATACGGTGCCTATGTCTCCTTTATGCCGAAACCATTCAAAGAATATGCGGGTTCAGGTTTGCATGTACATCAGTACATGAAAAACGAAAATGGAAATGTATTCTACGATAAGGAGAGTAAGTGGGAACTGAGCAAGGTGGCACTCCACTACATTGGAGGTTTGATTGCCCATGCCAAGGAGATGTGTGCAGTTATGGCCCCTACAGTGAATTCCTACAAGCGACTTGTTCCCGGCTATGAAGCCCCCGTTTACATCTGCTGGGCGAATGAAAACAGAAGCTCGATGATAAGGGTGCCTGGGGGGAGGGGAGAAAGCACAAGGGTTGAACTGCGGTGCCCTGACCCCTCTGGAAACATTTACCTCCAGATGGCCGTGATGATTGCCGCTGGCCTCGATGGTGTGAAGAACAAAATCGAGCCCCCAGAACCGCTTGAGAGAAACATGTATGACCTCTCGGATGCCGAAATAAGGAAGATGAAGGTCGCATGCCTGCCCACAAATCTCTTTGATGCGCTCGATGAAATGGAGAAGAGCAAGTTGCTGAAGGAAGTGTTATCGGACTTTCTGTTCAAAAGGTTCATTGAGTTGAAGCGGGCTGAAGCGCTGGAGTACGCAAGATATGTGACAAACTGGGAAAGGGAAAGGTATCTTCAGATTTAGAGGTAATGGATGAGAATTTACGCATGTCCAGAATGTGGCTCAAAAACACTGATAAAGAAATATCTTGTAGAGGGACCTATTACCTATGTCCACGAGAGTTACGAAATCTACATATGCCAGATGTGCGGATGGGAGGGCACACCCATCTGCTTTCGGACAGAGAAGCAGTACCTTAAATTCCTGGCCGAGTTGCAACGCAGGGAAGGAAGCGGGGATAGCTAAGCTTGGACAACGGCGCAGGACTTAAGATCCTGTTGCGCAGGCATTCGCCGGTTCAAATCCGGCTCCCCGCAAACCCTTTTCAGGGTGCCCCTCACCCAGAAAAACCCTTTTGCTCGCTAACGCTCCCAAAAGCGTTTACGGAAAATCTTTTCAGGCACGCCCAGAAAGGTTTTACTCAAAAGGTTCGGGGAATCCTCAGATACCCCTCAACACAGGTACCGTAGGATGTCCATGCCGAGGGTTACCGTAAGGGGGCGTAGCCCCCTCGCCCAAAAAGGTTTTATCCAAAGGGTCCGGGGTGTCGTTAGATACCCCTTGACGCAGGTTACCGTAAAGGACGCAGTCCCTTGGGGGTTACCGTAAGGGGGCGTAGCCCCCTCGCAGGAAAAGGTTTTTTATATCGTTCCCGATACAGTGCTGTGCCGTGTACCGTGTGTGGCAGTGCCGGAACCAACCTGTGTCCAGACTGCAATGCGAAAATTCCATTCTTCAGATTTGGAGGAGCGTACCCCGGAGATTCGGTAATTGAGAGATTTAACGCAGTGTTCGGCAGGGATTCTCCTGTGAAGCTGGAAACAGTGGATGATTACAATCGCTTTTTCGAACTTCTCCAGATACCACTTGTCCCTGTAAAACCAGGGGCAGTATTCACAATCGGAGACATTAGAGTCATAAATGCCGGCATAGAGACCCTGAAGAGCGTATTTATTGATAGGGGGGAGAAAATTCAGAACACGGATTTTCTCCTCCGCCTTGCCTCACTTTACTGCATGGTGGAGAAGAAGGGTGAGCCCGCGATAATTCTCGGAAAGATTGTGCTCAGTTCCGAGCCTGAGAACATAAATGCAAATCTGGTATGCGGGTTCGGGTACTTAATTGAGGGAAAACCTACTGATGCCTCCACCTTCTTTGATGCCGTGCTTGAGAAGCAGCCCCAGAATGCCATAGCATGGTACGGAAAGGCGCTGGTAATGAAAGCATCCGGTAGATGGGGAGCTGCCATCCAGTTTCTGAACGAGGCAATAAAAATCGATGAGAATCTATACCTGGCACATCTTGAGAAAGCCAAAATCTTATTCAATCAGCAGAGATATGAGGACGCTGATCGGGCCGCTGATGCCTCGATAAGAATAATGCCAGACATTGGAGATGCGTGGGCGGTGAAGGCAGAAATCTTGAACGCAGAGGGGAAATGGGGTGGTGCCTACCAGTGCCTGAACCAGGCAATTTCCCTCGAGCCCCTGAACATCGAGTATCTAATTCAGAAGGCAAAACTTTTGATTGCCCATGACAGAAAGAACGAGGCAAAGGAAATCTTGAACGAAATCATCGACTATGAAAACTCCGAGGAAACGAAAAGGTTGCTGAAGGAGTGTGAATAAGAAATGACACTGCCAGTATCTGTTCTGTTGCGACCGCTTGCGGAACTGAAGGAAGACGAGTGGGCGGTAGCCGAAATTACAGTTAACAACTACGGGGAGGAGCCAATAAAGTTTCTGAAGATTGAGGTGTTCGGGGATATCGAAATGGAAAAGCCACTCCAGATTGATGCTCTCGGCCCCGACGAACTCCTTTCGTATCAGGTGAGGATAAGGGTTTTGAGCGCGGATGGCGTGGCAGTAATCAAGGCATCGAAGATTGAGGAGGGAAATGTAGTGGAATTCATGGCCACCACGATGCGTCTTCCGTGCATATCTGCAAAACGAACAGAGAGGAAGGGGTTTAAGAAGTATGCTGCTTACCAGGAAGAAACCTGCAAACATTGCCAGGAAAAAATCTATCCAGGTTTCCTCGTGGTTCACTGCGGTTGCAATGCCGTCTTCCACCATAAATGCGTTCAGGATTTCAAGTGTTGTCCTGTTTGCGGGAGAAACTGGAAATAGGTTCAGTCATGAACTGTGATAATACCTGCAACAATCTTTGTTGTTGTACCAGTGTACTTGGCAGTGACCTTAATCTCTCCAGTATGCACATTTGTTGGCAGTGCCGGAGTTACGGAGAACTGCGCCTGTCCATTCTTGTCAGTAAGTTTCTTCACATCCACACTGCAGCCCTCTAGATGAATCTCAACCCCTTCTACCGTCTTGCCGTTCACATCGTAGGCAGTGATGTTGAAGTCGTAGGTGTTGCCAACGGTCATGTCTGTAACCTCAATCGAGATGTGGTCCAGCTCTGGCTTCTTCACCATGTACATCCAGCCAACGAGGATCGCAATCCCTATCGCTGCAATGATTACCACCACAATCAGAAGCAGGGGCAGGCTCTGAACCACACCTTTCTTTTCTCCAGCTCCATTCAACATGATTTCACAGAGACATATCTGCGTCCACCAATATAAATATTTGGAAAATATTTGCATCACCGTGCAAATAAAATTAATATAGCACAGTGTGTTAAATTCAACCATGGCATGGTACTGCTACACAAACATGGTAGAAGTCCCGTGCGACAAGAAATACATAGACCCCAGACGCATCTGGCTCCTGGCGGAAATCAGGGTCAAGCTGCTGAAGGAGGGAATTGAGAAAGCGGGTGGAATGAACCCTCTCGCAAGAATTCTCGGGTACCGTTCAAAGATCCATCCGGGCTGGAATGTACAGCTTTTGCTTCTCGGAGAAAGACCTTTCACACTGGCGCGGCTCCAGACCCTCTGCGAGTTTGTCGGCTGTCCGCTCGAGGAGGTACTCAAGTACACTGTAAGGAAGGAACAGATCACTGCGGTTGCCAATGCCCAGGCCCTGAAGGAGTATGGTTTCGGCTACCTTCTGCGGTAATCAGTAAGCCGTAAAGTGTATTCCCAGAGCAGGCAGCGTGACGCCTTTTCCCTTTCGCACTTCTCCCACAATCTTCCCATCGGTCTCTTTCACGATGGCCTCCGCATCCTTTTTCTGGGTAATCAGGGAGAATCCCATCCCCATGTTGAATGTCTGGTACATTTCAGCATGTTCCACATTCCCGAGCTCCTGGATATATCGGAATATCTCGGGCACAGGCAGTGGGTCTGTAATTCTAAACTCTCTCTCGGGATGGAGACGCACGAGGTTTCTGAGACCCCCTCCGGTTATGTGGGCCATTCCGTGGATGTTGTACTTATCTAGGAGGGGAAGTACATCCTTCACATAGATTCTTGTGGGTTCAAGTAGAACTTCTCCTATCCTTCTGCTGAAACCTTCAGGTATGTCAGTATATCCAATACCTTTTTCCTCAAAAATCTTCCGCACCAGCGTATAACCATTGGAGTGGATACCAGAACTCGGAAAACCCACGATGACATCGCCTGGTTTGATTTTTCTACCCGTGATTATTCTTTTCTTCTCCACAATTCCAAGGGCGGTACCAGAGAGGTCAAGTTCACAGACAACATCTTTCATCACCGCAGTTTCACCACCTACGATGGTAACATTCGCTCTCCTTGCTCCTTCATTCAATCCTATTGCAATCTGGGTGATAATGTGAACATCCACGACCGGAGTTGCAATGTAATCTACAAATGCGACTGGCTCGGCACCGATGCACAGTACATCGTCCACATTCATTGCAACGCAGTCAATTCCCACCGTATCCCATTTATTGAGTGCCTTGGCAATCAGGAGCTTTGTTCCCACGCCGTCCGTAGAAAGCACGAGTACATGCCTTCCAAACTCCACACCTCCAGCAAAGTGCCCCTTCAGATTCAAGGGGCGAAATTTACCCTTCCTCTTGAAGCGCAGGAGATTGACTAGATTTTCAACCGACTGCCCTTTTTTGTCTATGTCCACACCGGCTTTAGCATATGTAAAACCACTCATGTTCGCACCTGAGAAACACATGGGCCCGATGCGATTTGAACGCATGACCTCCCGGTTATCAGCCGGGCGCTCCAACCAGGCTAAGCTACGGGCCCTTACACGCTCAAGAAACTTTTGTGATATATAAGGATAATGCCTGCCCTTTATGTGGCACCGTGAGTTAAGAATTCAAAACGGTAAACTTGCGGATCCTCCCGGTCGCTTTCCCCACAAAATCAGGTATCTCCCACAACACCTGGCTCAAAGTTGATAGAAAGTTTTAAATATCGTTTTAAACTTATGTTAAACAATGGCAGAGCAAGAAGCGACCACAGGAAATACTGGGTTCGTCGGAATAAGGTTGCAGGAGGAGTTCATGCAGCTGTTACTGGCGATAAGAGAGACCTACGGGCTGTCTATTTCTGACGCAATTCGCTTTTGCATTGAATTCACCTACCAGAATCATGGTAGAGCTTTCCCTCTCCCAGAGAAAGACATTGAGAACCTCCAGAAACTTGTAGACAGCGGAAGGTTCAAAGACATCGAGACCGCCCACACCGAACTGTTTCACATTGGTTGGGATGCGTACACTGAGAGAATGCTGCACAGAGAGCCAGCTATCGATGAGCTCCTTGAGAAAGAAAAAAAGAAAAGGTTGGCAATCGAAAAAAATGAGGAACTGGCCAGAAGATTGAGAAAAAGGTGATATAGAATGCCAGAGGGGATGAATTTTTTATTGGGGGTAACGGGATGGAACTGCAGTTTGAAAACAACGGACATCTGAGGTGTGTTCACTGCAATCAGACACTCAAAAGAAACAAGAAACTGAACTTCACATTCTGCCAGAGATGTGGGCTAACCCACTTCCATGTGGACCCACCACATCACACCATAATCTCGACCGAGAAGTGAAACCCCGGTTAGAAGCTTCGTTGCTGCGGGTTTTCCTTCCCACCCCAAATTTTAAGTAAACCGAGGTAATACGCTCCTTCAAATGTCTCCAAAACAAAGGTGAGAGAAGTGGCAGACGAAGACGCAGAAAGGAAAATTCTCGAACTCTCAAAAATACCTGGTGTCGGAGTTAGATTTTCAAAGAGATTGTACGATGCCGGCTACAAAACGGTTGAGGATTTGGAGAATGCCACAGAAGAAGACCTCCTGAAAATTCCCGGTATGACCCACGAAAGGGCAAGAACAATTCTGTCCGGTGTGAGGGAATTGGAGAAGGAGGAAGTGGAGGACGAGGAGATTGAACGCACCATCCAGGAGATGAAGAAGGAAATTGCAGAGATAGAGGAAAGCGTGGAAAGGGGGGAAGATATAAAATTCAAGGTCGTAAAGGCAAGGGCAGAACTCGCCCCAGTAATTCTCTCCAGCGATGAAAGGGAGGAGGAGGAAGAAACCGCACCTGTTGAGGAAAAACCGCCAGAACCCGCTCCTCCAGAACCAGAAAAACCGAAAATAATCACGGAAAACGCTGAAACACCTGAACAAGTCCACCCGCAAAAGAAGTTGCCTGTGATCCGGGGGGAGGAAAAAAGGCCGAAGAGAAGCCGGAGAATTAAGGCAGCAATCGCCGTAATCGTTACCTTCCTGCTTATCTTATCAACCGTGTTTTTGTTTTACACGGTTTTTTCAATGAAAAAGGAACCCGTGGAGATCGACGGGAATTTTTCTGACTGGAACGATAAGTTATTCTATAAAATGGCAAAACCTGTTGCCGTTAAAGATGTAGAAATAAACCGTGTGAGCGTAATCTCCGCTGAAAATAACCTGTATTTCTATATCGAGGTGAGTGGCTTTCTTTTTATGGGAAAGACCGAGGGCGTGGATGCTTTTCTTATTCTCGTGGATGCAGATTCTGATGCAGGTACAGGGTATCTTGTTGGCGGTGGGGGTGCTGACTATAAAATAGAGTTTGCGGGCTGGGATGCCCAGGTCGTGAGAGCCAGTTTCACAAAATACATTTCTACGGTGAGCCAAAATGACTGGAATGCATGGGAGCCATGCGGAAATGTGGTTTTCCGGGTGGACAAAGAAAAGATGGAAGGAAAAGTGAAATTACAGTCCCAGAACCCTCGCTGCCTGTTTTATGCTAAACACACGGACAGCGTAAATGAGTGCGTTTGGTTATCGGATTGCTATGTGATTCCACAAAAACCCGCACTTATAGTGAATGTAAAACTCTCCGGAGACAGGGTCCTTGAAAAGGGTGTGCCCAACCCCCTCCTCGAGATGGAGTTCACAGCCAAAGGAGGATATGTGGCTCTCAGAAATATATCCCTTCCTTCGAATGTTGGTAAGATTACATTGAAATTTGCCAATTCTAACAGCACGGCCTACCTGCCATGGATCCTCGCTGAAAATCAACCCCAGAGCATTCAGATTTGGCTCCTGCCCGCGGATGACCTTGTATCAGGCAACCAGATAAATATCAATGCAATTCTGGTTGAAGCGGACTCACCTGTGTTGATGGATTCGTTTCACGGAAATTTTTACATTGCCCAGGCACCATCTTACATCCAGATAGACGGGGCGTTCCAGGACTGGGAGAGTGTGCCAGCCATCACGGATACCGACTCCGAGGAACTACCTGACTCGATCAACATTGTTGCCTGCAAAGTGGTAGCGTCAAGAAGCGCATTTTTCATGGAGGTAAAAAATAGAATTCTCCAGGGTACAGAGGTACCTCTTGGAAAGCTCGAAAGAGGAAGTCCTGGAGGGAGTCCCGCCCAGCCCAATAGCGTATATGGAAAGGATTGGCTGAGGTTTTACATCGACACTTCGCCTTCCCTCAACACCAAGAACTCCAGCGATGGAATCGTCAATGGATTCCTAGTGGAGATTGGAGGTATTTGTGGGCAGATTACTGATACCAAGGTTTACACGATAACTAACAGTGCAAAAGCTGAATCAGCCCACGAAATAACTGCTGGGAAGAACGAAACTGCACTTGAATTTATTGCTAGCTTTGTGCTTCCTGGGGGCTGTGAATACTATTTTGAGGCAGCATGCTGGGAAGGCCTGAAGGATGTCGTGGTACCTGCCCAACCGCTCACCCGCTACTATCATGAGGAAAACCAGGGAAGTTTTGGACCGGGTTTCTGGCTTGTGGGGGCGGGAGATGACATAATCTATGAGCTGTGCACTATGGACATGAATAACGATGACCTGGAAGATATCGTCACTGTCGGAAAGGCATCTTCTGGAACCGAAGCGATCGTGTGGAGAAATACAGGCGGGAAATTTGAGAAGCTGTATGTGTATGACACGAGTGTAAACCTTTATGGCTGTGCCCTCGGG
>JAOAJK010000002.1:0-128637 GCA_026414225.1 Thermoplasmata archaeon
GGTATAACCTATTACTACCATGTCACCGCCGTAAACGCGATTGGTGAAAGCGAGCCGAGCAACGAGGTGGCTGCCATGCCAGGTGCTGTAGCGTCAGCACCGCAAAACCTCACTGCGGAGGCAAAGACAAGGTCTGTAAACTTAAGCTGGGAGCCCCCAGGAGATCTCGGAGCCCCTGCGTTTACCGGATACTGTATTTACAGAGGGTTCGGCCAGGCAAACAAAACCCTCCTGGCTGCGGTTGATGTGAACACCACATTTTATGTTGACGCCAATGTGACTCCAGGCATCACATACTACTACCATGTCGCAGCCATTAATGTCCTGGGCGAAAGCGAACCGAGCAATGAGGTGACCGTGACCCTCCCGTTGGGTAAGCTTTCCGTAAAATTTGTTGCCGCGAAAACCACCCTGCGTTCTGGCGAAACGGCCGAACTGAAAATTGCCGTGCGGGATGCCGAAAATGGCATACCAGTAGCAAATGCCTCTCTCTCCTTTTCCTCCACAATCCCAGGCATCATTGCACCGCAAACAGGTTTGACCGACGCCGCAGGACTGTTCACGGCCAGATTTACTGCAGCAAATGTGAGCGAGCGGATTTTCGGCAAAATCATTGCACACATAACTGCTGAACATTGCGAGGATGCGACAGTGGGCATGAGCATCGGAATTCTGCCGAGGGAGATGAAGATAAGCATCCAGGTTGACAAAAAGGATGTGAGGGTTGGAGAGAACTTTACTGTAGTTGTTGAAATCACGGATGAAAACGGGTTGAGCGTAGAGAGCGCAGCCGTTAAAATCGTGGTTGTGGCAGGTAATGTTGCGGCTGGAGAGTTGCAGAAGGCGACCGATGGACATGGAAGGGCATTGTTTGCCCTCGATGGATTGAAAGAAGGAAAGGCGATGTTCCAGATAATTGTGACGAAGGAGGGATTTGCTGAGGCAAGGAGCGGTCTTGGACTCGTGGTGAACGCAAGGGAAGAATTAAAATTTGATGTAGCAATCCCCGTAGCTGTGATACTGGCTATGCTTCTGATTGCTGGGCTTGCAAAGGAAAAATCAGGGCGAAAGAGGATGCCCGGCAGTTGAAGCTTTCGCAACCTCATACCCGCTCTCAAAAGCCTTCCTGTTTACCTCCCTCACCTTCTCCGTGAGTTTCGAGAGCAGGGTATCGAGCACAACAGCTTTCGGAATCGGGAAACCCTGGAGGGCAGCGATCGCGCCAAGCATCACAGAATTTACCGCCAGCTTTGTTCCCGCCTCCATGGCAAGTTTCTCAGCATCAAAATGCAAAATTTTTGCGGTAATTTTTCCAACCTCAGCCACAATTTCTTCAATCTCAGGGTAGGGTTTTTTCTGCAGAGAGACCCCGATCGGAGGGATTTTTGCATCATTAATTAAAACCACAGTTTCTCCGCTCATGAAATCCAGATAGCGGAGCAGTTCAATCCGCTCAAAGGAAACAGCGACATCTATGCATCCGTGCGGCGGAATCGGTGCATCCCCTTCATCAATCCTAACAAAGGTGTACACGCTTCCACCCCTCTGGGCCATCCCGTGAATCTCACTTATCACCACATGTTTGCCTATCTTGATGGAGCCCTCACCGAGCACCTGCGAAGCAAGAATAATTCCCTGGCCCCCGACACCGCACAGGAGGATGTTCATCTCAATCACCCCCCTTTATTGCCCCGAAGGGACAAACATGGGTGCAGGCCCCACAGCCAAGACATAGCCCGTCATTTATCCGCACTTCCTCACCCTCAATATAGAACGCAGGGCAGGCGAACTGGTTTATGCACACATAGCATTTCCTGCACTCCTGGCTCACGAAATACCTCCCGATCTTCTCCCCCTTCTTCCGCTTCTCCCCAGCAACAAGCAACGCACAGGGTGAACGGGAAATTACCACACGGACACCACCGACCTGCAGGGCTTCCCTGTAAACCTCAACCGCCTTCGGGATATCCACGGCATCCACCACCTTCACATAGTCAACACCACAACCTCTCACAAGCGCCTCTATGCTCACCGCCTTTGCCTCTTTACCTAAAGCATCCAGTGGTAAACCAGGATGCGGCTGATGCCCCGTCATCGCGGTTGTGGAGTTGTCCATTATTACGGTAATGAAAGAATGCCCGTTGTGGACTGCATTCAGCAGTGCGGGAATCCCCGCATGGAAGAAGGTAGAATCACCGATAAACGCAAAAACTGGCTCTGGATTAACCTTGCTCAGCCCGTTAGCATTGCCTATGCTTGCACCCATGCAGGTGAGCAAATCCGCCATTTCGAGCGGGGGCTGAATTCCAAGCGTGTAGCAGCCAATGTCAGAGGAGAAGATTGCCTTCCCTTTTGTCACCTTCCTTATCGCGTAATAGGTGGCCCTATGCGGGCAGCCCGCACAGAGCACGGGCGGGCGAGGTGGCACCTGTACTCCAGATGGTGTTTTCTCATGGATGTGGGGTTTCCCGATAACCTTCCCGACACCCTTAGCCACGACCTCGTAGTTGAACTCATACTCAAATGGAAAATATCCGTCCATTTTCCCATGAATTTTCTGGTTCAACCCGTGCTTCTGGGCTATCGCCCGGACCCGTGTTTCCAGCACTGGCTCAAGTTCCTCGCAGATGATGACCTGTTCCCTTTTTTTAATGAATTCCACAATTCTGTTCTCGGGCAGTGGATTTGTAAACCCGAGTTTGAAAATTGCACACTCCAGCTTTTCCCGCGACACATACTCGCTGAGATAGGTGTATGCCACACCGCTTGTGATAACCCCGAGTTTTCCATCACCAGAAACTCTGTTGAACTCGCATTCTTCCGCGATTTTCCAGGCTTTCTTCATCTGTTCAAGAAGCCAGAGCCGTCTTGCTCTTGCAACCGCAGGCACCGTTACAAACCTTGTTGGCTCCTTCGTAAACTTTGCCTCATGCTTCTGTTGGATATCTCCCAGCACGACATCCGCACTCGTGTGATTTACCCTCGTGGTCGTGCGTAAAAGCACGGGGAGTTCAAGCTCATGCGAAAGCTGGAAGGCATACCTTGTGAAATCCAGGCATTCCTGGGGTGTTGACGGCTCAATCACGGGCAGGTTTCCAAGAAGTCCATAGTATCTATTATCCTGCTCGTTCTGGCTTGAATGGCAGGAAGGGTCGTCTGCGGTCACAATCACCATTGCTCCTTTAACTCCAGTGTATGCAAGGGTGAGCAAAGTATCCGAGGCAACATTCAGGCCCACATGCTTCATCATGGTCATCGAGTAGAGCCCTGAAACAGCAGCAGCCAGTGCCACCTCCATCGCCACCTTCTCATTTGCGGAATATTCAAAGTAAAATCCAAATTTATCTGCCACTCTTGCCAGTGCAGCACCAATTTCGGAGGAAGGTGTTCCGGGATAGGCTGCAGCCACATCCAGTCCTGATTCAATTGCCCCCCTTGCAATTGCCTCGTTGCTCATCAAAAGCACCTTTTCGCCTGGCTTCCCGAGCATCTCACCACTCCTTTGTAAATTCCTCCTTTTTCAGCAGCAGCTCCCATTCCCTATCAACATATTCCTGGATCTGCTTCATCTCCTCTTCACCGAGATGGCTAAACCTTCCCTGCATCTTCAGGTAATCCGCAACTGGCTTCTTGTTCACAACCTTCCTCGTGATTTTATACTTGCCGTACTCCACCTCATAAATTGGGAACACGCAGGAATCCGTCGCAAGCCTGGCGATTTCTATGGTTTTTTCAGGCGGCATCCTCCAGCCGGTTGGACAGGGTGCAAACGCATGGATGTACTTGGGTCCCGGAATGCCCGCGGCCTTCCTCACCTTATTTATAAAGTCCTCGGGGTAGGCGACTGAAACGGTTGCAGCGTAGGGAATCCTGTGGGCCACCATTATTTCGACCATGTTCTTCTTCTGGGTTTTCTGCCAGAACTTGGTTTTTCCGACCGGGGTCGTTGTGGTCCACGCCCCAAACGGTGTGAGTGAGGAACGCTGGATGCCCGTGTTCATGTATGCCTCATTGTCGTAGCACATGTAGATTATGTTCTCACCCCTTTCGACCGCTCCGGAGAGGGCCTGGATTCCTATATCCGCAGTTCCACCATCACCTGCAAACCCGACAACATTCACATCCTTTATTCCCCTGGCATCGATGGCGGCTCTCAGCCCCGAAATGCTTGCCCCCGTCACCTCAAACGCCGTGTAGACGAGCGGCACCTTCAGGTTCGTGTAAGGGAAGACGCCAGGGATCACGGCCCAGCAGCATGCAGGAATGCTCACTACCGTTCGTTTGCCAAGTGCCTTCAGCAGATACCGCATCGCAAGCGGGGCGCCACAGCCGAGGCACGCCATGTGTCCAGAAAGCATGTATTCTTCAGTTGGAATTGTTGGTTTCGCCATTTTCATCACCTCTTGAGGTCCACCCAGGTTACTTCCTCATCCAGTCCATGGTCCTTTATGGAAGCCATGTTGCGGAAAATGCTTTTGAGGGTGTTTGTTGTGACATCCCTTCCCCCGATGCCCACAATGTAGTTTTTCAAAAGCTTTGTTGGTATCTTCCCGTAAAGTGCACCCTTGATCTCGGTAAAGAACGGTCCCTGGTTTCCGAACGAAATCGAGCGGTCTGCAACCCCGATAACCTTTGCGTTCTGCACAAGATTCACAATCTCCGCATTCGGGAACGGGCGAAAAACTCTGAGGCGGAGGAGCCCTGCTTTCACACCCTCATTTCGCATCTCATCCACAACATCCTTTGCTGTTGAAGCCATCGTCCCAGCACAGATGAGGAGCAAATCCGCGTCGTCCCCACGGTAGTTCTCAACAAGGCCAGAATAACTCCTTCCGAAAATTTTCCCGAATTCCCTGTCAACCTCAACAATCTTCTTCCTCGCATTCTCCATTGATTCTGCAATCTTGTATCGCAGTTCCATGTACCACTGATGGGGCATGCTGAGTGAGCCGATTGAAACAGGGTTATCAAAATCCAGCTTGTAGGCGGACTCGAACGGTGGGAGGAATCTATCCACATCCTCCTGCTCCGGGATGTCCACGGGAAGTACGGTGTGGGAGAGATAGAATGCGTCCTCGCAAATCATTCCCGGGAGCATCACCTCCTTGTCCTCGCAGATACGGTAGAGCTGTATCATTGTATCAAGCACCTCCTGGTTACTCTCGCCGTAGAACTGAATCCAGCCAGTATCCCGCTGGGCAATACTATCCGTCATCTCCGCCCAGATGTTCCACGGCGGTCCCATTGCTCTGTTAACATTCACCATCACCACCGGGGTCCTCGCCCCTGCTGCCCAGTGCATCATCTCGTGCATCAGCGCAAGTCCGTGGGCGGAGGTAGCTGTGAAGGTTCTGGCACCGCCCAGGGATGCGGAAATCAGGGCGGCGAGGGCGCTGTGCTCCGATTCCACATTTACGAATCTTGCATTCAGCTCGCCATTCGCAACAAAATCTGCAAGTTTCTCCACAACGGTTGTCTGGGGAGTGATGGGATAGGCGGAGACCACCTGGACCCTTGCAAGTTTTACACCGTATGCAGCCGCAGAATTGCCTGTTATTACCTTCTTCACCATGGTTTCATTCCTCCCTTACCATCGTGATCGCCTTCTTTGGGCACTCGTTGGCGCAGATACCACAGCCCTTGCAAAACTCATAGTCATGCTCGATGTTTCCATCGGGCAGAATCTTTATCGCGACATCCGGGCAGAATTTCCAGCAGATGTAACACCGGATGCACTTGCTTCTGTCAAGCACTGGTCTCATGTTTCTCCACTCGCCTGTCTTGTTTATCAGGGTGCTTTCAAGATGACAATATGGCCCTAATGGCACATCCTTTACACTCTTAAACGCCATTTCACTCACCTACCGTTGAGTTGTAGGCCTCTTCAGCCGCTCTGGCATTTTCTTCTGGTTTTACGGGGGCACCTTTCCTGATCGCTGCAAGAACTGATTCAATCTTCGGCATCTTCGCAGCAAATGCAAACGCACCGAGGATTGCGGTGTTGACGATCGGTGCAACCTTCGAGCCAAGCCTGTATTTCATTGCAATCCCGCTCGCATCAACCGTAAAAACTCTTGCTTTGATTTTGTCTTTGAGCTCCGCGGGTTTCTTCGTTGTATTGACGAGCACAAAACCATCAGGTTTCAACCCTGCACTCACATCCGTCTTGAGCATCACGCTCGGGTCAAGCACCACAACATAGTTCGGTTCATAAATTTGCATTTTGACTCTCACGGGCTTTGTGTCCACTCTCGTGAAAGCAGTCACGGGTGCACCTCTCCGTTCCACACCAAAGTATGGGAACGCCTGCACATCGTAGCCCTCGATGAAGAACGCCTCAGCCAGCAAATTGGAGGCCACCACGGCCCCCTGTCCACCTCTGCCATGAAACCTTATCTCGTACATAATTATCAAAGGGGGGAATAAGTGAGCATATATGGTTTTTGTGGTGGTGTCACAGTTCACTTCTTTCCCTTGCATTCGGGGTTCACGCACAACTCCCATGCGTTCTTCTTCACCACAACCTTAACAACGGGTGCGCCGCAGTCCTTGCAGTGTTTACCAGTATAAACAATCTTTCCTGTTTGCGGCAGGGGATAGGCGGTCTTGCACCTGGGATAGTTTGTGCAGCCGACAAACCTCTTGCCCGTTTTTCCGTGCATCACCTGCATCTCGCTCCCGCACCTCGGGCAGACGCCAATCTTTCTCTTTTCAGTGTGGGCAGTGCACTCGGGGTTTATGCAGATTTTTTCGCTCCCATGGCCTTTATGGGTAATTTTGATAACTGGCATCTCGCATTGTTCGCACTTCTCTTCAGTTTTCTCAATATGTCCTGTCTGGGGAATCGGAAAGCTCACACCACACGCAGGATAATTCGAGCACCCTACAAATCTCCGCTTACCATTGGCATGGATTATGGAAAGGTCTCCTCCACATTTTCCGCATCTTCCAAGATGGTGCTGCTCCTTTATCGCTGTTCTGATTTTATCCCCGATGCCCTTCCTGTTCTTCTCGAGAAGTTCCACAATTTTCAGCAGAATTTCCTCGGAATCCTTGATTACGCTCTCCATCTTTCTCTTCTTGGCTGCTATCTCGGACATCTCTTCCTCAAGCTTGCTCGTCATCTCGGGTTTTGTCACAATCTCCGCGTAAGTTTTCAGGGCATCGATCACTGCATGTCCAGACGGAGTTGGCACTACAGGGTTTCCCGTGATGTATTTTCGTTCGTAAAGTTTCTGGATAATCTCATGCCTCGTTGACTTCGTGCCTAAGCCGAGTTTCTCCATTGCCTGCAGCAGTGCGCTCTGGGAATATCTCGCAGGGGGCTTTGTCTTGTCTTCCTTTGAATGAATGCTATCCACAGCCACAACCTCACCCTGCCTGAAAACCGGGAGATGGATTTCCGCTCTCTTGCTGTAGGTGTAGTATCTCCTCCAGCCCTCTTCAATCATGACAGAGCCATCTGCCACAAAAAGCTCTTCCTTGATCTCAAAGACCACCTTTTTGACCTGGAAGACCGCAGGCGGTGCAAGGGTTGCCAGGAATCGCCGTACCACAAGCTCATAGATGTCCCACTCCTCCTTCTTTAGCTTGTCCCGCTGGGCAGCACTGACCGGGTAGATGGGTGGGTGGTCCGTGGTCTCCATTTTTCCCCGGCTCGGATGGATGCGTTCCTGTGAGAGAACCTCCTCCGCCATTTCCCGGAACGGAGAGTTTCTGAGTTCCTGGAGCACCGAACGGAGATTTATCGTAGGGGGGTAAACAGTGTTGTCAGTTCTCGGATAACTTATCAGGCCACGCATGTAAAGGTCTTCTGCAATCTGCATGGCTTTCGCTGGAGAATATCCGATTTTGGAGGCCTCCGCAAGAAATGTGGTGGTGTTGAAAGGGGGAGGTGGGTAATCCTTCTGGTCCTTCTCCGTGTATTCCTTGACAGTTGCGGTTTCTGCACCTTCCAGTTTTGCCAGAATTTCCTTCACCTTTTGCTCGTCAAAGATTCTGCCCGCAATGTGTCTTGCCGTAACTGTCTCCTTTTTCTTTAGGTCTGCAAAAATTTCCCAGAAGCGCTGGGGCACAAAATTTTTTATCAAATTGTCATTTTCCACGACGAGAGCCAGTGTTGGGCTCTGGACCCTCCCGACCGAGAGAAAATTTTTTCCCACCCTGCCGGATGAAGTTGAAATGAACCGTGTGAGCACCGCTCCCCATTTCAGGTCAATTTCCTGTCTCGCAGCCGCAGCATCCGCAAGGGCTTCATCAAAATCCTGCAGGTGCTGGAATGCCTCAGTAATTTCCTGCTTTGTCAGTGCACTGAATTTTGCCCGTTTCACCTTGGCGTCCCGCGGGGAGATGCCTGCAATTTCCAGAATTTCCTTGCCAATCAGTTCACCCTCCCTGTCGTAGTCAGTCGCAATGATTATTTTCCCTGCTTTTGAAGCGAGATTCTTAACAACGCTCGCAATTCCTTTTATTCGGACCTCTTTCAGCGGCTTTTCAACAACGAGCTTGCTCAGGTCCGTTTTTTCCCAGCTGTTCATCTTTTCTGGAAAATCTAGTTCGATTATGTGGCCACGGAGGCCCACCACATGCCACTCCTCTCCATCCTTCTTGAATTGAAAAACGGGTAAACTTCCATACATTTTCCGTTCTGCCTTCCCACCTGCCAGGATTGTGGCAATTCGCATTGCGGCATTGTATTTCTCGGCAATTACGAGCACGGCCATTTCAATCTTTCCTTGCTTTTCTCTGCGTAAGAAGGAGGTGTTATTTTATAGTTGTTATGGGAGGGGACAGCCGCCCCTTGCTCCCCGCAAACCCGAAAAACCTAATATCCCCGCACCATTCCCTGCTTGAATGAACGACAACGATTTCACAATCTCAGACCTTGCGCTCATCTACGAGAAGGAGAAAAAGTCAAAGACGCTGACAAAGGTGAGGAAAGACTTTTACCAGCAGGCCACACAGTGCATCCAGAAACTGCGGGCAAGGTATCAAAAAGAACTTGCCACCAACCCCGACTCAAAGATGACAGAGATGGCAAGAAGGGAATTCGAGAGGGCAAGAAAGGACCTTGAAAACACGGTGCACATGCGGACAATTAAGATTCTGAGGCAGAGCCATGACCACTACTTCAACTACGATAACGAATTCCTGAGCGCCCTCACTGACGAAGAGAAACGGTTCCTTGAGGGAATCATGGCTGTTATCGCCCAGTTTGTTGCAAATGCCTGGTTGTGGGATAAATCCCTTCCACCCCAACCGGTGCAGCAACCTGCTGCCCCAAAACCCGTTGAAAAGCCAGAACCGGAGAAAGCCCAGATGAAACCCCTCCCATTGCCCGAGAACCTGGGGGAAACAGGGGAACCGCCAAAAAAGAATCTGGTGATTATGTTTCTAACTGAAAGTTCACTTGCCCTACCAGAGCAGAACCTGTATTACAGAAAAGGGGACATTGCATCCCTACCAGAAAAAATTGCAAGGGTTCTCGTGAAGGAAAAAAAGGCGTCCCTGGTTTACCCGATGTAGGATAGGTCCTCGCTGGTTGGCAGTGGCGGTTCCCTGCCCTGCCTCGGTTCGAAGGGCATTTGCTTCAACCTTTCCAGTGTATCCTCGCTCAGCTTCTTTAGCGGTTCCAGATTTACATCCAGGTTAAGGTATGGCACGAGGACAGAGAGCACGGAATAGGCCGCGATCGGGTCGTCATAGAAACCTGGTGTCTCGCCCATCAGGCAGAGCCCGTCCATCCCGTAATCAGTGCACAGGCCCACCAGTAACCCGATTGTGCCCACAATTCCGCCACCAGGTTCCTCCCTCGAAAATACCACATTATACTTTTTCAGTTTTTCAACAATCTTGGAATTCGTGGCGGCACCGAACACCCTCGGTTTCTCCACGAATCTGCCAACACCATAGCCACCAACGGTGTAAATCTCCTTAACGCCGAAACCCTTGAGCAAACCGAGAAGTTTGTCCGTAATTTCATACTGGCCCTCAGGTGTAAGTCCCTGATAGTCGCCCACGAGCAGGAGCACATCCCGCTCCTTACCCTTGTAATAAAACAGTTCGTTATCAACTAGCCGCACAGTTCCATCTTCCCGGAGAAACACCTGCGGTGGAAAATGTTTGGAGATTATCGTGCCGAATTTCACGACCTTCAGCGAATTTTTGATGTACTCGCCAGAAATTTTTCCCACACTACCTATACCCGGAAGCCCTTCCAGAAATATCGGATTTTTCAGTTTTGGCTTCTTGCTGAGTTTAATCACCACTTCTTCCATTTAATGCACCTTTGCTCCTACATACCTCCCTCACTTATAAACATAACTGAAACCTGCAGACGAGCAGCGTTCAGCTAAATTCGGTTTCCAGGGTCTTCAACCATTCAAGGATTTCGTCCCTCACTTTCCTGAAAAGCACCTCTTTCTCACTATCGCTCAGACCTGCCTTATCCGGGTCATCGAAGCTGCGGTGGATGTATTTTTTTCCGCCAGGGAAGAACGGACATTGCTCGCCTGATGCCGGGGATTGCCCGCATACGGTCACCACGAGGTCAAAACTCATCCCCCTGAATTCAGAAACGGGTTTT
This sequence comes from Thermoplasmata archaeon, assembly GCA_026414225.1. Lineage (GTDB taxonomy): Archaea > Thermoplasmatota > Thermoplasmata > Lutacidiplasmatales > SKW197 > SKW197. Next base: position 10,586 of record JAOAJK010000002.1, read on the forward strand.
GAACGGTGGCCGGAGATGTCAATTCCTATTTCTTCCATCACTTTGACAGCCAGTGGGTGCAGTTTTGATGGTTTTGAACCCGCACTGCACACCTCAACCCTATCTCCATACATTGCCCTTATCAGACCCTCTGCCATCTGGGAGCGTGCAGAGTTGTGGATGCAGAGCACCAGCACTTTTTTCTTGTTCATGGTGATGGAATAAAGAACTTCCTTTATATATATGCTGTTAGTTGCATGGAGCGGTGGAGCATGAAGGAAATTCCAACGGTGCTCACAAGCAATGAAATTATTGATAAGGTACTCAGGCGGGCCTCCTCGGTTACGGTGAAACATACCGGGAACAGGATTGCGGACAAAAAAAACCTGATAAATGCAAAAATTGATTGCGTGGAGGCGAATGTGGTCCAGATACTTGCGAGATATGAGAAAACCTTTCCGGAGATCGAGAACCTTTCCCCATTTGAGAAGGAGCTGATTGACATTCTCATTGGATGCGAGCAGTTGCATCATGCACTTGCAGCCATCAAGTGGTGCCGGCAGACCGTGAGGAAGATAGCGGAGGAGGCGAAGGAAAAATTGAGAAGGGGAAGGCAGGACGCACTGGAGCAACTAAAGAAGGAGTACTACGGACGCGTGAGTTCCGTGATAAAACAGGTTTCGGTGGAGTTAGATTTTTTGAATAAATCAAGGGATGTGCTTGTTAAGATTCCGCACATCGATGTCTCGCTCCCCACTGTGGTGATTGCTGGTTTTCCGAATGTGGGTAAATCGACGCTTGTGAAAAAAATTTCCTCTGCAGAGCCAGAAATTGCCCCCTATCCCTTCACAACGAAGGGGCTGATTATCGGGCATGCAACCCTGAATCTCGTAAGATACCAGTTCATAGACACACCCGGACTGCTCGACAGGCCACTTGGGGAGAGAAACAGCATCGAGAAGCAAACAATTTTAGCCCTGAAGCATCTGGCAGATATAATCCTTTTTCTCATAGACCCGACAGGCTATTCCGGGAGCGTTGAGCAGCAGGAAAAACTTCTGGGGGATTTGCAGGAGGAATTCAAAGAGGCAGTGTTCATAGTTGCGGAAACCAAGGCGGATGTTTTGAAGAGAGATGCTGGCAGGTTCAGAATTTCTGCGGAAACTGGCGAGGGCGTCGATGCTCTTATTGAAGAAATAAAGAAGAGATTCAGGGAGACCCGGAAGTACCGGGAAGGAACGGGACAACGGTCATCTGGGAGCATCCGTTAGTGACTGTTAGACATTCAACCCGGCCATTTCCATTATTTCGGCAAACCCCTTTCCGTAACTGTTCCTCGCCACATACTTTGCTTTCTGCTTTGCAAGGGGTGAGGCATTTGCTGGGGCTCCGCTAAATCCGGCGATTTCAAGCATCTCGGCATCGTTGTCTCCATCACCCACAGCAATGCATTCTTCCACCTTAACACCCAGCTTTCTGCAGATGTGCTGCATTGCCCGCGCTTTGGAAACATTCTCGGGCATGATGTGCACGGCAAAACCTGTCCGTTCAATCCGCACACTGAATCGCCTGCTGAGCTCCAGAAGTTTTTCGTAATCCGCATCTGGTTTCAGGGCAATCTCTGTCAGCCGCCATCTGTCGGTGAAAATTCGCTCCATGTTTATGTGTTTTTTCGCCTCAATATAAAACCGCTCCACTTCATCGATGGTAGCCAGAACCTCAACCTCATCGTTGTAGAGAACAACACCACCGTTCTCCGCAATCACCGGCCCATTCAATCCGATAAATTGTCTTATTCCAAAAGCAACGGGAAGTACATTGCCGCTGGTGATTACCACGGTAAGATGCTCGCCCAGCTTTCGGAGGAGTTCAACGGCCTCAAATTCAGCCCTCCGCCTTGCATCTGTGATTGTGCCATCAATGTCAACGAACAGTGCACGGAACATGGTCGATGGAGAGCGGATGGATTATAAAAGGGTTGGTACCTGCTCCGTTAAACCTTATATACACTGTTTGCTTTTGTAAGGATGGTGCGACCATGGAGACCATAAAGTGCCAGATAGTGAAGTGGGAAGATATAGAAAAATGGGTGGACGATGTAGTTGAAAAAATTCGCAAAGCCAATTACAGACCGGATGTGGTAATCGGACTGACGAGGGGCGGCTGGATTCCTGCAAGATTGATATGCGATGAACTTCAGGTGAAGAGTTTGTATGCTGTGAAAACGGAACACTGGGGACTCACGGCTACGAAGGATGGGCAGGCGAAGATTGCCCAGACACTCCCCGTGGATGTCAGGGATAAGAATGTGCTGATTGTGGATGACATCACAGACACGGGCCAGAGTTTATCGCTTGCGAAGGACCATGTGGCTTCGTTCAAGCCCAGTGCCCTGAAGACCGCGACGCTCCTGCACATCACCCATTCGACAATCGTGCCCGACTTCTACAGCGTTGAAGTGCCTAAGGAGGAGTGGACCTGGTTCATCTTTCCCTGGAATTTTAACGAGGATATCCAGAGCTTGGTTTCGAAGGCGCTCAACGATGTGAGGGCCGCGGAGGAAATAAAGGAGGTGCTGAAAAAGCACTGCCAGATCACGGTTGATGAAAAGGTGATTTACAACGCCCTTCTCACCTTGGCAAGGAAGCAGTGAGGTTGCATGATCCGGACCCTGGCCGCGAACTCGAAATACACGGGAAGCTTGCCAAAAGGATGTGTGCATTGCAAGAGTGGACGGAAACTCGTGCTGTTTGTAACCGGTAAATGCTACCAGAACTGCGTTTACTGCCCGATTTCAATTGAAAAGAGGGGAAGGGATGCGGTCTGGGCAAATGAATTGCTTGTCGAGGATGATGGCGATGTGCTTTACGAGGCGAAAATGATCGGGGCAGTGGGTGCTGGTATAACTGGCGGAGAGCCGGCGCTCGTCATGGAGAGGGTGAAGCACTACAACCATCTGCTTAAAACAAGCTTTCCCTATTTTCACACCCATCTCTACACTACAACCCACTCCCCCGAGATTATCGGAAAATTTGAGGACGCGGGGGTGGATGAGCTGAGGTTTCATATCCCTGTAAAATACTGGGAGAATTTGGCAAAGAGCCCGTATGCCGGGGCCATCAGGTCTGCTTTGAATACAAGGATGTGTGTTGGCATAGAGGTCCCTGCGTTTCCGAACAAGGCGAAGGAACTGGGAAGGTTGCTGAAGGACGGTTTCAACCTTGGAATTGAATTTGTGAACCTGAACGAACTGGAGTTTTCGGATACAAACTGGGAGGGTCTGAGGCGGCTCAAAATCAGGGAAAAGGGGGGAGTTTCTGCTGCTGCGAAGGGGAGCGAGGAAGTGGCCCTCAGAATGCTGAGAGAATTTGAGAATTGCAGGGTGCACTACTGCTCCTCCGCATTTAAAGATGCAGTTCAACTGCGGAAGAGGTTGCTGAGGAGGGCAAAAAATGTGGCAAAGCCCTACGAGGTGATCACGGAGGAAGGCACTTTGCTGAGGGGCGTAATTTATGCAGAAAATCCGCTGAAATTAAAGCAGAAATTAATTGAGGAATTTAAAATTCCAGCAAATCTCGTGGAGGTTGTGAGGGGAAAAAACCTCGTGCTCACGCACCCAGGTATTCTGGAAGAAATTGCGGAGGAACTTGACGGGAAGGCCTACATTGTGGAAGTTTATCCAACCGAAGATGGGCTGGAAGTGGAGAGAATTCCGCTGTAATCACTCCCTCATCGTATCGTACAGTTTCCTTAAGTAGTAAACCCTCGCCCCGATCTTTTCGAACATCGCATACGCCTTTTCAAAGCACTCGATTGCCTCGTCCTTCCTCAACTGGTTCTTGTAGAGGATCCCGAGTTCGAAGTAGGTTTCTGCGAGACGGTGCGGAAGATTTAGCTTTTCGAGAATTTCGACTGACCGCTTGAGATTCTCCTCAGCCCCGACAAAATCGCCTTTCAGACGCTTCGCAACCCCCATGTAGCGGTGAACACTCGCCAGTCCATGGAGGTCCCCGATTCTCTTCAGGTTCACATACGCTTCTTTCAGATACTCCTCTGCCTTTGCTACATTCCCCTTTCCCCTGAGATATACCTCTGCAAGGTTGAACATTGTCCAGTATGTTTCCCTGAAATAGCCCAGTTTCTTGAAAATTTCCAGGGCCTTTTCATAGCACTTTACGGAATTCTCAAAGTCATGGATCTCAAGATAGGCCCCGCCGATGTTGTGGTATGCCCTTGCCATCTCGTAGTAAAAGTATTTTTCCTCGGCACACTTTATCGCATCGCTGTATTCTGAGATTGCAGAATTGACATCACCCAGTTCAGAGTAAATCATTCCGGTCTCAATCTTGAGATTTACGAACAGGGAAAGGTCATTTACAGTTTCCGCATGTTTAAGTGCATCCCTGATATACTGTTTTGCCTTTTCATATTCGCCAGTTCGCCAGTAAATCAGGGCGAGCCCTTGCTCAGCGTAGGCGATTCCACATGCATCGTTGAGTTCCCTTGCAATTTTCAAACTTTCCTCGTAGTTCTTTATTCCCTCAATCCACTCACTTCTGTTATAATGCACATGTCCAATTCTTTCATAAAGCTTCATCAATTTCACTGCCCTATCTTTCTCGCTGAGCAAATTTCTCGCAATGTTCAGGGCTGCACCGTACGCCTTGAGCGAATCGTTCCATCTGGCAAGTATATCGTAGATCGTGCCCTTCAGCACATACATGTCAATCCTGCTCGAGAATGCAATTTCTGGCAGATTTTCAAGCAATTCCAGAATGTCATGAATATACCCCTGCTGGAGGAGACGGAAGGAGTTTGTGGAGATTACATCCACAAGTTTTTCAAAATCCTTGGTTTTGTACAGGTGGTAGCCACATTCAAGATAAACCCTCTCTGAAAATGTGCCTTCCCTATTAATAATATCTAGATAATAGTGGGCAGCCCTGCTGTGAGCTTCATGTTTCTCGCTCGGAGACATCATGTTGTAAAAGAATTCCCGCACGAGTTCATGGACCTCATAGTGATTGTTGGTAACATGGGTGAGCAAACCCCTGTTTATCAGGTTTGTGATGGTTTCGGTTGTGTAGGAGGGGAAAGTGTAGGCGATAGTGTCGAGTGAGACAGGGTGCCTGAAGACGGAGACATTCTTCAGGAAGGATTTTTCTGTTTCCCCTAGCTTCATGAAAATTTCGTTGAAAATAAACTTATAAATTCCGCTGCTCGTTTGCTTCACGTCCTCTGGAGATTTCAGGAATTCAAGTGCGAGGGGGTGCCCTTTTGTGAGGGCATAAATCTGCTCAAACATGTGTTCCGGAAAACCCTTCAATTTGAGAAACTCAAATGTGCTTTCCTTATCCAAACCCTTAAGCTCAAGCTCAAGCACAAGTTTTCGCTGCTCCACATCCCTTATGTCGTAGAAGGGCACAATATGTCTTGAGAGCATGATAAATTTTACACCTTCAATTCCTGCCACCACATCCAGAAGGGAAGTAAAGAACTGCCTTATTTCCTCATTTACCTTCTGGAAATCGTCGATAAACACGATGAGTCCCGTGTTCTTTAACTCCCTCTCCAGAATGCCCAGCACCTCCCCGATATCTATCGTGGGCTTCGCTTCGATGTAATTTTTGAGATTGTGGCGTTTCAGCAAAAACAGAATCTCACTTAACTCAACAACAATCGTCCGCAGATTCACCCAGTCGTAAATTCGCAGCCAGAACACATTGCATTTTTTCAGATAATTTCTGGCTACCTTCGCACCGAGCGTCGTCTTTCCCATCCCGGCAATTCCATGGATTACCATAAATTTGTGGGTCTTTGAATTTATGAAATCGTCTATTTTTTTCAATTCCTCGTGTCTGCCAAAGAAGTGAACGATTGCGGGAATTTTGGCATGGAAGCTTGTAACTTCTTCTGAAATTTTTTCCAGAAATTCGGAGAGCGATGGAGTGCCAGGTGTAGCCGTGGATGTGGTTATGACCTGCGGTTTCTCCACTGCTGGCTCACTCCTCCCCGTCTCCTCTGCCTTACTCAGTCCCTCTTCCCTTATCACCTCAAATTCTCTTTCAAGGAGGGCCAGGAAGCCAGCATCGACTGCAGCTGGGGAGAGGGGGATAATCAGGATGAGGTTGTTCGAGATTGTGAAGTCCTCGACCATGTGGATGAACTTTATGATGGGGTCAAGTCCGTTCTGGGCAATCAGGTATTCCAACCCGTCAATCACCACGGCACCTGTCTTCATTTCTTCGGCAAAGCTCTTGATGATCGAGAAGATTCTGACCAGGTTGGTGGCGCTCACAGAACCTTCGCTCTCAATCCCGCTCAACCAGTAAATTTTCATTTTCTCCTCGCCGAGAAGTGTCTTTATCCGCTGCGGCGGGATTCTTGAGAGGAACAGACAGTTCTTCCCGTGCAGTTCCTTTCTGAACAGTGAGAATACAAATTCCTGTTTTGAAAACTCAATCAGATAGCACACACCTTCCGTTAAGGCCTTCTTTTCCTTCTGGGTGGGGATTTTCTCCTCTTTTTTAGCGAGAGCTTCCTCCTTCTTCGAGACCTCCATCACTTCCTTCAGAATCTGCTCCTCTTTTTCCTCAGGGAGCCCGAAAATCCATTCCACCGCCTTCACATCTTCCCTTATTTTTTTGGCGTGCGCTATCCCCGGGGTCGTGAGAAAATACACCTTTCTTCTGCGTTCCGAACCGATTACATGGGCAAGTTTTTCCTCAATGTATCCCTTATCCAGGAGACCCTTGAGTGTTCTGGGCACATGGCTCCGCAAAATTCCCACTGCCTCCGCAATTCCATCCTGTGTTACTGCAAACGGCACCTCAAAATGATCCACATACTTGGTGTATTCATACAGGTGCAGCAGAACCTTCTCTGCAGCGGTGAGCTTTATTCTGTGTCCATTAGCCATTCAGGCGAGATAATGCAAAGGCAATAAATTAAACTTTCTGTTTACGGATTTTGCCGCATTCCAGGCGGTATTGCTTCCCTTTCTTATCCATGGAAAGCAGAGCATTTAATATATTTCCCAAGTATTCCAAAATCAAGAGGTAATTCCATGGACGAAAACATAAGGTATATGTTCCATCCGAGAAGCATCGCCATAATCGGGGCATCAAACAAACTCTGGAAGGTGGGTCATGCCGTGATTGCGAATGTGCTTTACGGGGACTGTCTCAGACGGGACAGGCATCTGGGATACAAGGGCAAAATTTACCCAGTGAATCCCAACGAGGATGTCATATTTAACCTGCCTGCCTATCCCTCTATTCTGGCAATCCCTGATGAGGTTGACCTTGCCGTGATTGCAGTGCCTGCCAGGGCAGTGCCAGGGGTGATTGAAGAGTGCGGAAAAAAGGGGGTGAAGGCGGCAATAATAATTTCTGCTGGATTTGGAGAGACAGGTGAGGAGGGAAGGCGGGTTGAAGAGGCAATGGTGAAGACCGCCAGAGGTTATGGAATGCGAATTCTTGGACCCAACTGCCTCGGGATCTACAGCCTGTATGAGGACCTGAACACCACATTTGCAAGGGCAATGCCTGCAAGGGGGCCAATTTCCTTTATCTCGCAGAGCGGTGCCTTCTGTGCCTCGGTAATCCAGTACTCGCTTGAGGAACATTTCGGTTTCTCAAATTTCGTGAGCATCGGAAACAAGTCAGACATCGACGATGCCGACATAATCGAGTACTATGCCACGGATGAAAACACGAAGTGTGTGGCAATGTACATCGAAGCCCTGAAGAACGCAAGAAAGTTCCTGAAGGTGGCAAGGGAGGTCTGCAAGAAAATGCCAATTGTGGCTCTGAAGTCCGGGAGAACGGAAATCGGGAGAAATGCTGCAAAATCCCACACGGGCAGCATTGCGGGCAATGACATCGCCTACGAAGCCATGTTCCGCCAGACAGGCATCTACAGGGCAAGAACCATGAGCGAACTTTTCGATGCCGCAAGGGCTCTGGCTTACCAGCCACCGCCATCCCTCGATGGAGGAATTGCAATAGTGACGAACTCGGGTGGCCCTGGTGTTGTTGCCACCGACGCAGCCAGCGACCTAGGTTTGCCCCTTGCAAAACTCTCAGAACAAACCATCAATGAATTGAACAGGGTGTGTCCCCCCGAGTGGTCGCATAGAAACCCTGTGGACATTCTGGGTGACGCGAGCCCTGACAGGTATGCAGAGTCAATCAGGGTGCTCCTCGAGGCGAAGGAGGTATCTGGATTGATTGTAATTACCGCTCCGCAGGCAATGACAGACCCTGAGACCCTGGCGAAAAGGATTGTGGAGGCAGCAAGGGGGACACACAAACCTGTGATTGCCTCGTTCGTCGGGATGATTTCAAGTCCAGCTGAAAATTATGTGGAGACCCAGGGAATACCTGAGATGTCGTTTCCGGAGGATGCCGTGTTTGGAATGCACGCGCTTGTGCATAGGGCCAGAATCTTGAGGAGGGAAGAAATATGGCAGGAATAGAGGCAAGCGAGGTTTTCGGGAAGGTGCTGGCAGAGGGCAGGACTGTGCTTTCCCTGGATGAGGCAAGAAGTGTGCTCGAGTCCATCGGGATAAAGTTCAATGCCTATGGATTTGCCGGAAATCTGGAGGAAGCGATTCAGCTCTCAAGGAAGATAGGCTACCCGGTGGCGATGAAAATTGTATCGCCCGATATAATTCACAAAACCGAGGTGGGCGGGGTCAAGCTCTACCTTCAGAGCGAGCTGGATATTGTGCATGCCTACGAGCAGATGATGGAAAATGTGCGGAAGCTGATGCCGAATGCAAGGGTGCTTGGTGTGAGCGTTGAGGAGATGTTGAGGGGCACCGAGCTGGTGATTGGCGTCACAAGGGACGAGCAGTTCGGGCCGATGCTTATGTTCGGGCTCGGCGGCATCTGGGTTGAAATTTATAAGGATGTATCGTTCAGAATAATCCCGCTCGAGCGTGTGGATGCCTGGGAGATGATCCATGAAATAAAGGGAATAGAGATAATCGAGGGCGCCAGGGGCTTCGAGCCGGTAAACAAGAAAAAGGTTGTGGACTACATTATGAAAGTTTCCAGTTTTGTGGAAAAACACCAGGAAATCGAGGAGATGGATATAAACCCTCTGATGGGGATCCGGGGGGACCTTTACGCAATTGACGCCAGGATAATTTTGAGGGGAAGAGAAGAGCAGAAATAATAAATACTCCCTTTTTCATAAGTTAAGATGTATGTCATTAAAGTGCAGTAACTGTGGGACTGAACTTCCCGAGGATTCAACCGTCTGCCCGAAATGCGGGACACTGGTCGCGTTTGTTTCTGCCGAGGAACGGGACAAAAAATTGAAGGAACTCGCTTCCCTGCTTGAAATTGAGGAAGCCCCACATGAAGAGGTGGAGCCGAAACTCACTGAAGGGCCCTCTGCAATCCATACGAAGAAGGAGAACGGAAGGGTAGGTTTTACCAACGGAAAGGTGAATGGACTGAGTGAGAGAACCGGGTTTACAAATGGCAGGAAGAAGGGAATTGAACGCAGGGCCTATGCTGAAAGAAAGTGGATAGTTATTGCACTGGGTGTAGTCCTTCTGGTCATTGCATCAGGATTCCTCGTGTATTTCATGCTCCCTCACCCGGCTGGCAAAATTTCGGTCGATGGAGATTTCGGCGACTGGGATGAAGTCCCGAGGACAATGGTAAGTTCGTCGGTGCCCAGGGATTCGATTGCACCTGTGGAACTGGCTACATTTGTGGAGGAGAAGTGGGTCTCCTTTTATGTGAAGGTCAGGGGAAACATTTTCTCTGGCTCTCCCCAAGCGATGGCAGATAGAATCACGGACGGATGCTACATTTTGATTGACAGCGATAGGTCTCCTGAGACGGGCTACGCTGCACTCGGCTACGGATTCGACTACAAAATCACAGTGTTCGGCGAGGGTGGCGGTGTAAGGAGCAGTGCCCTGTACGCTTACGAAGGCACGGAGAGCAGGATTAACTGGTCGGCCTGGAAAATGGTATCCTCGTTGAGAGCCGCAAATTCCGGTTCCCAAATGGAAGTCCAGGTGGGCAGAAATACTGCATCATTCGGTGAGAATTTTACCGCAATGCTCATAATGAAGTCCTGGGATGGGATTGCTGCTGAGCCATTCCTGTTCTCAAAGAACGGGATGTATCTTGAGGTGAAGGTTTTGCCTGCTGCCCCGCTTGTTCTGGGAGATACACCGGAGTTTCTGAAAATTGAATTCTGTGCGAAGGGCGGTGATGCCTCCCTGAATAAAATTTCCTTCAAGGTTCTGGGCGACGCGAGGAATTATACCGTATCCCTCGGAGACGGGAGCAAGGCTATCGGAAGTGCCGAGGTAAGCGGCGATGCTGCAGTTTCAATCGACGCAGGTGGATATAAACTGAACAAGAATGCAATCGTCACAATCGTGCTTTCCGGCAATCTGAGTGGAGTAGCGGGCGGAAGCACCGCGGGTTTTAGGCTGGATTCGGCATCAGCCATCGATGCCAGTGCTGCGGTTTTACTCAGGTACCCTGCAACATCCGTTGGGAATTTTGTGGGTTACTACCAGGCAATTCCAGAGATTGTCGACATTGACGGTGCCTTCGGTGAATGGAAGGAAGTTGAGCAAGAACCTGCAAGAATTGCAAATCCAAATGTGGACATCAAGGAGCATGCTGTTGCCTTCGGAACCACGCTGGGAATGTATGTGGGGGTTGAAGGCAGAATCTTCAACGGGGAGGTTGTGCCTGAACGCACTCCGGTCATTGGCACTGGTGGTGGCACTCAGCAGCCACCGGGCTATGTTTCCGGGGAGGATATCCTCCGGGTCTACCTCTACACCACCCTTTCCTACACGAGCCCAGATTATATGGTGGAAATCACGGGGAAGGACAATGAGATAAGAAGTTCGGCGTTCTACACCCGTGCAAACGGGACATGGGTGAAGTTACAGAATGTGAATGCAAGGGTTTCGGAGTGGCAGGTGGAGTTCGAGGTTCCGAATGTTGTGAAAAACACATTCTTCTATGTTGAGATGGAATTCAGGGACTGGAACAGTTCGGGTGTCAGCAGAATAATCCTCAGTCCTGGTGTTGGTGAAGGTGTCCAGGTGCTAGTTGTGATTCCCCTGGTTCTTATCGCAACCTGGGTAATTTATAGAAAAAGAGAAGAACGGTATGATTGAATGCAAGGCAATCACAAAAAAATTCGACAGTTTCGTAGCCCTCTCAGAAATTTCATTTACAGTTGAGAAGGGTGTTTTCGGACTCCTTGGCACCAATGGAGCTGGCAAGACCACAACGATAAAGATTCTCGTGACGCTGCTCAGGCCCACATCGGGCACCGCGTTGATAGATGGAATCGATGTGGTGAAATCGCCGATGGAGGTTAAGAAGAAAATAGGTTACCTGCCGGAGATGCCAATGCTCTTCGAGCATTTGACTGGTAGGGAATTTCTGGAATTGCTGGGGACCCTGAGAATGATGGATAAAAAGGCAATAGAGGGAAGGATTGAGGAGTTAGCCAGAATGCTTGGCATCGTTGAGTATCTGGATGTGCTATGCTCCACCCTTTCAAAGGGCACAAGGCAAAAGTTAGCGTTCGCCGGCGCGGTCTTTCACGAGCCCGAGTATCTGTTCCTGGACGAGCCGATGCTCGGAATGGACCCGAAATACTGGCATGTGGCCAAGAATTACATAAAGGATTATGGGCGAAATCATGTGGTGTTTATGAGCACCCACATTACGAATCTTGCGGAAGAAATCTGCGATAGCATAGGAATTATCCATAGGGGGAAACTTCTTGCATGCGGAAAACTGGGCGAGGTGAAGGGGGCACTCAGCCTTGAGGAATCTCTGATAGAGAAGATTGACGCTGCAGGGTGAGGGCTTTGATTTACAATGTATTCAACAATGCATGTGCCGAAGGGCTGAGAAAATTCTATCTGAGGGCAAAGGAACATCCTTTCATGGTGGGCTGGTTTTTTGTGCTGCTTCTAGCCGGGGAGTGGATGATAATTCAGGTCATTTCTCTCTCGGCCCTTCTGAAACTTAACACGATCGTGTCTTTCTCGTACCGTGATGTGCTGATTTTCGGGTTCTTCCTTTTCACGGGAATTGCCTACTCCACCGCTCTCAACCATTTCGTGAAGGAGAGGAAACTTGTGTGGTATTTTTCGCAGCCGGTTGAGCTCTGGAAAGTTTTTGCCGGAACCTGGCTACTCACATTCTGGCTCATAGAAGGCGTGATTGCGATCGGGCTTTCTACAATGGTGGGAATGGTGCTTCTCCTCCAGGCACCCGTCTCGATTCCGTTTGATTTTGGCTGGAAACTTGTTTTGGTTGGGGCCCTGGGAAGTTTTGCAGGATTTGCTGGCGGGATTTTCGTATTTCTCAAGCCAATGAGAAGGAAGATAGGGTATCTCTACCTTTTCTCGATGGTCTACCCCGGGGTATGGTATGCCCTTGAACACCCTCTCCTCTTTGTTCCTGTGTTCGGTTATGTCTGCCTCCTCCTCTATCTCGCCTACAGGGCGGGACTGGAGGGCTGGAACAACGGCATCGTGCTTGAGAGAGTGCCGAAGAAAACCCAGATAAGAATTCCCGTCTGTCTGAAAGGGCAGGGAATTAAAAAGCTGGCCCACGCTGAATGGCTTTACATAGTCCGCAACAGCGAGCATGTGAGCATTCCGCTCGTGGTAGTGTTTGCGTTCTTCGGGCAGATGCTTGCACTTCGCGTGCTTCCGGCCGAAACCCTTACTGGCGCTACAGGAAAGTACACCTATGCCGCAGTTGCTGGCACAGCCCTTTTCGTTGCCTCGGCCCTGCTTTCAGTGATCAGTGCTTTGAGTGTTGTGGGCAAGGATGGTAGGGCATACTGGGTGCTTAAAACTGTGCCTCTGAGCGGGGAAAAAATTATGCTGGCAAAAACCTACTGGGTTCTGCTAACATGCCTGGTTGCTCTGCCGCTGGTGCTTCTTGCTCTGCCCCTGTACATGTTCAGAAAAATTCCGCTGATTCTGTTTGTGGTTGCCTCTGGGATTTCAAGTGCGTTCATCTCCACTGCAGCTGGAACATGGGGGGCTGCAAGGTATCCGGATTTCTCGGCGTGGCACCGGGGTTCAACTGATATAATTACCACATACAATGTGCTGATTCTTGCACTCTTGCTGAATGTGGTTTTCCTGGGAATTCCCTTGCAAATTTATTTCCACGACAAGGTGCTGGGCATCCTAGCGGCAATATTCTCTGCGGATATGGGTGCTCTGGCTTATCTGGTTGCCTGCAGGGTGGGGGGCAGGGAGTATGAGAAGATTGAGAAGTAGAGTGCGGGTGCCGGGATTTGAACCCGGGTTACAAGCTTGGCAAGCTTGAGTGATAGCCAGACTACACTACACCCGCTTGCAAGAGGCAAATACCAAGATGGAATATATATCTTTCTTTTGCCTGATAAGTGAAACAGTTTTATATCCCCAGGGATTTACGGACTACGCACAGGGGCCGTGGGGTAGCTTGGACTATCCTTCTAGCTTGGGGTGCTAGAGACTCCAGTTCAAATCTGGACGGCCCCATGGAAGTATTTATTATCTAGCCGTGAATTTCCCCTTTCATGGGAACGAATTTGCATGAAGTGATCGGGCAGGCAGTTGCTGAACTGGATGAAATAGAGGCCGTGAGAGAAATCGCAATAAAGAATGCAAGAACCATCATCAAACTTTCCAGAAAGATAATCCATATGTCGCACCTCGGCAGCGATGTGAAGGAGGAGTTCAAGAAGCTGAGGGAAGAGATGCTGACGGTGAGGGGTCTGTGCGAGAAGATCGATGCCAACAAAATTTTGCCAGTGCTGGAAGATGCCTACCAGGAATTTGGCGAGGTCTGTATTTTTCTTTCGGTGCTTCGCGGGGAGCCCCTCCCGTCTCACAAGGATTTGGGAATCACGCCGGGGGCATACCTGCTCGCGTGCGGGGATGTGATAGGGGAGTTACGGAGGTACTGCCTTAACTGTCTGAAGAAGGGCGATGTCGAGAAGGGCACGAAAATTCTCGAAATGATGGAGGAAATTTACAGCGAAATTGAGGTGCTGGATTATCCGGCCGCCCTGGTTCCCGTGAAACACAAGATTGATGTGGCCAGGAGCATCATTGACAAAACCAGAAGCGATGTGGCCTATGCAGTAATGACGCGGAGGGGGTAAAGTTCCCACAGAAAACCCCAAATATTCTTTCCATCTGCAGGGCTTTGTGTAAGAATGGAAACAAGACAGCTAAAGGGTGGCACAAAGAAGAAAAAAGCCGCCTATGTCTCGGTTGCCTCGAACTCGTTCCTCACACTCTTTAAACTGATTGTTGGCCTCCTCTCCGGTTCCATCAGCATAATTTCCGAATCCCTCCACTCCCTCAACGACCTGGTTGCCGCCCTGATTGCCACCTATGCGGTCCGTGAATCCTCCAAACCGCCGGATAGGGAGCACCGCTATGGCCATGGCAAAATCGAGAGCGTCTCTGCGTTACTGGAGGCATCCCTGATAATTTTTGCAGCCGTTTTCATAATTCACGAGGCCATCGACCGTATAATCAACCCGAGAGAAATAATTTTCATGGAACTTGGAATAGCCGTGATGCTCGTCTCGACGGTCCTCAACCTCTTTGTTTCCATCTACCTGAGAAAGGTTGCAAGGGAAACAACCTCCGCGGCCCTGGAGGCAGACGCAGCCCATCTGAGTGCCGATGTTTACACCTCGCTTGGCGTTTTTCTCGGGCTTGTGGTCATAAGAATGACTGGCTATGTGCTTCTAGACCCGGTAATCGCAATCCTCGTCGCGGTTTACATCATAAAAATCGGTGTTGAGCTAATTCTGAAAGCGAGCAGGGAATTGATGGACACGGGCATAAGCAGAGCCGAGGAAAAGAAGGTGATGGCAATAGTAAATTCCCACAGGGAGCAGTTTGTGGAATTCCACAAATTCCGTTCCAGAAGGTCAGGAAGCGAAACCTACCTTGACATGCATATTGTGGTTGCAAGGGACAGGACAATCCAGGATGCCCATGAACTCGCAGACCACATCGAAAAGGAAATTGCAACCGAGATGCCTGGCACCCATGCAATGGTCCACATCGAACCTTGCAACGGCAACTGCAGGGCATGCAATCAAAACATCAGATGCACCAAAAAAACCAAACGCTAAAATTAATATATTACAACCCCATTATCAAGCGGAGATGAAAAAATGGACATGCTGATAGTTCTCCTGGCAGTTGTGCTAATTTTGGTGGTGCTGGCGATTGCAGCTAGTGCCGTGAAGATAATCGCACCCTATGAACAGGGGATAAAAGTGGTTCTGGGAACTTACCGCGGGATAATGCACTCCGGTGTAAACTTTGTCGTTCCGCTGATAACCGATGTGATAAGGATGGACCTGAGGACCCAGGTTCTGGATGTGCCAAGACAGGAAGTAATCACCAAGGACAACTCACCCACGAATGTGGATGCGATAATTTACATAAAGGTTATTGACCCGAAGAAAGCATACATGGAGGTAACTAACTACAGGATTGCTACAGTCGCGCTCGCCCAGACAACGCTCAGGTCAGTCATCGGTGACATGGAGCTTGACGAGATTCTCTACAACAGGGCGAAGATAAATGCAAGGCTGCGGGACATTCTGGATGAGGAAACGGACAAGTGGGGAGTTAAGGTGGAAGCCGTGGAAATCCGCGAAGTTGACCCTGTGGGCCCTGTAAAATCCGCAATGGAGGAGCAGACCGCTGCAGAGCGGCAGAGAAGGGCTGCAATCCTCCGGGCTGATGGTGAGAAACGCTCCGCGATTCTGGTGGCAGAAGGCAAGAAGAGGGCAAAAATTCTGGAGGCAGAGGGAATCAGGCAGTCAAGAATTCTGGTGGCAGAAGGTAACCGCCTCGGGACGATTCTGGAGGCACAGGGTGAAGCCCAGCGGCTCAGAATTCTCTCGGTTGGTGCGTTACCCCTTGACCAGAAATCCCTCACAGTCCTTTCCCTTGAGGCAGTAAAGAAACTCGGCGAAGGCGCATCCACCAAGTTCATAATTCCATTCGAAGTGACAAAGCTCGTGGAAGGGGCTGCGGAGTATCTGGGAATGGGCAGGAAGGTGCCTGAAAGGGAGCCGGCAAAAGTTGAAGAAATCGAGAAGGCGGTCGGAAGCGTTGACGATGTGCTCGGACCGATTCCAAAGCACTCTGAGATAGAAAGCGAAATCAACGAACTTGACAGGGAATTCAAGAAGGAAGCGGAGCAGACAGACATGCTCACCAAGACAGGAGCGGACAGATTCCGCCCCCCCGAGGAAGAAAATCCGCCTGAAAGAAAGGTTGTGAAGAAGGAGCGGCTCACAAACTAACTCCCTTTTTCAATCTCTTTTACAATAAGGTCTGCAAATTTTTTCGTTCCTGTTTCTCCACCGATATCTCGGGTTTTCACACCTGAAGCATAGACAGCGGCAATGGCTTTCCGGATACGGGCCGCCTCTTCCTCCATCTTCAGGTAGTCCAGCATCATGGCGGCGGAGAGTATCATTGCGGTCGGATTTGCTGCATCTTTCCCAGCGATGTCCGGGGCACTCCCATGCACTGGCTCGAACATTGCATAACTCTCACCAATATTTGCGGACGGTGCAAATCCCAGCCCGCCAACAAGCCCCGCGGCAAGGTCCGATAGAATGTCCCCGTAGAGGTTGAGGGTGAGGATTACATCGAACCGCTCGGGTGATGTCACCAGCCTGAGAGCGCATGTATCCACATAAACTTCTTCGGTCTCCACTTCTTCATCCGCCACCTTCTCCCTGAAAATTTCTGCAAAAAGCCCGTCCGTTTTTCTGAGCACATTGCTCTTGTGGACGCATGCAATCTTTTTCCTCCCGTGTTTCCTGGCATAATCCAGTGCAAAATTCACAATTCGCTCCGATGCCTCCCGTGTGACAATTTTTGCAGCAACCGCATAACTGCCATGATATTCTTCAAGCCCCACATAAAGGTCTTCGGTGTTTTCCCTGATTATTACCATGTCAATCTCTGGTCTGCCTGGCAGCAAGGTTCTCACGGGGCGAACATTGGCATAGAGTTTCAATCCCTGGCGTATCGCGAGGAGCGGCGAACGGTAATCTGGAGACGAAGGTGTGGTCAATGCCCCGAAGAGGCAGGCATCCGTGTGCTGGAGCAGCTGGACAGTTTCTTCGGGCAGGTATTTTCCGTATTTTTTGTAGGCATTCACCCCGATTTCTGCATGGACAAATTTCAAGTTATCGGTGAGGTTTTCTAGGACTTTAAGGCAGGCATCCATTACCTCTGGCCCGATTCCATCACCTGGTATAACGCAGACCCTATGCATGATTGATTGATAACATACAGATATTTAAGTGGTTGCTGAAAGCTCTTCCGAAAGAATTAAAAATCACACATGTATTCCTCCTTCCAAGCCCTGGTAGTGTAGTGGTCTATCATCTAGGCCTGTCGAGCCTGGGACTCGGGTTCGAATCCCGACCAGGGCGCTTGTCTATAGCAGGAAGGTCACGAGGCACATCACCCCGATTGCAGGGAAGGTGAGCAGAAGGAAATTATCGTCCAGATAATAATTTTTCCAGGTTTCGCAGATAATCCCGATCGCGGCGGCTACCAGAGATACGAGTCCAGTATGGAGCAGGGAAAGGGGAGAGATGGAGACCAGCAACAAAAACATAATGAGGAAATAAACTGTAAAACCGAGCACCCAGGAAAAACCGTAATTCTTCCGTCTGAGTTCACCCATCAGCGGGTCCACCCATGCAGCAGCAACCACGATGGGAATGCCAACAAAGTAAGGACACATCAGGTAGCACACGAAGAGCCCGACTGCGGACCAGAAAACCGCTGAAAACCTGTAGCGTTCATAAGGCCTGATCCCGGGTATTTCCCAGTTCCTGGTCACTCTTATGTATTCAAACTCCATCACGCAGATGAGGGAAACAAGCATCGCGTAATTTTTGTCCAGGGGCGAGAAAAAAAGCGTCGAAGGAATGAGGTAGTAGATCAGGGTGAGCTGCAACCCTATGATGTGAACCGCCCTGCGCAAGAGGTGATGATTTGGCTCCACGGAAGTGTTTAGACAGTCCCACTATATAATCTTTCAGAGATATTCGTATTTTCTCGCCATTTCCTCAAGCTTTGCAATCCGTTTTTCAATGGGAGGATGGGTCGACAGCAAGTTCACAATTGTGCTGGCACTGAACGGGTTTACGATGAAGAGCGATGAGGTTGCTGGATTACCGGTAGTCATAGGTCTTCTTTTCACACCCTTATCCAGTTTTCGCAGAGCATCAGCCAGGGCCATCGGATTCCTTATCAACCTTGCGCCTGTAGCATCTGCCTTGTATTCCCTCGCCCTGGAAATTGCAAGTTGGACGAGCATTGCGGCAATTGGCAGGGTTATCGCAGCAACTACCGCAATCGCGAGGATCAATGGACTGACTTCCCTATCCTTTCTTCCACCGTAAAACATTGAGTAGAATACGAACCTTGCGATAATTGAGATTGCAGCGGCGATCACCGATGCAATGGTCATCACGAGGATATCGCGGTTTTTAATATGGGAAACCTCGTGGGCAATCACACCCGCCAATTCCTTATCATTGAGCAAAGCCAGGATGCCTTCTGTTACGGCTACCGTTGCATTTTTCGGGTTTCTGCCAGTGGCAAATGCGTTGGGTGTTTGAACGGGAATCACGGCAACTCTCGGCATCGGGATGTTTGCACGGTGGGCCGCATCCTCCACGATTGAGAACAACCGGGGATACTGGTGCCTTTCCACTATTCTGGCCCCGTACGACCAGAGCACGATTCTGTCGCTGAAGAAGTAGGCAAACAGATTGACAAAGATTGCAAAACCGAGGAAGAGAATCACGAACTCCATCGAGTTGCCGAGGAAATAGCCCGCCAGGTATCCGATTCCCACCAGGATGCCCGTGAGGAGTACAAACAATCCAGCAGTGCGAAGTTGCGGGTTCATGATGGATAATTTACGGAGGAGATACTTTAATTTTTCGGAGACCGCACCCGTTTGGGAGCGAAACTTTTATTTGGTATGGCACAATTCGGGATAAATAGTGGTAAGATGCGCACATACATAACCCTCCAGCTGCACTCTGACGGTGCTACATTCTCAGAAGTAGCAGAATTACTCGAAGGCCTTGGTTTCAAGCCAGTTAAGGGCTACTATGATTTCGTGTATGAATGGGACAGAAAGGCGACAGTAAAGGACTCGCTCTGGTTTGCGGACAAGATTCACACAGCTCTGAAAGGAAAAAAAGTTTATTTCAGAATTGAAACAGTTGACTAGTTCTCACATCATCCTCTTTACCGTTATCGGGATAACCCCTTTTTCAAATTCTGCCTCTGCAATTTTCACAGGGTCTATCTCACCCCTGGGAACATCTATCAGCACCGGCGCACCCATCGAAATTTGGAGGGCCCTCGCCCCGATAATTCTTGCTTTTTCAAACCTCGTATATTTCATCATCTTCATCATCTCCATTTGCGCTAGAGTAAAGGGAAATTAAAATCATTTTCCGTCTCTCTTTTTCATGCAACTTCATTATCTTGTTCTTTCCTATTTCCATCGCGGTGTTGAGGAGGAAAACGAGCGATTTCTCCTCCTCCTGGAGTTTTTTCATCTCTTCCTGCAGCTCCCGGATGAGTTTGCGAAGTTGCTGGAGGCTCTTCTCACCCTCTTCTTTTGCGATTTGGTCAATCTGTTTGAGGTATTTCCTGTGTTTATCCAAAACCTCATTTTCGTCCATCCCTGGCACAAAATAAACTTCATCAAAGAGATTCGGCTGGAGTGAAATCCACAGAACAAATGAGCGTGTGGGAAAATAACATTTCCGCTTTGGGCCTTCATGACTTTCCTCCTCAACGCACTCAACTATTCCATACCTCTCAAGAATCTTGATATGCTTCATCACCGCCTGCTGGGTCGTTCCGAGTTCCCTTGCAAGCTGGAGTGTGTAGCACCTACCCTGCACTATCCTGCTCAGAATTTTTCTGCGAAGGGGATTGTGCACCACCATTAAAAAATCGTCGATCGTCAGCGCATTCTTCTGCTTTGGTTCCATAGTAGTTAACCACCCATTTATAACCTCTATTTAAGGGTTACTCCTCTCCGTTTCATCATCCTTCTAACTCCCTTGTCAATTTCAACCAGTGCAATCACAGTGCTGGAAACCAGCAGCACAATTATCCAGTCAGTCGGGGAAAGGGGAGTGGTGTGAAAAACCGCCTGGAATGGAGGCAGGTAGATAAAAGCAATCTGGAGAACTACCGCTCCCGCCAAACTGAAAAACAGGAATTTGTTGCTCAGCGGGGGAATTCTGAAAATGCTTTCCCGTTCGGACCTTGAATTCCAGCACTGGAAAAACTGGAAGAATACCATCGTGGTAACTGCAAGTGTTCTGGCATGTTCCAGTGTGTTTCCTGCGGCCAGTGCTGCCTGAAACACGAGGAGAACTCCCACCGAAATTAGTGTGCCTACGATAATGGTGCGGATGATCAGCACATCGTTCATTATTGGCTCTTTCGGATTGTTTGGAGGTCTATCTATAACATCTTTTTCACCCGGCTCAAATGCAAGTGCCACATCCTGGAGCCCGTTTGTAACAAGATTTATCCAGATTAACTGAACAGCGATGTAGGGAATTGGAAGGTTCAGCATCATTGCAAGGAGAATTGAGATCACAGCGGCAAGCCCCGTGGGAATCAGGAAAAACACGACCTTTCTTATGTTATCGAAGACCACCCTCCCTTCACGCACAGCGTTGAAGATGCTTGCAAAGTTATCATCGGTCAGCACGATATCTGCTGCTTCTCTGGCAGCATCCGTGCCCGACTTACCCATTGCCACTCCCACATGGGCTGCCTTCAGTGCAGGGGCATCGTTAACTCCGTCGCCTGTCATAGCAACAATCTCTCCGTGTCTCTTGAGCTGCTCCGTGATGCGGAGTTTGTGATGCGGGGAAACCCTTGCGTATACGGATACCTTCTTCACGGCGTTAAACAGTTCTTCGTCACTCATCTTATCCAGTTCAGCGCCCGTGAGCACCTTCGCATTCTTATCAGCAATTCCCAGCATTTCGGCAATCGCCATTGCGGTGATGGCATGGTCACCTGTTATCATCACGACCCGGATCCCTGCCCTTTTGCATCCCTTTACCGCCTCGATTGCTTCGGGCCTCGGAGGGTCTATCATTCCCTGCAACCCGGCAAATACAAAGCTGTCTTTAACAAGGGAAACAAGTATCTCATGCGAAATTTTCGTCACTGTTTCCGGCACCCGTGCATATGCAAATGCAAGCACTCTCAACCCCTTCCTTGCAAATTCCCCAGTTACCTTCATGATTGTTTCACTTTCTACAGTTTTCCCGTCGCAGTCCTTTGCACAAAAACCCAGAACCTTTTCCGGTGCCCCTTTGATAAAGATTATATTTCCCTCGTGGGAGCCGTGCAGGGTTGCCATGTATCCCCGCTCGGACTCGAAGGGAATTAAGGATAAAAGGGAAAATTTGCGTCTCTCTTCCTCCAGTTTCAATCCCGCTTTCATCGCTGAGATAAGCAATGCACCCTCTGTGGGGTCACCGTCCACGGAATAGTTTCCATTTTCTTCTTTCAGATTTGACTCGTTACAGAGGAGCCCTATTCTAAGAACAGTGAGCAGTGTCTCTTCCCTGCCAGGTTCAATCTCCCTTCCACCGAGCAAGAACTTCCCGTCTAAATTATATCCGCTACCCGTAACTTCGTATATCTTCCCGGCAGCATACACGCTTTTCACTGTCATCTCATTTTTCGTGAGTGTGCCGGTTTTGTCGGAACAAATCACCGTGGTGCTTCCAAGGGTCTCCACGGATGGAAGTTTCCTGATAATTGCATTCCTCCTGGCCATTCTCGCCACACCGATGGCCAATGCAATTGTGACGACTACGGGCAAGCCCTCCGGGATGGTGGCCACAATCGTGGCAATCGATGTGAGCAGCATCTCCTTCACGGTCCTGCCTGTAAGAATTCCGTAAACAAATAGCGCAGAAACTGCAGCCAGAACAAGCGCTCCGAGCTTCTTGGTGAACTGCGAAATCTTTGTTTGCAGGGGGACCTCTCCTGTGCGGACATCCTTCAAACTTTTTGCAATGCTCCCAAGGACTGTGGCACTGCCTGTAGCAACAACGACACCCTTTCCTCTGCCATGTGCCACAATCGTGCCCATGAATGCCATATTTTTCTGGTCTCCCAGGGCGAGGTTTTCTGCCTTCATGGCACTTACCGTTTTCTCGACTGGATAGGATTCACCTGTAAGCATTGCCTCGTTTATTTTTAGTTCAGTGGTTTCTAACAACCGCAGATCCGCCTGGACTCTCGTACCCGAGCCGATTAGCAGGATGTCTCCAGGCACCACATCCTCGCTCGGAACCTCAATTTCTTTCCCATCTCTCAGCACTCTAGCTTTCGGCACGACCATCTTCTGGAGTGCCCTTATACTTCTTTCCGCCCTCGCCTCCTGGACATACCCGATGACTGCATTCAGCACCACGACAAGAAAAATTACCGAGGCATCCACAAACTCTCCCAGCAACAGGGCAATTGCACCCCCGATAAGAAGCAGATAGATAAGAGGACTCGCAAACTGGTGGAGGAAAATTTTGATTCTGCTGATGCCTTCTTCCTCAGGAAGCTTGTTTGGCCCGTAGATTTCCAGCCGTATTTTTGCCTCTCCAGATGCAAGCCCCTTTTCAGATGACTGGAACTTTTCCAGAACTTCCCTTGTATCCAGAGCATACCATTTGCTAGCTGCCATTACCGGTAAAATACGCCATTGTTATATAAAATCTCGGTAGATTTCTGGGTCCCTGTGGGCCGGGGCGGATTCGAACCGCCGACCTCCACGTTGTAAGCGTGACATCATAACCACTAGACTACCGGCCCGTGGATAACCTGCAGAATATTTGGTGGGATTTATTACTTACTCTCTTTTCTGTGGAATAACCTTTAATACTCCTCTCCATTTGCATTTTGAGAACGATGCTTGCAAGAAAAACCGTGTTCGTGATATTGAAGGAAGGGATTGCCGGTGCCCTCGGTTTCATCACCCTTTTCTTTGTCGCCAGATTCATGGGGGCCGAGCCGCTCGGTGTGGCAAGTTTTGCCCTCGCCTTCGTGAATGTATTTAACATAATTGCAGACATGGGATTCAACGCCGCCCATGTGAAACGGGTTTCTGAAAAGCTGGATCTGAGGAACTGCATCGCAGTTTACGCTAGAATCAAGATAGTTCTCACCCTTGCGGCCCTTGGAATATTGGTGTGTTTTCTGGTGCTTCTCGAGATTCTGAAAGTCAACTTCTACGATTCAACCTATCCAGAAGTAGTTTACATGATGATTGGTTACTTCATGTTTGTGCAGATAATGTCAATTCCCAAATACACATATGATGCGAAACTCCAGATTTACAGGAGCCAGCTTGCGGCACTGGCAGGAGTTATCGGGAAGGACATTCTGGTCATAGGTGCAGCGGTGCTGATGACCATTGGACCCTACACGGTGGTTCAGAAAGGCGTGGCACTTGCTGTCGGCTATATGCTCGAGGTCCTCATCGCGACAGTAATTCTCTACGGGTTCTTTATAAGGGAGGAAAAGATTGGAACCTATGACCGGAGGATTGCAAGAAGATATCTTGAATTTGCAATCCCATTTTTCCCAGTGGCAATATTTTCAATGCTCGCAATCAATGCAGACCGCCTCACCATCGGATATTTCTGGGATGCGAAGGAAGTCGGGGTTTACACCGCCGTCCAAGCGATTGCGAACATGCTCGTGGTAATCCAGAGTGCGGTAACCCTCGTGCTCTTCCCGGCGGTTTCTTCACAACACAAGGGCGGGAATCTGAACGAGGTTGTCCGGATGACCAAGGATGCAATGCAATACATTCTTCTTGTGCTGATGCCTGTTGGCGCAGCAATCACAGTGTTCAGTGCAGACATCATCCATGTCGTTCTTTCAGACGAGTTTCTGGTAGCGGAATACTGCTTCATCTTCCTTACCTGGTATTACATCCTGTTTTCCGTGAGCAACACCGCGGCGGTTACAATCGGGGGCACCGATAGACCAAAGCTCGGTGCAAGAATCACACTGGTTTCCGCGATTTCAAACATCCTTCTGAATTTCGCCTTTGTGCCCTGGTGGGGTGCCACGGGTGCTGCCCTCGCCACATTGATGTCAGGCGTAGTTTATTTCATCCTGGCTGCCTACTTCTCAAGAAAGGTGCTCAGCGCAAATATCTTCCCGCTCCGTGCGGTTAAAATCATGGCTGCTGGAGGTATAACTGTTCTTCTATTTTACGCGATGAAATTCACCATTCTTCCGCCCCCGACAGAGATGAGAATTTACACGCTGGTTCCAACCCTTCTCGGGATGCTCGGTTTCTTCCTGCTGGTCCTCCATCTCGCCGGTGAATTCGGGAAGAAGGAGATCGAGTTCTTCAAGAATGCATTGCACATAAGGGAGATGGGTAGGGGGATAAGAGAAGAGATAAAAATCAGAAAATAGATTACTTCGCTACAAATATGTGATACTTTTCCTTCGGATTCTCAAGCTCCAGCTTTATTCTATCAGCAATCAGTTTGTCGGGTGCATGAATTTTCACCCGCTTCACTATATCCTCGAATGAGGTAAACTTGCCCTTCTTCCTCTCTTCCACAATTGCCCACATTGTTTTCTTTCCCAGTCCTGGTAGCAACTCGAGCATATGGAACCGGGTGGTGATTGGCTGGGCGGTGTTGTAGAAATCCACAAACCTCTTTTCCTGTTCCCTAACAATCTGGAGTATCACATATGGGAGTTCAACCTGTGCGGTGGGCGTGAGTTCATCAAAGCCAATTCTTTTCTTTATCTGGTGAATTTCGGTTCTTCTCTCAATGTCCTTGCCAATGTAAACCCTGTCCCCTATCGATGGCGACACATTCGGCTTGATTATGAGTTCAAACAGTTTGAATTCCATGTCCCCTATTGCCAGGGCGATGGGTTCTTTCTTTATCCGCTTATCATCGTATCTTCCCTGTGGCAAAAAGTCAAGAATGTAAGCGTATTCTTCATATCGCTCCATTTCTCATCTCCCCACAGTACCAGTTATTTCTTCGGAATGTACTTTTTCACAATTTCCAGTGCGGTGGAAACCTTGTTTTCGTCGACGTCTACCTCCTTCTGAAGGACTGCTCTTGCTTCCTCAGGTGTTGCAGGTAAAATGTCTGCAATCTTCACAGCTACTTCCTCTGAAAATTTAGCGTTCAACAACTCTTCAATCAGTTTCTTTGTTTCCTTCGCACTCAACCTCGCAAAATTCCCTGCATGTTCTCTCGCGGCACTCGAGAATTTTCCCAACTCCCTTGTATTCGCCTCTGCATCCAGATATTCCTTTACCTCGGCCAGTGTGAGATATTTTCGCATAAAAGCCACCTACTCAGAGGTCCTCTTCAGGTGCTGGGGTGCACAGATAACCTGCTTCAACTTGTTCCCTTCCCTTACCTGGACCAGGTAACATCTTCCCTGGATGCCGACAACTGTGCCCGTGAGACCATGAAAGCGTGGATGTGGCATACCTTCTGGAGAACTCGGATCAAGAATAATTGCTGCCTTTTCCCCGATCTCGAATTTCTGAAGATAGTGTGTGACGGGGGGCATGCCCTTTTCTCTTGGCTTTTTTCTCAGTATTCCTCTTGTCCTGCATCTTATTCCTTTTGACGCCTTTACCATATTTATTCCTCCAGCATGTCGTTTATCCGGATTACATCCAGTGTTTGTACCCTGCAGGGCACACCTGTGAGTTCAGCAATACTCGGTGTCGTTCGTCCCTGGTCACCAGAGACAAATTCCTTCACATAGGTTCCAGCATCGCACTCGATTTCCAGCTGTGCAATGTGGCCCCGCAACCAGCAGAGCTTCAAGTCATGGACTCTTCTCTTTCTTGTGAGGTCAGAGCGTCTGTGTAACACTCGGTTAGGAGTTTTCTGATATATATCCTTTTCCCTCAACTCGTTGATTGCATTTTCAAGTTTTTCAGGTAGAATCTGGGAAGCAAATTCTACAATTGCCTGGTATCTCTTCGTGGCTTTTTCTTCCTTGATTTTCTCCACGAGTTTCCCGCTTACCAGCTTCAAACCCTCAACTTCCACGCGTCCCCTTGCGAATTCGTTTATTTCCTGCTCAAGTTTACCAACATCGAGGGTTCTTTTTACTGGCTCTCGGATTTCCAGAATAAAGGGTCTGCCGTTGCCCAGCATTCTCACATCTATGTCCTCTCTCCCCATTCCATGGAAGAAGTGTTCCTTACCGCCTGTGGCCTCAATCACCTTTGTGGCAACCAGTTCCTGAACACTGGTCTCATACATCTTTCCCTTCCAGTTGCATCTCCTGCAGCCCTTTCCCCTGCAATTCCTGCATAGCCAGCGTGTCTGTGGAATCTCCCTTGAAAATTTTCTGTATCTGCCAAAGAGAAACAGGGGCCGGACTTCAAGGTGGGCTGTGTCAAATCTTGTGTCCATGATAACCACACAATCTGGCTCAGAGAAGTCCGCCCTTTTTCCTGTCAACTCTGAAATCTTTTTACCAAGTTCACGGTTGAATTCCACCTTGATACTCTCTGCGTTTGTGGCACCCGCGTCAATCACGATTTTTTCTTCCTTTGCAAGAATTTCCTCATCGAATCTAGAGCCGACGAGAAAGGTATGCCATTCAACTGTATCCATCAATTCGATGGCAATTCTTGCGTAATGTTCAATTTTCGCAAAGATTCCGTTACAGAGTTCGCACTGCTCCGCTCCCACAAATTTACTGCCGGTTTCCAAAGAAACAATTTCAGCGCGATGGATGTTTGTAAAACCAGTGCCAACTCTACCGAACATCCTCCCCAGACAGTTTCCACACAGAGTACGGGTTTTAAGTTTTTCAGCGACCTTTTTACCGTTCTCGTCAAGAAACATTCTCACATCACGGTAGTGACTTCATACCTGATCTGGGTGCCCTTCAAGGATTTGTGCATCCTGCTTATGAGTTTCAGAACATCGTCCATCTTTGCCTGCTTCTTCCACTTATACTGGAAGTCATGCATGCCAAACGCTTCTTCAAATCCAAGATCATGCATTATCGGCACAATTTCCTCTGGCGATGCACCTTCCGTGCTGAATATCATTCGAACATAGGTTCGCATGGACTACACCAACAGTAGGAAATACATGATACTATAAATTCTTTCGCTTCTGCCACCTTGCTCATCCCCGCATTTCTTGGAAAAACATGGAGGTCCTCGCACACCATACAAAAAAATTATATATCACCCCCCTTTAAATATCGCAACACAGATAAGTTTACGGAGGCATTATCTTGGCTCCTGAAGAACAGACCAAAGAACCCAAGGAAAAGAAGGGCAAGAAGAAAGAGAAGGAAGCGAAACCGGAAGAAAAAAAATCCGCTAAAGAGAAAGGGTTAAAACCGGATTTCAAGTACATCGTTCGGCTCGTAAATACGGATATTTCCGGCCTGAAAAGTGTGCTCATGGGACTTACCCAGATAAAGGGGATTGGAATCAGGACCGCCCATTCCATTCTGAACACAACCACTCTTCCGAAATTCGAGAAGATAGGCAATCTTTCAGATGAGCAGATCACGATGCTCGAAGAGGCAATTCAGAATTACTGCAGGAACGGACCGGAATGGGCGCTTAATCGCCAGAGGGACTTTGCAACAGGCGAAAGTTTCCATCTGCTCGGCACTGACCTCGACCTTGGAAAACTGGAAGATATTAACATGCTGAAGATGATTCGTTGCTACAGAGGTGTGAGGCATGAGAAAGGGAAGAAGGTGCGGGGCCAGAGAACTGCAAACCATGGCAGGAAGGGCATCACGGTCGGAGTCACAAAGAAACCTGGTGCCAAGACGACCCAGCCAGGCACGCAGACCCCGGAGAAGAAGTGAATGAGGTGATCACATGGGCGATCCGAAGAAACCCAGAAAAAAGTTTGATAAACCCTCCCATCCCTGGATTATTGAAAGAATTCAGGAGGAAAATGAACTTGTGAAAAACTACGGGCTGAAGAACAAGCGCGAAGTGTGGAAGGCAGAATCAATGCTCAGGAGCTGGAGAAGGCAGGCAAGGGACCTGCAGGCAAGGATCAGGAGGAAGGAAGCCCAGGCGGAGGTGGAAATGAAGAACCTGTTCGGTAAACTCCAGAATCTGGGCGTCCTCACGATGGACAACCCCACACTTGACGATGTGCTCGCCCTGGACATTGAAAAAATTTTGAGCAGGCGGCTGGAAACCCTCGTGTACACGAAGGGGCTTGCAAGCTCCTACAGGCAGGCAAGGCAGCTCATTGTCCATGGTCATATTTCAGTTAACGGACACAAGGTGACGGTTCCGAGCTACCTGGTGAAAAAAAGCGAGGAACCCACAATCCAGTATTTGCCAAAATCTCCCCTGAACGACCCGATGCATCCGTGCAGACCCAAGCTGCGGGAAGAAAAAGACCAGAAAAAAGAGGTGAAGGAGGTGGAACCCAATGCCTAAGGTAGGGATTGCGCACATCTTCGCTTCGTACAATGATGTGATTATCACAATTACTGACATAACTGGTGCTGAAACGCTGGCCAGATGCTCTGGGGGCATGGTGGTGAAAGCAGACAGGGAGGAGGGCTCCCCCTACGCTGCAATGAAAGCAACTGAGAGGGCAGCGGAAATGGCAAAGGAGAAGGGTGTGGAAATGGTCCACATCAAGGTGCGGGCTCCGGGTGGCAACAAGAGTTTAACGCCTGGTCCAGGTGCCCAGGCAGCAATTAGGGCACTGGCGCGCTCGGGTTTGAAGATAGGGAGAATTGAAGATGTGACACCGATTCCCCACGACGGTTGTAAGAAGAAAGGCGGAAGAAGGGGCAGAAGGGTATAAAGCAAGGTGGCCATAATGAAAATAAAATTTCTTGAACTCACAAACACGAGTGCAAGATTTGTGCTGAGCGATGCCACGCCTGCGGAAGCAAATGCCCTGAGGCGAACGCTTCTCAGTGAGATTCCCAAGCTTGCGATTGATAAGGTGGAAATCCTGCTCGGAAACATCCGTGATGAGAGCGGGAAAGAGTATGAGAGCGTTACGCCCCTCTTTGATGAAATCATTGTCCACCGTCTCGCCATGGTGCCACTTCCAACAGACCTTTCGATGAAGTTTCCGTCTGAATGCGGCTGCAAGGGAGAGGGCTGCCAGTCCTGCTCTGTCATATACACGATCAACAAGAAGGGCCCGGGTATGGTTTATTCAGGTGACCTGATTCCCCTCGGCGACCCTAAGTTCAAGCCGGTGGATGACCTGATACCGATTGTCAAAATTAACGAGAAACAGGCAGTGTTGCTGTATGCAACTGCAATAATGGGGAGGGCAAAGGAACATGCTAAATGGCAGGTCGCGCATGCAGTGGGTTACAAGTATTACCCGGATGTGAAAATCAACGGGGAGAAATGCACCGGCTGCACGGAATGCATAAATTCCTGTCCAAAGAAGGTGTTTGAAAACCAGGATGGCAAGGTGGTGGCTAAAACAGTGGATGCCTGCGACCTTTGCGGTGCGTGTGTGGAAGCGTGTCCCAAAGGTGCCTTGAGTGTAACCGGTAGCGAGAAAGATTTCATTTTCACATTTGAAACTGATGGTTCTCTCTCTGCGAAGGCGGCTTTGATTAAGGCCCTGGATATTCTCTCAACATCCTTCGGCCGCGTCAAGGATACGCTTTCAATGCTTGGTTAGGCAGAGTTATGGTGCGACGGGGGAGACGGAGAACCAAGGAGGACATCCAGATTGCGGAAGAGCGGATCCGTCATCTTTTCGAGACCGCAACGGGGTTTTTCAATTCCGGATGGCTGGACCATTCGAGGCGGTGCATTCAACTTGCAAGGAAAATCGGAATGCGTTACAATGTGAGGATTCCACGGGACCTGAAACGGCTCTACTGCAGACAGTGTCATACGCTCCTGCTTCCTGGCAGGACGGCAAGGGTGAGGGTGAAAAAAGCCAGGGTGATAATCACATGCCAGAACTGTGGCAATGTCGCAAGATACCCTTATATCAGGGAAAAACTTGCAAGGAAATTGGAACATGCGAGAGGCACATAAAATTGAGGCAACAGTGCGTGTGGGAAAGAACGGTCTCACAGACAGCGTGATTAATGAGATAAGAAACCAGCTAAAGAAAAGAAAGGTCATTAAGATTAAGTTTTTGAAAACCACGAAGGACCTCGGAACCATGCACGAGTTTGTGGAGATACTGGCAGAGAAGACGGGGGCAAGAATTCTGGATGTGCGGGGTGGCACCGTGGTCTTGACCGTGAAGGGGCGATGAAATGAGGAAACAGCGGGCTGAAGGATTTGCACCCGGGCATATTTCCGCCTTTTTCGCACCTTTCTATCACGGGAATGTATTTAGAACAGGCTCATACGGGGCCGGGGTGGCTATCTCATCTGGCTGCACGTCTGAGGTATGGGTGGAGGATGCAGAGGATATCGAGGTTGTGACAATGGCAGATGGGGAGGTGCGGGTTCTCGAGGTGACCGCCGGAGCAGTTCGGGCAGTTCTCGAGGAATCCAACCTGAAAATGCGGGTGGTGTGCAATCTGAAGCATGCCCTTCCCGTTTCCCAGGGCTTCGGAATGAGTGCCTCTGGCACACTGAGCGTCCTTCTCGCCCTCTGCAAAATTTTTGGGATGCCCGCAAGCACTGCCTTTCGTGCGGCCCACAGGGCAGAGGTACTCCAGAGAACAGGCCTGGGTGATGTGGCTGGAATATGTGCTGGAGGTTATGAAATCCGTCTGAAGCCAGGCATTCCTCCTTACGGAATTGTGGATGGCATAGTCAGTTCGGATGAGGAGACCACCCTGGTTCTCTGTGTGCTTGGCGATGCACTGGAAACCAAGAAGGTGCTTGGAAATAGAGAAACTCTCGGACGGTGCTCGATTGCGGGAAGAAAAGCCCTGGCAAAGCTACTGAAAGAACCAACCGTCAAAAATCTCTGCAGGTGCGGGTTTGAATTCGCCAAAGAAACAGGACTTGCAAGCATGGAAATTCAGGAGTGCGTAAATGCCCTCTGGAAAGCAGGGATACCTGCCAGCATGGTCATGCTCGGGAATTCAGTTTTTGCGGTTGCAGGAGGAAGGAGAAGAAAGAGGGCTGAGACGATTCTGGAGAGTTACGGGAGAGTTTACCGCACACAGGTGTGGCATCCACTATAGGGTTTTCAGGTACTCAATCAATCCCCCTGCCCTCCAGATATTCCAGAGTTTCTCAGGAGGCCTCTCAAATTCTGCTTTTACATCGCCCGCGGTGACCATGTCCGTCCTGAAATCAATCTGAATTTCATCACCATCCTTCAGCAAATTTCCGAGCGGGGCCTTAATTTTGAGCGGAAGGATTCCGTTGTTCACGCAGTTCCGGAAAAAGATTCTGCCGAAGCTCCTAGCCAGAATCAGGTTTACTCCAAGCACTTTGAGCACAAGGACCGCCTGCTCCCTGCTTGACCCGCACCCGAAGTTTCTGCCTGCAACTATCACATCTCCTGGCTTTGCCCTTCCTGCGAAATCGTCCTTTGTATTCTCAAACGCAAATCTGGCTAGCTTCCGCATGTCCCTCTCACCAAGCCGTTTTCCAGGGATGATTTCGTCCGTGGACACATTGTCTCCGAAGACCCAGATGGGGGCTGAAATAATTTTGTTGAGGGAGGAAACCATGTTTTAGCCCAATTACTTCGGACATAAAAAGTTTGGGAGGTATGTGGCCCGCCTTTATCCACCCCCTTTATATATCCCGTTCTTCTTTCCCCAAACATGGATGAGAGCGTAAAGCAGGCGGTGCGCAATTTTGCCCTCCAGAATGCGGTGCAGCATGGTGGAAAGGCTGACCGGAAAGCGGTGATGGGCAGGATAGCCAGCAGTTTTCCTGAGTTGAAGTCCAGAATCAAGGAAATGCTACCAGAAATTACGGAAATTGTTGAGGCGGTGAATGCCCTCTCACATGACCAGCAAATCGAAGAACTGCAGAAAACCGCACCAGAGCTTCTGCAAAAGGAGAGAAAGGAAAAAGGGTTTGTATTGCCAGAGCTGCCCGATGTCAAGGGTACAGTGGTAATGCGGCTTGCCCCCTTCCCCTCCGGGGCACCGCACATAGGGAATGCCAGGAGCTTCATACTCAATGACGAGTATGTGAGAAAGTACAATGGCAGGCTTTACCTGGTATTCGATGACACGATTGGCTCCGAAGAAAAAATTCCGCAGGCAGAGTCATACGACCTCATACGGGAAAGCCTGGCATACCTTGGCATAAGGTATGAGAAGGAATTTTTCAAGTCAGATAGGATGGAGATATTCTACGATTGGGCAAGAAAGATTATAGAGAAGGGCTATGCGTATGTGTGCCACTGCGATGCTCCAACCCTTCGTAAATACCGTGAGGAAGGGAGGGAGTGCGAGCATCGAAACCAGAGCGTGGAGGAAAACCTCGAAAAATGGGAAAAAATGCTCGCAAACGGGTATCCTGAGGGCGGGGCAATTTTGCGGATAAAAACCGACATGCAGCACAGGAACCCTGCATTCCGGGACAGGGTGCTCTTCAGAATTACCGGACGGGAGCATCCACGGGTAGGCTCAAAATACAATGTCTGGCCCTTGCTTGAGTTTTCCTGGGCTGTTGATGACCATTTGTTAGGCATTACCCATGTGCTCCGTGGCAAGGACCTCATGATGGAGGACATGATGGAGCAGTACATCTGGGAAATCTTCGGGATAAAGGGTCCCGTGTTCCTCCACTATGGAATGCTCATGCTTTCGGAAATGAAGCTGAGCAAGAGCAAGTCAATGAAGGAAGTGCTCTCGGGCACATACACAGGATGGGACGACCCGCGAACCTGGAGTTTACTCTCGTTGAGAAGACGGGGGATTCAGCCCGGGGCGATAAGAAATTTCATCACCTCCTTCGGGGTGAGTTTAGCGGATATTGAGGTGCCGGCTGAGAACCTGTATGCGGAGAATCGGAAAATTGTGGACGGCATTGCCCCCAGATATTTCTTCGTCCAGGAACCGGTGAGGATAAACCTAAACCTTGAAAATCCCGTGGAACTTGAACTTCAGAACCATCCTGTCAACCACGAACTCGGAAAGCGGAAACTCACAGTGGAAACCGCTGTCTTCATTCCAAAATCCGATTTTGAGGAATACAGGGGCAAAGAAATCCGCCTGAAGGATTTCTGCAATATTGTCTGCGAGGAAAATGCAACGGTCACCGCGTGGGAGAACAGGAACATTCCCAGAATCCAGTGGGTTCCATGCAACGAATTTGTAAACATGGTGGTTGTTCACACCGATGGAAGCCCTGTTAAAGGCGTGGCTGAGAAAAATTTGGCGAATGCGAATGTGAACGACATTGTCCAGCTTGAGCGATACGGGTTTGTGAGGATAGATGCGAAGGGAGAGGCCGTGAAGGCATATTTCGGACACAGGTAAGGTGCGGGAAAAGAAGTCCGGTGAAGTTTGCACAATCCTAATAAACACCTTTTGCTATATCTCCATGAAATGGTAAAAAGAATAGTCCTCTGCGTGGATAGGGATAATGACTTAGGTGAGAAAACCGGGATTGCTGGACCTGTCATTGGTAGAGAGGAAAATCTTGAAGCAGCTAAAGCTTTGGCTCTCAAGGACCCCGAGGAGAGCGATGCCAATGCAATCTTCGGGGCGGTCTCGCTCCACGATTCTTTGAAGCAGAGCGGTGAGGATGTCGAAGTGGTGACGATAACCGGCGACATCCGTGTGGGGACCCACTCCGATAAGAAAATTGCCGAGCAACTGGATATGGTAATCGCCCGCCTGCATCCCGAGTCCGCGATTTTTATCACAGATGGGGCCGAGGACGAGTACATTCTCCCAATCATTATCTCCAGGTTGAAGATCGACAGCGTGAAACGGATCTATGTGCGGCAGAACCCGAACATCGAAAGCACCTATTATCTTATCGTGAAAGCCCTCAAGGATGTGAAGTTCCGCTCAAAACTCGTGCTCCCTGTGGCCCTTCTTCTGATTGTGATTGGTGGTGCGTTTCTCCTCCCCGTGCTATTCCGTCTGAAACGGGAGGGCTGGCTCGGGATTGATTATCTACCTGCTGTCGGGATTTACTCAATCCTGATATTCTTCGGCTTTTACCTCATTTTCTGGGCATACAGGGTTATCGAGTGGCTTGGCGAGACAGTGAATTCCTTCAGGGAGGACATTGTATCTGGTAGCTTGACCCTTTCAACGAGCATCCTCGGTTCGATCATGATTTTTATTGCCTTGATTCAGGGCTACAATTCCTTCAATGCAAGTAATTCCGACATCTGGATTAGAGTACTTGACTTTTTCAGTGGCTCGATCTGGTGGATTTTCATAGGTATCTGGATATTTGAGATCGGGAAGGTTCTGTCCGTTGTGGTCAAGAAAGGGGCGTTTTCAAAGACCTTCTGGGTGACAAGTGCCTCGCTGGTGGCGGTCACAATCACGATTTTCGGAGCGATAGGAATAATAAAGACGATTCTAGGAGCCAATGTAAGCTGGGACCCCCTTGTGGTGCTCACGATCGTTCTGGGGGTTTCGGTCAATCTGCTGGCTGTGAGCATGTACACCTACCTGAAGAGGGAGAGCATAAGCGAGGAAAGATGGAGGCATTGAACGATGAAGTTCACATGGTATGGAAGGATGCTATTTGCCCTATATACCTCCACATTCATAATCCGTCTCTGCTTTGGAATTATCTTGATAGTGTTACCCTACTATCTCCGCCACACGGTCTCCGACTTCATGTTCGGGCTTATCTGGGGTGCCTCTCCATTCGCCGAGATGATTTCGGTGATGTTCATCGGGCTGGCTGTGGATAGATTTGGAAGAAAGAGGGTTTTGTTAGTTGGACTTCTAACTGGTGCACTTTCTCTTGTGTTGTACGGAGTGACACAAAATCCCTATCTTCTTATGGCAATCAATGCCTTCCATGGGGTCGCTGCTGCTGCAATTTTAGTTTCCTCGCTTGCTCTGGTTGCCGACTATGCTGCAAAACACACCAGGGGGAGAGAAATGGGTGCGTTTGATTTTGCAAACCTCTTTGGCTGGTTTAGTGGCTTTCTGGTGGGCGGTGTGCTTGTGGACTTGTTTTCGACCTCGCTTGCAATCCCGTTCGTGCTTGGTGGTGTCCTGGCTCTTCTGGGCTTCGCCTTTGCCTACATTGCTATAGTTGAGCCAGAAGTTCACAAATTCACTGCGAAAGATATCACGCCGAAACATGTGATAAATGTCCTGACCTCCCGGGAGATTCTGCTGCTCGTGCTTCCCTGGCTCATGCTCTACATCATGATCGGGGTCATTCTGTCGTTCTTCAGCCTGGAAAGTGCCCAGATTTCGATGCCGGGCACGAGCCTGGCCCTTGTGCTCGGAGGTGGTGGCACAATATTCCTTGCCACCCAGATTTTTTACGGAAAGATGGCAGATAAGTATGGAAGAACGCCCGTGCTCTTCATCGGCACCGTCGGGGTAATCGGGGTTGTTTCCACAGTTGCTTACAGTGTATATCTCTCGTCAACCAAGGATGTGGAGGGCCTCATCGGAGTGCTCATGGGTTCCAAGCCGTTGCTTGGATTGCTGGGTATCTCCGCCTTTCTGGCAGGTGCCTTCGGGCCCAGTGCCCTTGCTTCGCTCGCCGATGAATGCCCCCAGAGGGCAAAGGGTGTAACGATGGCTCTCTACAGCATCGTGATATCCGCAGGAATGAGCATAGGCCCGCCAGCAGCGGGTTTTCTGAGCGATCACTCAGGCACCCTGGCGGTCTTTCTGTTTCTGGTGGCGTGCGCAGGGTTGATGCTGCTTTTCGTGGTGATCCGATACATGGACTTGAAAAAGAGGGAAGCAGTTGAGGGTGGCCATAGTTGATTGCTATGTGGATGAGCCAAGTGTTCTCGGGGTGCCTCCATATATTTCCCCGTATCCAAGGTATGCCTGGGGTGCGGTGGTAAGTGCAGGCCACGAGCCGGTTTATGCGACCGTGGATACATGGCGGAGGAAGGAAAAATTCTGGGAGAAGGTCAGGAATGCGGACATCGTGTATTTTACTGGTGGGGCGTTGGTTCCAGGCAAATACCTCCGGACAATGCCAGCATCGATGCACGAAATTCTTGCAATGGCCGGAGAAGTGGAAGGAAAGAAAATTCTGGCAGGCCCCGTGGCTAGGTTTTCATATACGGGGAGGGTCCGGAGAGAACTGGAGGATAGGTTTGACTGGATAGCGGTTAAGGACGGGGAGGCACTGGTCTATGACATTCTGTCAGGAGAGGGAACGCTGCACCGTCGTAAGTCGAGCACGGAGTGGAGAAGGTGGGCTCAAGCAGGGGCGCCCTGCATCCAGTTTGTGAAGGACTTTCCCAGTGCGGTCATCGCTGAGATCGAAACCTACAAGGGCTGCGTCAGATGGATTTCGGGCGGCTGCAGTTTCTGCACCGATGTGCTCTTCGGCGAACCAGTTTTCAGGGAGCCGGCGGCTGTGGTTGAGGAAATTGCCGTGATGTATAATCTCGGATTGCGGAATTTCCGCATCGGCGGGCAGACCTGCATCTATTCCTACATGGCGGATGGTGTGGGGGAGACAGAGACACCTGAGCCGAACCCCGGGATGATAAAGAAACTTTTCAGCGGAATCTGGACCGCGTGCCCGGAAATAGAAGTGCTCCATCTGGACAATGCAAATCCCGCGGTGATTGCAACCCACCCAGAGAAAGCAAGAGAAGTAACAAAGATCCTTGTTGAGCACACCACGCCCGGGAATGTGGTCGCTTTCGGAATGGAGTCCGCAGACCCTGTAGTGATTGAGCGGAACAACCTGAATGCAACGCCAGACCAGGTGATGAAGGCGGTAGAGATTCTGAATGAGTTCGGAAGGGCCCGGGGAGAAAACGGGTTGCCCCTGCTGTTGCCTGGAATCAATTTCCTTGGCGGACTTGACGGAGAGACAAAAAACACCTACAGGTTGAATTATGCGTTTCTGGAGGAGGTTTTGAGGAAGGACCTGTGGGTCAGGAGAATCAACATCAGGCAGGTGGCTGGCGTGCGGAAGGAATTCAGGTTGAGACACAGGTCAGAGTTCCAGCACTTCAAATTTCTCGTGAGGAAAAACATTGATATGCCAATGCTCAGGCGGGTCGTCCCAGAAAATACGGTTCTGAAAAGAATCTGGACCGAGGTTCATGAAGGCAAAACCACATTTGGAAGGCAGATAGCTACCTATCCGTTGCTTGCTGGTTTCCCCTATCAGATCCAGCTTGGGAAGTTTGTGGATGGAATTATCATCGGACACGGGGAGAGAAGCATTACCTGCATCGAGTACCCGCTGGATGTGAACCGCTGTCCCCTCGCAGCACTCAATGCGGTCCCCGGGCTTCCCAAGAAACTTGCCGGGGATATCGTGGCAGGAAGACCGTTCAAACCGGAGGAACTGGCAGCCCTTTTGAAAGCCCGTCTGGGTGAGGCGGAAGCCCGGGCGCTCCTGAAATACTTCTCCTAATGGTGCGGTTCCGCCATCTTCCACTCCTCTTCGAGCCCGAGTTCCTGGATTTTCTCCATTCTCGGGTATCCATTTTCATCCCAGTTTCTGAGGGCATAGTAGTCCCTTATCATCTCCTCTATTTCCACGACCTGTCCCTTTGCAGCCCCATCTGGCATCGGCTCCTTTGTGAACCTCTCTGGCAGCACATCGTCCTTAGCTGAGAAGCCCTCACGGATGTTGAACAGACGGTTGAGATTGACAATTCTCTCGCCGACAATCTCAAGTTCCCGCCTGGTGAATTCCATACCTGTTGTGAGTTTGAGCCCGAGAATCACTTCCGGGTAGTAGAGTGCAGGCGGCACCATCGTTCCGTATTTGCATGCTCCGAGCGATTCCACGACCGTGGCGAAATTCTCGTTGACGAAAACCATGTATCCCTTGTACTTCGGGCTGAGCTTGTCCCCGATTTCAGGCAGATACTGCTCTCCATAAACCTCCTTGATTTTCTCCACAAAGCCCGCTTCGTCCAGCACAGGGAAAGCGTAGAGATGGTCTGCACCGCGGGGCGAAACGGTCATTGCGAGCCCCATCGATTTCTGGGCCCTCCCATCCTGTCCCGCAATCTCCATCTTCTTCACATGCATCACATACTTTTCCGTGCCTCTCCCGATTTTCCTGGCAGCCCGGTAACTGCCCTCCGCAAGCAGGTCGCCGAAACCCTTTCTGCAGGCAATCATCTCGAGCAACATGCAGATTGCCTCATGGTTGCCCCACTTCAGGTCAATTCCCTGGGTATCATTCTTGTCAATCAATCCAAGTTCATAGCATTCCATCGCCCAGGAAATTGTGGCTCCAGCTGAAATTGTGTCCATTCCGAGGTCGTTGCAGAGATAGTTGGCGTAGAGCACTGCCTCGAGGTTTGAATTCCCGCACCGTGAGCCGAGCGAGGAGAGGGTCTCGTATTCAGGACCACCTGAGATGCATTTGTATCTCCCGTTCTCTACCTTGCAGTATCTCGCACATCTCTGGGTGCAGGCGAAGTCCGCCCTGGGTTTTATGAGATATTTGGCATTGATTGCGTCCCCGTTTATTTTATCCGCCTCTGGATAGTAGCCAGTTCTGCAGTTGTAGGTCGGAAATCTTCCGATTTCATTCATCAGGTCCACGAGGGCAGTGGTGCCATACTTTATTCTCCCGGGCGTTAGCGGGTCCTTTTCCATTTTTTCATGGAATTCCCTGATGCCATCCAGGTATCTCTCACTGTCGTATATTTCGACCGGTTTGCTCCCGGAAACCGCGATTGCCTTCAACTTCTTTGAACCCATCACGGCTCCGACCCCACATCTGGCTGCAGCCCTGTCCAGGTCGTTCATTATGGCTGCAAATCTCACGAGTTTTTCGCCAGCGGGACCTATGGAAGCCACGCTGAACTCCTTCCCGTCGTCCTTTTTTATCGTTTCCTCGGTTTCCTCAACCCTCTTGCCCCAGAGGTGCGTGGCATTCTTTATTTCCACCTCCCCGTCGTGTATGAGAAGGTAAACCGGTTTTCTTGAAGCGCCGGTGATAAATATTCCATCGTACCCTGCAAATTTGAGCTGGGGACCCCAGAACCCCGCAGAATGGGCCTCTCCCCAGCCGTCGGTGAGCGGGGACTTGCACGCAACCGTATATCTTGAGCCCTGCGGCCAGAGCGTGCCAGTGAAAGGGCCTGTTGCAAACATCAGCACATTTTTCGGAGAGAGGGGTTCAATCCCCTTCCTCAGCATGTGGAAGAGGTAGTAGGAGCAGAAGCCGGCACCACCGATGTATTTCCGGACAATCTCGGGCGGAATCCTTCTTCGCCTGACCTTTTTCTTTGTCAGGTCAACATGCAGCAGGGCATTCGCATAACCAGGAATCTTCATCCTTTTCACCTCATCTTCAGGACTCTGGGCGGGCAGAACTCAACGCACTTCCCGCAGAAATCGCATTTAATTGCCTTTTTCTTCAAGGGATGCAGCTTTATGGCCCCAAACGGACAGGCAGGGATGCACTCCCCTCCACCGGTGCATTTCCTCTCGTCAATCAGTACCTTTCCATCCACGATTGAAATTGCGCCTGACTTGCATGCAGCCATGCATTTTGGGTTTTTGCAGTTCCTGCACGCATTTATGCAGTCCCTTCCACTCTTCTCCCTGATTACCTCAACTCTTGCACTGGCAGGCCAGATTTTATGTTCCTTGTTGAAGGAACACACAAGCTGGCAGATCCTGCAGCCAGTGCAGGTCATCGGGTCAACATATAGCTGCATTTTTCACCTCAAGGAGATATCGCCAACAAGGGCATAAATGTTTTGGTGGATTACATATAATCTCCCAGCACAGCCCTTGAAACTATGCTCAGAACGATGCCAATCCCAAAGAGTGAGCCGACAAAAACCTCGAATCCCTTCCACAAATTCATGTTGTATTTAACGGCAAGAAATACCAGAAGTTCAAGGATGCCAAAACCCGACCCAGTGCTGATGAGAAAACATCCAACCTTCACATGGTTCCTTGCCGCCGCATAACCTCCAAGAATGACAGTAATTCCCCCAAGCGCCCCGAGAAGCACGAGAATGTAGAGGAGAATGCTCACGAAGGGCGTTCCAACTCCGAGGTTCAGGAGATAGCCCAGCAGTCCCTCAATCAGCTCATTGTGGGCAGAGTAACCAGCAATTATCAGGAGGAAGCCGCCCGTGTAGGCCAGGACCGAAGAGAACCTTCTTTTGCTCTTTTTCATCGCTCACACAACCTCGAGCGAAAAATCTATGGCCCTGGCTGAATGCGTGAGCATTCCAGCAGAAATCACATCACAGCACCTCGCATACTTCTTTATGTTGGACCTGTTCACCCCTCCCGAGACCTCGACCACGATTCCCCTGTTAATTTCCTTGATTTTCCTGTATGCCTCTTCAGCATCGCTGAGCTTGAAATTATCCAGCATTATAATATCAACTCCCAACCTGGCACAGCTCACGGCCTCCTCCATCGTCTTCACCTCAACCTCAATCTTCTTTGTGAAGGAGATATTCCGTGCAAGCTTCACAGCCTCCTCAATATCTCCCACAACTGCAATATGATTCTCCTTTATCAGCACCGCATCGCTGAGCGAGAAACGGTGGGGTTCTCCGCCCCCAATCATCACCGCCTTTTTCTCAAATTTTCTGAAACCTGGTGTGGTTTTCCGCGTGGCTGCAACCCTTATCTCTGGATTCACTTCTCTTGCCATCTTCACGAGTTCTGCGGTCATCGTGGCTATACCGCTCATCCGCATCAGAAAATTCAGGGCCAGGCGTTCCCCGAGCAGGATTTTCGAGGCATCACCAGCAACAAACATCACCTTTCTGAACTTTTCGATGGTATCTCCGTCTTTGAACTGCAATGTCACATTGCACCCGAGGTGCTCGAAAATCCGCTTCGCCTCCTCCAGCCCTGCCACAACACAATCCTCCTTGCACTGGACATAGGCTTTTGCATACCTGTTACCCTGAATAAGGGCAGCGCTGGTAATGTCCCCGAATGGGGCATCTTCATGCAGATATTTTTCAATTTCCTCGTCAGTGATACTCAAGTCGTTCATAATATCAGCAAATAGCATCGGCACTAAAAAAGGTTTGGGCTTCTCAATCTCCGAAAAATTTTTTGATTGCCTCCCCGTGCTCCTCCACTTTTATGAGTCCCTCCAGAAAATCGGAAAAATGGACTGCCCTGCGGTCCAGAATGATGCCCACGCCTCTATCGGTCTCGTTCCTTATCAATCTCCCGATTG
This sequence comes from Thermoplasmata archaeon, assembly GCA_026414225.1. Taxonomy (GTDB): domain Archaea; phylum Thermoplasmatota; class Thermoplasmata; order Lutacidiplasmatales; family SKW197; genus SKW197. Next base: position 51,955 of record JAOAJK010000002.1, read on the forward strand.
CCTGCCGCATCTTTCTTGCGGTGGGAGCGTGCACCGTGTATTCCCAGCCCTTTCGGAATTTCATGTCGTAGTAAAGCTGGAGTGCCTTCTGTCTTGCGGACGGTTTCGGGTAAGGAATTCCAACAATCACCACAACCTCCAGTTGCCTGTCTGGAAAATCCATTCCCTCGCTCAATCTTCCCCCGGCAACCGCAAACATCACCTTGGCCCTCGTGCAATCCCTGAACCGCTCAACCATGGTCCCCATTTCCACACTGCTCAGCTCACGGTTCTCCACATAGACATCCTTCTCAATCCTGTTCTCAATTCCGGATGCGATAAACCTATCCAGAAGAGCAAAGCTCGGAAAAAACACAATCATGTTTCTTTCTGTGGAATTGCAGATTTCCACGACCTTCTCCCCAATGTGGTCAAGGATTTCAGGGAATGTGGAGATTTCCTCGTATCTAGTCGTAATGGTCGGGTCATACAGCAGGAGCAGATTTTCCTTAGGAAATGGAGATGGCAGGGAGAGGAGCACGCATCTTTCCTTCCCGAGACCCATGCTGTCCCTGTATTCTGCAAGGGGTGCAAGCGTGCCTGACATGTGGATGCTCGCATGGACCGAACAGAGTGGGAGGGCAGCCACACCAGGGTCCAGGCAGAACCCGAGAATCTCAGGATTATCTCCGCCCCGGACAAGTTTCGTGTATTCCTCTCCAGTTATTGTAAACCACGAGAGCATGAAGTTGGCGACGGCCCGCATGTAGGAGCGGGGAAGCTTTCGTTCGAGCCGTTTTCTCTCGCTGTAAATCTCACCCGTTTGCAGAAGGTCCAGAATAATTGCTTTCAGCTTGTTTGAATCCACTTTCAATCTGGAGAGAATGTGTGTCTCGACATAGTCAGGCGGCACGAACCCCTCTTCCTCCTTAGCAAACTCCTCCGCACATTCAATCAGCATCTTTTCAATTTCGCCCAAGAACAGGGTGGCAGGTACAATCTTTCCCACCACGGGGTCTCCCATCTCCTCCGCCTCGTTGATTGCCGCATGCACCGTAAACCTGCTTAAACCGATGCTCTGCAGCTCCCTGCAGTAGTCCAGCATGTTGTGGGCTTCGTCTATTACCACGATTAGATGCTCTGGCCTTGCGTTCCACCATGTAAGGAGTGCCCTCTGGATGTGGGGCATGAAGAAGTAGGCGTAGGGGGCAACGACCACATCTGCGTCCTTCAAGTTTGCCTTTATCCACTCGTACGCGCAGAAGTTATGCTCCCTGGCATGCTGGTATACCTCCTCGACACTGTTCACTCTTTTCGAGAAACTGAACTCAGGATTATCGGCAGTTAGCAAATTTGCAAAGAACGGGCATCCTTCAGATACCTCCAGAATTTTACCGCTATCTTCATCCACAAAGAAAATTTCGGTGCTGGCCGGGGCAGTTGCTAAACTTTTCAGGGTGTGCTTCTTTCTATCCCTGCAGAGCTTGGCTAGCTCCTCTGAAACTGCGGACTCAAATTCCTTGAACAGCATGCAGAGATTTACCCTGCCCTGGAGTCCGAGGGCCGTGAACTCTGTTTTTTCACGGATTTTTTTCAATTCCTTGAAGACCTGTTGCTGTTGCGTGTTGGTCTTCGTGAGGTAGAGCACTTTTTTTCCATGGCTTATCGCATACTCAACGCAGGGGACAAGGACCGCAACCGTTTTTCCGCTGCCCGTGGGCGAATCAATCAGCACATGTTGCCTTCCTGAAAGGGCTTTCCTGACAACCTCCACAATTTTTTTCTGGTTCTCTCTAGGTGTGTAGGGAAAAGATTGCATAGGATTACTTTGCCACTATTTCAAACTCAAAGTTGGGTGTAATTACAAGCGGGTAGTATTTCCTGTCATGCTTGGTCTCCCTCATTTTCACCACACCAACAAACAGGTTCATCACACTGTTTATTCTCCGGAGGTCCGTGTGGATGATGCCGTCCGCAAGAAATTCCTCAACACCGTACTGTCCATACTCGCTGTCTTCGCCCTTCATCTCGGTTATTAAAAACGCAGTTAGATTCATGTCCCTCAAGGTCTCGAAAAAGTAGAACAGCTGGTCTCTTGGGTTCTTCATGTCGGAAATTGCGTAGAGCGCGTTGAGCGAGTCCAGGGCAAGAAAATCAAACCCAATATCCTGCTTGAAGGTCTTAATCTGGTTAATCAGCGACTCAAGCCAGTCCACTTTTTCGCTCGGAAACTCTTTCAGCTGCTTTCTCAAAAACCCGAGGTCAATTATTGCAAATTTGTCCTCTATCTCGGCCAGTTTCATTCCCACCTTTCCAGCCCTGCGGAGAATCAGGTTTCTCTTTTCCTCAAGAGAGATGTAGAGAGCTTTTCCGTTTCCGCGTGTCACATTTTCATAGAGGGCGTGGAGCACCAGGAGGGTCTTCATGCTTCCCGCTACCCCGCTCACTAGCACGACATGCCCATTTGGAATCCCTCCCTCCATCTTTTCGTCGAGTCCTTTTATGAATGTGGGAATTCTGTCCATATCTAACACCTCGTCATGATGCCTGGTTTGACTTTTTCTCGATGATTTTTATCAAACCATCATAAATTTTTGCTGCAAATTCTTCTCCGCTCATGCCCACACATACCTTCCTGATTTCGTCAGCAAGTTTGAGGTATTCATCTCTTGAGAGGTCGCTTTTGCCGTTGAGACCGAGTTTCTTCTTCTGCATCTTGATTGTGGCACGCACCATATCCCCAAACATCATGCGGAGATATTCTTCAATTGCTGAATCAAGGTCTGTAGTCATGGTTCACCACAATTCTTGAATGTCAATGGCATATATAATCTTTTTTAAAAGTGGAAACGAATCCACAGAACAGCTGACAATCACAGCATCGCCAGAGAAAACGGAGGGAAAATGTGGAGAATTGGAAGGGAAGAGATTTTATGGACCCGAAAAATCCGGTTTTACTGGCCACCGATCTTGAAGACCTTAGTGCCGCAGTTTGGGCAGACACCCTGCATTGCTGGCTTTCCGTTTTTCATTGTTACTTTCTGAGCATTCTTCATCTCAACCTTCTTTTTGCATTTTACACAGTAAGCTTCTACCATGGTTTTCACCGAGGTGAAGGATAGTTGAGGGATATTTAAGGATAACTATGTTGTGGTCCTGGGCGGGATAAATGGAGGAACTGGGCATTTGAGATTAGTTCAAAAATCCCCCGAAAACTGAGCCAACACAATGCCTTTGCGATAAAGTTTAAATCCGATTTAGGATATGGGCACCGTGCAAAGGGCTCGTAGCTTAGACAGGATATAGCACTGGCCTTCTAAGCCAGGGGTCTCGGGTTCAAATCCCGACGGGCCCGTTATAATCTAAGATGCCCGTCTTACTCGCAACAGTGGGCGACAATAAACAGAAATTGGCCACTTTCTGACCAACACTTTTCGGATTGGTTATATACACGGTGGTGTTTTTCGTTACTGTGACACAGCACAATCTCCTTAAAAACAGGGACTTCGTGAAGTTGCTGATAGCCCAGGGAGTATCCGATTTCGGGGATGGCGTAGCTTTCCTGGGTTTCATAATGATAGCCCTTTATGTTTACTCAGGAGGTGCATTTGAAACCAGCATTATTTTCATCTCCCTATCCCTTCCTGTAATTCTGGTCGGCCCCTTTGCAGGTGTTTTTGTGGATAGATGGAACAGGAAACACGCGATGATTGCCTCGGATGTCTTGAGGGCGATAGCCGTCTGCATACTCCTGGTGGTGTCTACCCTCTGGTCCATCTATATCGTCTGTTTCGTGATTTCCACCCTTTCCAGATTTTTTTATCCATCCAGGGGTGCAATCATCCCCAACATTGTGGGCAAAGAAAATGTGCTCAGGGCGAATGCAATGTCCCAGTCAGTGATGTATGCGATGAATGTAATCTCCCCTTCCGCAAGTGGTTTGCTGATTGCAATGTTTGGGGTTCAGAGCGTCTTCCTGATTGATGCTGCCTCCTATCTGTTTTCAGCGGTGATGGTGATGTCATTGAAATATACCGAGAAGCCAGGAAACCATCTGCCCGCAAGTGTGAATACGGTGGTAAAGGGTATGAGGGGAGGAATGCGGATTTTGCTGCGAACTCCACCCGTCAAATACATCATTATTTCCTTTTCAGTCATCATGTTGTTCGCTGGAGCTGTTAATGTACTCTACCTCCTTTTTGTGAGGGATGTGATGCATCTGAACATTGTGTGGGTTGGCTATCTCGAGACCATCTTCGGGATTGGTGCCGTCATGGGAGGTGTAGTCATCACATCGCTTCCAAAAACCACAAAGAATGCAGACCTCCTCGTCGCGGGTACATTCAGCGGCGCCCTCATAGCCCTCCTCGCCCTCTTTCCCCATCTGTATATCATTGTGCCAGGCTTCTTTTTTGTGGGGTTCTTCATGGTGTTTATCAACACGCCCCCCGCTGCAATCGTCCAGAAGACAATCCCGGATAGGGCAAGAGGAAGGGTGCTTTCGGTGATGAACGCCACCTTCCAGACAATGAGTTTGGTTTCGATGCTTACGGTATCTGCAATCCTGGCATTTGTTGACATTGTTTCTCTGTTCATCTTTGGTGGATGCATGCTCTTTGTTCTCGGGCTTATCCTGTTCGAGAGGAAGAAGGTACGGGAGATGCTGGGATAAACATCCATTCCAAATCTTAAAATATCCTTTTTCCATTTCCCCCTCATGCCAGAGGATGCAATTCAGAGAGTGGTCCAGGCGTTGAAGGACCTGGGCACCGGTGCTCCGGGCGTTCCTTACTTCCACGAAGGCATATACACACCTGTGGGTTTTGAGAGAGCGAATTTTCGGGTAATAGGAAATCTAATGGCAGGCATCCAGAAAAAAATCGTATGTGTGGACGGCGGAAATCTCGAAATTCTTTCTACACCTGGTTTTTCAATTTCTGTGATAAGGGTCGCAGGTATTGCCTTCAAAGGGTTTGAGCGGGCAAAAAACAGATTTCCGCAGAGGGTGGAGTGCTTCTGTATTGTGAAAACTGTTTTTGAGGGTAAAGAAAAGAAGTTCCAGATTTCATACTTTCCGGTTAAGGAAGAGCATGCAGAGTTTCTCCCAGGTGGTTACACGCTCTCTACGGAACCAGGCAGGATTGAGGCACTGTGGGAACTGAATCTCAAGCCCCTTTCTGCAATCTCGAACCACGCGAGAAAGTACGCGGAATGGTTCTATCTCAAACGGATTCTTGAATTTCTGGAAGAGGGGGATGTAGTGCTTCGGGATGGAATTTTCCAGGTGAGCGATGAAATCGAGGCAGGAATTGCGAAGGAGATTTTTGAGAAAGCGAGAAACAGAAAGGTGGGACTTGCAGCCCTTGCGAAGACCACTTCTCTCCTCACAGACACAGGAATGCCTGTTGTTCAGGTGCTCCAGACCCTTGCAGACCAGTGGCAGATTGAAGCCCCCTGGTATTACTTTCCGGTTGCAGAGAACCTGGACCCCGATGTTAATGCCGATATTTACTTTGTGAAATTCTGCAATTCAATGGACTATGCCTTCAGGTTTGAAGTGATGAGACAAACGCTACCGGACCCCTTCCCTCTGCTCACCTTCCTCCATGCCCACAGCCAGAACTGCATCTTTCCCGGCTATCCCTACATTCTCGTTGCCGCGGATAAAATTGCAAGGGTAGAGCAGAAGGAGGGTAAACCTTTATATCTCCGCCTCCTCTCATTGCTTGGCAAGGACAGAAGAATCCGGAGAGCGATAAAGTCGCTCGATGCCCATGAGATGATAAGCAAGTACTGAGGGGTTTCTATGGATGTATGTGGACAGATTGTTTATGGAAGCTTCGGAGAGATTCTGATAAGGGCAAAGAAAGACGCGAAAATTGAGATTGGAAGTTTGCTGGTTGCCGGCGAAAATCCTGCCTATCTCCTGCAGGTGTATGACCTGGAATACGGAAGCCAGCTTGAGAAAACCCATCTTGAGCTTACCAGCGGGTTGCAGATAGAGAATAAAGAGAAGCTGGAGTTTATTGAAGGTGAAATCCAGAACTATGTGATTGCAAGAGCAAAGGCAGTGCTGGAGGTGAGGAAGGATGGTGGTAGGGAAAGGGTGGGAGTTCCCAAGCGACTACCAGAATTCTTCGGCACCGTTCAAGAAGTTACCCCAGAGTTTCTCTCCTTTCTTGAGAAGGAAAATGAGGACGGGGTGTTTCTCGGCAATTTGCGCAGCGGTTCCAGGATTCTCCCGATTCCGGTTCGGATTCCCCTAGAAGAATCGCTCACCCACCATATTCTCATAACCGCAACAACCGGCAGGGGAAAAAGCAATCTCCTGAAGGTGATGCTGGCGAGCATTCTGAAAACCAGGAAATGCGGGGTGTTAATCATTGACCCCCATGACGAATACTTCGGGAGGAGCGGGAAGGGATTGAAGGATTTGGAGGGTGCAGATGAAAACCTCGTGTATTACACGCCCCACACTGGAAATTTGCATGCGAGAAATGTGCGCCGCTTACTTGTAAATGCGGGAGATATAAAACCCTGGGATTTCGGAGGAGTTGTTGCCCTCTCGGATGCCCAGAGCCAGGGAATGTATGTGCTTTACGGGAAAGCGGGGGAGGAATGGCTCCTCACCCTTTTTGATGAAGAACCGGAGGCACTTGCGGGGAAGCTGGGCACTGTCCAGGTAGATACTGTAGCCGCCCTCAAGCGGAAACTAAGTTTTGCGATGGAGCGTTTTTACGGCGACGAGAGCAAGACGATTTTTACCATCCAGTCAGGCCTCGGTGTGAACACGATCTCAGAGATTGTGACCATGCTCACCGATGGTAAAAAGGTTGTAATTGATGCATCCTCCCTGAGCAATGAAGCCGAGCTTCTGCTAGCCAGCGCATTAGCTAGAAGGATTTTTGAGGAGTACAAGCAGAGGAAGAAAGACGGGACTCTGGAGCAGAGCCCTGTGGTGAGCATTGTGCTGGAGGAGGCACCGAGGGTGCTTAGAAATGAGGAAAGCATCTTCAGCAGCATTGCAAGGGAGGGCAGGAAGTTCAGAATAGGATTGATTGGAGTAACCCAGCTTGCCTCTCTTATACCGGGCGAGGTGCTTGCAAACATCAACACCAAAATCATCCTCGGTACCGAGATGCAGCTCGAGAGAAAAACCCTGATTGAATCTGCCTCCCAGGACATTTCTACAGATGCGAAGCTGATTGCAAGCCTGGAGAAGGGTGAAGCCCTTGTAACTTCCATTTTCACAAAGTTTGCAATTCCGATATACGCACCGCTGTTTGAGGCAGCATTTCGACAGAAAGAAAAAAAGGAGAAAAAGCTGCTGATAGGATATTAAACTGTTATTGTTTCCATCATTTCTTGATTTCACCTGCACTATTGTGAAAACTATATATATCCGATTTAGTTCAGCGTAGTGATGCAGCAGGACTTCGAGAGGGAACTGACGCTGGCAATGAACTGCCATGAGAAGGGAAATTCAAGGAAGGCCCTTGCATTGATGAAAAAAATAAGGGAGAAATACACCGAGAAGCAGAATTTATGTAAGGTCTCTTTCCTTGAAGCGACCATCTACTATGACAACAACCGCTGGAAAAAGGCGGCAGAAAGATATGCCCGGGCAATCGAGGTCTGTGAAGACCCTGCGATGAAAATAAGGGCAATTAACGGGATTGCAAGAACCTACTGGCGACTGGGAAAATACGAAGAAGCGGTGGGCATGCTTGTCGATGCGGCCGAAGAGATTGCAAAAATAGATGATAAAAAGCTTGCCGGGGAGAGTAATATAAATATAGGGAATATCTACCTTTCGATGGGAGATTATAGAGGTGCCATCCGCCATTTTGAGATGGCCATAAAAATCCTCACGGAAATTGGAGATGAATACCAGCTTTCCAGGGCTTACAACAACATCGGTGAGGCGAACAAGCTATCCGGAAATGTGGCTGAAGCAGTTCATTTTTACGAAAAAGCCCAGGAACTCGGGAAGAAATCAGGCAACATTCGTATCTGGGGCTATGCCACTGAGAACCTTGCGGAATGCTATGCGAAGCTTCACAACTTTGAAAAAGCAGCGGAAAATGCGGAGCAAGCGTTGAAATACTTCAGAAAAATGAAGGACACGATGATGACAGGAGTCACTTTCATGGCTTATGGAATGATATTCAGGGAAATGAAGGACTTTAAGAGGGCTGAGAAATACTTCAAAAAATGCTTTGCCTACCTGAAGAGGGCTGAGGGTTACAATGATCTGATATTCACATACCTTGAGTATTCACGATTGCTCTGGGCAGAGGAGAAATACGGTTCTGCGATAAAAGTTCTTAAAAGGGCTGAGAAACTTGCGGTTAAACTCAATGCAACTAATATAATAGGAGAGATAAGAAAGGAAATCAAAAAATGCGAAATGATGGGAGAATAACTTGGAGTACGCAGAGATAAAATCAATCATGAAGCTAGGTGCGCTTGCAATGTCAGTTTTACTCACATTACTGATAGGTCTCAACATAAGGGCAAGGAAGGTCCACATTTATGCATGGACCGCTGCGTGGGCAATGATTTCGCTCAGAACCTTTGTTTCTCTCTCCGAGCCACTCCCGCTCGCCATCGCATTTTTAAGGGATTTGTTGATCGTACTCGCGGATGTGCTTTTCTATGTGGGCATCGCTCATCTGCTCGAAATGGACACCCATTACAAATATATCATTCCCCTCTTTTTCCTCTTCCTCCATTTAGGAGTATCTGGAATTCTGTACCTCTTTTTCGAAAGTTCTCTGTACGGGGCCACATTCACGAACCTGTTTTCAAATCCAGTTCTTCTGTTTATCGTGTTCTATTTTTTCAATGAGGGCAGTGTCAGAACAGGGAATTTAGGGCTCAGGGTCATAGGGCTTGGTTTCCTCTTATGGGGAATTGACTTTGCAATTTTCGGGCCCCTTTATTACGGGGCCGGTTATGTATTTGCGGGGATGTGTGGCTGGACCATCGGGTTCATTGCAAGGTTAATAATCCTGCTAGGTTTCGTGCTTATCCTCCCGAAGAGAACGCTTGGAAAAATCACTGCTTCCTGAATTTCCATGCGGAGGCAATCACCTCCCGCACGATTCTTGCAGCAAGGGCGGAGGTGTTCCCGTTGTCGGAGGGCGGTGAGACCTCCACAACATCAAAGCCGGCAAGCCGTGGGGCAATGAAGTGAATTAACTTTTTTATCTGGAGCGGTGTCAGCCCGAAGGGTTCCGGTGTGCCAGTGCCTGGCGCATATGCGGGGTCTATTCCATCTATATCAAGCGAGAAGTAGATTTTTTCACAGCGGAGCATGTTCATTACCCTTTTCGCAACGCTTTCAATTCCCTCCTCATTTACCTGGTAGGCATCGATGTACTGTACCTTTGCGTCTCCCCCGAATTCGTCCTTTGAAACCGACCGAATTCCCAGGCAAACTACATTTTCCGGTCCAGCCATTTCAAAAATTCTCCTGGTGACGCAGGCATGGTTGTTCTTCGAGTTCATGTAACTGTCCCTGAAATCCAGATGAGCATCGACAATCAGAAAACCCGTCTCCTTGAAGCATTTTGCGGCTCCAATTGTGACAGAGTGTTCCCCGCCCAGCATTATTGGAAATTTATTGGCTCCCACGAGCTCCGCAGTGGTTTGCCGGACTAGTTCAACCATCTGGTCTACATCCCCGACTTCATCCAGATTTCCAAGGTCACACACGGGCACATCGAGGAGGTCAATCTGATGCTCGAAAAGGAAAGTTTCAAAGTTGTAGGAATGCTCCCGTATCGCATTCGGGGCGAATCTTGCTCCAGGACGGAACGAGGTAGTTCTATCGAATGGGGCCCCGAAAATTACGAATGTTGCCTCTCCAAATTCTGCAGAGGCATCCGCAAACTTAAGCAACGATGCCATAACTAAATTCTCATTATCTTTCTTCTGCCCATCGCTTCCACATACTGAATTTCTTTGCCAGTTTCTATCTGGGCTTTCATTTCTTCATCTATCGGCAAGGTAAACTGCTCGTAGGTCTGCATGTCCATCAGCTGCACTTCATTCCCGGTGATTGCGAGCACCTGGGCACTTCTCTTGTCTATCACCGGCACCTGAACCTTGTGCTTCACCGGAAACACAACGCTCCGCTTCGAGCCGTCAAAGATGCCCACTGCATCAATCCTTGCCTTTGCCTCCCCGTGCTTCCCTGGTTTTGAGGTCTGGATGCTCAGAATCTTGCAGGGTTCATCGTCTATTATGATGTATCGGCCTTCCTTCAGTTCTCTTACTTCCGCCTGTGTCCAACTCATGGTTATCCCAGTGCCGAGATTGTCTGGTTATATTTTAAGGTTTCTGAATGCTCCCGTTTCGTACCTTTTTTCACCTTTGAGCATGTTTTTATATTTCCTTTTTATTCTTAATCGTGATGTACCGCTACACGAAAGCCATAACATTCAGCAGCAGGGAGTTAAGGGACCTTTCGATTTCTGTGCTCGTGCTCTCCCTGGGCTTCACCATGGCGAGGAGCTGGGGAACCTGGATAATCTTAACGGACTGGACCCTGTTTTTGTATCTTTTCCTCATATCTTTCGTGGCTGTAATCACGGCATTTGTGTTTCACGAACTTGCCCATAAGTATGTGGCCAACAGATATGGTTACTGGGCCGAGTACCGTGCGTCGTACTTCTTTCTCCTTGTTGCACTTGCATGCGCCCTCTTTCTCGGTTTCGTGTTTGCAGCACCAGGAGCGGTGGTGATTGCCGGTTACCTTAGCAGAAAGGAAAACGGCATTATCAGCATTTCTGGTCCAATGACAAACTACGGTGTTGCCCTCGCGCTCCTGCCCCTCTTCCTCACCAGTGCATTCTCCGGTTTTCTCGGAGCCCTGATAGAAACCGTGATTTTTGTGAATCTGTTTATAGCCGGCTTCAATCTAATTCCGTTTGGAGATCTCGACGGGGCAAAGGTGCTTGCATGGAACTGGAAAATCTGGCTGCTTGCAGTAGCGGCAGTAGGAGTCACCTTCATCCTTGCATTCTTCGTGCTTCCGTGAGACCGCACAGATGTCTCGCCAACAGCTAATCTTATATACACTCTCATTTTTCAAAACCTGATTAGGATGACGGATTCGCAGCTAGCAAGGTACATCTTCAAGAAAAAACTAGATGAAATCAAGGCCTGCAGAGGCAGGGCTACGGAGTTAATTACCCTGTATGTGCCTCCAGGAAGACAGATTTCGGATGTTTTGAATTACCTCAGGAACGAGTATGCACAGTCGTCGAACATAAAATCAAGGACCACGAGAAAGAATGTGATGTGGGCAATCGAATCGCTCATGAACAAGGTGAAGACCTACAAGGAGCCCCCGCCAAACGGCGTGGTGTTTTTTGTCGGTACAAAGGCGGTGGGTGCAGACCAGAGCGAGCCCGTTTCATTCGTGATAGAACCCCCGGAACCGATAAACACCTACATGTACCGGTGTGATTCCTTTTTCTACACCGAGCCCCTTGAGGACATGCTGCTCGAGAAGGACCTTTACGGTCTCGTGGTGATTGACCGGGCCGAAGCCACCGTGGGCTTCCTCCAGGGCAAGAGAATTACGGTGGTAAAAAACAAGCAATCCCTTGTGCCTTCCAAGCATGGCAGGGGCGGTCAATCCCAGCATCGATTTGAGAGGTTGATTGAGCAGGCCGCCCATGAGTTCTATGTGAAGGTTGCGGACATATGCGCGGAAGCGTTTTTACCCCATCTCAGCAATTTGAAGGGAATCCTGGTTGGCGGGCCTGGTGCCACCAAGGAGTACTTCATAAACGAAGGTTATCTGCACCACGAACTGATGAAGAAGGTCATCAAACCATTTTTTGACACTGGCTACACGGACGAATATGGCCTGAAAGAACTTGTGGAAAAGGCGTCAGAGGTGCTTGCAGACCTCGACCTGATGAAGGAAAAGAAACTCGTGCAGCGATTTCTAAACGAAGTACGAAAACCAGATGGAGGACTTGCAGTTTATGGTGAGAAGGAGGTAAGGGACTGTCTGGAAAATGGTTACATTGACACCCTGCTTATTTCTGAAGCAAATCAGAAGATGCGGGTCAACCTTTCCTGCAAGTACTGCGGTTACAAAGAGGAAAAGACGCTACCGAAAGAACTTGTGCCTTCGAACGCAAGCTGTCCCACGTGCAATGCCGTGGTCGAAATAAAAACTACCGACATAGTGGAGGAAATTTCGAAGGTGGCTGAGAACTACGGGACCAAGGTGGAGATTATCTCTGAGGAGAGTGAGGAGGGAAAGATGCTGCTCAACGCGTTTGGAGGGATTGCAGGAATTTTGAGATATGCAGTAAGCAGATAACACGGTCAGGGCTTTTTCCGGTGCCGCAGGAGAATTATGATGGATGCAATGATAAGAACAGATACGATAACTGCACAGCCCCATATCAGCCAGATATACCAGGGACCGGGTGTGAACTCCTGAACCGCGGTGCTTACTGTCACGGTAATAGTTGTGGTCTGGGTATTCCCTGATGGGTCCGTAGCCCGTGCATGGATTGTGTTTGTACCTTCATGCAGGGTGAGGTTTGCCATCCAGAGAGAAGTACCCACCGCGGGTAACCAGTTCGCACCATCTACGCTGACTTCAACCTTCTGAATCGCGACATTGTCCGATGCGGTCCCTGTAACCACCACCGATGTGTTTGTCAGAACCGCCCCGTCGCTTGGATAAGTTATCATCACGGTTGGCTTCACTGTGTCAGTACCGTTAGATAAATGCTCGTACGCGCCGATGTCGTAGCCATCACCCTGCGGGCGGGAGACACCATCAAGGTCGATACCTGGTGCCCCCGTGGCAGTACCGTTATCTATTGCTGGGCTTCCTGGCTGCAGGTGATAATTTCCACCTGTGCCGGCTGCAGGATTGAGGAATCTAGGATCTCCGTAGAGATTTCCAGTGCCAGTACTCCCGATTTCCGTGGAGTTGTAGACAGTACTGCCGAACTGAACCACATTGTCGGTGCAGTTTGGCATGTAAAAGAGACAGGACTCCATCACAAGGTCAACTGCACCAGCAATGAATATCCCTGAATTCTGCCCCCTGGCGCAGAAGATTGTGTTCCTCACTGTCAGATTAATCTGGGTGGTGGGGTTATCGTACTGCACATGCATGAGATAGTTCTCGCCCACGAAATCGTCAATTGCAAGATTTGTCAGCTCAAATGTGGAGCCAGCATATTCCGTGTGAATGACCACTGCTGACCAGGGCATCGGTGTCATGTTGCCGCCTCCCCTACCATATATCAGCGTGTTCACTGCTTTGCTCCCGGTGCCCCACAGCTTGATGCCGTCGCAGCGGTTGTTGGCTACCACGCACTCGTGGATATATGTGTTGTTTGATTTGGAATCGAGTCCATCACCGAGGTTGAAGGCAATGAGTGAGTTTGCAATCTCAATTGGGCCGTTTGAGGTCTCAATGCCGAAGCCATCCGGGCGGTCGTACGGACTGACATCGGGAACATCCGGTCCTGTGTAATAGTTGCCTTGATAGTACCAGCCCGCATATGCCAGGCTGCAGTTGCGGATAGTCACATTCCGCCAGCCCCCCTCCACACCGGCAGGGCCGCCAATAGACCCGAAACCACAATGCGAAATTGTACAGTTGAGAATCTTGAGTTCGTTCACATCAGCCATGTTCAGCCCGAACTCGTCGATATGGTGGATGTAAATCTCCCGGAGGACTATATTTTCCGCGGAGCCATCGAGCGCCGCGATACCATCACGGAACATCGCGCCGTCGTTGCTCGTTATCTCAATGTTTTCCAGGACGATGTATCTCTTGCCTGACAGGTCAACCCCAGCTCGCAGGTTATCCTGGCCTGCAAGCACGGGCCTGTGGCCCTCCTCACCACGGATTGTTATCCATGCATTTTGCATTCCCGAGTTTTCAGGAAGGATTATGTCTTCCTCCGTGCTTAGATTGTACCTGCCACCGAGAATCACGAGTGTATCACCTGGCTGTAACTGTCTCGACCCGTAGCCGGGGGTTGCCCAAGGCTTGGAGAGCGTTCCCGGGTTTGAGTTGTTTCCAGTCGGGGACACATAATACACATTTCCAAGCGGGGAGAACTGGGGACCAGGCGATGCAGGCGGATGGAACATACTCTGCGAGAGGATTCCACCGTGAACTAGAAGCATTGTAGCCAGGAGCATCGTCACAGAACCGGGGAAGCGCGTCCTTCGCATGGCAACCATATTTTCTGGGATGTATTTAAAAATTTTGAGGTCTACCAGCAAATTTTTATAGCTATGGTGCAATCATGGTTCCGAGATGTACAATCCTTCGTTGAGAAAGATTGATGAACTTGTTCTCGGCTACCTGAAGGACAAACAGCTCAGGGCTGAAGAGGTAGGTGTTAAACCCCTCGTTTTGCTCATAGAAAACAGGAGATTGCACGAGCTGCTGGTTGAAAGTGTGAATGCCCAGCGAAGCCCTGACTGGCTCTACGATGCTACGGCCCCGCTCTATTTCGCAAAGCTGCCTGGAATTGAACTATCAGTTGTAGGTGTGCTCCCACCGTCGCATGCTTTTCTAACCGAAATCGAGGTGCTGAAGCACCTCGGTGCAAGAATGTTTGTTGGTGTATTTGAAGCCATAGGGGTGGGTACGGGTGCCGGCAAACTTTTCCTGGTTGAAAGTGCGGCCTGTCTTGATGGGGCTTCTTACCGTTATTCGGGAGGTAGAAGGGAAATCAGTGCCAGTTATCGCCTCCACAAATTTTTGAAAGCAATATTTGAGATGGAGGAGATCAAGATGGTCGAGGCGAGAGCAGGTTCCATGGATACTCCTTATCTCCTCCTCGAAAACGATGTCCAGTATTTGCGGGCAAACAGGGTGAGCCTTATTTCGTTTCATATTCCCCCGCTCTACGCCTTCAGTTTCTACTCGGGTTGCGAGGCAGTTGGACTGGCAGTAACAAGGGAGGACCTCTTGCTTAAGCCGAAAGTTGCAACCGCTGGGCTCTATGAGGGGCTTGCAGACATCCTTGCCAGACATCTGCATGAGACAGCATTCGTTTGATAAACTTTGTACATCACAACCTTTTAATCTCCGTGAGGGATATACCCATCATGAAGAGATTGGTGAAGAAGATTGCGTTGCTTGGAGATGGAGCGGTCGGGAAAACGAGTTTGATTGCAAGATATGTGCACAATGCATTCGATGAAAGTTACATCCAGACAATCGGAACGCGGGTTTCAAAGAAGGAGGTGGCGGTGGAGACAATTGAGGACAGGTTTTCGATTAACCTCATAATCTGGGATATCCTAGGACAGAAGGAATACCGGGGTGTCCACTTCAATGCTTTTAAAGGGGTGGAAGGGGCAATAATGGTGTGCGATATTACAAGAAGGGAAACCCTTGATAGTTTGGAGGAATACTGGATTCCCTCGCTGAAGAAGGTGACAGGGGAAATTCCACTCATATTTTTTGCAAACAAGTCAGACCTTATTTCCGAAAGAAAATTTGATTTTGCAGACCTCCAGAAAATTGCGAACGAAAATCTGCATACTGGCGCAGGAGGCAAACTCAAAAATGCCTTCCTCACCAGTGCCAAGACAGGCGACAATGTGGAGGTAGGTTTCAAGCACATGGTAGCATTTCTGATGCTCCTGGAGGATGAGGAGAAGAGGGATGCCAGGAGTTTCATAATTGATTCATTGCTCCGCTCGATCGAGGCGATGGATGTGGACACCAGCACCCTGCATGGTGCCCTCGACGCAATCATGGTGGATTTCACGACAACCTTTGGGAATGAAAGCCAGGCAATGGACCTGTTAAGGGAGGCGTTTAAAGAGGCAAATCTGACGCTCAAAGAACCCACTTTCGTGGGTGTGGAAAAACTCATCTATGCCCTGTCGAGGAAGGAGCGGACAGCAGGGAAGCCCGAGGAGGTTATCAAGGCAAATCTGGAAAAACGGTTTTTGATGCTGAAGAAGGCAAAAAACCCCGGGACTTCCTGAAGTTCTGGCTTTTTTTAATACTAACTTCACCGAGTGTGAAATTAATTAGAAAACTTTATATAGTAGTGCATACATACTCGTTTCTGATGACAAACGAAGGTTAACAACTTGGAGGTGATACACATGTTTGGAAGAAAGAAGGATGATGAAAACAAAATCGAAATCCGGAAGAAGGATGTGGGTATTATGAGCAGGGACGACCATGACCCCTTCGAGGAGTTCGAGAGGGCCATGAGAAACTTTGAAAGGGCCTTCTTCGAGATGGCATTCAGAACACCGTTCTCATTCAGGAGAGAAATCGTAGAACCAGAGATACGGGCACCGTTCGTTGACATGATAGACACAGGCAAGGAATTCAAGGTGATTGCGGAGATGCCTGGGGCTACAAAGGACAAGATAGATATCTCAATCTCCGGCAACACCCTTGAGATTTCCTCTGAAACTGGCACCGAAAGCGAGAGCACAGAGGGAAATGTAGTCCACAGGGAGCGGAGCTTCAGGAAATTCTACAGATGCATCGAACTGCCCGAGGACATAATTCCTGAGAAGGCAACATCCAAACTGAACAACGGGGTCCTTGAAATCGTGCTGCCAAAGAAGAACCCCACTGAAAAGAAGAAGGTGAAGGTGAACATTGAGTAAACGCTCTTCCTTTTTTTCTCTTAGTTTTTACCTTCGTTTTGTCAGGAGGTGGTAAAATGTCAGGAAAGATTTCTGAAAAAGAGCATTTGAAGGTAATTGAGGCAACTCCCAGGGACGCAGGCAGAGGCATCGTTCGTATAGACACGGAGTACATGGAGAGAAACGGACTTGAGCCAGGTGATGTAGTAATAGTGGAAGGCACCAGGAAAACCGCAGCAATCGTCTGGCCCAGTTATCCAGATGATGAGGGTACTGGCACGATCAGGATGGATGGAATTACGAGAAAGAACGCTGGTGCAGGGATTGATGACAAGGTGGTGGTGAGAAAGGCAGATGTGAAGAAGGCCTCAAGGGTTGTGTTCTCTCCAACTGAACCGATAAAAATTTTCGGGGCAGAGTATCTTTCCCAGATTCTTGAAGGGAGAGTGCTCATGAAGGGGGATGCGGTGGAACTCAACCTTATGGGCAGAAAGGTCACGCTCATTGTCACCTCTTACGCTCCTTCTGCAGATGTAGTGATGATAAACGGGAATACAGAGGTTGAGGTAAGTGAAAAGATTGCAAAGGAGAAGGAGGTAGGAGTGAGCAGGGTAAGCTACGAGGATATAGGCGGACTCAAGGAAGAAATCAAGAAGGTGAGGGAGATGATAGAGCTTCCGCTTCGCCACCCGGAGCTTTTCGACCGCCTGGGTATAGAAGCCCCGAAGGGTGTGCTCCTCCACGGACCACCTGGCACAGGCAAGACCCTGCTCGCGAAGGCAGTTGCCAACGAAACCAACGCAAATTTCTATTCAATTAGCGGTCCTGAGATAATGAGCAAGTTCTATGGCCAGAGCGAGGAAAACTTGCGGGAAATCTTCAAAGAGGCGGAGGAAAACGCGCCATCCATAATATTCATTGATGAGATAGACTCGATTGCACCGAAGCGGGATGATATCAAAGGGGAGGTCGAGACCAGGGTTGTAGCCCAGCTCCTAGCCCTGATGGACGGGCTTAAAAGCAGGGGCAGGGTGGTTGTAATAGGGGCTACGAATAGGCCGAACGCTCTTGACCCTGCACTCAGGAGGCCAGGCAGATTTGATAGAGAGATTGAACTCGGAATTCCGAACAGGGATGCACGGCACGAAATTCTACAGATTCATACGAGGGGGATGCCACTCGCCGAAGATGTGGACCTTGCAGCCCTTGCAGACCTCACCCATGGATATTCCGGTGCAGACCTTGCAGCGCTTGTGAAGGAAGCAGGGATGAAAGCCCTCAGGAGAATTTTACCTAACATAGACATGGAAAGCGAGAAAATACCCGTGCAAACTTTGAACTCGATCAAGGTGACCAAAGACGATTTTATCGGGGCTTTCAGGGAAATGGAGCCCTCAACGCTGAGGGAGGTCCTGATTGAACGCCCGAATGTGCACTGGGGTGACATTGGCGGGCTTGAAGCCCAGAAGGAGGAGCTGAAGGAGGCGGTCGAATGGCCGCTGAAATACCCTGCCCTGTTCAGGCACTTCAACACGAAGCCACCCAAGGGAATTCTGCTCTACGGGCCGCCAGGCACAGGCAAGACCCTGCTTGCCAAAGCAGTTGCCACCGAGAGCGAGGCAAACTTCATCTCTGTGAAAGGTCCGGAATTCCTCTCGAAATGGGTGGGCGAGAGCGAGAAGGCGGTGAGGGAAACCTTCAGGAAGGCAAAGATGGCAGCACCCTGCGTCATCTTCTTTGATGAAATTGATGCAATTGTTCCCGTGAGGGGGCAGAGCTGCGATTCCCATGTGACCGAGCGGGTGATAAGCCAGATGCTGTCAGAGCTGGACGGAATCGAGGAGCTGCACAATGTGGTCGTGATTGCGGCCACAAACAGGCCCGATATAATAGACCCTGCTGTCCTGAGACCTGGCAGGTTTGACAGGTTGATCTATGTGCCTATGCCTGGTAACGAGGAACGGCTCAGCATCCTCAAGATTCACACGAAGAACATGCCCCTTGCAGAGGATGTCAAGATTGAGAGAATCGTGGAACTGACCGAGAACTACAACGGTGCGGACCTCGCGGCGGTAGTCCAGAAGGCAAGTTACCTGGCAATGAGGGAATACCTGAACGAGAGCGGCGGGAAGGTGGATGAGGAGAAGCTCAAAAATGTAAAGGTAACAATGAAGCACTTTGAGGAGGCGTTGAAGCAGGTGAAACCCCTTTCAAAACAGGAGATAGAGAGATACACCCGCATGTGCGAAAGCTTCAGGAAAAGGGAGTGACCAAATACTTCCCTTAAACCTCTTTTTCAACTAATTTTTTTAAGTCCTCTGTTCTACTTTCGCATAACTTCTGCCCTTCTCTCTTTATTAAAAAAAACTGAAAAGAGCAGTTCACTCTATCCCCTCCTCCCTGAAAACCTTCTCCATCATTCTATAAAACTCCTCACCGCTCTTCCTTATCCTTGTTTTTTCTGGCTTGTGCATTAAAAATTCCAGGGCCTCTTTGTCCACAAAACCCTGGAGATGCTTTGGCTCGTTGACAGCGTAGAGCCGCATCCAGGATTCAAGCACACTATCTTTCAGGATGTTCTGGCTCAGGGTGTAGCCCTGCATAGCCCTTTCTGCAGTTTTATCGAACCTCTCCCATCTCTCGCTCCTCCTCTCCTCCTCCCTCTCCTCGCTGGTTGTGTGGAAGCCGTAGTAATAAACCAGAAACACGGCGATGAGGGCCGTGAACGCTATGAATCCGAGCTGGACAATTCCGCTGTACTGCGCATAATACACGAATGGAGAGAGCACCCCGAAGAACATTGCGAGGAAAAAGATTGCCACAAGAAGCTTCTGCTCCTTCAACCTCCCACCTCACTTCTCAACCCTTTCAGGGCATTCAATGCCATTTCCTTCTCTACATCCCCGATCTGGTGGCTGCTGTATCTCGCGGTCTCGAACAGTTCCACGAGCGTGTCCAGGTTTTTACTTTCAAACCCCATCTTTAGCTTCACCTCTTCCCTGAACTCTCTCGGCGTAAGGTAGAGAGCGTCCTTCACCCCGTGGGTAGCCAGAATTTCGGTCATTCGCCTGTAGCATCTTATGATGGCATCCCTGGCAGATACTCCCGTCTCGAAGAACGCAATCCCCTCGTCAATCGCTTTCGCAAACTCGAGATGGAACTCCTTTCCCTTTCCAGCACCTTTCCCGGTTCTTGTGGACAGATAGGAAAAAAGAAGCGTGGCGATTATCACCGCGATGAGCACGAACATTCCAGCTACAAGAAGCATAGAGATAAGGGGAGGTGTGTTTGAAGTATTTGGGAGAGGCGTGTTTCCCGGATTTCCAGTTGAATTTGTGGTGAGATTTTCCCCGGCGTTTTCCTGGGCATTATTCACAGCCATAACATAGAGAATCCCGACGAGAATAAGCACAGCCAGCAACGCACCGAAGAACGCGTGCATTACCTCTCTCCCACGCCTCATCGCAATCAGGTAAAAGATTCCGACTATTCCAAATCCGAGAAAAAGCCAGTATATCAAGAGACACGTATTCATGTTGATGGCTGGTGCATGTGGACTAATCGTTTCATTTCTCTGCGGGGCATCCGGTGGCAGCATCTCATCCTGGAGCGAGAGATTGAGCACAGCATACCCAAGCATCCCGCAGGCACACACAAAGAAGGCAAAAGCAAGAATCACAGCGATGCCTCTATTTATTTTCAAGTCAAACACCTATTACCTTCACAATCACGCGTTTGTCCCTCTGGCCGTCAAACTCTGCATAGTAAATCTGCTGCCATGGACCGAAGTCAAGTTGTCCATCAGTGATGGGGACGATGACCTCATGTCCGATAAGCAAGCTTTTCAGGTGGGCATCTCCGTTCGTCTCCCCGGTCCGATGGTGCCTGTAGTCATGTCTGAAGGGCGCTAGCTTCTCTACCCACTCGTCAATGTCCCTTATCAGCCCGCTTTCGGCATCGTTGATGTAAACGCCCGCAGTAATGTGCATCGCGGAAACCAGCGCAAACCCTTCCTTTATTCCAGACTTCCGGACAATCTCCTCCACCCGTTCGGTTATGTTAATGTATTCCCGTTTGTTTTTCGTGTGGAACCAGAGATATTCCGTGTGGGCTTTCATTCCGCCTCACCCCGCATCTTTTTCACGCTCCTTAACGGAACGAGGTAAATATTATCTTCCCTCTTCAGCACCCAAACCTTCTCGGCTGCCTGCGGATAATCTATGTTTGTAAACTTCTCAAGTTTCATGGTTCTTTCATCCAGCACTGTAATTTCTTTCTCGTCCCTGTAGACCACCTTCAGCTCATCCAGCATCTCAAATTCGATTATCTCTGCATTCTTCAGGGTTTCCCCCATGACCACCCTTTCTTTCCCGCCCTGGTTCCGCAGGAGCAGTTTACCTGCCCTTTCAGGTGCCACGGTATAAAGGTCACCGTCGTAGTAAACCAGGTCTCCATCCTCAAACCTTTCAATTTCTACGAGGTAGGTGACCCTGTACACATCTTTTCCCTCCCTTCTTGTGTGCAATCTTGGAGAGGCCTTCACCCTTGCGCCAAATTTTCTCTTCAGTGCCTCACATACCGCCCTGGCATAACCGTTATCAACGATGTAAATATCCACACCGTTCTCCACATCCTCACGCTGCACGACCTGCCTTTTCCCGGCGGCAGCACCTTCCACAATGTCCTCCATTTCCCTCAACAGTCGTGCCCCTATCTCCCTGCCCTTTCTCCTTATCTGGATCACGGCAGAAAACCCGTGTCCATGAATCCTTGAACAGTCGGGGCAGAGATTTTTTCTCCTGAAGATAGTAACCTGGCGTTTCTGCTCATGGACCTCCCCATCATACTCCAAGCTCAGCTTTGCCTCACACGATAACACATTCCTGTCCAACTTCTCGCATTCCGTATCAATTTCAGTGCACCTGAAACCCGGACTGCACTCCAGTTGCATGTAAATCAATTTTTTCAGGGCATCGTTCTCGGTCTCAAATTTTTCCCAGTGTCTGCCCACGAGCACGGCACCACAGTCCGTGCAGACGAGCATCTCAATCCTCTCGGATACATGGACCGGCACCTTCTCGGTAAACACGCAGTCGATGCAGAGCCCGGAATGAAGCTGCGAAACCGTTTTTCCGCACTTGGGGCAGAGCACTCACATCACCACCATCTGAGCATGCGGCACTCCCGCGATTTTGAGCACATTTTCCTTATCCACGAACCCTGCCCTTATCGCAAGCCCCACCGTGTGCTTTCCGAACAGGTTGGCAACAGTTGCGGAGCCCATGTGAATCAGGAAAACCTCATCAGTCACAAGCTCGCCCTTGTAAAACTCGGGGCTGAGATGGACAGAGAATTTCTCATCCTTCAGATATTCGTCAACAAGGTCTGCATCACACGCTGCAACCAGAATCTCGGGACCCCTGCGGTGCACCTTCAGGTAGATTGCAGGTTCAGTCCCTGATCCTCCTGTAGTGACCTTCTTTCGGCTCATATATCTCTCCATTCTTTTTCATCTTCTCAATGATTTCATTCACACTGGTCTCGTCTATTCCTCTCTCCAGGGCAAGGTTTATCACATCCTCCCTTGCGGCACCCGTATCCTTGTTCTGGGATTCAAGTTCTGTCAGGATATCCCTTATGGTTGCAATTGCATCCCGCTTGGACTTCGGCATGCCCGTATGAATAATGTCCACATCAAGTTTATTTGTGGCCTGATCATAAGCCACCATCCTGTAGCATTTCATGAATATCTCCACAGCGAGTAGGGCATCCTCCTCGGTTACAACCTTGCTTAACCGTAGTTTTGCAGCGGCTTCGGAAAGGCGGACCATCGCCTCCAGCTGTCTCGGTGTGATAGGAACCACTTCCTCCTCCTCGTTCACATACATTGTCCTGATTTCCACGTACTTTTTCTGGATAATCTCTCGCGCTTTGTCTGAAAGCACAGGAATACATTTTCTAGCATGGGAGATATATTTTTTGAGGAAATCCATTTGAAATGCCGGTTGTAAATCCTTGCCAGTATCCTCAATATCTGGTTTTCTCCCTTCACCGGCAAGTGCCAGGACCTCTCCATGCAGATGGGCTTTCAGAATGTGGGTAGCTATGCTTTCGTCCCTTTCTGCATCAGGTTTATCTAGCACCGGAATCACAATGTCAAATCTGGAGATGAGAGTTTCCGGCAAATCAATCTGGTTGAAAAATAATTTATTGGGATTGAACCTTCCCTCCTTCGGGTTTGCAGCCGCAAGAACTGGGCATCTGGTGTTAAGCGTGGCATAAATCCCTGCCTTTGAAACAGTCACTGTCTGCTGCTCCAGTGCTTCATGCATCGCACTTCTGTCCTCCTTTGACATCTTGTCGAGCTCGTCTATGCATGCGATTCCAGTGTCCGCGAGAACGAGCGCTCCGGCCTCCAGGGTCCATCGCCCCTCTCCGAACTCGTCTTTCACCGCCGCAGCAGTGAGTCCTGAGGCAGAGGTCGATTTACCCACAGCGTAAATTCCTCGCGGAACGATTCTGGCAACAAATGTGAGTAGCTGGGATTTCGCGGTGCCCGGGTCTCCGACGAGCAAAATGTGGATATCACCTTTCCTCCGCACCCCGTCCTCCAGCGTTTTCGGGACGCCCCCGACAAGCTGGAGGGCGATTGCCCGCTTTGCATCCTCCATACCAGCGATTGTGGGTGCAATTGAGTGGACCACCTTGTTAAATATATCGGGGTCATTTGCAGCGTTCTCAATCTCTTCAATCTCCTCCTTTGTAAGTTCCAGCTCCGTGTATTCCTTGCTCAGCTTCCTGAGATTGTTCACATTCAGCGTGATTTCAAATTCGGTGGTCTTGCCTTTTATCTTCTGGATTGCAAGAAGAATCCCGCTCAACTGAACCCTATCGCCTGGAAAAATCTGTCCGCAGAGGTCATCCTCAATGTAGCCCATCAACCGCTGGGGCTGGACTCCTCCCCGGGGCATTGTTTCGGGGCTCTCCTGGATTTCGATTTTCTGCTGGTCAATGAATTCGGAATCCTCCGGGCGGAGCACGAAATCCGTTTGTTGGGCTAACTTGCCGCAACCACCCTGTTTCTGCTCGCATGAGACGGGCTTAATCAGGTCTCCAGTTTCCTGCCGCACCCTTATGACTGCCCCGCAGTTCTTGCATTTGAAGGCAGCAATGATAATTCTCGGCCGCACCTCGGTGACCCTCCGCAGCAAGCCCTCCACCGTGATGAATCTGTACAGTGAGGTCTCCCTTATGTCCCTTATCGGGATTGGCGGCCTGTGGGTGGGCACGAGCCGTATCCAGAGTTTTTTGGTATCTATCTCCTCCTCGGGTGTAGGCATCATTTCCAGCATAACTTCTTTTCCGATTTCAAGCACCTCAAGGGGGGCATTTAGAATTTCTTCCAGAAATTCTGGATTGAACTCATGAAGTTCCTTCTCTTCCACAAACAGGGACCTCTTCTCCGGATAGTTGTGGGCTATCTCAGCCATTCTCGGCACATAGTTGTAGGTTTCGAAAAATTCCCGCCATAGAGAACGCACTGTCTGCTCATCCATCTGCATTTTCATGGTAACCGCTCAATCACGATGGGGGTATTAAGGTTTTTCTGAGAATTCTCATTTTCACACCCGGTTACACCCCGGCAATCAATCCCACCCTGAAAATGATTCCGCCAAGAAGCAGTGCGAATCCAATCTCAAACCCGGTTATCGCAATTGCTTTTTTCCATCCGAGCTCTCGCACGAGGGCAGCAATTGTGGCAACGCACGGTACATAGAACATCACAACTACCGTGAACACCAGCATTTGTAATGGCGAGAGCACCGCTGCAAAATTTGCGGTGCCGAGAAACACAGCCAGCATTACTACGGTCAATTCCTTCCTCAAAACCCCGAAAATCAGGGTGAAACCCACCACGGCTGGTAATCCTAGCCACGAAACAATAAGGGGAGAGAGAGCCGCATTCACATGTCCGAGGACCCCATAGGTGTCAAGGACCACAATCGCGATGCTGCCAGCCATTATTATCGGCATCGCAATGACCAGGAACTCTTTTACACGGAACCAGGTCTGTTTAAGCACTACCAGGGGTTGGGGGACCCTTAACCCAGGAATTTCCATGATCAGGCCTGTGCCGGTGCCTGGCAAAAGTCGGGATATAATCTTCCCAACTCCGAATACCACCACGAGGTTGAAGGCATAGAGGGCAATGGCCCAGTGAATTCCCATGAAAATGCCAGTCACACCGAGAATCACGACAGTTCTCGCAGAGCAGGGTACAAGGGTGCTCAGGAAGGCGGCAAGGGTCCGCTCTCGCTCTGTCTCCATGATTCTGCACCCGACACACGCAGGCACATTGCAGCCATAGCCGAGAACCAGTGGGATGAAGGCCTTGCCATGCAGGCCAATGCGATGCATCAGCGAATCCATCAGAAACGCAGCCCTTGCCAGATAACCGCTCTGCTCCAGAATTGCAAGCAATACATAGAAGGGAAGCACGAACGGAAGCACAACGCCCAGCGCACCTCCGATTCCACCGGCAACCAGTCCGTCCCAGATAATCCTTGTGGTTCTGCTCTCCCCGAACCGGGCAAAATAACCGCTGCCGAGCCACTCAAAAAAATTTTCCATTCCTGCAGCGATCAACGAACCGGTGTAGAAGACAAAGGTAAAGATTCCGGCGATGATTCCACCAAGGAGGAGGTATCCGTAAACCCTGTGCGTGGAAATGTAATCCAGAAACTCGATGTTCTTCCGTCGTACGGTCCGTTTTCTCACAACCCTTCTCACAATCTCAGCGCACACGGCATACCGTTCTGCAGAAATCACTGCCTCACATGCTTCATGGTGAATCTCTGCAATTTCGTTAGCTAGAATGTCAGCAGCGGTTAGAATGTTTCTATCAATCTTTTCAGCGAGTTTTCGCATCTGCAAATCCTTCTCGAGCAACCTGATTGCCATGAACCTGGGGGGATAAGGGATACTATATTTCTGCAAAAGCAGGGTTAGTTTTCTGATGCGTTTTTCGACCTCATGCCCGAATTTGAATTCCCCATGCATCCGCTGTCGTTTTCCAGTAACCTCCACCGCTGCCTTTATCGTCTCTACAATCCCCGCACCTCTCACAGCCACAGCAGGCACCACAGGAACACCGAGAATTTCTGCGAGTTTTCTGACATCAATCTGCATTCCCCTCCTCTCAGCGATATCCATCTGATTGAGCACCAGAACCACATTTGGCGTTAGTTCTAGAAGTTGAAGGGTGAAATACAGATTTCGCTCAAGGGCCGAGGCATCAACGACATTTATGACCACATCTGGCTTCTGGGAGATTATATACTCCCTTGTCACCTCTTCCTCCATGGAGTAGGTGTCGAAGGAGTAGATGCCAGGTAAATCCACAATTTCAATTTCCTGGTTTTCAAAATGAAGTTTTCCGGAGAAGAGTTCCACGGTCTTCCCGGGCCAGTTTCCGACATGCTGGTCCAGGCCAGTGAGGGCATTGAAGATTACACTCTTGCCCACATTTGCGTTTCCGGCGAGGGCAAACCGTAGCATCCTCACCCCTCTGTTTTTCGGACGATGATGCCTTTCGCATAGTTCTGGCTTATGCAAACCGTGGTGCCACGGATTTCCACTTCCACAGGACCAGAAAGAGGTGCCTTTCTTTTGACTACAACCACGGTTTTGGGGGTGAATCCCAGGTCTGAAAGCCGCTTCAGGGCGCCCCAGGCACAGCCATAGCCCCTTCCGTGTCCCCTGCCCCTGCAGATGGCATCCGTGTCTATTCTGACAATCACCCCGGTTTCACCTTCGCCCATTTCAGAAAGCGGTGAAATTTTGTCGCAGTTTTTTAGGAAATCCGAAAGGGCTGCAAACACCCTGTCAGAGAGTGCATGCTCAATCCTGCATGCTTCCTCATGAATTTCGGTTTCGTCTAGCCCGAGCATCAGAAGGAATTCCTCGGCAACCCTGTGCTTATCCAGCACCTGTTTTCCCACATCCCTTCCATAATCGGTAAGCTGCACATTTCCGTAGGGAGAGTATTCAATGTATCCTTTGGTCTTCAACTTCTTGAGCATCTCTGAAACTGAAGCAGGTGAGATTTTGAGTTTTTTTGCCAGAAACGTAGTGGTGCACTTCTTCCCATCTTCCTCCGCTCTCCTGATTTCCTCCAGATACTCTTCTTCTCTTTCCGTTTTCTCCATCAATACTGAATAGGTCTACCGCTATTTAAAATTTAGGAAACCCTAAATTCGATGTTGGATGCTCTTTTCCTTCCCGAAGTAAGTAATATATACTCTTAACCTATTTCCCCGCTAAGAACCACATAACGATGGCGTTCATGGAATGTGATTGACCATGGTAAGGTGTGTAGCAGTAATAGATGTTGGACAGACGAAAGTAAGGTCGCTGGTAATAAGTGAGTCAGGCGACATTCTCGGAAATGCAATTCATGAATTTCCCACAACCTCTCCTGTGCAGGGTGCAATGGAGCAGAATCCAGAGCACTGGTATGGTTCAGCTGTGCACACGATGCGACAGGCAGTCGCAATGGCGGGAAAAAATGCTGAGATTATTGCAATTTCTGTAACAAATGACCCGGGTGTGGTTGTGCCGATGGATGAACTCGGGAGAAATCTTTATCCTGGTATCTGCTGGCTGGACACCCGGACCTCCCAGGGCATAGAGCATTTCAGAGAGGTATTTCCCCAGCGTCATGGGCTTTACAAGATTCTGCTGTTGAGGGATTACTTTGCGGATGCATTTTACCGCACCTTCAAATTCGGTACGCCCCTTACCTATGTCACCCATAAACTCTGCAGGAGGTTTGCGATAGACACCACGAACGCGCCTGCCCTTGGAATGGACATAAAGTCGATGAAATGGGATGAAAGTTTACTTACCCAGTGTGGCATCCCCGTGGAAATGCTTCCTGAAATTTTCCCACCGGGCACGATTGTAGGTGCCCTGAACATCGAGGCAGCAAGGGACATGGACCTTCCAGAAAACATCTCGGTGATTCTCGGTGGAGCCAACATGCAGTGCGCTGCGGTCGGTGTTGGAGCCATAAGGGATGCAACCTCGAAAATAACGCTGGATATTGGCCTCAACATAGATGTGTGTGTTTCCGAGCCACTGTTTGATTACTTTGATAAGCCGACGAAAATGTACATGCTTCCACACGCGGTTGATGGCAAGTGGATATTAGAGGCGTCGCTTCCGGGCACAGGCCTAGCACTCAGGTGGTTCAGGGATAATTGCTGTGCCGACTTGATTGTGGATGCAAAGAGAGCCAACCGTGATGCGTACGATGTGATGAATGTGCTTGCGGAGCGGTCGCAGCCCGGCGCTGAAGGTGTCCTGTTCATTCCCCTGATGCTCTATGGAAAGGGAATGTTTTACAACCTTGACCTGAACCTGAAGAGGAACTCGATGATCAGGGCAATCATGGAGGGCACTGCCTACTCCACAAGGTTCTTCCTTGAAATGATGCATGGATTGAATGCATTCGCAACTGAGGTTTATCTCGAGGGCAGCGGTGCAAGGTCGAGGGTGTGGAGGCAGATAATGGCTGACATCGTGGGAAGGCCAGTTTCGCTCACGCATGCCAGCGGTGAAGCCGCGGGGATGGGCGCCGCGGTAATTTCATTCACATCTCTGGGTGTTTACGAAGGAATCAACCGCGCCGCGGATGCAATGATAGAAGAGATAGAGAAGGTAAAACCGCGGGCGGAATTTGCGGACCTGTATGCAAGGAATTACCAGAAATTCCAGGAATTGTTGATGATGGCCGGGAGTGATACAGGTACGATTTGAGGAGAAGGCAACCCAGAATTTTTGGCTCGAGGATATTTTAATAGCGGTCGAGGGCTTCCTTAACTTCTTTCTGGAAGTTCTCTTTATCCAGGAAGAAGCTCATAATTGGCTTCCTGTTGACTATGCATGCTGAAATCTTCCCTCTCTTTTTTACCTCGGCCCCTTCTTCAAATTGATTTACCATCCGGATAGGAATGGCCGGTGCAACCTCCTCTATTAATTCCCTGATTTTTCCGGAAAAGTAGATGGAAAAGGGACACCCAGGGTCATAAAAAATTAAGGCAACACCTCTATCTTCTTCTTGCGGGCTGTATTTTTTCGGGGTATACACAAATTTGTCATCCAGAGGATAATATAGCAAAAGAGGGTCGTCCGCGCCTACCTCCCTGAAACCCATTTTTTTGTAGAACTCCGATTGGGGATACCTGCCTGGGACCGAAAATGCGTAGGTGATGATTGCTCTGGGCTTTTGATTGTCAAACCATGGTTTGGAAGATAGGAATTCTGAGATAGCTGCCTGCACCAAAGCTCTCCCGACGCCTTTTCTGCAATTTTGATTTTCAGGCACGAAAATACATCCAATTTCAACCAGTTTTTCTTCCAAAACTGGAAGATACTGGAGCAGCCCAGCTGGTTTTGAGTTGAGGTAGGCAATTTTGCCAGGGCTTCCATATTTTTCTATGACCTGATGCCCCCATCTCTTTTTTACTTTTGCCCCTTCAATGAATATTTGGTCGTCCTTTTTATTCAGGGGTATGCAGAGATTTATCAGGTCATCTATGTTCTCTCTGTTCACATCGTGAATTTCTAATCTCTCCATACTTCACATCCATTGGCACCGCCGCATATTTCCAGTTCTGTTTTTTCGAGCACGTATAATGCATCTGCAGTTATAAACTTTTCATATTTGCCCCGCTTTACTTTTTTCCGTGTTCCTAATGGATGCGTGGCTGCGTATTTTCGGGTGGATGACCTAGGAGAGGTTAGATGTGCAAAAAACCCTCAATCAAATAGCTGTTTTAGGGATGAATTGCAACATCCAAACCTATTTATTCCCCTGTTTATTCGCTTGACCCATGAAGTTCGAACTCGGGAATCTGAGAAAAGTGGTGGAAAAAAGCATTATCATCAAGGTTGTTGTAATTATACTCGTAATTTTTCTCAATGTCGCTGCCTACATTGCAGCCACCTGCCTGGTTCCAATTGCGGGTGTTCTCTTCACATTCGGTATTCCCGTGCTTCTGGGCTGGAAGAACATAAAGTTTCTTCTCGGTTTCGGGGTCCCTGTTATAATCGGCACCGCAATAGTGGTGGCCGCCTATCAAACCAACTATGTGCAGACAGGGCAGGAGGCAATGCTGGGTGATGATGCCGGGTGCTTCTCAAACGGGACTGTCTCTCCGTATAAGGGCAATCCGGGCGATGCTTTCAACTTCACGGTGGAAATTAAGAAGGAAAACAGCACCCATGATACCGTCTACCTCATCCGTTCCAAGGACCTTTACATTCTTGATGACCCGATGGAGGAAATGACGAAATACTGGGAGGACAATGCAACTGCCAGATACTACTATAACACCACGGTGGAAAAATCAATGATATGGTATTACACCTTCTCAGTCCTACGGAACTATCAGAACGGTTCTTCTGTCTGGCTAAATGTGACAAAGGGGGGACAGCAGATGATAAGGGTTGGTCCAGTGACTATGGGCTATAATGAGATGCTCTTCTCGTTTATCGGGGTTTACCTTCTGAACACGATGCTGATGCTGGGCGTTGGTTACTACCTGCTTGTAAGCATGTACTGGTGGTTTGGAAAGGCGAAACAGAGGAGGGAGGCAATTCTCAGGGAAATGGAAGCCCAGAAGGAGACGGAGGGCCAGAAAATTGAGGAACTGGAGAAGAAAAAGACGCTGAAGTGCTCGAGTTGCGGCGCCATGGTTGATGAAGGGGCTGAAAAATGCTGGAAGTGCGGTGAAAAGTTTGAGAAATAAAGGATTAAATACCCATTGGAATTAGGTAAACTAAAGGTGAAACCATGATAGGTGAAAGGGAACTGCCACCAGAACTTCAGAACCAGATAATCCAGTATAAACAGGTCGAACAGCAGCTGCAGGTGTTGCTCCAGCAGAAGTTTAATTTCGAACTCCAGGTCAGAGAGATAGACCAGGCGCTTGAAGTGCTGAAGGATGCGAAGGAGGACACCCCTATTTACAAGAGCATCGGTTCCTTGCTGATAAAGGCGAATAGCAGAACGGAGATTGTGGACGAGCTTAACAACGCGAAGGAGAGCATCAATCTCAAGCTTACGAGCATAAAGAAACAAGAAGAGCGGCTCAAGGAAAAGTACGAAAGTTTGCAGAAACAGCTTACCGAGAGCTTGCAGGCATTCCAGAAAGCATGAAGTCCTTTCAGGATTTTTGTTTAGGATTTCAGAATGCCATCAAGAATGTGAAGCACGGACTCGTGCTCACTCATTGCCTGGCTGATGGGGATGCTGCGGGAAGTGCAATTGCAATTAAACTTGCATTTCCAGTTTTTGAAATAGGAATACCGGATAGCCCTACGAGAACGGCAAAGAAGATATTTACGGCCATGGGAGTAGAATACACTGTTGCCCCCCGCCTCAAGGATTTTGATTTTGTGCTTGTTCTGGATGCTGCCGCACCCTACATGCTTGGCACGCTAGCCGGGGAACTGAAGAATGCAATGGTGCTGGACCACCACAGTTACTGCAACGACTGGGAGCAAATTCCCTATTTCACGGACCCCGGTAAAAACTCCACCGCAGAGGTCGTTCATGCGATGCTCAAGGAGATGGGAATTCAGATTACTCCTGAGATAGCCAGGGCAATCCTGCTCGGAATCGCTTCCGATACCGCCCAGTTCTCGATTGCAAAGCCCGGCGCTTTCAGAACGGTGGCAGAGTTGCTCGAACACGGCCTGCGAATCCAGGATATTTTCGATGTTCTGAACGAGAGGAACCAGGACCTTTCCCAGCGCATCAGCGTCCTTAAGGGTTTTTCCCGTCTTAAATACCAGCACTACAGAGAGTTCCTGGTTGCCGGCTCTGTCGTGAGTGCCCATGAGGCGGTCGTCTGCACCGCACTCGTAAATGCTGGTGTTGATATAGCATTTGTCGGTTCACAGAAGGAGAAGGAGTTCAGGATAAGCGGGAGATTGAGCAATAATGCGGTGAAGATAGGGCTCTCGTTGACCGAGATTTTCAGCGAGGTGGCTGAAGACATCGCCCTCGAAAGTGGGGGCCACCCTGGGGCTGCAGGCGTGAGCGGCACCGGTGATGTGGAGTTCGTTGTAAATAGCTGCATTGAAGTGAGTATCAGAAAGATAAGGGAAAAGGCATGAAAGTTATTTGCGTGAAAACCCCGAAGGAGAGGGCAGAGGAAGTGCTGGGATTCTTGTTGAAATATGGGTATCTGGATAAGTCGAGAAAAGTGGAGAGGGACCGTGCGTTTGTCTACTTTCCAGTGGTCTCCGCGATACCAGAATTTGATTGCGTCGAGATGGAATGCATCGAGCGGGAGAAATTCGTGCCATTCAGGCAGATTGCAAAAAAACTGGGTGTTGAAGAAGCGGGGCTTCCGAGAAAATGGGAGAAGTTTGGAACCGTGGTGGTGCTGAAACTTCCAGAATGCCTTGAGACAAGAAAGGAGGAGATTGGAAGGGTGTATGCCGAGGTGCTTGGAGCAAAAACCGTAGTTGCGGATAGAAGTGGGATTTACGGGGAGTTCAGAAAGCCCGCTTTCGAGGTAATTTACGGGAATGATACGGTGACAGTTCACAAGGAATCCGGTGTCAGGTTTAAGTTCGATGTGCTAAAGCTCATGTATTCCTCCGGTAACATTTTCGAGCGCGGGAGGTTGATAGGGTTGGTGCGTCCCGGCGAGGTCATTGTTGACATGTTCGCTGGGATCGGTTATTTCTCCATACCTATCGCGATGAAGACAGAGGTTGCGAAAATCTATGCGTGCGAGAAAAATCCTGAGGCATTTGAGTTCCTGACGGAGAACATTCGTTTAAACAGGGTGGAAGCGAAGGTGGTGCCGTTGCTCGGGGATTGCAGGGAAGTTGCACCTGCGAATGTCGCAGACAGGGTAATTATGGGGTATCTAAAGGAAACCGATAAATTCCTGCCCCATGCGCTCCGATGCCTCAAAGCGGGAAAGGGAATTATCCACTACCATGATGTTGTAAGGGCGGGGCAATTCCCGGGTGAGATCCTGGAGAGAATTAAAGCCCGGATTCCCAGGTTTGAGGTGCTCCTTGTCAGAGTTGTGAAATCCTACGCGCCCAGAATGGTCCACGGTGTGGTAGATCTGAGGGTGGTGTGAAAGCGGCCACGGAGAGCGGGTCCAAATTCTCTAACTATTCTTCAATTTTTGTGTAAACAAATATATACTTCCAACCAATAATGCCAATCATGCGGA
This sequence comes from Thermoplasmata archaeon, assembly GCA_026414225.1. Lineage (GTDB taxonomy): Archaea > Thermoplasmatota > Thermoplasmata > Lutacidiplasmatales > SKW197 > SKW197. Next base: position 84,834 of record JAOAJK010000002.1, read on the forward strand.
AATGGTTGGTGTCCCTTCTTGTGGTTCTCCTGATACCGCTTATACCCGCTAGCCACCTACAGCAAGATCTAGGGTCCCAATCAGAGAACCGTGCCCTGCCGTCTGTTCCATCTGGAGGACTACATTCCAGTCCGGAGAATCCGGCTCGTGCTGTGGAGAAAAATCTGATTGACCCGGAATTCTTTGGAATGGAGGGCACGGAGAAGGTCAAGGTCTATATTGCTACGGAAAATCTGAAGGGACTTGCCGGTGATTTGCGGGATGCCGGAATAAATGTCACTTTTGGAAGAACCACCACATACAGCAAGTTGATTCTGCCAGTTATAGAGGTGGAGCCGTGGAAAGTGCCGCTGCTCGCAAACCTGACAAATGCCCTTTTTGTGGGCAAAACCCCCGAGATTGAAGTTGTGAAACCGGAAAAGGGCGTTCCTGCGGCATTACCCCCAGCTTCTACAAGCTACACTGGAAATAATACCACCACCCTTCTAATCACTGACGGAATTGAATTCGGAATTCCTGCCCTCTGGGGCACCTATGCGGTGTGGGGCAATGACACGGACTATTCGGGCTATCCAGAGGTGTTTGATTTTGCCTCGCTCTACGATTATTTGGAGGATGGGATGGTATCGCCTACCTCATGGTTCGTAAACACCTCCTTCAATACCTCCGCTTATGTGGAAAACGGGAGTGTTTACATTGATTTCGAGAACAATACCTACAATGTCACGGGCATTCCCTCGGTGTCTTCCACATTCCATGTGGGCTGGATGCCAGAGATACCTGGCAGAAACAGAAGCGCCGTAATTGTCACGGATACAGGTGCACTCTGGAACTATGATACTGCCTATGTTGACCTCAACAACGACCGCTCCTTCGCAAACGAACAGCCAATCAACAGAACCCGTCCCATCAGGGTAAAGGACCTGAACTTCGATGGGAACCCAGATATTTCCACGGGTCTCCTTTACTGGGTTAGCGATGGGATTCACACCCTGCCCCACTCAAAATTTGTGGCTGAACGCTTCGGGTTTGAGAACCTGGTCCCCGAGGCGGGAACGCTGCTCTGTTTCTTCGGAGATTATCTCAACGGCACCGGAACCCAGATTTCACAGGCCCTGATTAAGACGGCAAGGAACACAAAGATTCTTCCAGTGGTTATGAGGAGTGAAACCAACCTGTTTGAATCCTGGCTTTTCTGTGCATTCGGCGGAGATTATCTGCCCAAATCCGGGGATGAAAAGGATGTCTGCCTCTCCAACTTCCTCCTCAAAGTTCACACAAACTACTGGAATTACATTGACAGGTTTTACACATCCCTTCTCGCATCTACGAGGGTCCTTTTCGTGCTTCCGGCCCTCGGAAATCCAGACACCTACTCCCCATCTTCAGTTTATGCCATCTACGCTGGCACCTACAATTCAGTGTCTGGAGAACGCATAATTTCAACGGATGGATGGCAGCTTGCAACAGTAATTGCCGGAAGCAAGATGCAGCTCCTTCCTTCATTCAGCCAGTCAATGTATTCCTGGGGGAATGTACCCGAGGGTTATGCCGGCACCGGAGTAAGCGCGGCGGTTACCGCCGGCGTGGTCGCAAAACTTGTGGAGGCAGTTAAGGAACAGGGCCTCCAGGTAAATCCAGATAGAACGAGGGAGGTTGTTGCCTTTGCCACCCAGAACACGCCTCTCGATGTGCAGAGCCAGGGACATGGAATTCTGGACGAGAGCGAAGCACTGGCGCTCATGAATCTCACATCCACCTCGATGAAGATTTCTCCCATCCAGATTGATTTCGGAAACTATCAGGGCACCGAATATCCGAGTTTCTGCAATCTTGTTAATCCCAACACCAGTTACAGAGAAAACATAACCCTGCTGAGCCAGAACACTGACAGGGATGTAAATATTCAGCCAGTTATCCTGAAAAAGGAAGCGGGTGCTGATTTCAGTTTTGTCCTTGACCAGAATGCAACAGGTTTCCTTTCGCTGGACTCGGTGCTTGCACGGGGTACAACCGTTTGTAGAATTTCTACCTCCGCAAACGACGGGAATGAAAATGGGGGAAATTTTGATGTTGAGTTTTATGTCTGGATTGACGACAACGGGAACTCAATGGAGGAGCCGGGAGAAATCCAGCTCGTTTACCGCGGTAAGATGGTGGATGGATTTTCAGCATTCTCCACCGCAATCTCAAACTGGTCAAAGATAGAAGGCGCCTTTTTAAAGTTTCTCCCTGCTTCTGAGAATCCTGAGCTTGAGTTTAATGTAAGGGTTGAGTGGTTCAACTATACGAAATTTGAATGGATTCCAGAGATCAGCATCTTTCTTCCATCAAATTTTGCGCTGCCCGTGGGCGTAGACCTGTCGGTACCGGCTAACGCCACCCCAGGAAGGTATGAAGGTAAACTGCTTCTTCTCTCGGAGGGCATCAACAAAACCCTTCCCTACAGGATTAATGTCGCTGCAGCGATGGATACAATCTATGAACTTGCGGATGCCGGATTTTATTCTGACAACGCCCTGGTGCCGGGTAACGGTGCCCCGGTGTCCAGATGGTACTTCCTCGATGTGCCCCCAGAAATCACGGACCGCTGGAGCCACCTCGTAGTTGAGGTGAATCTTACGGGAAATGCCAGTGTGACACCTTACTTTTCCTACTCGGATACCTTTTCAATCCTTTACAGGAAGACCTTTGGACCGGGTGCCCTGATCAGTTTTGCAGCACTCGGGGAGCATGGATTTGGGAGGGACGGGCGAGTGGATACGGTGATAGTTCCCGCGATGCCTGGCCTGAATGGAATAAGGTTTGCATTCTCCGGGATGGGCCAGAATGCCACAATTCGCTCCCTCAGAGTTTACGGGATAAATGTGTATGGGGAGCAATACCTCGAGAGCACCGTCTGGCGTGACAAGGTTGAGTTTACTGGAATAAGCTCGGCGGCCCTCAATCTCTCGATAAGCGCGGCAGGGCTCCAGAGGGCAGAGGAGATCTCGATTGGCTTGGATGAAAACCATACGGGCGAGATGTGGATATGTATCAATGAAACTGGTTTCCTCCTCGTAAACTCAGATAGGAATGCATGTTTTTCCCTGTATGCGGTTTCCGCGGAAAAAACTGCACTTGTGGGTTATTCGATGGACGGCAGCATCTGTATCCCAGAGATACGGCCTGGGGATTACCTCATAAAGGGGTTTTCACCGCAAGCAGAGATGAATCTTTCCTGGGTTCTGGTATATGGTTCCGATGTTACCGCTGAAATTTACCCGCAAGGCGAAAACCCCCCTGGAACCGAGTTCTTCTTCGGGGCTTACCTTCCATGTCCATCAAAGCCGGGAAACTACTCCTGTGTTATTTCGCTGGGACTCAGACAGAATTCCACGCCATGGTATATCCCCTTTTCCCAGAAAATCATTGACCTTCCCCCGTATTTCACGGAGCTCTGGCCGGCAAATGGGTCCGTGCTCAGGGATGCAAAAATCTCTGGGAAATACAGGGATAGTGAGGGAACCTTAAAAACCAATGTTTCCCAGGTGCAGGTATACATCAACGGTGCAAATGTAACACCTTTCTGTGTCTGGAATGCCTCAGAATTTTCGGTGCCCGTATTGCTGGCTGAAGGGAATTACAATGTTACGGTTGTGATAGCAGATGCCAACGGTATTCCTGCAACCGCTGATATCCAGTTCCGTGTGGATAGAACTGCTCCCCCGCTCAATGTGATTTCACCAGAAAACTACCTGATCACGAGAGAATCCCTCCTCTTCGTAGTGTGCGAGAGCGAGCCAGATGCAATGGTCTATGTGAATCAGGTTCCTGCCGAAACAGAGGACCCGGGCATCTTCTTCTGTGGCATCCACCTGATAGAGGGCTGGAATGTGGTTGAGGTTAAGGCGGTGGATGTAGCTGGCAATGTGGCAATAGACAGAAGGAATGTATGTCTTGACAGCTCACCACCACCCCTTACAATCACATTCCCTGCAACTGGATACATCACCCGGAGCCCCTACATCACGGTGACAGGGGTTTCGGAGTACGGGGCAAGGGTGACGGTGAATGGCGTTAGTGCGGCGCCCGATTTAACAGGAAAGTTTGCAGCGGGAATCACCCTACCAGAGGAAGGAGAGAACCAGGTCGAGGTCATCGCCACAGACAGCGCAGGAAACGAGAACCGTTTTTCATTTGTGGCTGTACTCGATAGAACCCCTCCCGAAATAACCCTTGACCCGGTTGAACCACTTACGGCTTCCAGCGTTATAACAATCTCCGGAATGGTGCGGGACGCGTATCTGGATCCGTATGTATATGTGAATGCAATGAAGGTGCAGGTGATAGGACAGAAATTTTCAGTTCCAGTTTTACTCTCTGAAGGCACCAACGCAGTAAAGATTGCTGCTATGGACATGGCCGGGAATGTGAATACCAGATTTTTAACTGTAACCCTGGACACAACACCCCCTCCGCTGAACCTCACCTTACCGGACAAAGTCACCCTCGCAAAAATCACAATCAACGGAAGCACCGAACCAGGTGCAAAACTGTGGATAAACAATGTTTCGGTCTATGTCAACCCACAGGGTAATTTTTCGTATGTGCTCAACCTCACAAAAGGCGTGAATTTCGTTACTGTGAAGGTCTCCGACACTGCTGGAAATACCAGAATCCTCACATTTGCGGTTCTCTATGTGAACCCGAACGAGCTGAATGTGGATGATATAAACAGATACAACACGCTTGATAAGAAGCTCACGGAACTGCTGGATAGTTTGATTTATGCTGTGATCGCCCTGTGTGTGGTGTTTGCGGTAGGGCTTGTGGGTCTGTACAGATACATGCTCTGGCGTTCAAAAAGAGAGGAGAAGGTAGAAACCCTGAAAAGCGTGTTTGAGGAAAAATAGTTCAGCCAATCTGGCTCCATCTACCCTCTGGCTCTCTTCCAGCGATTGCATCTCTCAGGTGTTCAAGATTTTCCCCGTTCACTATCAGAAGTTTGATTTTCGCACGCCTGAGAATTTTGGCTCCCAGAAGGTCAAACACATGGTTCTGTCCAGCGGATGCCTCGGCCTCTGTGAGCATTTTTATTAATTCATCATGGCTGCATTGTTCTATCTTCGTTGCATCCGGGTGCTTTCGGGGGTCCTTGTCGTAGAGCCCGTCCACATTTGTCACATTCACGAGCTTTTCTGCCCTCAGCTTTTCCGCAAGCATCGCAGCAACCGCATCCGTGGTATGCCCCGGCGTTGTGCCACCCATGACCACAATCCAGCCGGCACGGAAGAACCTGTAGGCATCCTCCAGCTTCTCGGGGATTGCCGGGTATGCATTTGGAATGGCCAAGGTGAGAAGCCGTGCATTCAGTCGCGTGACCGAGATTCCAAATTCGTCGAGGGTGGTTTCATCGCCTCCGAGTTCTCTTCCGAGCGAAATATACTCTCTGGCGATTTTTCCGCCTCCCACGGTAATCGCTATCCGGTGAGTCTTGGCGGCTTCGTTAATAACCCCCGCGAGGGCTTTTATGTAATCCGCACCCCTGAGAATTACAGAGCCACCTACCGAGATTACCACTGTTTCCATGGAAGATAATAAGACATCACCATATTTATGCCTGATGGAACTGCCCCCACTGCATTTTTGAAGGCCCTCGTGAAGATTCATGCTGGGCTTCTGTTGGTATTATGCGGGTTAATAATCCAAATATTATTTCCCATTCCAAAAAGGTTAAGTAATAAATGCACCTTATGGCATGTAAATGGGGGCGAATTTATGCAAACACAAAGTGGAATAAGAACATACATTCGGGATCTTGATGAAAAGATGCCCTCGGGCATCCCGCAAAAGCACATTGTCCTCATTGCCGGATGCGCGGGCACAATGAAATCCTCCATTGCCTTCAACATTCTGTACAACCACGCGAAGGAAAAGCAGGAAAAATCCCTGTATATTTCACTGGAGCAGACCAGGGATAACCTCACATTCCATCTCAATGGACTGGGCTTGAACCCGGAGAATGTGAAGGACTTTGTTTCGATAATAGATGTGGGTTATCTGCGAAAGATGCTCCAGGGAGAGGATAAAGAAGTTGACTGGCTGGGTGTCATAGAAACCATAGTGAAAAATTTTGTTGAGGAGGAAAACTGCAGGGTGATTGTAATTGATTCCCTGGATGCAATCTACGCAATGAGCGACATAAAGAATCCGCGAACCTTTTTGTTTTACTTCTTCCAGAAGCTGAGGGACCAAGGTATCACCACATTTCTGATAACCGAAATGGACCCCGACTCCAATAAATTTGGAAAGCACGGGGTTGAGGATTACCTGGCAGATGGTGTGGTCCACATCACCCTTGAGAGAAGTGGAAGGGTTGTTGGAAGGTATATTAGCATCGTGAAAATGCGGGGGGTGAAGCACCCCACCGACTATTTCCCGCTCGTTTTTGAAAACGGGGTATTCAGGGTAGTCACGAAGTAATCGGGGGGCTTATGCCCCATCACGGAAACTCCCTTTTGGGTGAAGCCTTTCAGGGGTGCGAAGCACCCTGAGAAGAATTCTGCCGAGGGAGGGAGTTGAACCCCCAAAATGCAGATCTGCAGTCTGCCGCATTAGCCGCTCTGCCACCTCGGCATCTAACGGGAGAATACGGTTCCCGATTATAAATTTTTGTGATTGCAGTAAGTATCTCCTTATTCATGGGCCTTTCTGCCCACGATATACACGCTGATTCCCCTGAGAAAAATTGAGCTTGGAAATCCCGAAAACAGGGACTGAATTTCCGAGAGCTTCAAGCTGTGCTTGACTGCTTCCTCAAGTACGGGGTACTCGTCAGCATTCCTGCAGATTTCTGGTAGTACCGAAATCCCCTCAAAATAGGTATCTGAAACGAACATCTTGCCGTCGGATTTCAGTACCCGCCAGCATTCTCCGAGAAACTTTTTTATGTTAGGTACAACCTTCAGGAAACCTCTGCAGACGACCACATCAAAATTTTCATCCTGGAAAGGAAGCATCATTGCATCCCCCAAGATAAACTCCAGGTTCCTATAGCCGGCCCTTTCAGCTCTTCTCCTGGCATAGTTCACCATTTCCTCTGATATGTCAACCCCTGTTATCCTCGCATCCTTCCACCGTTCAGCCAGCGCACATGCGAGTACCCCGGGACCGCAAGCGACATCCAGCACGGTCATCGGGACTGCGACATTCGCACATGCAAAATCCGCAAACACACGGTACACTTCCTCGTATTTCTCCGGCGTGTCCATTCTCTGGATATAGGCCTTCGGGTCAAAGTTTCTGAAGTCCTTCATCTCATGTGCCCTCTTCCCAGGACGCCAGATATTTTTTCTGCCCTTCTGTCAGATGGTCTATCTCTATACCCAGTTCCTTCAATTTCAGGGTTGCCACTCTCTCATCAATCTCCTCCGGCACCGGGTAAACGCCCTGCGAGAGTTTCTTTCCGTTAGCTGCCAGATGCTGAGCACAGAGCGCCTGGATTGCAAAGCTCATATCCATGATTTCCACCGGGTGACCCTGCCCTGCAACCAGGTTCACCAGCCGTCCATCGGCGAGCAGATAAATTCTTTTCCGGTTGGGGAGAAGGTATTCGACGGTATGGTCCCGCACCCTTCTTTTTTTCACAGCCAGCCGTTCAATTTCCGCTTTGGGAATTTCCACATCAAAATGCCCTGCATTTGCCAGAACCACACCATCCTTTGCCCTCAAAAGCTGTTTCGCTGAAACCACATCTCTGCAACCAGTTGCAGTAATCACAAAATCCGCAACCTCCACCGCTTTTCCAACGGGCATCACCCTGAATCCATCCATCCTCGCTTCAATCGCCTTTACAGGGTTTACTTCCGTCACAATCACATCGGCACCCAGTCCCCTTGCCCGCATTGCAATTCCCCTTCCGCACCATCCGTAACCAGCAACTACAACAGTTTTTCCTGCAATCAACAGGTTGGTGGCTGAAAAAATCCCGTCAAATGTGCTCTGGCCAGTGCCATAGCGGTTATCGAAAAGATGCTTCATCCGTGCATCGTTCACATCGAAAACAGGAAATCTGAGCACCCCTGCTTTTTCCATGGCGCGGAGGCGTATGACCCCTGTTGTGGTCTCCTCGTTCGCACCTATCACTCCATCCAGCAATTCCCTTCTCTCGGTGTGGACCAGCTTTATAAGGTCTGCACCATCATCAATCAAAATATCTGGCCCTATATCCAGGACCTTGTGCAGGGCTTCGTAATACTCCCCAGAGCTCTCAAACTTTCTGGCATAACATTTTATTCCCTTTACTTTTGAAAGCGACGAAGCCACAGGGGGGTCTGTGGTAAGCGGGTTGCAGGACGTTATCGCAATTTCAGCACCAGCAGAAGCTAGGGTTATTGCGAGGACTGCGGTTTTTGCTTCCACATGAAGGGCCATGCTAATTTTTTTGTTTTTCAAAAACCCGTTTTTCTTCAAATCTTTTCGTAGAGCACCCAGAACACTCATATGGTTGGATGCCCACTCAATCCTCTCATGCATTCATGTCACCGCGGGTGCCAGTCCTATCAGCGGAAGGAGAAAGTGCCGCAGGGCAAGCATTGTTTCTCTGTCTTTTCCCTTCACTTCAAGGGAACCATTTTCAAATTTAAAATTGAGCTTCAGTTCCGCATCTTCATCCAGCTCGATGGCACGAATTTCCTTCAGCGGAACTTCATACATCCGGTCATTCTCTTCTTCGGAGACCAGAACACTCGTGCAGGAAAGGTACAGCTCACCCTTCTTCCAGACAACACTGACCATCGGATTGAGGGATGAAAACACAACATTGAATGCAACGGGCTGCAACTTTTTGAGGACCTTACCTACCATATTATCTCCGTCCCTCTGAAAGTTCCACACTATATAAAATTTTGCCCTGAAATTTTACAAAAGCCAGGCAATGTTCTAATGGAATATGTGGACCGGGCGAGATTTGAACTCGCGGCCTCTCGCATGCCAAGCGAGCGATCTTCCACTGATCTACCGGCCCTGCATCTATGCGGAAATCGAATGGAATATTAAAGATTATGGTTGGATAATAGGGTCCCGTGACATGGATTGAGGGTTGAAAGCCCAGGTTGACAGACCCTGCGGATATTGCTCCAAACTAGCGGAAGAAAATTCCACTCAAATCATGAGTGGCTTATCGCAGCACCCCAAAACATTTTTATCCTAAATGAGGTTGGGGGTGCGGTGAAACCATGAAAAGGCAACTCCTGATGGCCATAGGCATTGTTTTGTGTTTATTTATGGCTCTGGGAACAGCAAGTTCCACAGCGCAGGGCACCGACTTTCAGGCGATTGCGGAAATCGCATTTATGATCGAGGGGGGACAACGCGTACCAGCACTTACAGAAGGTGACCATGTCACGTTGCTCGTCAAGGTAAACAATGTGGGGTTGAACGATATAATCTACCGCAATTTCACACTTTGGATCGGGGATGCGAACCAGAACTGGACTTTCAACGACACGATAACTGTCGCAAAGAAGTCAACTGGAACGCTGAATTTTACATGGGTTGCAGAGACCCATGGGGAACTTACGGTAAGGGCGTTTATAGAAGACCATGAAATCCCGGTGAGCCCTGACAAAGTGTACCTCGGCCAGAAACCGTCCGAATCCCCGCTCATAGCAATAGTTCCTATCGCATCGGTTCTTGGTTTGTTCATAGCACTGGGAATGGCATACTGGGTTCTTAAACAACCCTCGGGCACTGAGAAGATGAAGAATGTCGCCGATGCTATCAGAGAGGGTGCAGATGCTTTCCTGAAAAGACAGTATTCTACAATTTACATGCTTTCAGCCATTTTGGCAGTCGTGATTTTTGTTGTCGTGGGACTGCTCTCCAGTGAGGGCTTTGCACTCGGCGGAAAAATTGCGGGCGCATTTATCTTCGGGGCCATCTGTTCGGGTATCGCTGGCTATCTTGGAATGTATGTTTCAGTCAGAGCCAATGTGAAGGTTGCTCAGGCCTCGAGAAAGGATGCGAATCTCGCCCTCCAGATTGCGCTGAGAGGCGGTTCGGTGACAGGGTTTGCCGTGGTAGCGATGAGCTTGCTGGGTGTTTCGGGACTTTACTATCTCTACGGTTACGGTTCTGATCCGAGAGTTACACCATTCCTGATTGTGGGCTTCGGATTCGGTGCAAGTTTTGTTGCCCTCTTCGCTCAGCTCGGTGGTGGAATCTACACGAAAGCCGCGGATGTGGGTGCAGACCTCGTGGGCAAGGTAGAGGCAGGTATCCCAGAGGATGACCCGAGAAACCCCGCAGTGGTTGCAGACCTTGTGGGAGATAATGTTGGTGATTGTGCAGGAAGAGGTGCAGACCTGTTTGAGTCCACGGCAGCCGAGAACATCGGTGCAATGATACTTGGTGTAGCCCTGTTCCCCTACTTCGGCGTGAACGGGATAATGTTTCCACTGGTCGCAAGGGCGTTCGGTATCTTTGCAACCTTGATTGGGATCCTCCTCGTGAGATTGCGGGGAAACGAGGACCCGTTGAATGCCCTGAACAGGGGATACTATGCAACCGCCACGTTCGCAGCAATTTTCTTCGGACTTGCCACCTATATGATGCTCGGCGAACACTGGCTGAACTTCTTCATTGCCGGAATCGTGGGCATCATGGCAAGCATTGCGATAGTGTATATTACTCTATACTACACCGATAAAAAATACCGTCCGGTTAAGGAGATAGCCGAGGCGTCGAGGACGGGTGCGGGCACAAACATAATTACTGGCTTCGCAGTTGGACTTGAATGCACTGCACTTCCAGCGATTGTGCTGGGCATAGCGCTCATCGTTTCGTACAAACTTGGAGAACTGACGGGCTTGCCAAATGGCGGGCTCTACGGGACCGCAATTGCCACAATGGGGATGCTCTCTACTGCAGCATACATTCTTGCAATGGATACTTTCGGACCGATTACCGACAACGCTGGCGGAATAAATGAGATGAGTGGTGATGCTCCGAAGGAGGCGGAAAAAATCACTGCAAGGCTGGATGCAATCGGAAACACCACGAAGGCACTTACAAAGGGTTATGCGGTGGGCAGCGCAGGGCTCGCTGCGTTCTTGCTATTCTCCGCCTACCTCGATGAGGTAACGAGGTACACGGGCACCGTGTTCCATGTGGTGGACATTGCGAAGGTAGAGGTGTTTGTCGGTGCCCTGATGGGTGCGATGCTCGTCTACCTGTTCTCCGGCTTTGCGATAAGGGCGGTGGGCAAGACCGCATACTACATAATTCAGGAAGTGAGAAGGCAATTCAAGGAAATTCCGGGCATAATGGAAGGCAAGGCAAAGCCCGACTATGCAAAATGTGTTGACATTACCACGAAGGGCGCATTGAAGAACATGATTGTGCCTGGCATTCTGGCAGTTGCAGTGCCAGTGGCTGTCGGTTTGCTTGTGAAATGGGCGTATGTGGGCTATCCTGGAACCCCCGGTGCTGAATCCGTGGCAGCACTGCTGATGGTGGGTACGATTGCAGGGATAATGCTCGCAAACCTGATGAATAACGGCGGTGGTGCCTGGGACAATGCAAAGAAGTACATTGAGGAAGGGATGTATGGCGGCAAGAAGAGTGACGCCCACAAGGCAGCGGTGGTAGGAGATACCGTGGGAGACCCGTTCAAGGACACCGCAGGACCGAGCTTGCATGTGCTGATAAAGCTGCTGAGCACGGTGACCCTTGTGTTTGTGGTGCTCTACATCTAAAATTTTTTTACTTTTTTATTTGATGTTTTTTTATCTCCGGTGTCCCCGCACCTGAAAAAAAAGGATTATCCCACTTTCTCCAGCTTTCCTCCGATTGCACACTGCCCTACCGAAATCCCCATATCACCATTCGGGACACTGTCATGGAGCATGAGCTCGAGTTGATGGTCTTTCGCATGCTTCTCGAGCATACCAACAATAACCTCGTTGTAGGAAACACCACCGGTCACCCCGATTTTTCTGCAGCCATACTCCCCAGCAGCCCTTGCGGCAATTCCCACAAGTGCTCTAGCTACGGCCTCCACGGCAGAGTAGGCAATATCCTCATTTCTTTCTTTTCCCAGACATTCAAAGATGCGCGCCACAACTGGCACCACATTCACCACATACTCCTTTCCACTCTCCTCAACAAGATTTTCAGGCATTTTTACTCCCGTTCTTCCGCTCATTAAAAGGGTTTCAAGCTGCATCGCCGGCTCACCATCGTAGGTCCGCTCCCTGCAGACCCCGAGAATGTAACTTAACCCGTCAAGGAACCTGCCCATACTCGTGCATCTCACGCTTTTACCCATCAACTTCCGTAAAATTTCTGCATCCTCTCGCTTTAACTCAAATCCAGCAAGTTCGGCAAGCCCAAAAGCAATTCTTCCAATGTCATAAACTGCTTTTTCTCCCCCGATCAACGGAAACTCTGAAAGATGCCCGAACCTGCGAAAGTTACGGTAATCGGCAACCAGCACCTCTCCACCCCACACACCGCCATCCGGTCCGTAGCCCGTGCCATCAAGGGCAAGGCAGACACAACGCTCCTCCCCGTTGTCCACAAGCAGGGATCCTGCATGGGCCCAGTGATGCTGCACCTCAACAAGATTTGCATTGAATTCCGTCGCAACCGCAACACCCACCTTTCTCGTTGTGTAACCTGGATGGAGATCAATGCAGACAGTATCCACTTCCTTCACCTCGAAAAGGTGCAGGTAATGTTTGATCGCCTGTTTAAGATACTGAATAACCGCGTAATTTTCTCCATCACCAATGTACTGGGTGGTGTATATCTTTCCATTAAAGAGCAAGCTTGCCGAGAGATTTTCCTGGGCACCGACACCGATGCAGGTTTTCTCAGAATCAAAGACAATGGCGTCAGGCACAAATCCCCTGGACTTTCTTATGAAAAATTTTCTGTCGCGGTAAACCCGCAGCACGGCATCATCGCATCTATTGTAAATTTCCATGTTGTGGAGCAGATAATAGTCCGCCCCAAGGGAAAACGCCGCTTGATTCTCAATGTGCATGGGCTCGCCGGGCGGGTTTGCGGATGTGGCTACAAAACCATCTGACTTCAGATGCTGGAACACGAGATAATGCACAGGTGCATACGGAAGCATGACCCCGAAGTTTGGCAGTTTTGGGGCGGCATTCTCGATTTTCTCATCAAACCCTTTTTTCCGCACCAGCACAATTGGCCTGCTCTGAGAGCAAAGAAGCTCCCTCTCCTTCTCAGAAAGGAGTGCATACTTTTCCACGGTTTCCAGATTCCGCAGCATCAATGCAAACGGTTTTGTCTTTCTTCTATACCACTCCCTGAAATAGGGGATATGCTCAAGCGAGCAGATGAGATGCATTCCTCCGTAGGTTTTGAGCACGCAGATAGATCCAGCATCAATTTGTTCAGCAAACTTTTTGAAGGGATTTTCGGCATCCACTACATCTGCGTTTCTGTTGTAAAGCAGGTATCTTGGCCCGCACTTGGGGCAGGAAATTGTCTGGGCATGGAATCTCCTGTTTTCCGGTGAACTGTATTCATTCCTGCAGGCCTCGCACATCTGGAATTCGTCCATAGTGGTATTCGCTCTATCAAAAGGCAGCGCCTTTATCACCGCAAATCTCGCACCACAGTCGGTGCAATTCGTAAACGCATAATTGTACCTGCGGTTTCCCTTTTCGCTGAAATCCCCGAGACAGGCATTGCACATCCCGTAGTCAGGCGGTGGCGGGAAATCCTTTTTTCCATCAGTGCTACTCAGAATTACAAAGGAATCAGGCAGTTTGCCCTCAACCTCCTCAATCTTTATCTCGGAAATTCTTGCATTTGGTGGCAGGTTCCGTTTCAGTTCCTCCACAAATTCCGCCGCACGGTCATCCACTACGATCTCCACATTCGAGCCATTGTTCTTCACCCAGCCCCGCAATCCCATTGCTTTTGCAACTCTGTATACCGCGGGACGGAAGCCCACACCCTGCACTACTCCATACACAAGCAGCTTCTGCACATTCAAAGGGAATACACCAGTGTATATCTAAATTTCTTTCAGGGCAATCGAACCCTTTATGCTGCACTTATATGTAAGCAATCATCATCAGCCGTCTTGCGAAGTTTTCTTCCACAAATTCTGGTGCGTGCCCCTTTTCATTTTCGATTTTCTTGAGCATTACAACAAATTCCTGCAATGCCTGTTTTTCCGGGGCTTGCATGTTAACCCCTGCCGCCCTGGCACATTTCTCCACAACCTCCATTGCCTCCGTGTCGTTCCCATAGATTTCCACAAAATCAATTATTATGGCATCCAGAACTGCCTGAGCAGTGTACACCTCGGGGGTTTTGTAAATTCCACCAGAATCCTGGGTTACTCTCAAGGGCGGAGGTGTGGTCACACATGCCCTGGCAATCCTTATAAATGCTTTCTCAACATTTTCCCCTGTTTTTGCAGAGGTAAGCATGCAGAGTTCTTCGGGTACGCCTATGGCGGCGGCCGCGCCCTTGATTTCCTCTATGGTTACCTCTGCGTTTTGCTTGAGGTCTGATTTGTTTCCGAAAATTACGAATGGAATTCTTCCGCTAACTTTTACAATCTGTGGATACCAGTAGTCATGGATACTCTGAAGCGTGGATTTTCTAGTTATGTCCACCACCAGAATTGCGCCATCTAGCCCTCTGAACGCATTGGCATGAATCATCTTGTAGTCCTTTTGCCCTAGCACATCCCAGATAATCAGATTTACGACAACCTCTCCTTCCTTGCTCCCGAATTTCACGGTCCGTTTTGAAACCTTGGTGCCGATGGTCTGAACATATTTATCATCAAACTGGCTGTAAACAAATCTCTTCACCAAACTCGTCTTTCCAGTGGCCCAGTCACCGGCTAGGGCAATCTTCTTCACATAGGTTTGCATAACCCCCTGAATGCTCTTTTGATAATTAATTTTGCGTTTTTTCACAACGCTTAATTACTGGTTGCATCTTCAGAAGCACATGAACGAAGAGTATCTGAAACAGACGAAGAAAATCTCGGAGAGAATGAACAGGGTAAAATACAGGATCGCGGTGATGAGTGGAAAAGGAGGTGTCGGAAAAAGCGTTGTAAGCGCAATGGTGGCAATCGCCCTTGCAAAGCAGGGAAAAAAGGTTGGGTTACTGGATGGTGATATAACGGGCGCAAGTATTCCCAGGATGTTCGGTCTCACTGAAAAATTGAGTGCTGGAGAAAACGGGATTCTCCCTGTTGTTTCCCGTCTTGGCGTGAAAGTTGTGTCGATAAATCTGTTGCTTGAAGCGGAATCGCAGGCGGTCATATGGCGCGGGCCTCTTATCGCTGGGGTGATAAGGCAGCTGCTTGCAGATACTGACTGGGGTGACCTTGATTTTCTGGTCATAGACCTGCCACCCGGAACATCCGATGCCCAGCTTGCAGTACTTCAGTCCTTGCGGTTGAGCGGCGTGGTTCTCGTGGCTTCACCGCAGGCGCTCGTGGAGATGGTTGTGATGAAGGCGGTTGACATGTTGCGGCAAACCAATACGAGAATTGCAGGACTTATTATGAACATGAGCACCTACAGGTGTCCCCAGTGCGGAATCCTTCTGCATCCTTTCGGAGAGCACCGCGGTTCCGGAACCATTGAGAAAAGTTTTGGTGTTCCCCTTCTCTGCGAGATTCCCATTGACCCGCAGATTTCAATCCTTTGCGACAGTGGGAAAATAGAGGATTATGAATGCTCCGAGCTGTTTGTTCTCGCAGGAAAACTTCCTGCCCTCCTTGACGCACTTCTTTGACACTGGCAATTGTTTACCAATTTTGGTAAACAATACTCTTAAGTAGTTCTGTCCTATTATGTAGGATTTAGTAAAAAATTGAAAAAACCTGAAGAATAGAAAGAGAAACCTTCCTGTAGAAGGTATCCTTCCACTGCAGGATTACAACAGAGTTCGGGAAGGTTTATATATTAAAATGTCCTATCTCTTAATGGCATCGTCCTACGATGTCTGACAAAAAGCTAGAAGGTGATGGGATGATAAATGAAAGAATAACAATAAGGTTGCCCGAGGACATTATCCAAAAACTGGACGAAATAATAAGGGCAGAGGGATACAGCAACCGTTCCGAGTTTATCAGAAAGACGATAGTGGATCTGATAAACGCCAGGAGCGGGCAGCCGGAAAAGGTAACATCCCAGGAGGAAGCTAGAGTCGACCTCGCAAAGGATAGTAACAGCAGAAAAGTCACGGTGGAGCTCTCTGAGGACATTTATGTGGCTTTGACGGACATGCAGTCCAGAGGCATTTTCCATGGGCCCCTTGATGTTATTCTTTCAAACGAAATAGAGCGTGTAATGCTCCGACATCTGAGAGAACTGAAGGAAGCGAGGGAAAAGGATGCGGAAATAATAAATTCGGAAAAACCAAAGGTGGTGAAATAATGGATGGGATGCAACAGTTTAAAAAAGAAATAAATAAAATAAGGGCTCTGGCAGACACACCGGAAATCACGATAATCGCGATTGGTTCACAGGCGAGCAGGGTGCTGAATGTGTTTGCAGCGCAAACCCTGCTCAGAAATGTGAGGACCGTGGTAATCGATACTTCTGAAAACATAAAGGGACTTGAAAACATCCAGACAAAAATGCTGCTCCCGGCGGATTTTGCAGAGGGAGATGTGAATGCAATTGCATCGAATATGAATCTCCCGAGATCTGACATTATCGTTATCCTTGCGGCCCTCGGGGGCCACACGAGCAGTCTTCTCGCACCAATCGTGGCTGAAATCGGGAAAAGAATGGGTTGCCTTGTGGTTGCGGTGCCAATTCTACCCTTCAGCTTTGAAAGGGAGCGAAGGGAGCACGCGGAGAAAGTGCTAGCCCATTTGAAACAGACGGCAAACATTGTCACAGTGCTTGACAATGACCACATTCCAAAAAAGCTGAAACTTTCGGACACCCCGACCTACACTGCAAGACGCCTCCAGACATTGCTGGATAATCTCCTGCCAGCGGTGCCGTTTGCAATTGTGGACAAACTCCTCAAGGAGATTGAGGAAGAAACGAAGAGAATCACCCTGCAGGTGCACAAATCCCCGCTCCAGCAAATCATTCTTTCGGCAGGAAATTCGCAGACAGAGGTGTCAAACCCGATCGTGGTCGAGGAGATTGTGGTGGAAAAACTGAATGAAGAAGCCGGGAAGAACCAGAACGAAATAATATCCATGGATAAGGACCGCGCTGGTGGAGCCATCGACAACCTCGTTGCGGAAACAGAAATCGCGGAAAAGGTCAGGGAGTGCATGGAGCCATCTGATAACTCAATGCCGCAGAGAGCCCCTGAGCAACCAGGAATGCCACAGAAACCGAAACCGGAAAAAGAAGTGGTGCCAGAAACAGAACTCAACAATACGGGCTGAGAAAAACAAAACCTTTTTTATCCTCTATTTATATCGGGCACTAGTCAAAGGGCTCATGGTCTAGTGGTATGACATCGCTCTCACACAGCGAAGGCCGCCGGTTCGAATCCGGCTGAGCCCACCAAACTGAACATGGTGAGCTAGATGGTAAGTGCGTTTGTGCTTATAAAAACAGAAACCGGAAAAACCAAAGAGGTATTTGAAAACCTGTCGAAAATTCTGAAGACCAAGCACCGCCACATGGTTTTCGGTGCCTACGACATCGTGGTGAAAATAAAGACCAGAACGAATGATGACCTGATTGCAATAGTGAATACGAAGATAAAATCGAATCCAGGAGTAAAGGCAGCAATTGTTCTGCAGTGCTGGGAGGAAGAGGAGGGTACGGTGGAGACCCTGTAAGAAAGTGAGAAAATGCTGATAAGTGTGGTAATCACAGTTAGGAATGAGGAGAAGCACATTGGAGATTTGCTGGATAGTTTGCTAGTTCAGGAGCCACCATTCGAGGTTCTGATTGTGGATTCCTCGAGTGAGGATAGAACCTGTGAGATTGTAAGGGAATACATGAAAAACCACAACAACATTCGGTTGCTGGAACATGGCGGGACACGCGGGGAAAGCAGAAATCTCGGAGTAAAGCACGCAAAGGGGGAGTATGTTGCCTTCACGGATGGGGATTGCATTACAAATCCATTCTGGCTTTCTGAGTTGAGGAAGGGATTGAAGGAAGCCCAGATTGTGGCTGGAAAAACGATTCAGATTGGCTATCACGCATTTGAAAAACTTGAGAGAGTGGAACTGATGTACAAGGGAATGGATGTGACCTATCCTACGGCCAACATTGCCTACGAGAAAAGATTGTTTGAAAAAATTGGAGGTTTTGACCCCTGGTTTGTTACAGCCGAGGATATAGACCTGAATCTCAGGGCGGTGGATATAGGTGCAAAAATTATTTACAATCCAAGGGCAATCATTTATCACAGGGCAAGGGAGAGTTTCTACAAGTTCTTCAAACAGGCATTCTGGAATGGATACGGAAGAAAACAGCTGACGCTGAAGCATGGAAAACTCTGGCAAAATTATAAACCCACCGAGATGCTGAAGGCAAGTATCAATTTCTGGTATCTCGCACGGCTTGCCTTTGCGTTTCTCGGTTACATCGCCTGTAAATTTTTCGGAAAACCCAGGAAGGTATGAGTGATGGCAAAAATCAGGGAAACTCCCTATTTTGGAGTGTATTCTGACGGTGAAAATTTCTACACACTCAATGCCGTGTCAGGTACCTCTGTTTATGGGGAAGTGCTTGTGAGGGAGAAGGACAGGGAATACAGGCGCTGGAACCCGATGCGGAGCAAGCTCTCAGCCATGCTTCACAAAAAACTCAAAAATTTTGCCTTCCAGGAAAGAACCGAGGTGCTTTACCTCGGCGCCGCATCCGGCACTACCGTGAGCCACATTTCTGACATCCTTACGAGAGGAAGAATCTATGCTGTGGAAATTTCAAGAACCCCGTTTGTAGGTTTGCTCAAGCTCGCAGAGGTGCGAAAAAACATTGTGCCTCTGCTTGCGGACGCTTCTAAAACCTACACCTACTCGCCGGTGGTGCAGAAGGTGGATGTAATTTACCAGGACATAGCCCAGAAGAACCAGGTTGAAATTTTTGTGGAAGCGGCAAAGGAGTGCCTGCGGGAGAATGGAACCGGCTATCTCATAATAAAGGCACCGGCAATCGATTCCACGAAGAAGGCAGGAGAGGTCCTGAAGTTCTGCATGACTCGGATTGAGGAAAACGGCCTGAAAATCTGCGAAAAACTCACGCTTGAGCCGTTCGATGCTGACCACGGTGTGCTTGTGATCCACAAGTAGGTTCTTCAGGCATTGCATGGACGCAGTCCACATGGCATCCTGAGGACATTGCAAAATTTTTAATATCACACGGATGTTGGGCTCTGCATGAACACGGTAATTGAAGTAAAAGATTTAGTGAAGGAATATGGCAAATCCAGGGCGGTGGACCGCATCTCGTTCGATGTGAAATCTGGTGAAATTTTTACGCTCGTGGGACCCAACGGAGCAGGCAAGACCACGACAGTAGAGATTCTGGAGTGCCTGAGAAAACCTACCTCTGGAAGGGTGACAATTCTCGGCTATGAAATTGCAAAGGATGAGGCAAAGATAAAGAAAAGGATTGGTGTGGTGCCGCAGGAATTCAATGCGTTTGAGCGGTTGACAGTGCTGGAAAATGTGAAGCTCATTGCAGATATTTATGGTAGAAAAGGGGAATTAAAGAGTTATCTAGAACTGCTGGATCTATGGGATGTGAGGAATAAAAAATTCAAGATACTCTCCGGTGGAATGAAAAGAAGGGTGGGCATCTGCATGGCGGCTGTGAGTGAACCTGAGATTCTTTTCCTTGACGAGCCCACTACAGGCCTTGACCCCGAGGCGAGGCGCGAGACCTGGGGTGTTATCAAAAAGCTGAAGGAAACAGGAAAGACGGTATTTCTCACAACGCATTACATGGAGGAGGCAGAGAAACTGAGTGACAGGGTGGCGGTGATTGTGAAGGGAAAGATTGTGGCAATGGGTGCGGTTAAAGAAATGATTGAGAAGCATGGTGGCGGCTACAGGGTATTCACGAAGGTTGGAGGGAAAGAGGTAGAAGCAATTTTCAAGAAATACACTGATAGCATCATAAAGGTAGATGGTGGCCTTTGCGGCAAATTTCTTGGAAAGCGAGACGCCGCGAAGGTCGCCCTTGACCTCTATTCAAGGGACATAGAGGCAGAGATTGTAGAACCAGGAATGGAAGAGGTATTCCTCTCCCTTGTTGGAAGAAAGATCAACGAAAGGGGTGAGTTTGAATGAGAAATGTGTGGATTGTTTTCAAGACCCTGGTGAAGGACTGGCTCCGCTCACCCACTGGCGTCTTCTTTTCGTTTCTCTTCCCCGTGCTTCTTCTCCTCATTTTCGGAACCCTTTTCGGGGGCACCGAAAACACGCGGTATGCCCTTTACATCCAGAATCTGGATGTCGATGAGAGTGGCAATCAGACAAATCTCTCAACCGCTTTTATTGAGGCAATAAAATCAACCGAGTGCTTCGACATAAAACCGCTGGATAAGGATGTTAACATCTCAGCTTTCGTGAAGAATCAGCAGACAATAGAGACCCTGCGTTTCCTTGTAATCCCGGATGGATTTGAGGAAAAGGCAATCAACAAGACCGTGGTTGTCAGAATGGGCATAATTGTGGATACGCTCGTGTATGTGATAAATAACTACAGTCAGTATATGAACGCAAGTGATATCGCCAACATAACGATGGGCAAGGAGATGCTGAGTGCCTATCTGAACCAGACGAATGCCACATCACCAGAGGTGCTGCTGATTGCGGATGAACATGCCCAGTCAACCCAGATAATAAAGGGGATAATTTACAGCGTGAGCAACGGGTTCAACAATCAACTCACCGGTGCCTCTGACATAGTGATTCCAAAGTCCGAGGACCTGCAGCAGAGGCGGTGGAGGGCTGCAGATTATTACCTTCCTGGCTATATTGCCGCATTCATCATGACGAACGGGATAATCGGGATGACGACCACCGTGACGGAGTATAAGCGAAACGGAATTGTGAAGCGGCTGAGCGCAACACCGCTCAGCAAGCGGGACTGGATACTGGGATGCATTCTGCAGCAAACCTTCCTCGGCTTCGCCCTGACCTTACTGATGATCGGGTTCAGCTGGGCAATCTTTGGAGTTAGGGCGATACCCGATTTATATGCTGTGTCCCTGATTTTCATCGGGTGCGTGCTCTTCTCAAGCATCGGAATGACCCTCGGCGGTTTCGTGAAGGACATAGAGGCGGCAAATGGCATAGGCAATGCAATCGGTTTTCCATTGATGTTTCTCTCTGGTGCTTTCTGGCCAGTCGAGGTAATGCCTTCCTACATGCAGACAATTGCAAAGGGTTCTCCTGTCTATTACTTCCATCAGGGGCTCAGAGAGATAATGATTTACAGCGAGCCAGCAAATGCAACAATCTCATTTGTAGTTCTCACAGTTCTGGCGGTGATATTCACACTTCTCGCAATCAAGATCACAAGGTGGAAGGACCTGTGAAGCGGGCCAGGTAACGGCCGGAGAAAGCAGGCACAGGCACCATGGTGTAAACCCATGAGGCAAAGGTTAACGGAACAGAAACAAAATCCTATATACACCATCTCATCTCCGCTCACTCAATGCCAAAATCTAAATTGATTGCGGGGCTCTCGATCAACATAATTCTGCTCGGAATTGTTAGTTTTCTCACGGATATGAGCACCGAAATGCTCGTGCCTCTGCTTCCTTTTTTTCTTGCTGGCCTCGGGGCAACCTCCCTCTTGATAGGGATCATAGAGGGAATTGCGGAGAGCACTGGCAGCTTTCTCAAGCTCGTCTCAGGGATTTATGCGGACAAACTCCGGAAAAAGAAAATTTTTGTTTTATCCGGGTATTCTCTCAGCAATCTCACGAAGCCATTACTTGCATTCGCCACCTCCACCTTCCATGTGCTTGGCGTGAGGGTTGTGGACAGAATTGGGAAGGGGATAAGGACCACCCCAAGAGACGGGATTATAGCCGATTCGTCCAAGGCGAGCGAGCGAGGAAAGGCCTATGGTGTCCACCGGGCTCTGGATACATCTGGGGCAGTGGTCGGGCCCCTGATCGCACTGATTGTACTTCTGGTTTTCGGAACCGCAATGGATGTTTATCGCCTGGTCTTTTTGCTTTCGGCATTGCCGGGTATTGCCGCAATAATAGTCATTCTTTTCGTGCGGGAAACCAGGGGCATACAGTCAAGAAAATTTTCGCTTTCACTGGAAAAATTTCCACCTAATTTCAGGCTCTTCGTAGTTGCGATCGGGATTTTCGGTGTGGGCAATTTCAGCGTAGCATTTCTGCTCCTCCGGTCCCACCAGGTGCTCGAGATGCCTGTTTATGTCGAGGTTGGCTTTTATGTTTTGATGAATGTCAGCTATGCGGCCCTCGCGTATCCTATGGGGGTTCTTTCAGATAGGGTGGGAAGAAAAACCATGCTTGTGATGGGCTTTGGGGTGTTCGCTGCAGTAATGTTCCTCTTTACCTTCGTGAATTCGTTTCTCCTCCTCATGGGATTATTTCTTTGCTTCGGGCTCTACATGGCAATGACAGATGGCACGATGCGGGCGATAACCTCAGTGATGGTCTGCGAGGAGGTAAGGTGCTCTGCTCTGGGTATCGTGAACCTCGTCACAAGTATCACGATCTTTCCAGCCAACTTCCTTGCGGGCTTTCTCTGGGATATGTTTGGCTCCTGGGCAGCATTCGCATTCAGCGGGATTTTGGCTCTGGCTTCCGGGCTGCTTCTTGTTTTTTCTGTGGATGAGGTTTCTTCAGTTCCTTCCTGAGGATTTCTTCCTTCTTTACCGTTTTACCCTTTTTCTTCTCAGCCCTTCGTACCCTCTGCAATCTTCCGGGTGCCCACCAGTTCCATTTCTTGAGCAGGATCATCATTGAAGGCACGAGGTAGATGCGCATGATCGCAGTGTCGATCAGGATGCCTGCACAGAGGGCAAATCCGAACTGGCGGAGCATACCCATGCCCGAAATCATCATGCTTCCAAGGGCTCCAGCCATGATCAACCCACAGATTGTAATGATACCTCCAGTTCTCTCCACAGCGGTTGTGATTGCTTCCTCATCGCTCTTTCCCTTGCTCACCTCCTCCCTGATTCTTGTGGTGAGTAGGATGTCGTAGTCGAGTCCAAGGCCTACAAGTACAACGAAGAGAATCAGGGGCATGAGCCAGAGCAGTGGCTGTCCCAGGACTATCGTAAATACGAACATCGTCAATGCCAGTGCCCAGGTTGCGGTCATCAAAGTAACCCCGAGCAATCTCAACGGAATCAACACTGAGCCGAGCACGATAAGGAGAACAATGTAGGCGCCCACAAGCACTATCAGCATCATGTAGGGAAAGTCCTTGTCCATCATCACCTT
Organism: Thermoplasmata archaeon; assembly: GCA_026414225.1. Taxonomy (GTDB): domain Archaea; phylum Thermoplasmatota; class Thermoplasmata; order Lutacidiplasmatales; family SKW197; genus SKW197. Next base: position 108,261 of record JAOAJK010000002.1, read on the forward strand.
TATGTCCTGCATCCCTGCAGTGCTTCCGGTGAAATATATCTCCGCGTTTCTGAAACTCTGGTAGTTCGTTTTCTGGCCCTTCACGAGCCCCCTCACCTCATCAATTTTCTTTATTGCGTTTGCATGGAACGGCTGCTCGACAAGGACAATGGAAATCAGAATTGTTTTGTTGCTGTTCCCGATGTTCGTGTCTATGACTGGCTTATAAAAGTCCAGGGTCTCCTTGTCCGTGTAGTCGATCGGGTCCCCAAAGGGTCTCGTGATGCTGTAAACCTTCGCGATGCCTCCGAGTGCCATTATCCTGCTGCACAGGGCCTCAGTATCGTTGAAAATGGCGGTGTTGTAAGTATCTCCGGTTTTCACCGGTTCTGTGAGATTGATAAGGATGTAGGTGGGCATTATGTCACCCTTTCCGAAACCCTCTCCCAGCGCATTCATTCCCTGCTTGCTTTCCACATCTGGCATCGTGGACACGAAATCATAGCCAGTTTCAAGCGTGAGTGCCGCATACGCCGCGGGCAGGGTGATGAGGAATGCAGCAATCACTATCGCCTTCGGATGCTTGAGTGAAAACCTGGCGGCATGCCAGAAGTAGTTTCTCTTCCCGTCGTTTCCGAGCAGGGGTTTGATTTTTGAGGGCCAGAAAATTCTATCCCCGATGAGGAGGATGAGGGCAGGCAAAAGTGTGAGGGCTGCCAGGATTCCGATGCCGATTCCGACGAATACAATGGCACCTATTGTCTGGACCAGCGGAAGGGAACTAACGGTCAGGGCTCCGAAGGCAATCATCACGGTACCGCCGCTTGTAGCAATGCTCTCACCGGCCCATGTAACCGAGGTTTTAACCGCGTCCTCCTTGCCGTGGCCCTTTCTCCGTTCCTCACGGTATCTAGAAAGAAGGAAGATTGTGTAGTCAGTGCCCGCACCGAGCAATACAGTAAATAGAAGTGTGGGAACAATGTAATAAATTTGAATTAAGAAGGCACCCACAATGAACACAATAGCGTTTGCAATTAAAATCACAATGCCCACGGCCCCGAGCGGCACGAACGGTGCCACGATTGAAACGAAGTAAATTATCATGAATATGATTGCGAACGCAACAGCGAAGGTGTCAATGTGGGAAACCTCTCCCCAGGATGCTTCTGCAATATCGTGGGAGAGGGGAACATCACCGGTCAGGTACACGGTGTAATTGTAGCCCCTGTTTAAATCACTGATTATCTGTCTCAGCACCACCACATTGTTATCTACGCTTGCATTGTTTGAACCCTTGAGGAAGGTGATTGAAACCAGCATTGTTCCATTGTCTGGACTGATGAACTTGTGGAGGATTGCAGGATGAAATTCCATCGGGAGGTTCCACACACCATTAGTTTCAAGCGAATCGTTTACAACAGACCAGACCTGTGCATCGCTTCCTGCTTCTGCAACCCTTCTGATAAAGTTTGCATCCTTCAGAGGAGTGTGTTTTGCAAGGTACTGGCAGGAGAATTCCACATGAGCGCTCCCGTTCGCGTAGTTTTTGAGGTTGAACCAGGTGGCGATGTCACTCACGAAGGCTCTTTCGTCCCCGCTGAGCGAGGAATTGATGTAGGGAAGCAGCATTCCATTCAGCACGGTCTCGGTGCGGTTATCCGTGTCGTTGTAAGCGGTGGAATTAAGTGCAGTCCAGTTCTGATAAAACGCCTGGAGGTAATTGAGGGTGGTGTTCAGCATCGCGGGAGGTGTGCTTTCGGTAATCATCTGCACCATGTAGGTGTAGGCAAACCCATCTATTGCACTTCTTGAATCCCAGTTATCAATGTTGATTGTTGCGGAAACATTCTCAAAGAATTCTCTGGTGGTGTTATCCGAGATGTTTTGGATAAATCCGGGGATTGTCTGATTTATTGCTGCCAGTCCTCTCCCGTAAGCAGTGCCAGTGCTCTGGTTCCATACCGCGAAAAACCTGCTCGAGTAATTCATGAAAAGCTCAGTGGCGCCGCTCATCGCAACCTTGGAAAATACCGAGTAGGTAAATTGATCCAGTGCTGTGGTGTTGTTGTAGGCACTCCTGTTGTTCCAGTCATAGTAGTCAAAGGTATCGTTGAGTTTTGTGAGCAGGTCAATGGCCGTGAAATTTATGCCAGGATAAACGGGCTCCGTGAGATTTGCAAACTCCTCAAACAACACCTGCCTTGAGAGATTCCCGGCAACCATCGCGGTTTCCTCGAGGAGGGAGTAATTCCCGAGTTCCCTGCTCCAGTTCTCCCCGAATGCGTCAATATAGTGCTCCACGGGTTGGAGAAACTCCTCAGGAATTTCGGATGCAAATACCCCTATGTTTTCCTTTATTAGATGGAGAGTAAAGTTGTTCAGCATCGGTGTGTTGTCTCCTTCATCGATGAGCGGGGGCAGGGAGAGATACCAGGTAGTTACATTCCAGAATTTGTGAATTTTTTCGAAGAATTCCTTTTCCTCCGTCGTATTGAATGTAAGGTTGCACCAGTCGGCCAGTGCATTGTCATCGACCGCCTTCTGTGCCCTTGCAAGTGTGGCATTCGCGTCCTCGCTCACATTATGCTCTGCACTCGTGATGTTCCAGTAATTCGCAAAGAGGTTGTAGTAGGAGCGGAGCATTGCCTTCTCGCTCCCGTTTAACCCGTATTGGTCCGCAAACATGTCCATGTAGGTGGAAAAAGTGGCGTAGGTGTTGTTGTCCTTCTCCTCCACCGTGGTCCCGGATGAATACTGCCAGAACATTGCATGGGCTTTCGGAATTGAATAAACCAGGGTTGCAGAGAAGTTCGTGTAGTTCCAGAGCATCGCATACTGCAGGGGCATGCCATACACCATCATTGCGGACTGCTCGGAAAGATTCCAGAGGTACACATAATTTTCAGGAAAACCATAGAGCAGTTCTCCGATTGCTTGAGCATTGCCTGCGGTGGTGTTAAAGTTATCCGGTAAACCGAAAATCAGGTAGGTGGTCCCATTCACATTCTCCTTCAAACCAGGAAACGCATCGTGGATGGCTGAGGAGGTGGTGTGGAGAATCTCGGCGGCGAGAGAGTAAACAGAGGTCACATCATCCAGAAGCGCGATATCCTTTGATTCCTTTATCCTTGCTGTTAAATTTTCCACGAAATGCTTCGTTTCCCGAGACGAGACATTGTGGTTCTGAATCACCACAATTGCGGAACCGTTTGGAACATTACCTGGAAACTCCTTCTCAATGATTCTATCAGCAACCTTTGATTCCAGATTTTCAGGTGTGATTTTTGCTTCTTCATAAACCAGCACATCGCCGTACCGGATTGCAAGCGGTGCCGCCAGAATAAGGAAGATTGCCCATATCACCGTTATCTTTTTCGGGTGCTTTACCACAAAAGTTGCTATTTTTCCAAACATGTGGGGGCAATACTAGAGGGGGTTAATAGAGTTTTTCTATCCTTCATGGAAACTGTAAAATATTGGTAGTTTTCCATCTTATACCTGTTTACGTAATTAACCATCATTAAATAGATTATTTCTATTATAATCCTTGAAATAAACTATTTCTTCATCCAATTTCTCCAGATCTAGAAGAACCTTCTCCCTCCGTGGGCTTCCGTCTGCATTTCTGAAATCCCTCTGGAAAGATCCACATTTTACAAGAACTTCATCATCAATTCTAATGAACGAAATTTGCACCAGTGTATATTCCACCTTCCTCAATCTTGACCAGGCTCCTCTTTTAATCCTTTCAAGTTCATAATTTGATTTTCCTCCCTTAAGATCTTCATGCCACTTTTGAAAAGTTCTCTGGTCATCGTTGTACCTCGCTTCTCCCATCGCAAGTATCAAACCAACGCAGCCATATTCTCTAATCGCACTGGCAGTGGCCTCGCTGTCGTTCACAATAATCTGGTGGCTACTTGTGTTTATAGCATGGGTCTTGAAGTCCCATGGTACTTCCATAAACCCGTCAAAAGTTACACGGCCGTACTTCGGACCTGGTATTTCCATAGTATCACTTAATAATCTTTCACACAAAAACTGGAAATAAAAACCAATCCATTCCATTTGTCTCCACTGGTTAAAACCCGCGTTCTTCATTTCAAGAATGGCTTTCCTACCATCCCAGTGTGAAGGAATCTTGTCGAGTTTCTCAGATATTTTTATTGCTAAATTCCCGAACTCTTCTTTGTTCATTTTTCCCACCATCGCATCAATGTTTGGTCCTGGATTAACCCATTCTTATTGAGATAGTAGTCTAAAAGAGACTGGTAAACAGTTTTTCCATTCGGATTTAAATCTCCCATTACAAATCTCCTGCCTAGCATGAATGCAACGATTCCCACCATCCCACTACCGCAAAGTGGATCAAAGATTAAATCGTTCTTGTTGGAGAAGTGCTCTATTATGCACTGGAGAAGTCGAAATGGCAATCTCGTAGGATATTTTGGCATCCTGACCTTGTAATCTCTCTTGAAACTAAGGGTTGTCAGATTAGGTTCTCCCTTTTTACAATGATGGGTGTTACATCTCAAATTATATGTCCACTGTTCTCCTTTTGTAACCCAGAAAATTTCGTACACATTATGGGCAGGCCTTACCTTGCATGCAGGTGCAAAATTGTAGCACCAGTACATTTTTCCCATTAATTTTAAACCTGGAAACTCAATAATCCGGTCGTGAATAACATTGCTGTTATTCCATCCTGAAAAAATCAATGCCTGTCCATTGGAATTCAAATTTTTCTCTATACACACCAGTAGCTCTTTGATTTTCTTGCCATATTCCTCTTTTGCCCACTCAACATAGCCATCCACTACATATTCCACCTTTCTATGGTAGTTCCCGTTTTTCCCGCTGAATTCGATTCCGAAAGGAGGGTCGGTAATAATCAGATCTGCCCCCACATTTTCCCAGTCATTCATGTCCTTAATTTCAAATTTGCTGAACAGGTCGTTCACTTTAATATTGTTCATGGCCATTTCTCCGCACCTCACACAAATGAAATACCATCTACTCGAAATTCAAGATGCCAGTGAGGAAGGTATCCATTATTCCTGGTATATGGAAACACTATTTATAAACTTTTTCAAATGTCCCTTCTTCTAAACCTCCAGACACCAAGAATCAGCGGGACAGCAATCCAGAGAACCTGGGCGACCACCACCGCGGGCAGCGAGATGTAGGCAGGGGTTTCCATGGCATAGCCAAATGCGCTCTTCATCCCGAATGCAAGCATCACTCCTGTCTGGGTGAGGTCGGCTGGGCTCAGGAACATGCTGTACCACATCCAGGCGGGAATCTCAGCCTGCCCCGTAGCCAGTGCCATTAAATCGCCTCCTGTAGCCAGGAACGCGCCAAGGATAACCGTGCCGTAAATGGACGACCAGAAGAATATGAGAATCCCCAGCCCGAGCGAGGTGCTCCGCTTGCTGCAGAGCGTGGAGAAAAACACGGAGACACTGAGGTAAACCAGCCCGAGCATCACGCACAGGAAAATGAACAGGAGGTAACTGCCAAGCTTTGCGGTGCCTGCGGCAGCGACTATCACAGCCCCTGCAATTCCGAACCCAGCAACCGTGGCAACCACAATCACTGTTCCGAGCCCGGCAAACTTACCAAGCAAGACCTCGGTTCTGGTTACTGGATAAGAGAGTAGGAGCGAGAGCGAACCATTTTCCACTTCCCCGGAAATCGTGGCATAGCCCAGCATTATTGAAATTATCGGGACGAGAATTGCAGCGATGCCGAGGAGCACCATAACTGTTTCTTCCATTCCCCCGATGGAGCCCTTGCCTCCGAACACGGAAGCCACCAGGGCAAGCACGATAAAAATCACAGTCATAGCGATGACCCATTTATTCCTCAGATTATCCAGAAATTCCTTCTTTCCAATCACATAAACCTTCTTCAAATTCATCTTCTCCCCTCCACGCTTGCCAGCAACAAATCAAAACTCTCCTCCAGCGACGGTTCGCTCGTTCTGAAATCCAGAATTTTCAGCCCTTTTCTTTCCAGAATGCTCATCACCGCGGCGCGGGAACCATAATCGCACACCACTGTGAGCCAGTCCCCGCTTGCACTTGCTTCGATGCCCTCCATTCCCTTCAGCTCTTCGGGTACCTTCCCGGCAAGCCCCTCAATCATTATCTCCAGTTTCGGCTTCAGCTTGAGGTGTCTGTGCAGCTCCTGAACCGTCCCCTCAAAAAGCAATCGCCCCCTGTGGATAATTCCCACCCTGTCACAGATATCTTCGACCTCTGCAAGAATATGGGAGGAGAAAATTATTGTGGCCCCATTCTGGTTAATCGTTTTTAGTTTGTCCTTGAAATACTTCCGCCATCTCGCATCCAGTCCACTCATCGGCTCGTCCAGCACATAAAGGGACGGGGAGCCGAGCATGCACTGCGCTATTCCAAGCAACTGTCCCATTCCCTTTGAAAACCCTCCAACTCTCCGCTCCGCGGCTTCCTGAAGCCCGACATCCCTCAGAATCTGTCTAATTTCCTTTTTTTCCGCATTTTTCAGGTCGGCGAAGAATTCAAGGGTCTGGGTAGGGGTGAGATTGTCATAGAAGGACATCTTTTCGGGCAGGAATCCAATGTCCCTTCTCACCTCCGCGTCCGGCTTTTTACCTCCGATAAGCACATCTCCTGCAGTGGGATGGACGAGCCCCATAATAATTTTCAGTGTGGTGGTTTTCCCTGCCCCATTCGGTCCGAGGAACCCGTAGACCTCTCCTTTTTTTACCTTCAAATTCAGACCATTTACAGCTACAACCTCCCCGTATTTTTTCGTCAGATTTCTTACCTCGATTGCCGGCACATCGGTAGAACCTGTTGCAGGCATACCTTACCTCCTTATCGCATTCTCATAATTCACCAGAAGTTCCGAGAGCACCGTCCAGACGGTGAGTGTCTGGTCTGAAATAGAAATCACTTCATCGGCAAGCGGGTAGACATTGCTCAGGAAATCGCCTTCAGGGAAACCGCCAATCACACAGAGCAAATTCTCAGCCCTGACCTCTTTGAAGTATCTGTCAGGAAGGACAGGCTTTCCTGTGGGTGAGAGGACAACCGTCCTGTCATGTGGAATGGAATTGAGGCATTTTTCAAAGGTGTAGTCGGGCATTAACCTAAGCAGGGGCATTTCCTTGCTGGGCACCACGCCGTTGTTGAAGAGGGTTTCCATCAGGCCCACGAACCTCGGATAGTTCTTCGGAAGGCGGGTGAGCGGGTCAACCAGAATCAACTCATTGTTCCTCGTGTGCACATAAACTCTCAGTTCTCCCATCTGGTTCAGAATGGAGTCGAGGGCGAGAAGCAGAAAGAAATGCACGATATCCGGTCTTCCCCGTCTTTCCCCCATCTCAAGATCCTTCATCGCGGCATGATGCAGGTTCGTGTCTAGCAATACCCTGGTGGTTTTCTTGCCCCGCTTCCTCGCATTCACCACAACGGAGGGATGGGAGGCGATTGACTCCGGCACAAGCTCAAGCTCTGCATCTGCGAGAAGTACATGGAGCATTATCTCCTCCCTGCAACTCCCCTGCCAGCTATTATTCCCGTGGCTGCGGCCCCAACAATTCCTCTCGAGAGCCCGACCCCGTCACCGCATGCAAATAAATTCGGAATTGAGGTCTCGAGATTTTCATCGACATCCAGTATCATGGCGTAAAACTTGATTTCTGGGGCATAGAGTAGTGTCGAGTCGGTGGCCACGCCTGGGATAATCTGGTTCAGCTTCTCAAGCCCTTCCAGAATGTTCTGGACGATTCTCGACGGCAGGGCCATTGAAATGTCGCCAGGTGTAACATCGGCGAGGGTGCCTTTCAGCGGATTTTTCAGTAATCTCGGGAAGGTCGAGCGTCTTCCGGCCATCAGGTCACCCAATCTCTGGACTATGGGTTTTCCACCCCCGATCGTGGTTGCAAGCTCCGCGATGGAGCGTCCATAAGCGGTCGTGTTTTCGAGCGGTTCGGTCAGTTCAACCCTAACCAGAAACGCAAAATTCGTGTTCTCAGAACTCCTTGTCTTCATCGAATGCCCGTTGACCCCGATGAACTCTCCGTAGTTTTCCTTCACCACAAAACCCCTGTGGTTGGTGCAGAAAGTCCGGACAAAATCATCGTATCTGTTGGTAAAAATGTGAAACTTTGGATCACGGTTAATCTTTATAACTGGCTCCATTACGATTGCAGGCACCTCAATACGGACCCCCACATCAATTGGCCCGTGCCGCGCCTTTATATGGTGCCGCTCAATCAACTCCTGCATCCAGTTCATTCCTACCCTGCCAGGTGCGATTACAACAGCATCCGCCTCCATAACTTTACCATCGTGCAAAACAACGCCCGTGCATTTTCCGTCATGCACCACGATATCCTCCACCCTCGTTTTTGTCAAAACCTTGAGACCCGCTTCCATCAGCTCGTTGCACATTCCAGCAATTACAGATGGTGCATGGTCGCTCCCGATGTGCCTCTGGGGAATGGGTATAAATCTTGCCCCGACTGCAGCCGCCCTTCTTGCCAGCGAGTTAGCGTGCTCTTCGTCGGGGTGGTAAAGGGTGGAATTCGGGGCATGCCTCGCAAAGAATTCATCCACTTCTCTCACAAGTGCCCAGGCCTTTTCCTCGCTCCCGCAGAGTGCGGTTATGTCTCCGCCGATATCCGGTCTCAGGTTTAGGATTCCATCAGAGAAGGTGCCAGCACCACCAACACCTGCCATTATATTGCAGGGAGTGCACTTCAGACACTCAGAACCCACTTCCATCGGGCATGCACGGTTCTCCACCTCCATGCCCTCGTCGATCATCAGCACCTGCTTCCCCGCCTTCAGTATCTCCCTCGCAGCAAACATTCCGGCAGGGCCAGCCCCCACGACCACCGCATCGTATTTCATAATTCCTCACTTGATGATTCCATACCCGATCAATCGCCAGGTCGTGCCCACCTTCCTGCTAACAGCCACGCGGTCACCCGGCTCGCAGCACACAGGCACCTTCAGGTTCGCCTCGACAATGTCTTCCCTCGTGCTCGTGATCAATGCGCTCGTTTTTGCAGTTCCGATGTTCAGCATGAGCGTTTCCGAGGTCTTCAGCTTCTCAACCTTGAGTTCGGAGGCGGTGCCCACCACCCTCTCCAGCAAATGGACCTCCATCACAAGCTTATGCTTCATCTCCGGGAGAGTGCCTGGTTTTCCGAGCACCTTGCCAGAGAGCGAGTCGGAGCGGGTGAGGGCGGGGTCAAACAGGGTTCCCACCGCTATCAATCCGCCTGGCTTTGCCTCATTCAGTGGTAAATCTCCCGCATACAGGGAACAGACCTTTGAAACAATATTTTTGTAAACCCTCTGGTGTCCCACGATTTCCAGGTTGCCTGGACCGATTTCCACCTCATCTCCAATCGACAGTTTTCCCTGCAGAATTGTGCCTCCGACCACCCCTCCGACCAGATTATCCGGAGGTGTGCCTGGCATGTTCACATCAAATGAGCGGGCAATGTACATTCTTGCGGGTTTTGTGCCGTCAAATGATGGTGTTGGGATGTATTTCTGGATTGCATATATGAGGGCTTCAAGGTTGACCCCATGGTGAGCGGACACAGGAATTATCGGGGCATTCTCGGCAAATGAGCCCTTCAAGAAATTTCTGATTTCCCTGTAACTTTCCTTTGCTCGCTCCTTCGTCACGAGGTCCACCTTTGTCTGAACAACCACCACATTTCTCACATTCGCAATATGGAGGGCGATCAGATGCTCCTTGGTCTGGGGTTGTGGGCACTTTTCATCTGCAGAGATTATCAGCAGGGCTCCGTCCATTATCGCAGCACCGGAAAGCACTGTTGCCATCAAGCTTTCATGTCCGGGTGCGTCCACGAATGAGACCGCACGCAGAAACTGTGTCTGGCTTCCACATTTTGGACAGGTGGGGGAGTTTGTGTAGCCATCAATGCCTTCGCAGTTTGGACACTGGTAGAACTCTGTATCTGCATAGCCCAGACGGATTGTTATGCCTCTCTTTCTCTCTTCAGAAAGACGGTCAGTCCGTTCCTTCGTGAGGGCGTAGGTGAGGGTGGTTTTGCCATGGTCAACATGTCCTACGATACCCACATTCAGTTCCGGCTGCACATGGACCTTCATCTATTTTACCTCACTTCTTGGGTTTTTCTTCTTTCTTATCCCTCTCTGCCTCGTATCTCTTCTTTACCTCTTCAAGCAAATTTTCAACTGGATGTGGGCCTCTTGCCACGATTTTGAGATTAATCTGCGCTGTTTCTGGCGAGATTGTGTTTCCCCTCACCGACACCTTTTTTCTCAGACCCTTCTTTTTCGGATGAAAGCCCGTGCTTTCGCTCAACAGCACCTTGAACCTTTTCCCGCCAGCAATATCTTTACGCATCGGAAAACCGGCATTGTCAGAACCACCAGTAATAACGAGTTTATAGCCGGGAAGTCCAACAAACAGTCCATCAACCTCATCGCCTATCTTCTTTCCAATAAGCGAATTTGCATAATTTCCCCACACAGGGAAGGTGTAGGTCTTTCCTTCAGGTGTAGCCACATTGGCTTTGAATTCTACCATGCATTTCACCTTGTAAGAGATTGAAACCGCATTTATATTTAACCCTTTTCTTAATCATTGGAGGCTGTAAGGCAGTGCTTTCAACATTTTCACAGTCCGTATTTTCTCAGCAATCGCTCGTAAATTCTAAATTCTTCTGTCTGGGAGAATTCGGTTATTTTCTCCTCGGGCAGGTTTCCGAGAAGTTCATCCAGAGCTTTAAGCACCCTTGCAATTTCCTCATCGCTTAACTCCTCGTGCCTGTCAACTCCCGGTATCACTGAAAGCACATCCGCAGCCATCGCAACCGCAAATTTCCTTCTGGTGTGGAAGAATGTATCGGAGCGTTCCACCTGGATTTGCCTGCCATCCACCAGTATGTGCCCATCGTGAAAACATGCCATTGCCGCACTCGTAGGCCTTCCAATTACATCTGGATTTCCGAAACTTAACACTGAATAATTTCTGTGTTTGGCCCTGGCAACCATGGTGGACAGAAAGCTGCAAATCTCCTCCGTGTTGTAGTTCTGGGCTGCCGCGGTCAGGCAGTCGAGAACAACTACCCCCTTCCCATCAAACTTTTTAAGTGCCCACTCAATAGCCACACCGAGGTACACAATATCCCTGGAAACAAGCATCTCCCTTCCCCTGTCCTCCACCTCTATGACCTTTCTTGTGGTCCATGAGAACCAGTCAATAAACACAAAATTTTTTGAATTCGCGATGTCAAGTCTCTTTCCGCCCTTCAGTTTCTCTGCGAATTCGCTAAATGCTGTCTCACCAGAAACAAAAATACATGGTCTCCCGGAAAGGAGGGCGTCCGCCACGCATTGCTCGATCAGAAATTGCCTGCTTCTCACATCGCAGGAGAAGAAGAGGGCACTGTTTTCGCACACGCCACCTGGTAGCAACAATTCCGAGCCAGGAAGCCAGAAGAGAGCTTTACCTCCACTCCAGAAAACGCCACACCTTTCAACACCACTGGAGATGCGGAGCAGCACATCCCCCTCCCTTACAATGTATCGAAACTCAACATCATCCATCGGTTTTTTCAAACTGGTAATTGTAAATTTTCCATCCGTCAGGGTGAAAAGATAATCAAAGCTGTTTTTTATCGCTCCTATTACGTCCGCAAAAATTTCTGGCTTCTCAACAAGCATAAGCAGGGTAATCTCATGCTCCTCACAGTGGGCACAGAGATTCTCGACCAGTGCAACTGCTGTCTCTCTCTCGTTGAGAAGGAGCACAGGGGTAAGGTGGAAAAAAATTTTTTTCATTCCATCTATTTTCTTCAACCCGGAAAAGAACTGGACCGGGTCAGTTTGCATCACAATGTGGTCCGGGTTTGCGGGTGGCACCGCGGCCCGCCGTGAATACCAGTCGATTGTCCTGTATTCAGAGCCGGGAATTTCAAGCGGTTTCGAAACCACGCAGTAGCCGTTGTCCTCCAGAAAATGCTGGACCAGAAACAGGGCATCGTGGAAATCGTCTATCACGACCAAGAATCTCTTCCTTTTCCCGCTTTCAAGCACGCTGTCAACTGCGGAAATTCGAAAAAGTTCCATACTGATCAGAAGATCTTGGTCTCTGCCTGGACCGCAATACCGTCAGGAGTTATCACGATCGGATGCTTTGTGGTGTCGTGCTTTGCAAATCGCATCTTTCTCACCATTATTGTCCGTCTCAGTTCGCCCTTCACATCTTCCAACCCGAGGACGATGAAAGAATCGCACACAAACTGTTCGATCCCGTAGCGCGTGAGGGAGTTGCTCCCGTCAGGGGCTTCGGAAATCAGGAGCGAGGTCATGTCCATTTCCTTAAGTTCGGTTGCAAACACAAAAAGCTCCCGTCTCAATTCTTCAACATTTGAATAATAAAGCCCGAGTGCCGTGATAGAATCCACAACGCACCTTTTTGCATTCGTAAGTTTCTGGATGTTCTTTATCACCTTTGAAATTGAGGAGAAGTTTGCCATGCCCTTCTCGATATCCTTTGACAGTGCCTCCTTCCGCATTGCCCCCAGGTCCATTATAAGGATGTTGTTGTTTTTTTGATACTCCAGGAGGTTGAATCTGTAGTTGTTCATCGCTCTCTCTATGTTGCTCCTGCTCTCCTCGAGCGTAATGTAGATTCCTTTTTCACCGTTCTTCGCTCCACCGAGCAGAAACTGCATTCCAAACAGTGTTTTGGCACTGCCTGCAGGACCGCAAACCAGGTTGATGGTTCTCGCCGGAATGCCTCCTCCGAGGATTTCGTCGAGTCCCGGAATTCCACTCTTGATGACCATGTTTATCACCACCTCGATTCTCCGTGATTACTGGAAAGCATCGAGATTTTCTGAATTATTTCATTGCTTTTTTTCCCCGCGAAGTAGGGGAGCACTTCATTCAGGCGCTGGACAAGGAGCGGGAGTTCTTCAGGGCGTATTGCATCAGGATTTATTCCTGCATCCCGGCATTGCTTGGTGTAGATGAAGACACTCATGCTCCCCACAGGGCTTTCTTCCATCGCTTTCACTATTCTTCTTCCGAGGGTATTCACTGGCTCACCTCCTTGACCAGGTTGTAGCACTCCTCAAGGAAGTCCCTGTCATTCCCAATTTCTGCAAGCACAGTATTGGTGAGTAAGTTGTAGGTCATCTCTTCACCGAGGGCAACATAAATTTTTGTGACCGTGGCTTTAATTGAAGCGCGCACATCCTCCCTGCTAAAATCATTCACACTGACCTTTATCACATCTGTGACCATGCCAGTTCCAAGGGATTTTTCAAGCACCTTTATCATGTGAGCATGGATTCTCTCCCATTTCCCAGAATTTTCCTCCCGGTAGATATTGTCCATTATTTTCCCCTCTGCTGCGTGTTAATTACTAGGAATATTTTAAGGTTTTCACCATCCATGGGTTTTATATATATCTTGTGTTTTGGTATTGTGGGTGTCAAATTATGTCGCCTAATGGACTGTATGCTGGTAGAAGACTTGCGAGGAACAGACAGAAGTTCAAATGGAGCAGCAGGTACTATAAGCGAAAAGTGCTGAAGCTGAAGGAAAAGTCAGACCCGCTTGAGGGTTCCGCCCAGGCAAAGGGAATTGTGATTGAAAAAGTTGGGATTGAGGCGAAGCAACCGAACTCCGCAATAAGAAAATGCGTTAAGATTCAGCTAATTAAAAACGGAAGACAGATAACAGCATTCGCCGTGGGTGTGGGTGCAATCAACTTCATAGATGAGCACGATGAGGTCATGGTCGAAGGCATCGGGGGAAGGATGGGGCGGTCCTATGGAGACATTCCGGGTGTGAGATATAAAGTCATCAAGGTGAACAATATTTCCCTGAGAGAGCTTGTTAAGGGCAGGAAACAGAAGCCGGTGAGGTGAAATAGATGAACGAGGAAAAGCAGGAAACTCCAGTCCCGGAGGAGCCAAAGGAGACCCAGAAAGAAAAGCCAGCCCAGGAACCGCCGAAGGAGGATAAAGCCAGGGAGCCAGTTGAAAAGAAGTCTCCGCTGGCAGACCACGGGATTCTCCTCTTTGGCAAATACTCCTGGGATAACATCGTGATAAAGGACATGGGTATGGCAAAATATATCAACCTTGACCCGGTGGTTGTTCCCCACAGTGAGGGAAAATTTTCAAACGCGCCATTCATAAAAGCCAGAATGAATGTGGTTGAGAGATTGATAAATTCGTTGATGAAGACGGGCAAGATAGGGAAAAAAACACGGCAATACAACAACTATTCTGGCAAGAAATCAAAGGCATACAATGTGGTCAAGAAATCCTTTGACATTATTTATCAGAGAACAAAGACAAACCCCCTCCAGGTGCTGGTGGATGCAATTGTGAATTCAGCACCCAGGGAGGAAACCACACGGCTCCAGTATGGTGGCATTTCCGTGGTTAAGTCGGTGGATTCCGCCCCGTATAGGCGCGTCAACATTGCAATAAGGAACCTCGCCCTGGGTGCAATCACCGCCACCCATAAATCCACAAAGTCGATGGAGGAATGCCTTGCCAACGAGATAATTCTCGCGGCAAAGGGAGACATGGGCAGTTTTGCGGTGGCAAAGAAAGAGGATACCGAGAGAATTGCATTGTCAGGCAGGTGAGTTTCTTATGTATTTGCGTGATGAATTGATTAAAAAGATCCCGAAGATGATGTATAAGAAGGAGAATATCAGGAACATCGGAATTGTGGCACACATCCATCACGGGAAGACAACCCTTTCGGACAATCTTCTTGCCGCAGCAGGGATGATATCAAGTGAACTTGCAGGGAAGCAGCTTGTGCTTAACTTCGACGAGCAGGAGCAGGCACGCCAACTTACGATAAATAATGCGGATGTGAGCATCGTGCATCCTTACGAAGGACAGGAGTACCTCATCAACCTGATAGACACGCCTGGACATGTGGACTTCGGGGGTGATGTTACAAGGGCGATGAGGGCTGTGGATGGTGCCGTAGTGCTCGTGTGTGCAGTTGAAGGTGTGATGGCCCAGACCGAGACGGTCTTGAGACAGGCACTCCGTGAGAAAGTCAAACCCGTGCTCTTCATAAGCAAGGTGGACAGGGCGATAAATGAACTCAAACTCACACCTGAAATGCTCCAGCAGAGATTCACGAAGATAATTTATGATGTGAATGCATTGATTGAAAAGATGGCACCGGAGGAGTTCAAATCAAAATGGAAAGTAAGTGTGATGGATGGAAGTGTGGCTTTTGGAAGTGCTTACCACAACTGGGCACTTTCCGTGCCGTATATGAAGAAAACAGGTGTCACATTCAAGGATATTATTGAACTCTGTTCTGAAGGCAGGCATAAGGAGCTGGCCGGAAAAGCAAAGATAAATGATGTGGTATTCGACATGGTTGTGAGGCATCTGCCAAACCCAATTGAAGCCCAGAAATACAGGATTCCCCACATATGGAAGGGAGACCTTGAGAGCCCTGTGGGCAAGGCAATGCTCGAGGTAAACCCAGATGGTCCTGTTTCCTTCATGATAACCGACATTACGATAGACCCGAATGCTGGAGAAATTGCAACGGGACGTCTCTTCAGCGGACGATTAATAAAAGGAATGGAACTCCACATTGGAGGCACCAAGTTCAAGGACAAGGTGCAGCATGTCTCGCTGTTCATGGGACCCGAACGCTTGGTCGTTGACGAGGTGGTTGCAGGCAACATCGCTGCGGTGACTGGGCTTTCCCATGCGGTTGTTGGTGTCACAGCGAGCAATCTTCCAGATATCACACCATTTGAGGAAATCGTGCATGTGTCTGAACCGGTTGTCACGGTTGCAATTGAGCCGAAGAAGATGTCAGATCTCCCGAAACTGATTGAAGTCATGCGGAAGGTCGCAAAGGAAGATGCTTCCCTCAAGGTTGAAATAAACCAGGAGACGGGAGAGCACCTGCTTTCCGGAATGGGTGAACTGCATCTGGAAATCACAACCTACAGAATAATCAACGACCACAGGGTTGAGATTAACATCTCGAAGCCAATCGTGGTTTATCGCGAAAGTGTCCAGGGCAAGGGAGGTCCGTTTGAGGGCAAGTCCCCGAACAAGCACAACCGCTTCTATCTCGAGGTCTGTCCTCTTGAAGAGGGTGTTGTAAAGGGAATTGAAAACGGCGAGATTCCAACCGGGGAGAGAATAAAGGACATTAAGGCGCTGGCAAAGAAACTCCAGGATGCCGGGATGGACAAGGAGGAAGCGAAGAAGGTTGTGTGGATTGAGGGGAAGAACATCTTTGTGGATGCCACCTGGGGCATTCAATACCTCAACGAAACAATGGAACTCTGCATTCAGGCATTTAAGGAAGCGATGGACAGGGGACCCCTGGCAGCAGAAAAGGTGACAGGCGTAAAAGTCCGCCTCGTGGATGCAAAGCTGCACGAAGATAGCATTCACAGAGGCCCTGCCCAGGTAATCCCGGCGGTCCGTTCCGCAATCTACGGGGCAATGTGTCAGGCAGGGAGAATTCTGCTTGAACCGATTCAGAAAGTAACTGTGAATGTTCCTCAGGAAATTATGAGCAATGCTACAAGGGAATTGCAGCGGAGAAGGGGCGAAATAATGGATATGACCCAGGTTGGGGACTACACCACAATCGTGGCAAAGGTGCCCGTTGCAGAGATGTTTGGATTTGCGAGTGACATAAGAAGTGCAACCGCAGGCAAGGTGCTCTGGGGCACGGAGAGCATGGGATTCCAGCCAGTGCCCAGGGAAATGATGATGAATGTGGTGGCAGAAATCAGGACGAGAAAGGGTCTGAAACCGGAACCATACGACGAAGCCTACTATGCAGGGATGTAAAGCACAAGGCCAAACTTTTTTTGATTTCTTAATTTTCTAAATTTCAAAATTTTTGCCGCACTTGGTGCATGTATAGTGCTTGTTAACCTTCTTTGCAGGAAACCCGCATTCGCACACATACCCGTGGATTCGCGCAGGAACGCCGAGGACAAGTGCGTGGGAAGGCACATCCTTCGTGACCACGGAACCAGCACCCACCATCGCATGCTCGCCTATTGTAATCCCACAGATTATCGTGGCATTGGCACCGATTGAGGCCCCCCTTTTAACAAGCGTTTTTACCAGCCGCTCCTCTCCCCAGTATTTTGCCCGTGGATAAAGGTCGTTTGTGAATGTGGCCGCTGGACCAACGAAGACATCGTCCTCGATCACGACGCCATGATAAATGCTAACATAATTCTGGATTTTAACATTGTTTCCAATCCGCACACCAAAATCAATGTAAACGCCCTTTCCGATATTGCAGTTCTCGCCTATCTCGGTATCCTCCCGCACCTGTGCATGATGCCAGATTCTCGTGCCATCGCCAATTTTCGCCCGCTCGGAAACCTCGGCAGTTGGATGAATCTTCGGAGGCATGGAAATCCGAAGAGGAGTAATTGCACACTGTATATAAGGGTTTCAGCGACTGTCTGGGTTTTGAAAAACTCCTCTGATGTCAAAAACCAAAACTCTATATTCCCCCGTATTTTCCTCATAACCATGATTGTAGCCGAAATCAGTGTGGTGCCGATAGGTGAAGGCACAAGTGTGGGAAAATATGTGCGTCTGGCCGTGAAGGCAATAAAGGATAGCGGGGTAAAGTATCATGTTTCCCCGATGGGCACATGCTTTGAGGTGGATAACCTGGAGAAAGCCCTTGAGATTGCTGCGAAAGCTCACAGGGCGGTTGCTGGCGCTGGTGCAAAACGAATCGTGACCACGCTCAAAATCGATGAGCGGCTTGACACAGCCCACAGCATGGAGAAGAAGGTGGCCTCGGCAACAAGAGAGGACTGAAATGGTAATACTTGTCCGCTATGCAGAGATTGCCCTCAAGTCAAGATATGTAAGGAACGCAATGGAAAACGCCCTGATACGAAACCTCGAAAGCAAGCTGATTGAAAACAAAATCCAGGCGAAAATTGAAAGGGACAGGGGACACATTTACATCACAAGTGACCGGGAGCAGGAGATTGCTTCCCTCGTAGCTAGAACCTTCGGTGTCGTTTCCTACAGCCACTGTGTAAAATGTGGCACCGCTATGGGAGAGATTGAGCGGAATGTGCTTGAGATGGTCGCAAACCTGGCTGCAAATAAAAAGACATTCGCGATAAGGGCGAGAAGGGCTGGGACATTTGGGTTCACGAGCATGGAGCTTGCGAGACACCTCGGAAGTGCAGTCCTCGGAAAATTTCCGCACCTTGAAGTGAACCTAGACGAGCCGGCGCTTGAAATCCATGTGGAGGTAAGGCAGGGCGGGACCTACATTTACACAGAAAGATTGCCAGGACCAGGCGGGCTTCCTTATGGGACGCAGGGTACCGTCGTGGCTTTACTTGGAGGCAGGGATGATGTGGTTGCTGCCTGGCTTATGATGAAGCGGGGATGCAGTGTGGTTGCCGTCGGGAGGTGCGAGGCGTTTTCCAGCGCTCTGAAGAAATGGAATCCCGTGAGGTTTGAGGTGCTGGAACCGACCCTGGAAAATGGAATCAAAATTGCGAAAAAAAGGAGAGCAATGGGTGTCGTAAGCGGAATGCAACCTGAGGAACTGGCCGCGATTCTCGCGACGCCAGCAGAAATTCCAGTGTTTTTGCCGCTGGCCGGACTTGACGGAAAGACCCTCACGGAACTATATGAACGGATAGGAGTCGAGGAACCATGAAGGGGTACATCCAGGTTTACACAGGCGATGGAAAGGGCAAGACGAGCGCTGCTCTCGGGCTTGCGGTGAGAGCCCTTGGCAGAGGGAAGAAGGTCTGTATCGTGCAGTTCATGAAGGGCATCGAAACAGGTGAAATTCTGTTTTTTGAGGGAAAACCCGGAATTGTGATAAAACAGTTTGGAACCGGGGAATTTGTGATGGAGCCAGGAGAGGGGGAGAAAAATTCGGCGTATCAGGCGCTGAATTATGCGAAGGAGCAGATGCTATCTGGAAGTTTTGACATAATTATTCTTGACGAAATAAATGTAGCTCTGCAGATGCAACTGCTTGGGGTATCTGCGGTGCTGGACTTTCTCAGACAGAAGCCAGAAGATGTGGAGGTTGTGCTTACGGGTAGAAATGCCCCAAAAGAACTTCTGGAAATTGCAGACCTCGTGACCGAGATGCGGGAAGTCAAGCACTATTACAAGAAGGGAATCGGGGCGAGAGAGGGAATTGAATACTAGCGAGGGGGCTACGCCCCCTTACGGTAACCCTCGGGATGGGCATCCTACGGTACCTGTGTTAAGGGTTATCTGACGATACCGAACCTTTTGGATAAAACCTGGGCGTGCCTGAAAAGGGTTCCTCTGTATTATCAAGGGACCCCGTGAAAGCCTGCAGGGACGAGTAATTCGCCCGTTGATTCCTCAGTTCCCGGCAACCAGTCCCGTGGACATTCATACCTGGCTTCCCCCGTTCACTGGGTGGGTTGATAATACGGTGCGGACCCAACCAAAGTTTTATATTCTCAGTTATGTTGTGGATGCCCGGATGGAGATAAGTTATTATCTTTACGGAGTTGTGTTTCTGGCCACCGCAATAGCAACAATGTATGTGGCCCACCGCGGCTACTGGTCTGACCCGAAGGGCAGAAAAAACAAGCTGTTTCTGTTTCTCTCACTCGCGATGATAATCTGGCTGCTGGGAGAAGCTGGTTTCTGGTTTTCAAGCGAGATGAAGATGGTGCTGGCATTCTACCACTTCAAGTACATTGGAATAATCCTCACACCCTCTGCTTTCTTCTTCGTGGCCAATGCCGTGCCCATCTGGCGGAACATCTTGAATAAAAAATGGGTGTATTATGTCCTTTTGAGCTTTGCCGCTGGGTTCGTGACACTCTGTGTTACGAATCCTCTCACCAACATATTTTTCTCATCCTATTACGAAGCTCCGCTAGCGCCAGGAAAATATTACGGCGAATGGTCAGCCATATGGTGGGGATACACGCTCTGTGCTTACTCTATCATTCTCGCTGGAATAATCTCCTTCTTGATTTCAATAAAGCAGGCGAAAACGAAAATTGAGAGGAACCAGGCAAGGGTACTGGTTTTTGCAGCAATCATTCCGTTTGTGGGTAATGTGATTAACCTACTCACTCCTACTTTCATTGACCCGACGCCTTTTGCAATGAGCTTTTCTACAATCTTGCTAGGTTACGCAATTTCAAAGTACAAGCTGTTTTCAATTACGCCGGAAACAGAGAGGATGGATGGAGTTAAGGAGAAAATTCCGTTCAAGGTTGAGCATGGCTACAATTATGTGATAGTCGATGACCACACGAACGCACCGTACTTCCTGCTCCGTGCCCTCTCCACCCAGAAACCCGGGCTCTG
>JAOAJK010000002.1:128737-149997 GCA_026414225.1 Thermoplasmata archaeon
ATGGCTGCGATGTCGTGAAGCTCCGGATTGATTTCAACAAATACCTCAGTTTCGTGAAGGACCTTACAGACCTTGCCTACAAGCACAATGCCTGGCTCTACTGCGTGGTCGAAACAAGCGATGAGAAGGAAAATGTCGCTGTGAGCAATAGATTTGATGTCGTTGTGAGGTAAGCACGAATGTAGAGTAACTTCCTTTATATACTCCCTTAGCAATCGCCTTCCATGGAAGAGTTAATTCTTATGCTAGGTGCGTTTGCATGCGGGGTGCTTGCGACCGTTGCACTCCTCCTTGCAGGCCTCGGGTTGCTTGCCTACTGGCGGACAAGAAAGTGGAAATTTGTTTTTGTGGCTCTTGCCTATCTCCTTTTCTTTGGCCAGGCCCTCTACAACCTCGTTATTGGCGTCCTCACCCTTGATTTTCCGGTTCATATTGCGTTCATTTTCCTCAACCTTGCAATAGTGCTTCTTTTCTATCTCGCAATGTTGAAGTGAGAGAATGGAAGCCCTTGACCTTGAGGTGAGGCGGAAGATTTACCAGACAATTCTGAGAAATCCCGGTTTGCATCTCAGGGAAATCCAGAGACGGACGGGACTTGCCATGGGGATGCTTACCTACCACCTGGATGTCCTTGAAAACACAGGTTTTATCCGGACGGAACTGAAGGAGAAAAAA
The DNA here is from genome assembly GCA_026414225.1 of Thermoplasmata archaeon. GTDB lineage: Archaea > Thermoplasmatota > Thermoplasmata > Lutacidiplasmatales > SKW197 > SKW197. The sequence goes on from JAOAJK010000002.1 coordinate 129,413, forward strand.
AAGTGCTATTTTCCCTATGCATTCTCTTACACCCAGAGTTCCTTAATAATGTTCATGAGGGAAACTCTGCCGAGAAAAATTCTTCTGTTGCTTCTTGAAAAGCCCAGAAGGTTCGGGGAGATTGTAGAGACGCTTGGCAGGAGCAAATCCGTTGTGTCCACACATATCACCAGAATGATCAAGGCGGGGATAATTGTTACCTGCAGAGAGGAGAATGAGAATCTTTATTCGCTCAAGGAACCTGCGAAGGTAAAAGAAACCTTCATCACCTACAGGGAAAGCTTTTACGATGAAGCCCTTGATAGGTTCATAGACCTCTATCTTGAAATGTGAATTCAGAGCCCACAGCCAATTCCCGGCAGGTGCATGGGCACAGAGTTTTCACCGTTTTCGGTTTTGACCCCTCCCTCTTTGACTACATCGCCCTCCAGGTCTATGTGGCCGTCAAGGTCCGCATAATGGATGTTCTTGATGCCAAGGGCCGCATGGGTGCCAGCACTGATTCCTACACGGGTTTCACTCATGCATCCAATCATGCACTCCATTCCCAACCTTTCGGCCAGATGCGCAATTAGATACGCCTCCCGTATTCCGCCGCATTTCATCAGTTTTATGTTTACCATATCGCACGCACGGGCTTTTGCGAGTTTCAAGAGGTCATCCGCATCATGGACGGCCTCATCTGCCATCACCGGAATTGGAGAAGCCCTTGTGACCTCTGCAAGTCCTGCCACATCGTACCATTTCACTGGCTGCTCTATAAACTCTATATCCAGCGGTTCAATTTCCCGCACAACCTTTATTGCGGTCTTCACGCTGTAACCCTGATTGGCATCCACACGAATTCTGAACCCGTAGCCGAATCTTTCACGGAGGGCTTTGAGACGCTCTATATCTTCCATCCAGTTCAGCCCGATCTTCACCTTCAGCACCTTTGCACCCTCGCCAAGCAGCCTTTCCGCATCTTTCAGGGTCTCTTCCCTGCTCTCAATTCCAATCGTGATCGATGTAGGAATCCTCTCCCTGTATAACCCGAGGAGCTTTGCAACGGGCAGCCCCGCCTCCTTCCCCAGCGCGTCATTAATTGCAATTTCCACGCCCGCTTTGGCAGCACTGTTACCCTTTATTGAATTCAACCTCTCCCTGATCTTTTCATACTCCTCAATGTGCAATCCTTTTATTTTTTTCTCGATTTCAGGCAGCAGGGCGCACACGGTCTCAGGGGTTTCACCAGTAACCCCCCTAGATGGCGATGCCTCCCCGACCCCGACGATTCCACCATCTGTGTGAAGCTTCACAATCACCCCAGTATATCTGTCTGAACTTCCCGTGGCAATCACGAACATCTTTCTTCTGGGAATCTCCACAATCTCAAATTCAATCCTCTCAATCCGCATTTATCCTCGCCTCCACCTTACTTCCTTCCACCTCTACCACGGCATACCTTCCGTGCTTTGCAGGACCAGGATTCACCACGAGGGTTTTCCCGAATATTCTCTCCACCCCATCTGCCTCATGGATATGGCCGCAGAGCACCGCGAGTGGCTTTCGTTCCTGGACCACCCTATCAACCGCCGTGCTTCCCATCTCCTCAGAAATCCTGGCACGGACGAAGGACACAGGGGGCGTGTGGGTCACAAGGATCGTGGTCTCTCCCACAAGTTTTCTCAACGCATCGTAAATCTCTTCCTCGGTGTAGAGGTTCCCGTAAGCCCATGGGGTCCCGTTTGCCCCTCCGAAGCCAGAAAATTTCACACCCTGGAATTCCTGGGTGATTCCATGGAGATGGACGATGTTCTGGTGGAGAACGACCTTCTCAAATGTGTCTGGCATATCGCAGTTCCCGAGCACCACGAACACCTGATGTTTAAGCAGACCCAGCACCTGCCCTGCAAACTCGTAGGGCCCGAAATGGGTTATATCTCCACAGATAATCACCAGGTCCGGCTTCTCGGATGCGACCGCATTTCGAAGGGTGTTTAACCCCTTTTGGGATGCATGGATGTCTGCGACCTGAAGAATTCTAACCCTCATTTTCTCCTTCAATCTCCTCAGATTCTTCGTCAATTTTCATGCCAGAGAATATATCAATCACCGGCGGAAGTTTACCCCTTCTGCTCAAGTTCACCGCCTGGGTTTTGGAGTACCTGTGAACAATGTCCGCCTTCTCATCTTCAAAAGACCAGGGCCGCACGATAAGTAACTCGTTTTCCCGGATCCACTTCTTCTTTCTCATCTTACCCGGAATTCTGCCAAGCCGTGACTTCCCGTCCTCGCAAATCACCCTGATGTGGGTTGAGCCCAGCAATTGATGGGCAATTGCAAACATTTCATTTTTCGATCTGTCTGGAAGCGGCACTCTGGTGTAACCTTCGGCACTTTCTTCGTTCTTCATCGGCATCGGTAATAATGACTGTGTAATTAAATCTTTTGAGACCTTACAGTTTAGATTGCGGTTTACTGCTACCTCTGGCTGGAAAATTGGAAAAGCCATGAAGCCAACACAAACAGTTATATATTAGAGGAGTTTGTGTGATTTAGCAAAATTATACGGTGGATTGCCATGTATTTCATAGAACGGGTTGAAGATGTTGTCAGGATCCCTCCATCACGGCTGGGCGAAAACTACGAGGAAGTAGCGAAGGAAATTGCAACCCACAACCAGGAGGGCAAGATCCTTGGCGATAAAGGAATGATTGTGCTGATTAAAAATGTAGAACTAAAAGGAGAGGGCACAATTGTTCACGGTGATGGTGGCGTTTACCAGACAGTTGAATACGATGCACTTTTCTTCAAACCAGTTATCGGCGAAGTGATAGAGGGAATGGTCGTCGAAATCATGAAGTACGGTGCATTCGTGAGAATCGGTCCTTTCGATGCCCTGCTCCACATCAGCCAGATCATGGATGACCGCGTGGAGATAGACGAACACAACCAGCGGCTCCTCGGAAAAGAGACACGGAGAGAACTCCGTGTGGGAAACAGGGTGAGGGTGAGGATCGTGGCTGTTAGCCTGAATGAATTTTCTCCCCAGGACTCGAGAATCGGGCTTACGATGAGACAGCCAGGGCTGGGGAGAATGGAATGGCTGGAAGCTGCTGCCACACGGCAGCAGAGCTAGAGGTGGGAATATGCCACAGGTGAGCTTAAGAGCTTGCAAGACCTGTCTCATGCTTACTGAAGCAGATAAATGTCCACGGTGTGGAACTCCAACGACAAGGGACTGGCAGGGTTATCTGATTGTGGTCGACCACACAAAATCTGAGATTGCAAAAATGAACGGAAGAAATGAAAATGGTAGATATGCGCTCCGCGTCAGATGAGCCGCTTATTCGCTGGAAGATGCCAGATTCCCTCAGGGGGAGATTCGGACGGATTGTTGGAAAGATAGTGGAGGCTGAGGAACTGAAGGATATCGACCCAAAGGAGATTGCATGTGTCGGGGATGTATGCACTATTTCCCTGCTTGAAAATGGAATAAAACCCAAAATCTGCATCGTGGACTATGCCACCAAGAGATTCTCGCTGGAGGAGGCAAGGGCGAAAATTTTGGGTTTGATCGGGCATGATAGAATTTTCTGGCTTGTGAAGGACGAGTTGAATGCAACGGTGCCCGCAGATTTCTGGCTTGGAATCCGTGTCCGGAATCCGCAATCCACAATTACCCAGGAACTGTGGGATGCCGTCGCTCATGGCTATGGAGTAGAAAACCCTACATTGATAGTGGTTGAGGGTGAGGAAGATCTCGCCGCGCTCGTCTGCATTGCTCTCGGTAAAACCGGGACAAAAGTTATATATGGTATACCTGATGTTGGGATGCAGCTCCTGCATGTAACTGAAGAATTGAAGAGGAATGTGAACAGCGTGTTGAAGGAAATGGAGGTGCAAAAATGGAAATCGAAATAATTTCGAAAAAAGAGAATGTGCTGCTGGGTAGAACCGAAATCAAGTTCAAGGTGTTGCACGATAAGAGCGGGACGCCGAAGAGGGAAGAAGTCAGGGGAAAACTGGCTGAAGTACTCTCCGTGAGTAAGGACACTCTCGTGGTAGATACCCTGAAGCCAAAGTACGGTACAAATCAAACCATGGGGTATGCGAAGGCCTACAAGAATAAGGAAGCACTGGAACTGGAGCGGGAGCCCGTCCTCGTGAGAAACAAGTTGAAGGAGAAGAAGAAAAAGGAAGGGACGCAGCAGCAGGCCGCACCCAAACAGGGGTGATCCAGATGTCAAAGGAAAGTTTAATGGGAATTTATGAGGTATCCGGCGACACACTCACAAGAAAGAAGAAGACCTGCCCGAAATGCGGGCCAGGTTACTTTCTCGCCGAACATGAAAATCGAGTTTCCTGCGGTAGATGTGGCTACACAGAATTCAAGAAATGATGGGCCCGTGGTGTAGTTCGGATAGCACAGAGGCCTCCGGAGCCTCAAACTCGGGTTCAAAATGGTTTTAATGGTTCACATTAGAGCCAGGAAAATCCCGACGGGCCCGCCCTCTCCAAATTTGCGTTGCTTATCATCCCGTTTAAGGGTGCACTCTCACTTTTGGAACGATTATCTCAGATGTGTTCGGAACCCTTGCTTCAATCCTCGTTGTCGTGGGTATTGTGGGGATCGCCATTGTTGGAAACTCGGTTACCATTGTGTACTATTCCGTGGTTTATATGGAGAACCTCAGAGCCGAGAAAAGTCCACTGTTAAAGTACCACGGTACAGCCCAGACATTCCTTCTAGTAGATGAAGATGGCATGAAAATATATGGTGTGATGCACCATAATTTATTCTTTCTTCCCCTTATAGTATTTCTCAATGTATTTCTTATCCACCCTTGTGAGATAACTTGCAGGCACCATGGAAAGCAATTCCCAGCCAATTTCAAGGGTTTTCTCTATTGGTCTATCTTCGTACTTTCCTTGGGCCACGAATTGCTGCTCGAACGCATCTGCAAACTCGAGGACCTTTCTGTCTCTGTCGCTCAGTGCTTCCTCTCCCACAATTGCCACAAGTCCGCGGAGGTCCCTGCCCTCTGCATAAAGGGCATAAAGCTGGTTAGAGAGTGCCCTGTGGTCCTCCCTGGTTGAGCCCGCACCTATACCCTGATTCATCAACCTCGAGAGTGAAGGTAGAATGTCTATCGGCGGATAGATGCCCTTCCTGTGGAGTTCCCTTGAAACAAATATCTGTCCCTCCGTAATGTATCCCGTGAGGTCCGGGATTGGGTGGGTTTTATCATCACCAGGCATCGTGAGAATCGGAATCTGGGTGATTGAACCGGTCCTTCCCTTGATTCTGCCCGCCCGCTCATAAATCGTGGCCAGGTCGGTGTACATGTAACCTGGATACCCTCGCCTTCCCGGGACCTCTTCCCTTGCAGCCCCGATTTCCCGCAGCGACTCCGCGTAATTTGTCATGTCCGTGAGGATCACAAGCATGTGCATGTTCTTCTCAAAGGCGAGATATTCCGCAGTTGTGAGCGCTATTCGAGGCGTAATCAATCTCTCTATGGCAGGGTCATCGGCAAGGTTGAGGAACACAACGCTTCTTGCGAGGGCGCCAGTGCGCTCAAAGTCCTTTATGAAGTACTTTGCTTCTTCATTTGTGATACCCATCGCGGCGAAGACCACACCGAATTCCTCGCCTTCCTTCCGCACCTTTGCCTGCCTCGCTATCTGCAATGCGATGTCGTTGTGGGGTAACCCAGAACCAGAGAAAATTGGAAGTTTCTGTCCCCTTACAAGCGTATTGGTTCCATCTATTGTTGAAATCCCTGTCTGAATAAACTCCCTCGGCGAATCCCTGGCATACGGATTGATCGCACTTCCTGTAATGTCCCACCGTTCCTTTCGCATGATTGGTGGTCCACCATCAATCGGGTCCCCGGAACCGGAAAAAATCCTACCGAGAACCTCATCGCTCACAGGGATCTTCAGGGTTTCCCCGAGGAAGGTTACGGTGCTTCTCCTGTCCAGTCCGGATGTGCCTTCAAATACCTGCACGACCACAATCTCTCTGGATGTATCCAGCACCTGCCCTCTCTTCACCTCCCCGTTCGCGGTCTCTATCTTTACGAGTTCCCCGTAGGCAACCGGATGCGTTTTCCTGACAAAAACAAGTGGTCCAGCAATTCCCTCAATTGTCCTGTAGCCAACCAGGCTCATCTTCGCACCTCCTTGGTCAGCCCCTCAAGTTCCTTCACAATTGCATTCTTCGCAATTTCAACCGCTTTCTCAAACTCTGTCTCGAATCTGGCCCTTGCGAGCTCCTCAACGCTCCTTATTTCCACAATTCTCCGCACATTCACGCCCTTCTTCAGGGTCTCACGGCATGCAGCATCGACCCAGAGAATTGTCTTTAGGAGGAGATACTGGTTTTTTAACGGACAGAACGAATCCACATCATGGTAGGCGTTCTGCTGGAGGAAAATTTCACGGATCAATCGCCCTGTGAAAAGGGTAATCTGCTCGGATGGAGGGAGTGAATCGCTTCCGACCAGCTGCACAATTTCCTCAAGTTCCGCCTCTTTCTGGAGCAACGCCGTGGTCTCCAGTCTCAGGTCCACCCAGTCCTCGCTCACATTCTTTCTGAACCAGTCATCAAGGTAAGAGGAGTAGAGGGAATAGCTCGTAAGCCAGTTTATGGCAGGGAAATGTCTCCTCGCCGCGAGCTTTGCATCAAGTGCCCAGAACACCTTCACTATCCTCAATGTGTTCTGGGTCACTGGCTCCGAAAAATCGCCTCCGGGGGGTGAAACCGCACCGATAACCGAGATTGAGCCCTCGTCTCCAGCAAGAGTTTTGACCCTTCCTGCTCTTTCGTAGAATGCACTCAACCTCGCTGAAAGGTAAGCGGGGTAACCCTCCTCACCCGGCATTTCCTCGAGCCGTGACGAAATCTCCCTCATTGCCTCAGCCCATCTAGAGGTTGAGTCAGCCATCAGGGCAACCGCATACCCCATGTCCCGGAAGTACTCTGCGATTGTTATCCCTGTATATACACTTGCTTCCCTTGCCGCAACCGGCATGTTGCTGGTATTTGCGATAAGCACAGTCCTCTCCATCAAGGGAGCCCCTGTTCTCGGGTCCTTGAGTTTGGGAAATTCCTCGAGCACCTCTGTCATTTCATTGCCCCGCTCACCGCAACCCACATACACCACGATATCCGCATCGCTCCACTTTGCAAGCTGGTGTTGCGACACCGTCTTGCCGGAACCGAAGGGTCCGGGTATTGCTGCAGTTCCTCCCTTTGCAACCGGGAACAGAAAATCAAAGATTCGCTGGCCCGTAATAAGCGGGATGTCAGGCATCAATTTTTCCTCAAACGGTCTTGGAAACCGTACAGCCCACTTCTGCATCATCTTTAACTCCAATCCTGATTCGAGGGTGCAGACCACCTCTTCCACATTTGCCTCACATTCCCTGATTTCCTTCACCTTCCCCTGAACACCAGGTGGTACCAGAATGTAGGTCTTGTTGAATTTGGTTTCCTGAACATAGCCGATTTTATCCCCTGACTTTACCTCGTCACCCGGTTTTGCCAGGGGCACAAAATGCCATTTCGTGTATCTGTCAAGCCCTGGCTCCATAACACCCCGTTTGATGAAATCGCCCATCTTTTTGCTGAGCACGGGCAGGGGCCGCTGGATTCCGTCGTAAATCTGTCTCAGCAGGCCTGGACCAAGTTCAATCATCAAGGGATTCCCTGTGTTTTCAACCGGTTCACCGGGCTTCACACCCGTGGTGTCCTCGTAAACCTGAATCACCACCTTTTCGCCCTCTATCCTGATTACCTCTCCCATCAAATGGTCCTCGCCAACGAACACCAGATCATACATCTTTGCGGGCATGTTTATCGCGGTCACAACCGGACCCGCAACCCTGTAAACCTCGCCTTTCATTTTTTCTCCTCCCGATAAAGGTCAACTCCCAGCGTGCGTTTTATCTTATCCCTCAGGTCCTTCTCAGGTTCGCTCCCGATGGCCACAACCACGGGCTTCACCGACTGCCAGAGCTTTGCCCGGAGTTCTGCAGGCAGGTTTCTCACATCATCGTCATGGAGCACGAGAATCCCGGCCCTTTTTTCTTTCAGCAATGAAAGAAGCACTTCCTCAATCGTATTCCTGTCAACTGGAATCGTGGAACGCACACCTGCCAATCTAAAACCTGTAATGAACTCTGAAGAACCGACGACCACAATATCATCGCCATCCGCCATCTTCACCACCCCAGCATCCCGGTGATTTCACTTCTTGGAAGTCCATGGGCTTTCCCACGGGCAATTATCCTTATCTGCTCCACCTCTATTTTTTTGCGTAAGAGGTAGGAAATCACTGGAAGAATGGAGATTGGATAAATCACAGCAAAGTTTTTAGCGATTCTTGCCAGATAGTGTTCCAGCCGCTTTATCTGACCGCTGCAATGCCCGCACTCTCGGATAATTTCGGTAATTTCATTACCGAACCAGAGTCCTGCTGCCTGCGACAGAAATTCATCATTGTCCTTGGATTCGCACAGCTCCCTGAATTTCTGGTGGTTGATTGACCACCCACCGGGAATAAAAATTTCTTCTGAGGCGATGCACACATCCTCGGTGCCCTGTCTGTAAAACATTATTTTCATTGCAGTTCCCAGATTTCTGATGTCTATCTCCTTCCTGACAAACTCCAGAAAGACCGTATCCGCCCTCGTGTCCTGGTGCAATTTCACATAATTTACCAGCCGGACATAATAGTCCCTTTCAATTCTATCCTCCACCCTCGCCAGATTCTTCTCTGCTAGATACTCCTTCATAACCTTGCCAAATTCCGTTTTTTCAAAGTATTGCTCAGGGTCATCAGTGCTCATTGCCTTCTCCCAGAATGCCTCCGGATACTTGCCGCCGGAAAGAATATGCATCAATACCTCATCTTTTGGTGTCTGGCTATGGATTCCCCTGAGGAAGGTTTTCAGATTCCATATGTCAAGATTTTCCAGAAAGATCTCCATTCTTGCTTTTGCCCCTCCAGAAGCATATCTGTAGATTTCCGTGTACGCCCTGCCCAGATTCCTGTTGAGAGCATATTCTATCACATCGCTGGTTGAGAAACGGTACTTTATTGAACCCTCCTCGACCTCCTCCCTGTAAACCCCTTCATGTAGAAAACGGAGGATTTCCCTGACATCCATGTCTATCATCCGCTGAATCTCCTGCTGGCTGTAAAGTTTCAAACTCTTGACTTTCACACGGGTGCAGAGGTAAGGGAAATTGGTATCTCCAGAAATTTTCCGGTACATGTTCACCTACTCAAACAGGATCTTCCAGAGTTCCTCGCCCCTTTCGGTGAAAACCCGTTCGACCAGGGTTTCATAGCGCAGGTCGAGAACCCGCTCGCCACTCTTTTCTTCAACTATGATTCCACCTGCACAGTTGACCGTTGCCTTGAATGGATACACTGCGAAACCCCTGACAACCTCTGCGTCCTCGGGATTTGCATAGACGAAACCCTCCGGAATCTGCTTCTTTGCAATTCTCAGCATTTTTCCGAGAATTTCCCGTTTTTTTTCCTTCTCCATTGCCTTCAATTTCACAAGGACTTCCCGTCTAACGGCTTCAATAATCTGTTTCCGTGTCTGCATTTCCCTATGCCTGGCAATGCTCTCAGCAGAATGGAGTTCCTGCTTCATCTCGAACTCAAGTTTTTCCTTCTCCTTAGCAATTCTTTCCATCTTTGTCTTCTCAAGCTCTGCATTCGTTTTAGTCAAAATGTTCCTTGCCTCTGCCTTCGCACTCGCTATGATTTCCTCTGCCTTCTTCCTTGCCTCGGTCTCGATTTTCTTCACCGTCTCTGCGAGCACGTCGTTCGGTGCCATAGTTTCAGAACACCCCGAGAATCTTGAAGGCAATCAGGAGTGCGAATATCACGAGGGTCTCTGGAATCACAATTATTGCGAGAGCCTTACCAAACAGCTTGGGATTTTCTGCGATTGCACCGATCGCAGCAGTCCCTATATCCTTTTCCGCAATCCCTGCAGCCAGAGCGGCAAGTCCTATCGCAATCCCGGCACCTATTGCAGCCAATCCTTCAACTGCCATTTTCACCACCTTTTTTCGTGTAGATTCTTCTGTAGCCAAACGGAGAATAAGTAAACCCGCCCCCCTCATAAAACTTTGTGAAGAACTCCACATAGTGCAACCTGATTGAGTGCAATCCTGCTGAGAGCACACCCAGCAGGAGGAGGAGGAAATGGATGAGGAAGAAAGCCACGATTGCGGCAATTCCGTAGGGTGAGAAGAAGGCGGGCACAACCAGCGCATTCACCGCAACCGCCACACCTGCCTTTGCAACCCCCACAGCGAAAAGACGGATGTAGGAAAGAAGATTGGAAAACACGCTCAGGAACTCAATTGCGGAGATGAAACCTTCGCCTGCAATCACAAAGACCAGGCCAACGATGGCCAGAGGGATAATTATTGCGTAGGTTGAGACAGGCAACGGAATTTTCGCAAACAGCCGCATCACCGCAATGAAGAAGGCAGTTAGCACCACAATCCAGCCGCCCTTTCCAACAATGTGCCTGTAGTTCCGATGATGGTATTCGTTGTACATTCCGAGCCCGAACGCAAATACGAGATGCACATAGCCCGCAATCAGGGTTGCGTTGATGAGGAATCCTATGTCCACGAATTTGTTGATTAAGCCAGTGTATCCGAGCTCGACGCCAAGAAGCTGGGCAAGGGATGCATGGGCATGGTCCCCGTGGCTTGTGAAGGGTAATCCAAAAATTTCACCGAAAATGATACCGAAGATTATCGTGGTAATTCCAGCATACAGCAGCACATTTCCAACCTGTCTTCCCCCGATATCAATTATTCTGTGGTTTCTGAGATAGAGCGCTAGAATGCAGAGCATCAGCCCATAACCAATGTCCCCAATGATCAGCCCGAAGAAGAGCGGGAAGGTTATCCAGAGCAAGCTTGTCGGGTCTATTTCCTCATTTTTCGGGAGCGAATACATCTTCGTGAGCACTTCAAAACTTTTTGCTGGCTTTGGATTCACAAGCTTTGTTGGTTTTTCATCTTCGCTCTCAACCTCGATCACACTCACATCATGCGATTTCGAAACTTTCTTGAGCTTCTCAAGGTCCGAGACAGGCACCCAGCCCTGAAGCACGAACGATGTCTCACCTACAAGCATCCTCTGGGGCAGCTCCTCCTTTGCCACGCTTATTGTAAGAAATTCGCCAGTTGCAAGGAGGGTTTCCCTGTATTTCCGCAATGCCTCGCTAATCCTTTTGTTGATTTCAGTAATCTCCCTGTTTAGCATGGCAATTCTCACGGCGTACGCGGAAAGAATGGCGTTGAATGTGGTAAGGTCCTTCGCAAACGGCCTTGCATGTTCAAGCATCTCCTCAAGTTTGATTTCCCTGAAGTGGACCCCGGCAAGGACTTCCTTAACGGCTTCCTCAACCTCCCGGGGATAGATAACCGCACAAACTTTTTCCTTATGGTTTGCATAGATTCTTGCATTCAGGTTCCTCTCCCTGCTCACCTGCAGGATGTCCTCTTCATAGAAACCGACAGCCACACCAAGATTTTCGTAAGGCATCAGGTCCCCGACCTCAAGTCCGAGTTTGCCCACCTTTTCTAGAACCTGTCTTTCGTCGGTGAGCCGTCTTATCTCGTTCTCAATCTTCTGTTTTCGTTCCGTGTTTTCAAGCAAGCTAATGCCTGTGCCATGGATCACGCCCTCTATTTTTTCCAGGTTTTTCCGGAGCTCGGTTTCCGCCTTCTTCTCGGTTACCTCCGCTCCCTCCAGTTTAACCCGCTCCTGGAGGATTCTGAGCTTTACAAGCAACTCCGAGTGTTTACCTGCCTCCTTCTCGGGCAGCCCCGGTTCAAGCACTTCACCGGAAGGGACAGGGTCGCGGATATGGAGCACGGCAAGTTCATGGAGGGCATCTATGTAGGCCTGCATTCGGTCTTTTGGCCCCGTGAGAACTACCTCAACCATCTTTTCAGGAGAGAGCATCCAGTTCCTCCAGGATTGCGTTTATTGCATAATTCACAGCGGTTTCCATTCTTTCCTTTGCCTTCTGCTGGAGAACTTCAACCTTTCTGCTTGCCTCACCATCGATCCTCGAAATCTCCGCGGCAAGTTTTCTTGCTTTCTCCTCCCTCAATCGCTGGATTTCTGTTCTGATTTCTGCTTCTCCTCTTTTCCGTATCTCTTCGGACCTGGCAACCGCGGATAGAATGTATTTTTTGGATTCATCTCTTGTCTTTAACAAAAAGCTCTTTGCCCACGCCTCTTTTTTTCTTATCGCCGCGAGTGCCTTTTCTTTGTGCACTGGCTGTATTTTGGTTTCAGTCATCAATTCCCCATACATTTCTTTTATATAGAATTTCGCTTTAAGTCAACTCCGATGGAAAGCGTTACCGTGCAGGCATCTGCAAGGTTGCACTTCGGCATAATCGATATGTCCGAGAGAAAGAGATATGGGGCCATCGGTGTCTCAGTTGAAAAACCGAGGTTCAAGGTGGTTTCAAGATTCGCCCATAACCTGGAAATTACAGGAATCCCTGAAAGTGCCGAGTATCTGGATTATGTGCACCTGGTCGCCCGGAAGGTTTGCGGGCACTTCGGCATCAACGAAAAAGCACATCTGGATATTCAGGAGTGCTACCCCCTCCATGTGGGGCTTGGTGGGAGAACCCAGTGTGGACTCGCAGTTGCCCACGCAATTCTCTCGCTCTACGAGGTAAAGGCGGAGGTGGAGGAGGTTGCATCTCTTCTAGGGTTAGGCAGATACACAGGCATAGGCCTCAACACATTTCAGCACGGAGGTTTCATCGTTGATACGGGGCGGGAGCACCATCCCATATGCCTCAAATTCCCGGACGAGTGGGCGTTTGTTGTGGGAATCCCGGACGGGAAGGGTCTGGGGGAGACGGAAGAGACAAGATTCTTGGAAGGGCTTGCGGCGAAAGAGGAGGTTACTGCAGAAATCTGCGAGAAAGTGTTGCTCGAAATGGTCCCAGCGCTCATGGAAAAGGACATCGATAGATTCGGAAGGGCCTTAACCAGGGTGCAGGAACTAACCGGAAGTGTTTTTGCCGAAGCCCAGGGTGGAGTTTTCTCGGTGCATTCGCTGGAGGCAAAGAAGTTGATTGAGGGCTGCGGTGCCGCAGGTTCAGGGCAGAGTTCCTGGGGTCCAGCTGTTTACGGTCTCTTCCCGGCTCTGGAGGAGGCGGAGAGGGCTGTGAATACACTCAGGAAAAAGGACTGGAAAACCCGCTGGTTCGCCACAAAGGCGAGGAACAGAGGGGCTGCGGTGGAGTGAGCTAGAGGTATCTTTTCAGAAATTCATCCCTTAATTCGCATGGTATGCGTTTAGAGCGAATGGCCTTAACCAGTTTATTGTCAGTAGTAATTATTTTACCCCCTGTTTTTTTCTGGATTAGCAGAAGGTATGCATCATCCTCCTTTACTTCCTCTATTTCTCCTTCCATAAAGGAACCTAGACCTCCTGCTATCTGTCCTGTCGGGTTCACCCTCTGTTCCTCAAAAACACTTTCCTTCTTTTCCTTCTTTACCAAGTAACACTTCACATCTGTTGAGGATATATCCTTCCTTCTCACGGCGGCTAAGAGAGAAGTCACAAGGACCTCACTGTACGTTGTGAGTATCACCTGTTTTCCTTCATCCTTTATTATTGAGCAGAGCTCTTTCACGAAGGAGCGGATGATCGAAGGGTGCAAATGGACCTCTGGCTCCTCAATGAGTACGGTTTTGGTTTCGGGCCTGTGGAGCTTGGTGAGAAGGTAGACAATTTGGTTCACGCCAAACCCCTCATTCACCAAGTCGACGGATGTTTTTGAAGATTTATCAGTAGAGAGAAAATATGCTGTTGCGGTTCCCGGTGGGATGTAGATCCTGAAGTCCCTGTTTGCGATCTTTTCAAGAACCACGCTTATTCTGGGAGCAAGATGCGGATCATTTATAAGGAGAGTTGCTACCTCCTCATCGGATACTGGATTCTGGCTGACCTTGCTTGGAGAGTAATTCGGCTTGAAAAAACCCCTTCTATGCGGAGCTATATCTATGTTTTTTATTTCCTCAGGAATCTGATTAAGTGCCGTTGCAATTTCTCTGGCTCGTTCCTGGTTTTTCGCAGTGTTCTTTTTCGGGGCTACCGTGACAGTGAGCCCATTCCAGTTTATTGTAAACTCGTCGTCTTTTTCCCTGAGGCTTTCCGTGAAATTCTGGTTAATAGGATATGGAAGGGTAACCTTGCCTTTCATCATCACAATTTTGGTCTCAAAAAAAAGTTCAGCGGCATTTTTCTCCAACCTGACCCCATAACTTCCGTGCTCTGTTTCGACCTGAATTCATATCTTCCCATCCTTCTCCCCACCGTAAACGCATTTCTCGAAGTTTCCAAGGTTGATGAAACCCAAATTCGAAAGCCCCTCAAATGGTTGATCTGGATTTATTAGAAAATTTTTTAGAACCAGAGGTGCATAGAGGAAGCTAGATTTACCCCCCGCAGTATGACCATAAAGCACAGTAAGAGGTCCAGTTTCGATATCAACATTTTTCAGCGAGCGAAAACCTGTAATTCTAATTCTTGAAAGCATAATTTGACCTCCTGTTCTTGCTAGGTTAATGTCTCTCCAGTAAATAAGGTTTCTGATGGAATTTCTCGGAGAAATTCCGCCGCTGTTTGGTGAAACAAATATAAACCTTTTTATCCCCCTTTCCAATCCCTGTTCGATGGGAAGAATAAGAAAGGCGAGAGGAATCAAGGCGTCCTCCAGAATGAGCAGGGAGAAGCTGCTGGAGAATGCGGAAGTGCTTGCCGAACACCCGGAGAAATTGCTTCCAGTGTGCAGCAACGAGTGCACCCTCTGCATCCTCGCGGGACTGAAGGAGAAGTTGAAGGCAGTAAGTGCAGTGAGCGATAGCAAGAGCAAGTTGAAGTGGAAGATGCTCTTCGGCAACAAATTTGTCAAGGCGTATGCGGGCTTCCTCACCATCAGGTTTTCGGACTCCCTTGCGGTCCTTGCAGCCGTGAAATTGCCGTTTGGCACCTACAGTTTCGCAATGCGTGGAAGTGCCCCCAAAGAGCTCCAGCTTGCTGTCCAGCACTTCGATGAACCTATGTGCAAGGCGCTTGCCTACCTAGGTTTTGCGAAAAAGGGCTATTTCTTTCTGGTTGCGGATGATGTTTACTGCATGGGCAGGGAGCTAAAAATTCCGGAGGCATTTAAAAAACGGCTTTTGAAGGAACTTGGATACAAACTGGTCGAGAAGGAAGGCACCCTTACCTGCGGACATGACACTCCGGCCCTCGTGGTGCGGCTAAAGAATACTGACTTTGCGGTGAGGGTGTGCGGCAGATGCGCGAGCGGCGAGATAAACCTGCTTTCCAGGCTGACGGAGAGAATTCTGGGAAGAAACATCGACAGATTGTTCAGGGTTGCGTTCGCACCATCATATGCGTGCAGGAGCCGTTGCAGGGACTGCATTCTTAAAGAGTTCTATGATGAGGAGGTGGAGAAGAACTACAAGGTGGGAAGGAGGAGCGACGCAACGACACTCCAGGATTACGCAAAAAGGTTTGAGGAGGGGTTGAGGCGTGGAGGAAGGCAGGTGTATGTGGTTGGCGATAAGTGCTTTGGAGCCGATGCGGAAAAATTTGCCACCGAAATTGCTTCAAACGAGGAGGAGAAGAAAATTCTGCTGAAAGCCCTCGAGGGGACCGGAGGCGCGGTGGTTCTGAAGGAGGCGTCATTCGGCAAATTCCTTGAGGCAATATGGACGGAGAGAGGAAAGGACATTCTGGCCCTCGTGTCAAGCGGTGAAATTGCAGAACGGCTTTATGATGAGGAGGCGAAGAATCCAGTTGAAATTCTGAGGAAGGCAAAACACGAGTTTGAGAGGGCAAAGGTGCTGAAGTTGCTCCCTGAGTTCAGGAAATTACCGCCGCTCGCAAAATTCATTCATGAGATTGCAGTTGAATACCTGGTTTCTGGCAAAGGGGCTGCGGTCTCCGCAATCACGGGAAGGAAACTGGAAGATACAAAGATGAGGACGGTGGCGTTTGCATTCCTTGTTAACTTCGGGGTTGAGAATGCCCACAGCTGGCAGTTCTCAAATGAGGAGAAGGAACTCGGAAAGAGCTTGGGTGGGTATGTGAGCGAATTGCTGGCCTCAAGGGGTGAGAATTACAGACAGGCACTGAATAAAATTCTGAAGTTTTCTGGTTCTGGTGAGGAAGCGGTTTAGTGCCCGAACTCGAATGCCCTCGTTATGACCGTGACCAAAATCCCGACGAGAAGCATCGCGATGCCTGAGCGTATCATGTTTTCCTTTGTCATGTAGCCAGAATACATTCCGAGGAAGAATAGGGTGATGATGCCTAGGAAGAAAGAGAAGATTGCACCGAGATTTACGGTGGCGAGCAGGATAAAAGGAATCACTGGCACCACGGCACCCAGAAATGAGAACCCTCCATGCGTCAGGGTGTCTATAAGCAGCTTTTTCCACACATTCTTTCCTATCTTTGTTTTTTTCAACGAACCCTTTTTCTGGAGCATTGCGGTCTCCAGCTTTCTCATCTTCATCTGCTCCACGGTCCGCTCTGCCATGAAACCGCCAAAACCGTTGGAAATCCCGAGGCCCACACCCACGCTCAGGCCTGCGGTGACAATGAGCGCAGACGAGGCGTTTACTGCACTTAGCCCCATCACGGTGGCAAGGCTGCCCACGACGCCATCTATCGTGCCGAGCACCGTGTATCTTGCAGGAATTTTCTGCAGTAATCTCTCTACATCCATTTAAGCAGAGATTAGCTTCTTGAATAAAAACCTTTTTCAGTATCTGCAAGCAAATTTTCCAAACGAGAATATACCATCATAGTATCGCCTCCATTGATGCCGCATCACAGGGGGTAACCGGAGGCAGTGTTTGCAGCATTGCTTTCTGGAGCGTCGATAAACAAAATCGTGCTCGGGGATCTGCACCCGCTTATGGTCGCGGTAGACAAACCCTTATATAATCTCTTTCGTATCTCCGTGCAGTGATGGATATGGATGTGGTGTTGCCAGTAACAAGAATTGTGCTTTATAAGCACGGGGTAGGGTATTTTGAGCGAAGGGGAAAGGTTGCAGGAGAGCGGCAGGTCAGGTTGTTTTTCAAGAAAGAGATGATGAATGACATTCTGAAATCGCTTTCCGTGTTCTGCCTCGGAAAAGGCCAGATTTCCAGCATCTCCTATGAGACCCCCGAGGACATTTCGAAGCTGATTGAGGAAAAGGCGGTGAAGGTGCCGGAGCGGGAAGCCCTGGTCGGTCTTTTCAGACAGCTGAAGGGTTACAGCGTGGAAATCCAGACCAACACGGAAACGGTTAAAGGCAAGGTAATGGGCACCGAGGAACCGAAGCAGGAGGGGGAGAAAATTATGGTGCAGGGCACCATAAATGAGAGAAGATTTGTGGTCCTTTACTGCGAGGATGGAAGTGTGCGGAGCGTGGATGCGGACAAGATTGTTGCCTACAGAATTCTAGATGCGGAAGCCAGCGATGACCTCCAGTTCTTTCTGGAGGCCATCACCTCGGAAAGGAAAAAGAACATGAGGGGTGTCACCGTGTTTGTGGACACAGAAAACATGGAGCTGGCTGTGAGTTACATCGCCCAGATGCCCTCGTGGCGGGTCTCGTACAGAATAGTCCACGAGAAGGAGAAAGCGTTCATCTTTGGCTGGGGACACATTGACAATGTGCTCGATGAGGACCTGAAAGACATAAAGGTGTGCCTGGTTGCAGGAAAACCGATTTCGTTCATCTACGACATCTACACACCCCCGTATGTGTTCAGGCCAACCGTGAAGGAGGAGGCGAGGGGTGTGAAGGGTCCCATAGAGCTGGAAACGAAACGGGAGGAACTTGTACAGGAGGAATTTGCGGCGGAGGCAGCATATAAAGAAGAAGCCCCGCCGCCTGCGGCAAGTGCGGATTACGAGGCAATGCCGATGGAAGCCCGGAGGGCACCTGCAGGGGGTAAAAGGCTGAGATCTGCCGAAATCCCTCCAGAACCAACGGCGCAGGTCCTCAGCGCGAGTGCCCCAGTGAAAACCCAGACCGTAGAAATGGGCGAATTTTTCAAGTACGAAATCCTGCATCCAATCACGGTGAAAAGAAGGCAGAGCGCGATGGTACCTATCATCCAGTCCGAGGTTGGCCTCGTGAAGGAACATGTCTACAACCGCCAGAAAAATTCAAGGAACCCGATGGTTACGATGCGGGGCAAAAATACCACGGGGCTCGTGCTTGAGCGCGGGCCAGCTGTGGTTGTGGACGAGGGGACCTATGTGGGGGAGGCAATTTTGCCATACACAGTGCCAGACGGAGAAATCCAGATCCCCTACTCGATAGATATGGGTGTTGTGGTGACCGAGAACATCAGGACTGTAAGTGTGTTCAAGGGTCTCCGCATCGAGAATGTTTACCTTGTGAGGGAGAACTACGAGGATGTGGTCACCGAATATACGGTAGAGAACAAGAACAACGAGGCGATCAACCTGGTGATCGAGCATCCGAAGGATGAGAGGTATGAGCTCGTGGACACCCCGAAGCCAACCGAAGAGACCGAAAGTTACTACAGGTGGAAATCGAGCGTGAAGGGCAAAACCCAGACCAAGTTCGAGGTGAAGCAGAGAAGGGTGATTTCCTACTCCGAAGAGATAAGGCATCTCTCTGTAAGCACGCTCGAGTGGTATCTGAATGAAAACAAGATTGGAAAACAGGACTATGAGTGGATGCGGAGGATAATTGAGCTGCAGGCGAGCATAAACGAGCGGAGAAACAGAATTGCAAAGATGGACGACGAATACAACCGGATCTTTGTTGACCAGGAAAGAATCAGGCAGAATATCCAGGCCCTGCACACCGAAGGAAAGGAAGCGGCGATGCGGCAGCGGTATGTGGAGACCCTGGGAAAGCAGGAGGACCGCCTCAACGAAATCCTGCGGGAGAAGGAAAAACTTAATAAAGAAATAGAGAAGGTGGACGAAGAAATCCATGCGCTGCTGAACAAAAAAGGAAAGATTTTGGCGTTCGGAAAGTAGAATTTCCGATAAATTTATTTACGGCTGGAGTTATGCCAAGACGGTGATTATCATTCCAGAAGTAAAGGATGTTTTCGTGTATGCCCACAAGCACAGGAACGAGATAATCTGGATGAGCCAGAACACGAACCATCTTCCCACAACCGACGCAATAGAGAAGGCCGTGGTTGAGGCATTGCGGGAAAAGGAATACAATTTTTATCCCTACACCCACGGGATTTTCGGGTTGAGGGAGGCGATTCTGGAGGACCTGGGATTGCCGCTGCAGGAATTTGAGTGCCTGCTCACATCCGGCGGGACGGAGGCCCTTTACATAACCACCAGGGCGTTGCTGCAGCACGGGGATGTGGTGATTACCAGTGACCCGAGCTATCTGATCATTCACAGGTTCATCGAGCTGTGCGGTGCCAAATGCACGGATTTCCCGATCTACAGGCCGCCATGGAAGTATGATATTGATGAGGTGAATGAGGCGGTGAGCAAGAAGACCGAGATGATTCTGCTGATTGACCCGCTGAACCCGCTCGGAAGTGCCTACACGCGGGACGAGGTGAAGGCAATCTGCGAGATTGCGAGGGACCACAAACTGTATGTGCTCCATGATATCACCTACAGGGACTTTGCGGACAGCCACACGCTTGCTACGGAATTTCTGCCAGAGGCGAGCGTAGTTGTTTATTCGGTTTCTAAAAACTGCGGGCTGGCCGGGATGAGAACCGGTGCGCTTGTGGCAAGCAGGGAGCTGATGAACAAGCTCAGACCCTACAACACCAATGACCTCTCGATCAATGTGCTCGGACAGAGGGCGGCACTGGCTGCGCTGCAGACCAAGAAGGAGTGGTTCCCGAGGGTGAAGGAAATCTGCAGGAGGAACCAGGCCCATATCAAGGAAGCGTGCGATAAGATAGAGAATGTGTTCCTGCCAGTTTATCCCTCCCAGGCGAACATGTTCGTGATTGACATCAGCAAGACCGGCATCCTGCCAGATGCTGTGCAGAACGAGCTGCTTTACGAGCACAAAATCTTTGTCCGCTCGGGCACATATGTGTCGAAGCGGTTTGGCCAGAACTTCATAAGGGTCTCATTCTCCGTGCCCGAGGAGCATGCAATCCAGTTCAAGCAGAAGTTCCCTCTGGTCATGGAGAAGCTGGGGAGGAAGTGAAGTCGAGCGGAGGAATGTGACTCTTGGAAAAAGAGAAGAAAGAGATAGTATTTATTTATAGGCAATGGCAAAGGTTCCAGCAAACAGTTGTGGAGTTTCTTTTAGAGAAATACCAATTGAAAACATTAAGGTTTTTTGGAGTCGGAAGTATTTGGAAAGTTTTTAAAACTATAAAAAGAACAAATATAAGCATAGCATATTTTGCAGGAAAGCATGCCCTCACTACGGTCTTGATAAGCAAGATGAAGGGGCATAAGGTTGTGGTTATTGCAGCAGGATACGATGTCGCTAGAACCCATCACAAAAGTAATTTTCTATG
>JAOAJK010000030.1 GCA_026414225.1 Thermoplasmata archaeon
GCCGAAGCCAGTCGAAGCAAAGCCCGAGGTTGCTCCCGTTGCGGAGAAGGAAGTTACCCCTCCGAAAGAGGAAAAGCCAGAACCTGCTGTGGAAGTGAAGGAGAAAGAGGTGAAGGTCGAGGAGAAACCTGAAGAAGTGAAGGAAGAAAAAGCATTGGTGGGTAGAGAGGCATTCACGAACGGATTGAAGAAGAGTGTCACAGCTAAGGAGGCCTACACCAACGGGCTTGCAAAACGGAAGCCAGGGTATGTGAATGGAATGAAGAAACCCGTTTTGAGAGCCAAGCCCACAAAGGTCAGCCGTATGAAGCAGGCCCTTGTGGGCACCGTGGTGGTAGTGATTGCCATCTCAATTTTCGCATTCTGGCTGTTCACAATACCCTCTGAGAAAATCAAGGTTGATGGCAACATAGAGGACTGGGCTGGACTCGCGGTTTACAAGGACACGGAGGACTTTGCAAACCCAGACATAAAAATCACCGACTACAGCGTTCACTACAGCGGTGAAAAGGTTTACTTCTATGTGAAGGTTACCGGCACAGCGTTCAACGGTGCAAACAGCGGCTATGATACACTCGTTTTGTTCATTGATAAGGACAGGAATCCGAACACGGGCTACAGGATAGAGAATCTGGGTGCCGATGCAAAGATAGAGGTAGGAGGTTTCAATGGGAATATTCACACCTCTTCGGTGTCTGTGTTCAGGGAGGGGAGCAGTTCGGCGAAGCCAGAATTCAATTACAGTGCTTGGGAAAGCAGCGGCGGCGCGGTTGTCGAGAAAAGTGGCACCATTGTGGAGGGAAGTGCAAAGATTACTGGGATGACGGACCCTGTAACTCTGGTGGTGATGCGGCACATTGAAGGAAGCATTGTTCAGGAGAAGCGTGGAATGGCGGTTGTGGGCAAGACAGAGGGAAGTTTGGTGATTTACCAGAGTTTTGTAGCCGGAGATATCGTAAATGCAGATGACGATGTGCTTGAGCTGAAACTGGTTGCGAAGGGCAAGGATGTGCATCTGGAAAGCGTCAGCATTTCCAACGCGAATGTCAGCTTGCCAAAGAAAGACATAGCGGTAAATGAGGAGGTTACTGTGAGCTGCAGGGCAAGGAGTTTGACTGCTGGCAGGGCATATGAATTCGGCGTGCAGGGAGCGGATACTTCCGTGCCTTACCGCATTGTGGGCAGCGGAGGGAAGGCATACTTCGGTTCTTTGCCTTCAGGCATCTTGATAGACGGGGCATTTGGTGACTGGCAGATGGCACAGAAGGGAAGTGATGGAAGTGGCGATGCCCCGCCGAACATTGATCTGAAGGAGTATGCGAGTGCAATTGCAACCAATGTGTACTTCTACATGGCTGTGGATGGGAGCATGCTCGCCGGCTGCGAGATACCGGTGGTTGCTGGAAGACCGCCGGTGCAGCCAGGACCTCCAGCACCCGTGGTGATAAAGGAAAATCTGGGTCTGGATGTGGCGAGGGTTTACATTGATTTGATGAATTCCACGATCAACACATTCAACCCAGCCATGATTTCCCACGGGTATCTGATTGAGCTGCAGGGGAGGAACGGACAGGTCGTTAGTGCGAAGGCCTGGAAATGGGAGAATGGAATAAGGGCGGAGGAGATTGCGAATGCTGGCATTGTCCATGGTCTGAGCGACGGGAAGATTGAGTTCAGCGTCGCGGGCAGTGCCATTGCTGGACTTAACAACGACACAAAGTTTTATTTTGAGATGAGCAACTGGCTCGGAGAGAAGGATGCAAGTGAGTTTGCATACAGGGCGGGGAGGATACAGCATGAAGAAGTCGAAGTGAAAGAAGGTGCAAAGGGCAACCAGAGGGGGCCGATAGCGATAAACGGCGATTCCCAGTTCACACTTGGAAATGGTGTGGTCGGTGGTAGCGGGACGCAGTCCGACCCTTACAGGATTGAGGGCTGGGACATTAATGCGAATGGAGGTGCATATGGGATCTTCATCCAGAATACAAGGGCGTACTTCGTAATAAGAAACTGCAATCTCTTCAATGCGACAAATTCTGGACTTGAACCCTATGGCTCTGGTATTGCATTGAAAAATGTGACGAATGGGAGCATAGACACCAACAAATGCAATAACTCGCGCTATGGAATTTATCTGTATGGCGGGAGCGGAAACAATACTGTAAATAATAACAATGCCTCCAGCAATTCTGACCGTGGCATCTATCTGTGGTCCGCAAATAACAACACCATATCAAACAACAATGTCTCTAACAACAGTAATTATGGAATTTACCTCTACTACTCCTCCTATAACAACCTTTCAGGTAACAATGCAAGTTTCGGGACGCAAAGTGGCAGCCGAGGCATATATCTGGATAACTCTCACTGGAATAATCTCACAAATAACATCGCCACATACAACAAGGACGCAGGCATCCACATAAGGTATTCAGGCAATAATACACTGACCGGATGCAATGCAAGCTTTAATTCGTACCCCGGCGGTTCCGCCTACGGAATATACCTGACCTATGCAAACTACACAACCATCGTGAACAGCACCGCATGCAACAACTCTGGAAATTCAGGGTACGGTATTCGTGTTGAGAACTCCATGTGGTGTAACATCAGGGGCAACAATGCGAGCGGAAACTCTGGAAGTTCCTACAGCACCGGGATTTACCTCTCCTTCTCTTCCAGCAACAGCATTTCACGGAACAGAGCTACGGGCAGCCGAGCTGGGATTCAGCTATCCGAGTCGGCCTCCAACAACATCACTGAAAACATAGCCTCCAACAATACCTACGGAATATATGTATACGGCACCTACCTGAGGTCCCAGTACAATACAATCTTTTGCAACAATGCTTCCGGGAATGCCAAGTATGGAATTTGCCTGGACTACGATTGCAACTACACAACAATAACATACAACTGGATGTGTTTCAATCTCGATTATGGACTCTATATAAACGGCGCCCAATACTGCAACATCCACCACAACAACTTCATTAGTAACAAAGGTCTGACAAAGGGCGCCACTGGGGGACCCCAGGCATACACAAATGTGGGTTCCAGCAACTGGCACGAGGATGCAATTACCGAGGGTAATTTCTGGAGTAACTGGGACGGGAATGGTTGGGGGGGCACAGGCGCCTATGTAGTAAATGCTTCGACGGGCTCGAGGGACTGGTATCCACTTGGCATGCCCGTTCTGTATCCTCTCAATATATCCAGCAATTATGAACTTGCGTTCTATGCTTCACTCTACGGCTGGGGAGGTGAGGGCACGAGTAGCAGGCCATACATTGTTGACAGGTATTACATCAACGCGAACGCAAGCATGAACTGCACAAGAATAGCGAATACGAATCTGTATCTTGTAATCCAGAACTGCACATTTAGAAATGCCACAGGCAGTGCCCAGACCGGAATTTATCTTGAAAATGGGATGAATGCCACCGTGTTTAATAACACCATCAGAAACTGCAGATACGGAATTTATTTCTATAACGCCAAAAACACAACCGTGTCCCAAAACGACATTACTGGGATTACTGCCTGGGGAATCTGTTTAAGTTATGGCAATGGCAACTCATTACTCCAGAACAGGGTGTATGGTTTCACTAATCCTGCGATTTATGTGTGGTGTAGCAATCAAAACAGCATCATGTACAATCAGCTGAACAATACTTCCAGCGGGATATATCTATATACTGCCTCAAAGAATACCATCGCTAAAAATTATATCTGGAATCATAGTGGAAGCGGAATAGCCCTAGTTTGGAGCAGTTCAGAAAACAATGTAACAGACAACAATGTGTCTTTTGGTAACACCGGAATTGACATCCAGCAGTCCTCAAACAATAACCAAATCTTCTACAACTGGATTTACAACAATACCAATTATGGGATATACATTTTATCCTCTACCGGCAACTCCATCCATCACAACAACCTTATCAGGAACAGGAATGCGGTTAAGGGCATATCTGATGGCAGGTGCCAGGGCTACGATAACGGTGGCAGCAACTACTGGTATTCTCCTGCCTCAAATGAGGGCAACTACTGGAGCAACTGGGATGGCAACGGCTGGGGCACCTCAAGTGCTTACCCGATTGATGGAGGGTCTGGAAGCGCTGACTGGTATCCCTTAACCTACAGAACATTCGCCCCGCTGCACATAAACGGCAACGGGGAGCTAGTTTCCCATGCAAAACTTTATGGATGGCCCGGTGCGGGAACCTCAGCAAATCCATACCTCATAGATAAATACTACCTTAACGGTAACGCCACTGGCACACCCTCAACTTACAACATCTGGATTGAGAACACGAACCTCTACTTCAGGATAAGCAACTCCACGATACGGAACGCTACGAACGCGAGTGCATGGCCATCTGGAGTGGGTATAGCCTTCAACTTTGTTTCAAATGCGGTCATAGATAACAACACTATTTTGAATAACATGGATGGCATATTTCTTGAACTTTCAGATGGCATAAATATAAAGAATAACAATGTGTCCTTCAATCCTGAGAATGGGATATATCTCAGCACTTGCCGCTATCTCACCCTCACGGGTAATGTGATGTATTCCGATGGAATCTTTTTAGATGGGATTTCTATCGACCGCTGGAACACCCACACAATTCCCACAAGTAATCTAGTTAATGGCAAAGCTGTAAGGTATTACAGCAATCAAACGGGAATCACGGTTCCCACAAACGCAGGCCAGATTATCTTGGCGAACTGCACCGGTATGACTGTGCAGAATACAGCAATTGACAATACGACGGTGCCCCTCCTCATCGGGTTCTCAAAGAACAGCACAATTACTGGCAACAATTTCGTAGATTCCAAATTCTGCGCCATTTATATGAGGAATACAGAAAATGATACAATAAGATCGAATATTATTGTAAGAAGCATACGGCACGGCATCTACTCAATCCAAGCAAACAATACTAAAATAGAAAACAACACAATCCCGGATAATGAATTTGGAATAATGCTGGCATATTTCACATATGGAAAAATAGCAAATAACACATTTCTCAGGAATTCCTATGCCGGTGCGAATTTTGCTTACGGTGGCAACAATGTGATATCTGGCAATAATTTCTCTCAGAATTACTATGGTCTCATTCTCACCCAGAGCAACTCAAACACTGTTACCTACAATAACTTTGCAAACAATAGCTATTATGCTGCCAGGGTATCTTTCAGCAGCACCAATCTAATTCACCACAACAATTTCTTCCAGAACCGCGGGGCCACGAGAGGAAATGGTGGCATGAGTCAGGCATACGATGACACCACTTTGAACACATGGTATACAGGATATGTGGGGAATTACTGGAGCAACTGGGATGGCAAGAACTGGAGCAGCCCTTTTGCATATCCGCTAGATGGCGGTGCGGGTGCTGCTGACTTCTACCCCCTGAAACTGCCAACAAGATTGCCAATACGGATTAACAGCGACACTGATTTCACACCCGCAAATGGTGTGAGGGGTGGCACAGGAAGTCCATGGGACCCCTACATAATCTCCGACTGGGAAATTGATGGATCTGGTTTTGGATCTTGCATCTACATCGGCAACACGAGTGCCTGGTTTGTAATTAAGAACTGCTACTTGCACAATGCAAGCGGTAACAGTAACCCATTCTATGATAATGCGGCAGTTCAATTGCGAAATGCGAGAAACGGTGTCGTGAGAGAGTCCGTGATTCTCAACTTTACATACGGGGTGTATCTGACCCAGGGTTCGGAGAAAAACCAGGTGCTCAGCAACACCATATCCAACGGCTCAGATTTGGGACAGGGTGTCTACCTGCTTTCATCGTCCAACAACACAATTGCTGACAACACAATTTTTGACAATTTCAATGGAATTTACATTGCATACTCCACAAACAACTCCCTCATCAACAACAGCGTGGCGAGTAACGGGCAGTATGGAGTTTATATCCAGGATGCGGATGGTAACAAAATAAGAAACAACGATGTGCATCACAATAGTGCTGCTGGAATTTATTCAAACTACGGAGACAACAACGAAATTCTCTCAAACGCAATCTACGCCAATCAAAAGGGTGTGGAATTCGCGTATTCCACATACAACAACATAACGGGCAACAATATATCGGGAAATCCTACCTGTGGCGTTCACATCTACTGGTCATCCCACCATAATTTAATCGCAAACAACCGAATCATTTCCAATGCGTGGGAAGGCATACTAATTGCTGGCAGTGGTGAAACAACGATCATTTGCAACAACATTTCTCAATCAGGGCAATATGGACTCAGATTCGCTTACGATTGCTCTGGAACGGTTGTCCTGTACAACCTCTTCTATGCCAATGCACTCTACGGTATTGTTATTGCTGATTCTGCAACTAATATTACCATCCACCACAACAGTTTTATACGGAACAACGGTGCAGGCAAAGGTTTTATCGGGAACAACCAGGCATACGATGAAGTGAGTGGAAACATATGGTATGATGGAGCAGCGCAGGAAGGCAACTACTGGAGCAACTGGGATGGCAATGGCTGGGGCACCTCAAATGCCTACCCGATCGGCGGGTATGAGACCTCGGACTACTATCCGCTCTCAAAACCGGTGCTCCCACCGCTCCATATCAAAGGGAATGCGGAATTTGCCTACTACGCTGGATTTTATGGATGGGCTGGAAATGGGTCCTCTGGAAATCCATACATAATAGGTAAGTATTACATTAACGGTGCGGGAAGTGGATACTGTATCTGGATAGAGAATACGACGGTGTATTTCAATGTCTTTGATTGCATCCTGAGAAACGCTTCGATTGTGGATGATGATCCGCATGGCTCCGGAATTGCAATCTACAATGGCTCAAATGGCGCAGTATCCTGGAACGCAATTGAGAACAACTATGTGGGAGTGTTTCTCAACAATGCCCTGAATTGTACAGTATTCTCTAACGAGTTCACACGGAATGGGATTGCAATCTTTGGCGACACTGTCGGGGCATGGAATTCCCACGAAATTGCTAGTACGAATCTTGTTAACGGAAAGCCAGTATATTACTTAAAGAACAGTGGTGCGGTTGATGTACCAGAGAATGCAGGGCAGGTGCTGCTGGCTAACTGCTCTAACATCCGGGTTGCAAATATTTCCATAGAAAACGCGACAGTTGCTGTTGAGGCAGGGTTCAGCACAGGCATTACAATTACGAACATCACATCTCGCAATAACCTGTTCGGAGCAATTATTGTGGGCTGCCAGTGGGTAAATGTTACGGATTCTACATTTGATACTTCGTATGTCTCAGCACTGGATATTGAATTTACCACGAATGCTGGAGTTTACAGAAATGTATTTACCGCAACTACCATATTTGGAAATACCGGGGTTACTGCGCACAATTCCCCAGGCATCCAGATTGTCGAGAACATAATCAATAACATCCGCAGTGGGATCGTGTTAGAAACCTGCCCGCTGTCCGCAATCAGTAAGAATGTGATTGATTATCGCGGGGAGTTTGTGGGGGACTCTGGTGTAAGAATCTACAACTCCACATGGACAACTGTGACTAACAATACAATAAGAAGCCTCATGGGACTGGGAGCAGGGATCTTTCTTGATAACACGAAAAACGATTCCGTTGCTTACAATGATGTAAGTTCTGGAAATCAGGGAATCGCGGCGCAGTACTCTGATAGAATAGATATCTATTCCAACACTGTTTACAATAATGTACAATCTGGCGTTTATGTGGCTGCCTCTACCAGATGCGAGGTGAGATACAATAACATATACAATAATGGCATCGGTATCTGGATTTACATGGGAAACAACAACATCAACATCACCTACAACGATGTGGTCGGGAACGGCAACGGAATCTTTATCAGTGCATCGGGAAACCACAACATCACCTACAACAGGATGATTTCCAACTCCAACTACGGACTCTGGCTAGCCTCTACCTCAAACAGCAAAATTTTCCACAACGAGATTTCCCAGAATAATATCGGAATCTACATCTACAACTCAGTTAACAACAACCTGACCTACAATAACATTTCCTGGAACACGGGTTATGGGGTTTCCGCAGTAGCGTACTCTTCCTCCAACAAAATCCACTTTAACAATTTTATCAAAAACAACGGGGCTACCAGGGGCGTTAACGGTTCTCGCCAGGCAAACGACAGTGCCGGTGGGAATTCGTGGTACAACGGCACATTGCAGAAAGGCAACTACTGGAGCAACTGGGATCGCAGTGGCTGGGGCACAGCAAGTGCTTACCCACTTGATGGCCCCGCTGGGGCAAGCGACTGGTATCCGCTCTCGGAACCAGCAATCCCGAAGCTTCCGCGGCTCCACATAATCGGAAATGCCAACTTCAGTTACTTTGCATCTGTGTATGGCTGGCCTGGCAATGGTGCCCCCTGGAATCCATACATGATTGATGGGTTCGAGATTGACGGGGGCGGGGACTCCTACAGCATCTGGATAGAGAACACGGATGTGTACTTCATAATCCAGAAATGCAAAATCTGGAATGCTACATACCTTAACAATAACCCTGGTGGCTCGGGTGTTGCCCTCTGGAATGTCGTAAATGGTACACTCCAATACAACAATATTTCTCTGAATCGGGTTGGCATTTACCTGAGCGTTTGCACCGGTTACAATCTGATAACTAGCAACGATGTGCATCACAACACAGACACGGGAATATCCGTAGATACTTCGTCCGATACCGGAATATACAACAATTTTGTGACCTCTAATTATATGGGAATCCGTTTGGTATATTCATCCTACAACACCGTTTTCAATAACCTCCTTACGGGAAACAACCTCGGGGTCTACCTTTATGATACATCCACGAACAACTATGTGGGTTACAACACAATAAACGGTAGCGCAAACACGGGCATTCACTTGCAGGAGTACTGCGATTACAACTGGATAGAGAATAACACTGTGGTGTCCAATAATAACGGAATTTACATGTATCTTTCGGGCAATAATGTGATAGTATCCAACGATGTGCGGGGGAACGCAAATACTGGCATGGTAGTAGATTCATGTGACAATAACAACATAACGGGCAACAATGTGTCAGATAACTACTACGGCATCTTTCTGTCTTCTTCATGCAACAACACCGTAACAAACAACACTGTGTCGGGTAGCGGCAATTACGGCATCGTTCTGTTTTTCTCAAGCAACAGCAACAACATAACGAACAACAATGCGTCGGGCAATAGCAACTATGGCATCTATCTGTTTTCCTCAAGCAACAACATCATAGCAAGCAACATTGCCTCGGGTAACACCTACCACGGCATCTGTCTGGATTCCTCAAGCGATTACAACAATATTACCGGGAACAATGCATCTCTCAACTCCCAGCACGGTATCTATCTGTATAACTCAAGCAACAACAACATAGCAGGAAACAATGTAACTAGTAATTCCAACTGGGGCATCTATCTGTATAACTCAAGCAACAACAACATAATAAATAACAATGCCTCTAACAACAAATATGGTGTGTTTTTGGAGAAATCACCCCACAATATTATATCTGGTAACAACATAAGTAAAAACACCTATTATGGAATAATTCTTTATGCACTGAGTAACAACAATGTTGTCAGCAATAACAATGTTTTTGACAATCTATATTATGGCATTTCCCTCTGGGCATCCTGCAGATACAACAATATTTCCCAGAACACCGTAATTGCTAACGAAGGCGTAGGAATCGGGATATACTCCTCAAGCTACAATGACATCTATCTGAACAATGTTTCGTGGAGTTATTCGGATGGCGTCGTCCTCTGGGGCGGAAGCAGCAACAACAATATAACCTATAACTCGATTTGCAACAACACATACTACGGAATTAACCTCAAGTCAGGTTCCACGGGTAACTACATTTATCAAAACTACTTGGTCGGCAACAACGGCGCAGGTAAAGGTGTGATAGGTAACTGCCAGGCAAACGACAGTGTCGGTGGGAATTCGTGGTACAACGGCACATTGCAAAGAGGCAACTACTGGAGCAACTGGGATGGCAACGGCTGGGGCAGTGCGAGTGCCTACCCAATAGACGGCGGTGCGGGTGCGAGCGACTGGTATCCTATTGGTAGTCCTGTGAGTGAATTCGGCGCGTTCCCACCCGTTGCGGTCGCCCTCGTATTGCTGGGCATTATCACAGTGATTAGATGGTTGAGAACCCCGAAAAACAAAAGTATTTAATCCCAGAAAAACATTTGGCTCGCGATGGAAACACGCACGCAGTTCATCGCACTGATAGTAATACTGGCAGTCCTGATTTGTGGAGTAGCGGGATATTACCTTTACAAGGACTGGAGCACACCAAAAGAGGTGACAAAGCATTACAGCGTTACCAATACCTCCATCAGTCCAAAATCTGATATAGTCCTTGAGTTTTATTCGAAGGCAGGTGGAAACATCACAGGAACTATAAATGCAACCAGCGAGGTGGAAGTATCTATTTTTGATACTCTAAATTACCTTGAATACAGGAAAGATAGAAACCTCTCAGCAGTTAGACCTGTGTTTACCACAAACGGAACAAAGATAAATCTGGCATGGAATGTTCCTTCGGAAAATTTCTGGTATCTCTTTATTTACAACAATGGAACTGAAAGTGTGGTAGTAGAATATGATGTCTGGTGTAGATTTCTCAGTTAAGAAGGAAGATATAAATTCCAGTGCGGAGCGGATTCCGACCGCAGTTGCCGACTTTGATGCAATAATTGGAGGTGGAGTGCCACGCGGGAGCCTGGTCATTCTTAAAAGTGAGATGGGTGCCGGAAACATTGAATTTGTTATCACATCAATGGCAAAACTCATTCTGGCCAAAGAAGATAGAGAGTATTCCGACTTCTTCCTCAGAAAATCCAGAGGTTTTATTCCAGAAAAATTCCTGTTTATAACAATTTCTAGGGCAAAGGAAGACCTCCTCAGAGAAGTTAGGAGTTCATTCCCCCAGGATTACTACGAAGCCATCTCAAAATCCGTGCTTTTCAAGGATTTTTCAGCGGATTACTTCAGGGCGACGGTTGTGCCTCCCTCCTGGGCAGGAGAGGAAACCAGCATCTTTAGAAAGGACAGAGGTTCGGGCAATATTTTAGAGGAGTTGATTGGCTTTCTGGACACAAATGCGCCGCAGAGCATGGTGGTGCTGGATGCATTAACCGACCTCGTAATCACGAAGAAAATTG
This sequence comes from Thermoplasmata archaeon, assembly GCA_026414225.1. Lineage (GTDB taxonomy): Archaea > Thermoplasmatota > Thermoplasmata > Lutacidiplasmatales > SKW197 > SKW197. The sequence goes on from JAOAJK010000030.1 coordinate 11,242, forward strand.
AGTTCTATGATCTTGTGACGCTGCTCAAAGGTCTTCAGAGAGTGGCAAAGAAATGGCAGGGTGTCATTTACCTGCTACTAACTGCCAATATCCTTGAACCCCAGAAAGAACTGCTTCTGATGGACAGTGTGGATGGTATCATCACATTTGAGTGGAGCAAGAGCACCAAGACCTCAAAGAGACAGAGGTTCATGTATGTGGAAAAATTCATGCCCCTGCTGCTACATCTGGATAATGAGAGAATCACAAAATTTGCAATTGAGATTAATGCCCAAGAAGGGCTGGTGGTCTCAAGCTATGTGAGGGTGTGAACATGGAAAGGGTGGAAACAGGTATAGGCGGACTTGACGAGATGCTGAATGGGGGCATTCCAAAGGGGCACATAGTGAGCGTTCTCGGTGCCTTCGGGACTGGAAAAACCTGTCTCGCGACCCAGTTCATTAACCATGGATTGAAGAGGGGAGAAAAGGCACTGTTTATCACCCTGGAGGAGGAGGAAGAATCCATAATTGAGAATGCCCTCTCTTTCGGCTTTGAGCTTAGGGCATACACTGAGAACGGGTCTCTAGCAATTTATAAGCTCCAGCCATCCGATGCCAGAAATTCAATTGAAAAAATAAAAAACGAACTTCCGAAGGCGATAGAAAATTCGGGAGTTCAAAGATTGGTAATTGACTCGATATCATTGCTTACAATGATGTTCGATAACGAAGGGGAAAAGAGAGAAACACTTTTTTCACTGTGCCAGAAGATAAAAAATGCAGGTGCAACTGCAATATTTACGGCAGAAGCGAAGCCGGATAACCCGAATGTTTCCAGGGATGGAATTGTAGAGTATGTTTCGGATGGGGTGATTGTGCTCTATTACCTTGAGGACCCCCAGCAGGGGGGCGAAATAAAGACCTTCCTGAAGGTCCTGAAGATGCGGAGGACCGCCCACTCGAGGAAGATAAAACCGTATGAACTTGGCAAAAATGGAATCACTGTGCTCTCAAAAGCAGAAGTGATTTGAAATTATTTTATCACAATCTCAAACTTGTTGTCTCTCCCAATAATAAGCGGGAAATACTTTCTCTCGTGTTTGGTTTCACGCATCTTGATTACGCTCACATAGAGGTTCACATTCATGTCACTTCTTCTCAGATCGAGATGGATTATGCCATCAGCCAGAAAATCCTCAATTCCATACAGCCCGAATTTCATTCTATCTGGCTCCATCTCAGAAATCAGGAACGCTGTGATGTTCAGGTCCCTCATCAATTCAAAGAAGTGAAAGAGGTCATCTCGCGGATTTTTCATGTTTGCTATGGCGTAAAGGGCATTCAGTGAATCGAGCGCGACCACATTGAAGCCCATTAAATCATGGAAGTTCTTTATCTGGGCTTCAAGTGACTTTATCCAGTCCATTTCCCCGAGCCCGGCATCTGCAATCTCCTTCCTGAGATAACCCAAATCAATGATTGTGAGGCTCTCCTCAACCTCCTTTATATTTCTGCCAATTTTTAGCATTCTCCGTTCAATCAAGGGTCTTTTCTCTTCGAGCGTTATATAAAGACACTTGCCCTTGTTCTCCCTTGCCATATGCCAGAGAATATTGAACACAAAGGAGGATTTCATGCTTCCTGCACAGCCACAGATAAGCACCACATGTCCCCTCGGGATGCCACCTTCCAGACGCTCATCCAATCCTTGAACATAGGTCCTGATTCTTTCCATTCCATCCATGAGTATCACCCTTTATCTGGTTTTTTTTCCTGCTTCAATTATCTGTAGCATTCCTCTGTACATCTGTTCCGCGAGTAATTGCCCTGCCATTTGTTCACACAGTATCTTTAGGGCACCAGCAATCTTCAGATAATCATCGATTGACATCTGGTTAGATGGCGAAGTAATTCCAAGCTTTTTTTTCTGGAGTTCAATTGTGGGACCCACCATTGTGCCGAACATTTTCACAAGGTAGGCCTCTAGCTCGTGTTGAATGGCTCCATTGCTCATGTGCATAGTTAAGCAAACATTGGATATAAAACTTATGTTTGGTTTAGATTGGTGTTCTGACATGTGGTCGTGCGATTCCAAGAATGGGCTTAAAGCAGGTTACGAAGAGGTGGGTCTATGCTACCTTCAAATTCCTGCTCGCCCTCCTCACTCTCTCATTATCTGGTTCTTTCCTCAAAGCCGCCTCCATAAACTCCCTGGCTTTTTCATCAGCATTTATCTCACACAGTGAGAGGGCATACTCCGCAATCAAATCCGCTGGCGGGTCTTTGTGTTCCGCAAGATATTCCTCAATCAATCTCACACCTTCTTCAGCCCTGCCGTCCTTTCGCAGAATTTCCGAAGTTGCAGTTATGAAGTTGGGATTATCAGGGTCTTTCTCAATGGCTTTTCTGAGCAGTTCCTCTGCTTTCCTGTATTTTTTCATGGCTCCGTAGATAACGGCCGCAAAATAACACACATTCTCATCGTCCCCCTTTACCTTCAACACAAAGTTCAGAAAACGAATTGCTTCCTCAAACTTCTTCTGATGGGCAAGTTCTGCAGCGTATCTGAGATAGTCCTTCAGGGATTTCTTTTTTTCTGGAAGTTTTGAAAAGACCTCAGTAAAATGGATGGAAACTGCATTTGCCTGGGAAAAGCATGCTGCCGCCTCACTTTCTAGCCCGAGCTTCATGAGGGCAAGGCCTTTACCATACAATGCGTCCTTATTCTCTGGCTGAAATGCGAGCGCATACTCAAAACACTCGATACTTGATAACGGGACCTCCAGAAAGTAAAGGAGTAGCCCTTTAAGCACCCATGCCTCCGCATTCTCTCGATTTTTTTCAAGCATTGCATCGGTGGATTCCACCGCTTCGAGCCAGAAGCCAGCCATTGCTGCCGTGATAGCTGCCCTGATATATGTCTCGGCTCTGCCAGAAATCTCTGCTGCCCTTCTGTAGGAGGTGCTGGCATCGCGGTAATTTCCCATGGCTTCAAGCGAGTTTGCAACGATGAGCAGAGCATCTAGATTATCTGGCTGGTTCTCCAGCACCTTTCTTCCTGCTTTAACAGCAAGTTCCCAGTTCTTTTTCACAAAGGCATTCCTCGCATGTTCCAGAGTTTCTTTGGTTTCCGCAGATTCCTGAAGTTCCGAGGCAGCCGAGGGTGTCATTGCGCTGGCAAGCTTCTGATATTCCTCAAGTGTGGAGAAGATCCTGAGGCGGAGAATGTTGAGGACTGTAGCTTTTCTGGAGGAGGAGGGTATGGGTGCTGGCTGAATTTCGATTTTTCCCTGCCTTATGCGTTCCATCAGGGCTCCCCTCCCTATCCAGGCATCGCTGAATGAGGGTTTCAGCATAATTGCGGCATCCACTTCCTCAATGCTCTTCTCATAGTCCCCCATTTCCAGGTAGATTTTGCTCAGCTGATAGTGTGCTTCAGCAGAACCGGGATTCAGTTTGAGCAAAGCATTCACGAGTGCGAGTGCCTCCTCAAACCGTCTGGCTCTCGTGAGCACGTTTGCTGCATTCAGATAGGCATTCTCATAGCTTCTGTCAAGTTCAATGGCTTTTCTGTATGAGGCGAGGGCTGCATCAACCTTTCCCGTATTGAAGAGGACATTCCCGATGTTAGTGTAGAGTTCTGCAGTCCTCTGGATTTTTTCAACTCTACGGAAATGCTCCAGGGCCGTGCGGTGTCTCCCGAGCTTCGTGGCTGCAATGCCTGCACCCATCAGAATTTCTGGGCTGTCAGGAAATTCAGCAGAGGCGGTGGAGAATAGGGTGTAGGCGTTTTCGTTCAGCCCCATTCTCAGCAGCGTCATTCCCTTTCTCACAATCAGGTACTCGTTTTTCGGGTCAAGTTTTAAGCCAGATTCGTAGTGCTCCATTGCCTCATCAAATTTGCCCGATACATACTTTGCGTCACCCAGGAGCGTTGCGCTATCTATCTCCCTGCTATAGTTGGTGATTAATATGTGCTGGAAAACACCAAGGAGAGAAATGATGGAACCGCCGAAAAGGACTATGCTGTCCCGCACAGAAAATGCCGTGTTTTCATACCAGTGTTTTGAGACCGCAAAAAGGAGCAAGAGATTCCCAGTTATCCAGAGCATCAGAACAACCGTATGCTTGTTCTCGAAATCCGTGAGTTTGGCTACGAGGTAAGCCCCGGCGGTAAGGAGAAGCACTCCAGCAAAGAAGGAGACACTGTGGGGAAACCGTAGCACATCTGCACCGAAGCTATGGAACAGGGCCTCTGCAGATAGGAGGCAGAGCCCCGCGACAAAAAGAAGGTTTCCAGGTGCGGTAATCCCACGAAACGAGATGGTTTTTCTGAGGGCCAGAAGCGTGAGAATAAACGCGACGAGGCAGAGCAGAAGCATCGTGAGTGCATAACCAAGAAACACGCCTGTGAAAAAATCTCGGAAAAGATAGTAGGTTGTGAGTGAGAGCAGGATAGAGAACTGAAACACGAATGCGGTGCTGTTCAACCACTCTTTTTTTGAAAGGAGATGAGAGATTGCACGCTTCCAGGACACAAACTACTAACTGCAGCATCCTAAATAAAGGTGTCGGAAGAAAAATTGGGAAAAGGAAGAGAGTTTCAGTGCTTCCGTTTTCTGGCAAAGAGCACCAGCAGGCCGAGGAGCACCAGCACAAGCACTGGCAGCTGAGAGAATTCGCTTACAGGCTTGTCAAATGGAGAGGGGTCTTTGTTAGTTCCACCGTCAATCGGATAGTCTCCTATGCCATCCCAGTTGCTCCAGTAGTTGCCTTCAAGACCCTTTCCATCCTTGGTCGAGATGTACCACCTGTTTCCTCCAGTGTCATAGGCCTGGCAGTTGCCAGTTAGACCCTTGCTGGCACCATTGTTAGCGATGAAGTTGTTGTGGTGGATTGTGTTATCAGATGAGTAGCTAGTAAGGTAAGCTCCATAATCGGAATTATTGGTAATCCAGTTGTAAGATATGGTGCTGCTGTTAGAGTTATAGAGGTAGACCCCAAAGGTATTTTGGGAGATGATATTATTGTTGATCGTTGTGAAAACAGAATTCTCTATGCAAACTCCCCAGTAATTCCTCCGCACCTCGTTTCCAGTTAGTATGTTACTCTCAGAATTTCCATACACATAAATTCCTGCTCGGGAATCACTGCATTTGCAGCTCTCTATCCTTCCGTTCGTGACATTTTTCAGAGCAATTCCTGTGCCATAGGGTTCAGGAGAGGTTGATGTTGCGTTCCACAGCGTGCAGTTGCGGATCGTGAAATAGGCGTCCGTATTCTTGATCCAGAGGCAGTATGTCCCCCCGTTTGCATCTATCCTGTAATTCTCAATCACATAGGGATTTGTTTCGGACCCGTCCCCAGTCCAGCCCCACTCAGATGCCTTTTGGGCCAGTTCGCTGTTACCGTCAATTGCGAAAGGTACAGTCCCCTTCATCGCCTTGTTCGGCGAAACCCCGCTGCCCAAACTATCAAATATCCAGTATGTGGTGAATGTTTGGGACCCGCTACCCACTGGGTTTTCTCTCGGGAAGGCATTCCACACATTTCCTGCATCCTCCCACTGCGCGAAAACTAATAACTTTATCTGAGAGGATGAATTAGCACCTATGTCGCTGAGGGAGATGCAAATCTCTGTGTTCGTATTTCCACTCCAACCGATATATGCATTTTCCCTGTTCCCCGTGAATATCCAACTGCTGCCATCATACCTGTCTAACCCTCTATTCTCGGGTTTGGACCCATCCTCAACCCAGAACAAATAATCCGCATAAAAGGGGAGGGT
>JAOAJK010000031.1 GCA_026414225.1 Thermoplasmata archaeon
GTGCAGAGGCGTGCCCGCACCATCTGGTTTTTACAAGGAAGGATTTGGAAGAGAAGGGCCCATTGCTCAAGATGAATCCGCCCCTCAGGGAAAAAGAGGATGTGGAAGCCCTGTGGGAAGCCCTGACCTTCGGGCTTCTGGACTTCGTGTCTACAGACCACTTTTATACGCCTCTTGAAGAGAAGCAGAAACCAATGGAAAGTGCACCCGCAGGAATTCCTGGGCTTGAAGGCCTCTGTCCCCTCATTTTTACCTTCGGAGTGAAAAAGCGGGGAATGAGCATGGCCAGATTTGCAGAGATAGTATCGGGTGCCCAGGCGGAAAGGTTTGGACTGACGACGAAAGGGGGCATTGAAAAGGGGAAGGACGCGGACCTTGTGCTTCTGAACCCCAAGGCCACAAAGAAATTTAAAAGCATCTTCTGGAGTCCGTATGAAGGACTGGAGTTAACTGGCTATCCCGAGGTGGTGATTTTGCGGGGCAATGTTGTAATGGACCACGATGTGGTGTATGGCAAGTCAGGGAGTGGCAAGTTCTTGTTTGGAGACATCCAGCACAAGCAGCACACGACATGAGAAGCCAACAGACAAATATTTATATATCCCGTTCATTGTGTGGAACCAATTTCCAACAATCATAGAAAGGTGATATACATGGTCAGGAAGCCAGGTAGAATGTACAGAGAGATTGAAGGCCAGCCCTACACACGAAAGGAATACATGGGGGGTGTGCCCAATGTCCGTATTTCTCAGTTTAAAATGGGTAATCTAACCGCAGAATTTGACTGCGCAGTTTCTCTCGTGGCGTTGGAAGCATGCCAGATAAGGGATATCGCCTATGAAGCCGCAAGAATTAGTGCAACCCGCGTCCTCGAGTCAAAATTACCCAACATGTTCAGATTGACTGTTCGCAAATATCCTCACAATGTTCTGAGGGAGCATAAGATGGCAACCGGTGCGGGTGCAGACAGGGTTTCCGGAGGCATGCGGGCAGCATTCGGAAAGGCGGTTGGCCATGCTGCCAGGGTAAACATAGGCGATGTGATTCTCACAGTTGAGGTCCCGAAGGATAAACTGGACATTGCGAAGGAGGCAGTGAGAAAAGCCAACACGAAGCTCCCCACGCCTACAAAAATGGTGATAGAGGTCAACGCAAAGCAAGAGGAGAAAAAAGGAAACTAGACCATCCTGCTGTATAGTTTTATGTACTCCTGTGCAGCACGGGTCCAGGAGAAATCTAACTTCATATCTTTTTTCACGAGAGAATACCATAGCTCCTTTCTGTTGAAATGCTCCAGGGCTCTCAAGATTGCTTTCATGAACGCATCGCCAAGGTAATTCGTGAACAGAAACCCGTTTCCCATTTCTTTGTTAGTATCTACATCGAATACAGTATCAGCAAGGCCTCCCGTGTATCTAGCAATAGGAATGGTCCCGTATCGCATTGCAATCATCTGGATTAAACCACATGGTTCAAATTTTGAGGGAATCAGGATTATGTCGGCGCCACCGTAGAGTTTGTGGGCAAGCTCCTCATCAAATTTGAGAACACACGCAATTTTCTCACTCACCTCTCTGAATGTGGACACGAGTTCCTCATAATATTTATCTCCCGTGCCGAGAATTACTACCTGAACATCCATATCCAGAAGTTTCGGAAGGATGTCAGCAATCAAGTCAATTCCCTTTTGTTCTGAGAGCCTCCCTATGTAGGTGAGAAGCGGAATCTCCGGCTCTGGTTTTAACCCGAGTTCTTTCTGCAGCTCAAGTTTATTTTTCCGCTTTCCCGCAACCGCATTTTCAATTCCATAGTTTTGATACAGGTATCTATCTGTCTCGGGGTTGAAAAACTCCGTGTCAATTCCATTCAAAATCCCAGAAAGTTTGGGCGAGATGTATCTGAGAAGCCCCTCCATTCCATACCCGTATTCCTGGGTTTGAATTTCCCTTGCGTAGTTCGGGCTCACCGTCGTTACCGCATCTGCATACACAATTCCCCCTTTCATGAAGCTCAGCTGTCCGTAGAATTCCATCTCTTCCATCCGGAACACACTTTCCGGTAGTCCAGTGTACTTTATCGCTTCCCGCGGGAAATTTCCCTGATACTGAAGGTTGTGAATTGTGAACACTGTTCTGATTTTTGCAAGGTCTTCCTTCTCCTTTTCGACCACCCGCAGATATGCGGGAATAATTCCCGTCTGCCAGTCATTGCAGTGGATTATATCTGGCTTCCATTCATACCTCTTGAGGAATTCGATTACTGCCCTCGCAAAAAATGCAAACCTTTTCGCATCATCTGGCTGCCCATATAGGGAACTGCGTTCAAAGTACCTGTAGCAATCGACGAGGTAGGCCTTTACACTACCCCAGATCTGCGTCTCTCTGATTATCGCTGTATCTGGATATTCTTCAACACACACGGGAAAGTCCATAAGGGTCCTCTCCCATTTTTCTATGTTCTTGTATCTGGGCATTATTATTCTCGCATCCACGCCCTGCTGCACAAGTGCTTTTGGCAGGGTTCCGCTCACATCAGCAAGACCTCCCGTCTTAGCCAGTGGAGCCACCTCTGAACTTGCGACAAGCACCTTCAGTTTTTTTGAGTGTTCAGCCATGCAGCAGGAATACACAAGGTGATATTTTAAGGATACTTTTATATAGCCGCAACCCCATTTCATCCCATGGCATTGAGAGAGCCAGCAGTTGCGGGTGCCTTTTATCCAGCCAGTGCATCAAGTTTACGGAAGATGATCGACCAATGCTTTCTTCACAAACTCGGATATGGACGCATCCCGAAATTGAATGAGCCCGGGCACAGGAAAATAGTGGGAATTGTAGCCCCGCATGCTGGTTATGTTTACTCGGGACCAATTGCCTCGCACGCCTACGGTGCCCTTGCAGAGGATGGATTTCCGGACACCTTCATAATTCTGGGTGTGAACCATCATGGATTTGGGGAGGATGTGGCGCTTACCACGCAGGATTTCCTGACTCCTCTTGGTACTGCAAAAATAGATATGGACCTTGCAAAAAAACTTATTGCTGCAGGGGTTCCAGACGATAGAAGGGCCCATGAGGAAGAGCATTCGATTGAGGTTCATCTCCCGTTTCTTCAGTATTTCAAGCCGGAAATTCAGTTTGTGCCAATCGCCATGTACAGGATGGATTTGGCCACGGCAAAAAGAACAGGAGAGGCGATAAAGAAGGTCATAGCAACCGCCAACAAGGATGTGGGCTTAATCGCTTCCACTGACTTCTCCCACTATGTGCCCAGGGAATGGGCATACAAGTATGATGCGCTTGCGATTGAAAAAATTATTAACTGCGAGCCAGAAGGACTCTACTCTACAATAAGGAAGTACGGAATTTCAATGTGTGGCTATGGGCCAGTGCTCACCTTACTTCACGCACTCGGGCTTAAAGGGAAGCTTTTGAAGTATGCCACATCTGGAGATGTTGAGGAAATGTTTGAGGTGGTGGGCTACGGCTCCATAGTGTTTGAAAAAGGGGACTGAAACCTTTTTATCACCCATTTCTTTTCAGCATCCATGCAGAAGCATCGCTTGGAAAAAATTCTTGGAAACCTTAAGGAAGATGTGGATGTGATCGTGCTTAGAAATGCCACCGAACCCAACATAGACCCGAATTTTTTCTATGTGGCTGACATCTCATATGGGCTTTTTGAGGGTTGCATTTGTCTTATCTGGAAGGATGGCGAGGTTGAGATTTTGACCACAAAACTTGAGGCAGAAACTGCGAAGCATGCAAAGGTCCCGATTACAGTATTTGGCACCAGGGAAGAAAGAGCCAGAATCTTGAAGAAGAAGATTGGAAAAGCAAAGAAAGTAGGCATAAATTTTGAGAACATTACACATCAGGGCTACCTTGACACAGTAAAGGCCACGAAGAAGGCAAAAGTAGTAGATGTTTCGGAAGCGTTGAGAAAGGCAAGAATGATAAAGGACCCCACCGAGATAGAGCGCATCGCGAAGGCCTGCACGATCGCTTCGAAGGTAGCTGACGAAATTCCAACGCTTGTGAAGGAGAGCGGAATGAAGGAGACCGAGGTAGTCGCAGAAATAAACTATCTGATGACAAAATATGGAGCGAATTCCCCTTCATTTGAAACAATTGTGGCATTTGGCAAAAATGCGGCCGAACCGCATTATACCGCCTGCACAGGCACGCTCAGAAAAGGGGATTTTGTGCTCTGTGACTTCGGGGCAAGATACCTCCGTTACTGCTCAGACATTACCAGAACTTTTGTTGCTGGAAAAGCCACGAAGGAACAGGAACGAATGTATGAGGTCGTGCTGGAAGCCCATGACGCTGCAATTGACTTCATCTCTGCCGGGAAGTCGGCAAAGGAGTGCCATAAGGCGGCAGAGGATGTGATTAACCGCTCGAGGTACAGGGGAAAATTTACCCATGGTCTCGGGCATGGGCTCGGTTTGACCGTGCATGACCCCGGAGGTATGAGCCCCTCCCAGGACATTGTGCTCGAGCCAAACATGATACTTACAGTTGAGCCGGGCATTTACATTCCAAAAATCGGAGGTGTGAGAATTGAGGACGACATTCTGGTTACGAAGGACGGTTGCAAGGTGCTTACTGAAGCGGAATCTGAATTCCGGGAGATACGGGTGAAGTAGGATGGATGTAGAGGACCATAGACACTGTGTGATTTGCGATAAGGTGATTCCGCCAGATAAGAAGGTCTGCGGGAAAAAGTGCGAGAAGGAGCTTGAAGCAAGATTGAGCAGGAAGAAGATGCTGGTGTATCTGCTGTATGCTGGGATGGCAATCTTCCTGTTCATCCTTCTGCTCCAGTTGTCGGGATTTAAATGATAGTGGGCATCGGTGGAACCTTTGACAGGCTTCACAAGGGGCATGAAGTCCTTCTGAAGAAGGCATTTGAAGTCGGAGACAAGGTATTGATAGGGATAACCAGCGATAAGCTCGCAGCCGGGAAGGGGGAGGTACAACCTTTCGATGTGCGGAAGAGGAATGTGGCTGAGTTTGTTGAAAAGATCGGGAAACCGTATGAGATTCTCGTCTTGAATGACATCTATGGAATTACCCTCAGGAAGGGACTGGATGCTCTGGTGGTTTCTTCAGAAACCCTGCAGCGGGCAGAGAAAATAAACAGAATGCGGGTGAAGAAAAAATTGAGGAAGCTGAAAATTGTTGTGGTTAAGAAGGTTCTCGCTGAGGACCTATTTCCGATTTCGTCAACGAGGATAAGGGCTGGGGAGATAAATCGACTTGGAAAACGGTTGAAACCGCTTACGATTGCTCTTGGGTCCACGAACCCGGTGAAGGTCGAGGCAACAAAAGCGGTGCTTGCAAAGATTTTTCCTGCCTTGGAGATGCGGCTTTATCCGCGGAGCGTTGAATCTGGCGTTGGAGAGCAACCTTTTGAGGGCAAGACCGTAAAAGGTGCAAGAAACCGTGCACTGAATGCAATTGGGGACTGTGATTATGGTATAGGGATCGAGGCAGGGCTGTTCTACAGCAAGCCGATGGGAAGATATTTCGATGTTCAGTACTGTGCAATCGTTGATAAGTATGGCAGGATGACGCTCGGCCATGGTCCAGGCTTTTCCTATCCCCCAGAGGTTGTTGAGGTTGTGAAGAGGGGCAGGAGTATTGAGGAGGCATTTGAAGAACTCTACGGAGAGAAAAAGATTGGTCAGAGCATCGGGGCAATTGGTTTGCTTTCCAAAGGGCATACCGATAGAGTCCAGATAACCCAGCAGGCCGTGCTCATGGCTTTTGTACCGCGGTTGCATGGGTGGGAAGGGTAGAAAACCAAACCCCCATATACCCCTTCTTTTATGCCCGACCATATGCAGAACGGCTTCTACAGGGTTGCAACTGTGAACTTTCTCGTGAACTGCGCCATCTTCGGGGCTGCTCTCTTCATTCCCCAGATAGCGTCCAATGTGGGAGCCAATGGCTTCCAGTTAACGGCTATAATCAGCGGATACAATTTCTCGCTCTTCCTCACCTCGTGGTATTTCGGACGTCTGGCAGATACGAGGGGCAAGCGGTATGTGATGCTTTTCGGGCTGGGCATCTCTGTTTTTGTCTGCCTCGCCCACATCTTCCTGATTAACTCGGTTTACACCCTTGTGATTGCCAGAATGTTTTTCGGTGCGGCAATTGGGATCTTTCCAGGTGCCTTGATCGCCTATGCCTACGAGAGGGGAAGTAAGAAACTCGGAATTTATGCTGGCTTCGGGTCTGCAGGCACTGCCCTCGGGTCATTGATAGTGGGGCAGGTGAAGGACTATGCACTGATTTTTGTTGTCTGCTCCATCTTTATGGCTGCTGGCTTTGCTCTGGCGTTTTTCCTCCCGTTTACCTCCGAAAAAAAGCATGTTGTGCCGATGTTCCCGAAGAAGGTGATAAAGAAGGCATGGCGGGCTTATGTGGGCGTCCTCATCCGCCATTCGGGAGCCACGGCAATATGGGCAATTTTTCCTGTTTTCCTCGCCCGCATCGGGTGTACCGCATTTGAAATCGGAGTCCTTTATGCAATAAACACGGGGACGCAGGCCATCTCGATGTTTTTCCTCGATCGGTATGCCTCCACCAAACTTTTGCCTTTCAGCTTTGCACTCTCTGCCCTGACCTTTCTCACCTTCACCCTTGCCTCCGATTTCTACCAGATGATTCCTACCCAGATAATTCTCGGGCTTTCCTGGGCCACGATGTATGTCGGGGCATTGAAGTACATCAACGAAAGAAACGAGGAACATTCCACGGCCAGCGGGTTGCTCAGCGGCACGACTAGCCTGGCAAACATCATCGGGCCGATAATCACGGGGCTCGTCATCGGGAACATTGCCCTTGCCAACGCCTCAATCACCACATTCCACACCGTGATGTATATTGCCTCTGGCTTCGCAATCACGGCGCTGGTAATCTATCTCATCGGAGATGGAAAGGACAGGGAAAGATGAGCCCTACATGAAAAGGGCACGGAAAAGCATTTATCTCCACGCTCCTTTTCTTCCCCGGTGACCCGATGAAATCGGAAATCTCTGGGTTCTACAAGATGAGCATTGATGAGCGACTGAAACTTGTGAAGGAATTTGCAAACTTAGGAGATGCGGATTTAGAGCCAGTGAAAAACCCCGCAAGCATTGACCCCAAAATGCTGGATAGAATGATTGAAAATGTGGTTGGGTGCATGATGTTACCCATGGGCATCGCTGTAAACTTTCTGATTAACGGAAAGGATTACCTCGTGCCGATGGCAATTGAGGAGGCCTCGGTCGTTGCCGCTGCATCGCATGGAGCAAAGCTCGCGAGGGCTGGTGGTGGTTTCACAGCAACAACCACCGAGCCGGTGATGATAGGGCAGGTGCAGCTGACAAGGGTTCCGGACCCCTACGGAGCGAAGATGCGGATACTCGAACATAGAGAGGAAATTCTAGCCATGGCTAACGAGAAGGACCCTGTGCTGGTTAAACTTGGTGGTGGTGCTAGGGACCTGAATGTGCGTGTTCTGGAGAGCAGGCGAGGGAGCTATGTCGTGGTCCACCTTCTTGTAAATACCAGGGATGCAATGGGCGCAAATGCAGTGAATACGATGGCTGAAGCGGTTGCATCATTCCTCGAAAAGATCACAGGCGGCAGGGTAGTTTTGCGGATACTTTCCAATCTTGCGGTTTATCGGCTGGCAAGGGCAAGGGCACTGTTTAAAAAGGAATTGCTTGGAAAGGATGATCTGGAACTGGGCGGGGAGGATGTAGTTGAGGCAATTCTGGATGCCTATGAACTTGCCGAGGTTGACCCGTTCAGGTGTGCGACCCACAACAAGGGCATCATGAACGGAATAAGTGCCGTAGCCATAGCAACCGGGAATGACTTCAGGGCTCTCGAGGCGGGCGCCCACTCGTACGCCTTCTATGCCCATGGAACCTATAAACCGCTTACGAAGTATGAGAAAGACGCAGAGGGAAACCTCGTCGGGACAATTGAGATACCACTCGCTGTCGGGCTTGTGGGAGGCGTGACCGCAGTTCATCCCACTGCAAAGGCCGCCATAAAGATCCTCGGCGTCAAGAGTGCCCAGGAACTTGCGGGCATCATGGCAAGCGTTGGCCTTGCCCAGAACTTCGCGGCCCTCCGTGCACTGGCAACAGAGGGAATTCAGAAGGGGCACATGAGTTTGCATGCCCGAAACATTGCGGCAACTGCGGGGGCTGTTGGCGAGGAAATTGACCTCATTGCTGAGAAACTCGTGGCTGAGCGGAAGATAAGAGTGGACAGGGCTAGGGAATTGCTGGAAGAGTTAAGAAGGAAATGAAAATAATTTTCGGCACTCCGTTTTTTGTGCATCCAGGGGTTCTGGCAGTCGCAGACACGCACATAGGCATTGAGATGCATCTCAGGAAGGCTGGCTTTTCTGTCCAGAGCGGGGCACCGAGGTATGCTGAGGCCGCGGTAATCGCAGGAAGACACCACAATGCAAAAATTCTGGTGCATCTGGGGGATGTGAAGCATACCATAGGGCGAACCACGGAGAGAGAGCGAGAGGAAGTCCTGGGTTTTTTCAGGATTCTGGAAACCTGGTTCAGGAAGGTAATCGTGGTAAGGGGAAACCATGATGGTGGTATAATCCTACCGGATTATGTGGAGGTTCGCAAGAGCTTTGCTTACGGGGACATCGGTTTCCTGCATGGACATTGTTATCCAGCGCCAGCAATTGCAGATTGCAGAACAATCGTGTGCGGGCATGTCCATCCCTGCGTCAGGTTCAGGGATGGGCTGGGGAGGGTGAAGAGTTATAAGTGCTGGGTTGTTGCGGAGGTGAACAGCAGGTTCAGGGCAAAGTTCGGGCTCAAAAAAGCCAGGAAACTTTTTGTGATGCCGTCAGCAAGCGATTTCGTTGGCATGCGGGAGATTAACGACCCGTCCCTTAACGGCTTTCTTGTTTCCTGGAACCATTTGAGCAGGAAAAAATCAGAGTTTTATCTTTTTGATGGCACCTTTCTCGGGAGTATGGAGCATCTGGAAAGAACCTGTGCAGACTGCCAGCAATAGCAGGAGCGGTAAGAGGCCGGAAGGAAGGAAGAGCCAGTTCCCCTCTGCAACAGGGTTGTGCACGAATGTGGTGATGTTGATTTTATCCTGGATTGATGGATTTGTTCCGGAGATGGCGGTGAGTACAAACTGCATGCTCTCGCCCTCCCCCGCATCCGAAGGCACCGTGACATTAATGTACGCGGTTCTCAATTCATCTGGAAGCACATCACTTCCATTGAAATCTATGGTGACATCCCAGCCTGCAGGAATGCTGGAATTGAGAAGGGAGATGTTGTCTGTGTTGGAACCGGTATTTCTAATCTCTACCTGGTAGAGCACTGTTTCGCCAGGTGCACCAACATTCACCCTGTCGCCGCCAACGATGTCCACACCGTAGGGTTCAGGAACCCAGAATGGTTCAATCTCGAGGAAAAAGAGCCCTATGCCCGCAGCACCAAAATACCACCCTGTGTAGAATTCAGCATCCGGCCGTAAAAATTCCTCCCAGTTCCATTTTTTCACACCTGGAGTAACCTCTACGGCAACGCTTCCAACCCAGTTTGCGGCCTTCTTTGCTGTTTCAAGATAAACCTGATTTCCGGAGATTGCATACGCGTAGAGCATCTGGTGGCCGATGCCCGCGGCTCCCCTGAGCAGCGAGGTTTCGTAATAGTCAGTGCCGATAATTGCTGGCCATTTCATCATTCTCTCGTTCACCACGATGCCAGTCGAAATTGTCCAGTTTGCACTCTCCATTCCGTATTTGAGGTATGTGCGGTTACCAGTAGCGTTGTAAACCATGAACATCACATAGGATGTGCTCGGGTCTCCATGGCAAAAGATGTTGTAATACTGGGTGAAGGTGGTGTTTCCGGGGCTTACGCTCACCGCCTTCGAAATCAGCCAGTTTGCCCCGCCCTTCGCATATTCCAGATAGGTGGCATTTCCTGTGGTTTCATACATGAGAACGAAGAATTGCACAATTCCTGTTGTGCCCCCGCACCAGTAAATCGAGGGCGTGGAATCAGTTTCTATTCTCACCCATGCATACTGACCTTCTGCAGGGTGCTGGGCAATTGCGATCAGCCACCTTGCCCCTCCTTCCGCATACTCCATGTAGGTGCTGTTGCCTGTTTCAACAGCCAGCTGTCTGAGAAAATCCGCAACCCCTGCAACCCCGTGGGCCCATCCTGTGAAATTGATGGTTGAACCTTCCTCGATGTTCCATTTATAGCCCCCGTATTGCGGCACTGCCTTGCTCACCAGCCAGTTCGCGGCTTTCTTTGAATATTCGAGATAGGTAGCATTTCCGGTCGTTTTCCAGAGCAGAAGGAAGAATTCGCCAACAGCACCCACACCTCCAAACTTATCTGTCTGGTAACTTGGATAACCCTCGAACCATTCCCACTTGCAGGCGTCTGGTGAGACCTGGATTGCCTTTGAAATCAGCCACCGGGCTCCACCTTCCGCATACTGGAGGTAGGTGGCGTTTCCTGTGCGGTTGTAAAGTTTTACGAAGAACTGTCCGATTCCGCAGACCCCTTCCGAAAGTTCAAGGTAATACCAGGTCGAGTTTTGCTCGGATGCGAACCATTTGTAGCACCCGGGAGAAGGTTGTTTCGCAACGGACATGAGCCACCTTGCGGCGCACTCTGCATTCTGGAGATAAGGGTTCTGTGAGCATGGAGAAACTGGAGGTTCCGGTAAGTGGGTAGCCCCGGATGGCACCCCGCTTC
Source organism: Thermoplasmata archaeon (assembly GCA_026414225.1). Taxonomy (GTDB): domain Archaea; phylum Thermoplasmatota; class Thermoplasmata; order Lutacidiplasmatales; family SKW197; genus SKW197. The sequence goes on from JAOAJK010000031.1 coordinate 10,775, forward strand.
TCCAGAAAAGCAGGAAAAACAGAAGAAGGAGAAACAGTGAAAAAAATTTACCTTGCATCTCAGTGCTCTATCAACCGCAACATTATTGCTTTCTGGGCGTGGAGACGGTTTTCCGCCTCATCAAACACCACGGATTGTTTGCTATCGACCACATCGTCCGTGACCTCGTAGCCCCTGTGAGCAGGGAGGCAGTGCATGAAGATGCAATCCTTCTTTGCCTTCTTCAGCAACTTCATGTTCACCTGGTAGGGCTTGAACACCTTTTCCCTCTTCTCTTTCTCTGCCTCATCGCCCATTGAGACCCAGACATCTGTGTAGATTACATCGGCATCCTTCACTGCATTCTCTGGCTCCTCCATAATCTCTATCGTTGCTCCGTTCTTTTTTCCTATTTTCACAGCGGTCTCGAAGATTTTTTTGTTTGGATAGTAACCCTCAGGGCAGCAGGCGACCATGTTCATGCCCACAATCGCGGCACCGAGCAGGAGGGAATTACACACATTGTTGCCATCACCCACATAGACCATCTTTCGTCCCCTGAAATCGCCCTTGTGTTCCTTTATCGTCATCAGGTCTGCAGCGCACTGGCAGGGATGTTCCAGGTTGTCCAGAGCGTTAATCACGGGCACGGTGGCATTCTTGGCAAGTTCCACGACCATGTTGTGGTCAAAGGCACGGTAGACAATTGCATCCACATACCTTGAAAGCACCCTTGCGGTATCTGCAATGGTCTCGCCCCTCCCGAGCTGCATGTCCTTCGGGCTGAGGTAGAGGGCATGGCCCCCAAGCTGCGTGATTCCCACTTCAAATGACACTCTTGTTCTCGTGCTCGGCTTCTCAAATATCATTCCGATACTTCTGTTTTTCAGCGGCTCCAGAATCTCGCGATTTTTCAGTTTTGCTTTCAGCGTAACCGCTTCATCAATCAACTCTGGCAGATAATCTTCCATATCCAATACAGAAATCAGGTCCTTCTTCATGTCAATCACCTGAAAACCCAAAATAGAAAAGAAGATATATACCTTTCCAAGGTGTTATTTCTTCCAGTCAGGCACTACATTCCCGTAATCATCTGCAATTTTTCTGGTCTCAACGCGGTCACAGTTCTCGCAGTAAAGGGTGTTTTCCCTTAAATTTGGCTTGCGCACGAGCGGACGACGGCAACGGATGCAGTATGCCTTTATGACACCCAGATGTGGTTCATTGATGTAGAGTTGAATGGTGGGCGCGGACTGAAGCACACCGGCCCTCAAAATATCTCCGATTCTGAGCACGGAGGTGATATTTTCCACATACTTCTGGGATATCTTTGAGATATGGATTGCACCCTGGGTCGTGCCCGCAATCTCTCGGATCTTGCTGTCAACTGAAATTACTTCCACAATTGCCATTGCCTGCTTTAAATCTTCAACCACACAATAGACGGTGCTGTTCTTCTTTATTGTTGAGGGGGGATTTATCGGCACAACCTCGACCCTTCTCTCGTTCTCATCGATCTTCAGAAAGCCGAGGACGCAGGCAACAATTTTTCCATCCTTCTCAAATGTTCCATTTCCAGCGATATATTCTTCAGTGGTCCCAATTTCTTCACCGGGTATTATCACACCTTTATACATCATTTCAACCTCTCTGCTCTGAGCATCACAACCTCAAACTTGAGTTCATTTTTTCTGTGAAATTTGTAGGTTCTCTTTATCGGGAACGCATACTTCTCCTTATGCGTGATTCTGCAATTTCTCCTCAAAAATTCCTGTTCTATAAACCTTTCTGTCTCAGCCCGATGCAGGGAATAAATCACCTTTCCTATTTCCGCTGCCTTTTTGACAAACGGGAGGTCTGCATGTTTACTCTGGCACCCGAAAGGAGGGTTCTGGAGCACGGTATCATAACTGCCCGTCACATCCTCCACATCACTGCAGAAAAACTCCGGCTCCACACCCAGTTTTGCCGCATTCTCCATTGCCTTCTCCACTGCACGGGGGTCTGCGTCGATGCCAGCACTTTTTTTCGCCCCGAGAATTGCTGCACCGATTGCAAAAATCCCGCATCCGCATCCCAGGTCGATTACATTCTTTCCCACAATGTCACCAAGCGTGTATGCAATGTAGAGAATTTCTGCAGCAATCCCTGGTGGAGTGGAATACTGTTCCAGGGCAACATCAGGCTCCTCCAGATTTTCCAGACCTGAAAGCAAGATTTCAAGATGTCTTTTGCGCATAAAACAGAAAAAATAGGAAAAATGGTTGGGTTTTTACATCATCGGGGGCATGCCGCCTGGCATGCCTCCTCCAGGTCCACCGCCCTTCGGGGGCTCTGATTTCTTTGAGGCAATTATGTCGTCAATCCTCAGGATCATCACCGCAGATTCTGTTGCAGAGTGGATTGCCTGGGTCTTTACACGCACTGGTTCAATCACATTCAGTTTCAGCATATCCGCAACCTTTCCGGAGAGCACATCGACGCCCATGGTCTTGCTGCCCTTCTTCCCTTCATGGGCTGCCCTGAGTTCAATCAAGATGTTGATGGCATCAAGGCCCGCGTTTTCCGCAAGTGCCCACGGCACAACCTCCAGCGCTCTTGCAAATGCCTCAACAGCCAGCTGCTCCCTGCCACTCACCTTGGGTGCAAAGTCCCTGAGATGGAGTGCCAGCTCAATTTCCGGTGAACCTCCACCTGTGACAGCCAGACCATCCTCGAGTGTCACGCCAATAACCCTTATTGCGTCGTTCAACGAGCGTTCGATTTCGGCTACCACATGCTCGGTGCCGCCCCTGATGAGTATGGACACGGACCTCGGATTCTTGCACCCTGTCACGAAGGTCATCTTGGAATCCCCGATCTTCTTCTCCTCGATCAGGGCGGCGGTGCCCAGGTCGCTTTCTGTCAGGTCGTCAAGGGCAGTGATAATTCTTGCACCCGTGGCTCTTGCGAGTTTCACCATGTCCGACTCCTTCATCTGCTTGATTGCGAAGATGCCATCCTTTGCCATGAAGTGGAGGGCGACATCGTCGATGCCCTTCTGGCAGAAGACCACATTTGCACCGCTCTTCTTTATCATCTCCACCTTTCGCTTCAGGGCGTTCTGTTCCTCGTCAATGAACATCTGCAGCTTTGCAGGGTCCCTTATCTGGATGTGAGTGTCAAACTCCCCCTTCTTTATCTCAAGTGCTGAGTTTATAAGGGCAATCTTTGCGTCCTTTACCACCGTGGGCATCTTCGGGTGCGCTCTCTCCTTATCGATCAGCACGCCGTCAATCAGGGAGGTGTCCTCCACACTGCCGCCATGCTTCTTCTCAATCTTAATGTGGCCTGGGTCAAAGGTAATCTTGCCATCCTTCTTGCTTATCACTGCCTTTACTGCCTTCACTGCAATCTCCGCGAGTTTCTCTCTTGCGAGTCCAACACCCTTGCTGTTCATTGCGGTAATTGCAATTTTCTTCAGGGTTTCATCATCCTCTGGTTTTACCTCAAATGCAATTTTTTCCTTCAGGGCCTTTATCGCTTCCTCCGCTGCAATGTTGAACCCCTTTGTAATCACCGTGGGATGCACATTCTGGTCCAGGAGTTCCTCAGCCTTCTTCAGCAACTCTCCTGTGAGAATTACCGCCGTTGTGGTGCCATCGCCGCACTGCTGGTCCTGTGTCTTTGCAACCTCCACCAGCATCTTTGCGGCTGGATGCTCCACGTCAATCTCTTTCAGGATGGTCACACCATCGTTGGTTATCACGACATCTCCGAGACTATCAACAAGCATCTTGTCCATGCCTCTCGGCCCAAGTGTGGTTCTCACTGCATCTGCCACTGCCTTTGCTGCTGCAATATTATTGTAAACAGCGCCCTTTCCTCTTTCTCTGCTCGTACCTTCTTTCAGAATAATTACAGGTGTACCTTGCCCCATCATGTCTATCACCTAAAATTGGTATAAAAGTTCTTCTATATAAAGATTTCGCTGTGGGTGCTGTGTTGCGTAAGTTATCACTGGACTATTTGCCGAATGTAGGAATGGGGAAAATAGAGGGGAACATGATACACTGCGGCTAGTGTTCTTACTGGCAGTAAGGCCTCTATTCTCTTGCATAGCGTTACGGTAAAATGTATTCTTCAAATTTACGCAACACAGCATCCCTTCAGGCAACCTTAAATATATCGTTTCCATTATTAGGGCGATGCTCCCCCGCTGGTGTGTGCTGTTCGTTGGA
>JAOAJK010000032.1 GCA_026414225.1 Thermoplasmata archaeon
GCCACATTTCTCGTTGGAGCTGTGAGGAGGATTCTGAGTGTGTCCTTCCCACGGATTTTTTCCTCCATGTCAGAAATTACGGTCACCTTCTTCTTTTCCCGCCTCACGATTTCAAACACGAATTCGCCCACCTCCGCCATTGTCTTTCCGATTTCATCGTCGTACGGTGAACGCTCAATCACATTCACGCGAAGAATCTGGTATTCCAGTGCTGTGAGCCCAAGAGAATGAACATCAACTATTCCGTCTCTCAGGGTCCTGCCCTTGCATGAGAGCGGAATTCCTGCTGGTCCAAATTTGATCATAGCGTTCCTCCAACTTCTTTAAGCCAAAAACAAACCTATATAAGTGCCTTTCCGTGGGTATAGATACTCATTCCTCCCTTCCGAACACTTCTCCCAGTTTACTTTTCAACATCGGGATTTCCTTCTCTATCTGCCGCCCTCGGAGTGTTGATGCAATTCTGGATGCACGGGCAAATGTTAAATAGCATCCTGCATTTGAACCTTCATGGAGTGGAATGCCGACTTCAGCTTTGGGTATTACCGCAAAATTCTCGCCGTACTTTCGACCGAATTTGAGTGCGTCCATTTAAGTAGAGTTCTGGAGGGCGAGCGTGCAAAGCCATCGGTTTGCATCCGCCATGATATTGATGTTGGTTTTAAAAACCTCTTGAGTCTGAAACTTCTATCTTCGCCTTCTCTCCCATCGCCCTCATCACCGCCTCACACACCCGGATGTTCTGGACTCCTTCCTTCCCGTCAACAAGCGGCTTCCTCTTTTCCAGAATTGCATTCACAAAATCCTCGTGCTCCAGCTTGAGGGGTTCCTGCTTCTTCAGGTAAATCTGCCGCATGTTGTATTCCATGGGGTAAAGGAATGAATCCCCTGGCTCAAAATCCATGATCTGCGAGGTGCTGACATTGAGTTCCTGTTCGATGTAATCCATCTCAACAAACACCTTGCTGCAGAGCAGCTCCAGCTTCCTTATCTTTATCGGTGCAAGCCAGTTCACAACAATTGTCCCCTTGACTCCATTCTCGAAATCGAGCAGGATGTTGGCATGGTCCTCATGCGGTCCGCCATTTACCTTACCTCCATAAGCAGACACACTCACCACCTCGCTCTCGGCAAGGTATCGCTGCACATCCACCTCATGGACGCCTATGTCATTCACGACCCCGACATCGTTTACTCTGGCAGGGAATGGCGAAATCCGTTTGGAATACATTGCAAACAGCCGTCCGAACTGTCCCTTTGCCAGTGCTGTCCTCACGAACTTCACTGCAGGATTATGTCTCTCTATGTGCCCCACAGCAAGCACGAGCCCCTGGGCCTCAGCCGCCTCAACAATTTTTTCCGCACTTGCAACATCAATTGCGAGCGGTTTCTCAACCATCACATGCTTGCCCGCATTCAGCATTTCTATCGCAATAGCATCGTGTGTTTTAGTAGGTGTGGCAACCACAACCGCATCCACCATATCCTTCATCCCGCGATAGTCCCTGAAATACTCACAACCGAACCTTTTCGCAACGGATTTTCCTACCTCTTCGTTCAAATCAGAAACTGCGGTCAGACCCACATCCTTCCGCAGGGTTGCGGCCACCCTTGCATGATTCTGCCCCATTACTCCTGTGCCAATAACCCCAATTCTTAACATATATACCACCCTTCAATATTCGTGCGTGTATATATTTTTATCTGAACCCTCAAACCTCAAAGTAGGCACTCATGCTCTCAAGCAGCATCTTCCTTCTGAAGGGCGGCAGAATCAGGTAGCCCGTGTGGGAAGAAAGGTCCACGGGCACCCTGCGAAACTCCGCTTCCTCCATGAAGCCATACTTTTTAAAAAATCTCCGGGCTTCGGGTGTGATTGGCTTGGTTATCATGTAGCCCACAACAAACAGCAAACCGAGGAGCAGCAAACGAAAACCGATTTTGGTATTCCTGTATCCTGGCAGGACCTCAATCGCGCGCAGCACATGCACTGGCCCACCGTCCTTCGCACAATTCTCCCATTCTTCAATGAAAACCCACCCGACCACCGTGTTGTTCTCGACCGCCGCGATAAACACAGGCCTCGGGAATTTCCTGAGCCATGACTTGAATGTTCTGGCATAATCAATCACCCCGAGCCCTCTGAAAAATTCAAATCCCTTGTTTACCCCGTACTGGGGCACACTGTATTTATCTATCTCTGCCGGCTCCTCGAGCTTAAGATAAACAATATTACCTGATTTTTTCAACAGCCTCAAAAAGAACACCCAAAAAATTGAGAAAGGAAGGTTTACTCTGTGTAGAGCACCCAGACACAGGAATTGTTCCTCAGTATCATGTTCAGTTCTGTCCTTGAAATCTTCGCTGTGTTCAGCAGAATCGGCAACCACTCCTCGGGCACAATCTTTCTCACACCGTACTCTGAAACCGCTGCTACCTGGGCATACTTCACACGCTTTCCACCCACCTTTATTCGCTCTGCAGCTGCAGAACGGAAGGTCTGGTGGATGATGCACTGGGTGTCAACCACGCTCGGCTTCACCGTTGTATTGTAGTACTCCGCAACATCCGTATGGACCTTTGCAAAGTTGCCTATGCGCTTCGTGTACTCTGTCCAGCCCCTTCCGAACGGGCACTTCGTGGTCACGATGCAGTTCTCGGTCGGGAGCACCACATCCTCAAATGTGGTGAGGATGCTCCTGTTTGAAGCAAGGGCGCTCCTGAATTCCTCCCAGGTCTTGTACTCTTCCTCGGGCATTGATCTCGCCAGCGAATTTGCGAGTGACACGAGGTAGTTGTTCATTCCTGCAGGCCCCTGCTTGTCCGCTATGTCTTCGAGGAACAGATAGGCGGCAACATCAACGAACGGGTTGTCCTCAATCAATCTGGTTATCTGGGTTTCCTTGCTCATCTGGATCCCTCCTCACCTTTCAATCTTGCCCCTTTCATCAGCATCGCATAGACACACGCATAGTTTCGCAGCAAGCTCCGCACATACTCCGGATTCACTCCGATCTTCTTCAATGCTGCCTCGTCTGTCTTCGTATCACCGAGGAAGCCACGGTTTGCAAGCTGGTAGCATTCCAGCACCTGGTCGGCCACTGTGATGTTCTTTGCAACTTCCTCCCTGAATTTCTGGTGGATCACGCAGAAGTTGCATACAGCAGAGTTTCTCACCGTGTTGTTGTATTCCTCCGCCACCTGTCTGTCCGCCTTCGGAAGTTCGCCCACGCTGTAACGGATCCGCAGAATCGTGGGCTGGAATACACACCTTTTCAGGGCGTATATGTAGCCCACCACATCCCCATCGACATCCGTTATTGCCAGGTCCGTCAGAGCACTCACATCGCCTTCTATGGAAAACGCTGTTCTGCCCTCGCGCAACGCCACATTGAAGGAGGGCCAGCCCATGTATGCCTCCTTCCCCATTCTTCTCGCCAGGTTTTCGCCCACTCTGAGCCAGTACTGTATCGTGCCTTCCACACCCGCCTTTTCGCTCATATCCTGTATGAGCGACACCAGCGCTATATCCAACATTTTTTATACACCTCCATCTTTTTTCTCCTCGATAGATGGACTGGGAATTCTGTAAATTTTTCTCCGCTCCGTGCCCTCCACATAAATTTTACCTTCATCAATCAGCTTTTCAAGGGCTGCCTGAAGTGCTGCCTTGTCCACATCCTTGAACCTGTGCTGGAGCTTTCTGAAGGTAAATCCGTCTTCCATTGCCTGGAGGATTTTTTCCTCGAGAGAGGGCTCCACCGTCTCTTCCTTCCTCTCCACCCTCCTAAGATAAATCTCACCAGCTTTCTCAAATTTCTCGATGCAGCCCTTTTTCAAAAGATTCTCTATCAACGCCTCAATCTTCTCATCGGAAAACATGAGTGAGAGGGTGCTTTTCAAGTCCGTCAAACTCCTCTCATTTTCAACCGCATAGTACAGAAAACTCTCATCCCCGCTGATCTCCCCTGTTTCCTGCTTCTCCCCGCATACCTCCGGTTTTATCTCCTCCGGTTTTTCAACTGGTTCTGGCACAATTCCAAGCCGTTCTTCAATCACCTGAATTCTCCTTAAAACCCCTTCAATGCCAGTTCTAGCTTCCCCACGGGTGCTCTCCATCTCCGCCTCCAGATTTGCAAGCCGTGCATTGTATTCCTCAAGTGTAGCGCGGAGGGCTGCGTTGCCCTCGCTCATCATTCTCCGAAGTTCCTCAATCCGTCCTGTAAGCTCATTCAGGCTTTCCAGAACGCTAACTTCCCTCTGGTCTGCTTCACCGAGCAAACCCTCCATTTTAGCCATCCATTTCTCCAGCTCCGAAACCCGTTCGGTGAGATGAATCGTGCTGTCCACACTATATTCCTGGCTCTTCAACTTGATCATTGCCCTGAAATTTTTTGGTTTATAGCCAGGCACAAGTTCAAGCAGCTTCCTTAAAAGCTCGTCGTAGGTGGTCTGCATCTGCCTCGCGGATACCAGTTTCTTCTCAATGCTCTTTGCCACATCCCTCGCGCGAATTCGCTTCCCGTCAAATCTGAAAAGCTCGCTACCGCTGGTCCTCTCACGGATTTCCTCAAGGGTTTCCGCAATTCTGCGTTCAGCTTCGGCATAACCCAGATGCCTGAAAATAGCGTTAACCACATCATCAAGGGTGCTCTGATATACTATCTCGAGAATTGTGGGCGGGATTTTGCCCACATTCAGTCCCTCACCGGCACCCACCTCGTCCACAAGCATCGTTATTTTTTCGTTTAATTTCTCTATTTCCCTTGCAGTATTCGAAAATTTGTCCTTAAAGGCAGTATCCAGCATGTTGCTTGCGTACTCACCTGCCGACTTTATCGTCTCACTCAGATTATTAACCGTGGCCACCAGTGTTCTAAAACTTTTCATTTCCTCCTGAATCTGTTCAATTCTGGCTTCAATCTCGGCGAGTTTTTTCTCACCGTTTTCAATCCTTGCAATCACTTCGGTTAATTTCTCCCTTTCACCGCCTCTCTCCTCCCTATCAGGCTCCTTTTTCTCCGCAAGGTCCACGGGCTGCCCTGGTTCCTGGGTTCCGGATCCCGGGTTTCCCCCGTCGGGCACCGGGGCGGCACTGCCCTCTGCGATCTGCCCGTTGCCCCCATTCCCGTTTTCCGGCTGTTCCTTATCACCTGGCTTTATTTCTTCCATGGAAGCTACCTCATACAAACATCTTCAGCTTCTTCTCTATCTCCGGCACCCATGTCTTGTAGCACTCCTCCGCGACAATTTCGCCGCTGAGCCGCTTCACATGCTCTTTAATTAACCTCTCCACGAATGCAAGCCAGAGAGAGTCGTTCATGTAAGGCGCAGAGGTGCCCATTTCATTGAATGTGAGTTCCACAATCTCGTTCACGGCACCGACTCCGACAACAGTCGCAAGCTTTTCCTTTATGTAGGCAAGAATTTCCATGTTTTTCTTGTACTGTCTCGTCTGCTCAAACCGTTCGACAAACAGCTGTCTCGTGAGTTGCTTGATCTCGGTTCTCACATCCTCTGGCAGTTTTTCAAGGGATTTGTCGTCCGTGGGTTTCTGACTTGTCAGGTATTCAAGCACGATTGCCCCTGATGCAAGTTTTTTGGAAATCTCGACACTTTCGTTGAAACTCACATTGCCTGTTTTCACGCTCGCGAGAAACAGGTTCCTTCCGACACCCGTGATGTATATCGTGCCGTTTTCATAACTCTGGATTGATTCTATGAGATTTTCGTTTTTCAGCTGGGAACAGATTGAGGGAATATTCTGCTTGAGCAGGTTGAACATATGGAACTGGAGTGGTGAGAGCGTCGGTGGAATGATTGAGGAAAAATTTCTTCCGTCAACCCCCACGAAGAGCACTATTTCCACACCTGTGGTCTCGGCGAGCTTTCTCATCTCCATGAGAATTATGTCCTTGAGTAAGCTGGCAGTTTCCGCCTCCATCGTCTTCTCAATCTTCTTCACTGTTTTGCCCGCTGCCATGGTCTCACTTCTTCAGCGATTCGAGTATTATCTGGAGGGCCTCCTCGGGTGAGAACTCATAATCCCAGTTTTCCTTCATCGCTTTCAGGCGCTCGATTATTCCCTGTGGTGCCTTCAGGGTCTCCGCAGTTTTGATTGCCTCTGCAAACAGGGTCTCGTACGGCTTCGTTGCCACCTTCGGAACTTCCACCGCAGAACTCCTGACGATCACACCGACGCCCCTCGCAAACATGTAGGGATAAACCCCCTCACCATGGTGGGTGCCCCTCATCTTCACAATTTTGAGGGTCCGGTTGAATACTCCGCCTATTGGATAATACTCCAGATGAATCACGCCGTCAGCGAGATAGATGGGCAGGAGCACATCCTCCCCGATTGTTTCCCCTGGCCTTGCATGTTCTTCCACAGTCGCAATAACGGGTCCGAGTTCCTTCAGCGTATAGAAAAGCTTACCTATCAACTCCCGCTGGTCCAGCTTTTCCTGGGTAGCCCAGATAACCGGGGTCATCGGGTCAATCACGACCCTTGTCTTGATGTCATAGTCACTCCTTGCCTTCACAAGCTGGGGAAGCTGTTCCTCCACCATCTTCTTGAAATTCCTGCCCTTGAGATGGATGAAGAAGAGGTTCTTCTCATAGTGTTTCTTCATGTCCCAGCCCATGTAGGACGCCTCTCTCATTATCTGCTCCGGGCTTTCCTCCATCGTCACATACAGCCCCTGCTCTCCGAGCTCGATGCCATGCATCAGGAACTGCATTGCAAAAGTGGTCTTACCGGTACCGCTGGAACCCACAATCACCACCGCAGTTTTGTCCCTCAGTCCGCCTTCTATCAGAGCATCCAGTCCAAAAATTCCTGTTTTTATCCTATTTCCGGTCATTTTTGTCCTCCTCCTTATTTTCATCCTTCATTCTTTTGAACAGCAATTCTGCAAAGCTCTTGCTTTTCTTGGCCTCCTCCGCAAGATTGATGATATCTTTCTCATCAATAACGATCTCCGCCTCCTGTTCCACACTCCTCGCTATCGCCTCCGCAAAGGACTCGGCTGCAGCAATGTTCTCAGTAATTTTAGAGATGTTCTTCCATGGGGGTGGAAATACCTTCTCCTCCCTCTGCACCTTGCTCCGGTTCTTTCTGTAGGCAATTCCAATTTCTGTCAGTTTCAACCTGGAATCAATAATTCTGAATTTTTCAAGAATCTCGCATCTGAACTTTACCTCTTCCTCGGCATACCCCGTCTCTTCCGCAATCTGCTTGCATGTAAGGGCTGACTCTCCTTTTTTGAAGAGGATCTCAATAATCTCGTTATCTGTGCTATCCAGAGCAATCTGATAAACCGCAAGGGGCTGCATCTCCACGAGAAATCTACAGACCTTTCCACCCTCATTTCCGCATTCCATCTCTTTACACACGGACGGAATGTCCAAATCGGTTGTGAAGAACTTCGAAATGGTCTCTGCGGTGATATAGCAGGTTTTCCCCTGAGCGTTCTTGTAGAGCTTGCACACCTGGCATCCTTCCACAGTAAATTCCATCCTGAAGATTTCCTTCCTCGCCAGCTTTAACTTTCCAAGCCCTGTTTTCTCAAAGAGCAGGACCATGAACTGAAACAAGGGGGTTGCTTCCGTATCAAGCACATTCATTGCCCTGAGCATTTTTCTGGTTTCGTGGTGGGGCACAGCTGCCTCCTTCAGCGCAATTTCTATGGAGGTCTCAAGCTTCGTGAGTTCCGCAAAGGTGCTCATGGCCTCGGCAAAGCTCTGAAAAACTGGCCTTTCCACATTTGCTTTTCCCGTCTTCTCAGTCATCGTCCCCCGCACCCCTCTTGGTCCCAGATTTTTTCATTAAAATATCCAGCTTTTCCCGCTCTGCTGGTGAAAACAATTCCATTGCTTGTTTTGTGAGCTTGCCCTTACTTGAGATGTATTTCCTATCCCTAGCTTCTGCTACGAGCATGTCACATTCCTCGACGCCTATACCCATCGCGGCACTGAGTGGCTTGATTGACTGTATCCCCATTGCCCAGTAAAGTAGCAGCACCTTCAATTTATCGCTGGGCTCACCCGCACTTTTGATGTAGGGAAGGAGCAGGTGTCTGAGTGCACTGAGCTTGTGCCCTGCCTCACCCGTGAATACCAGTTCTATGTTTCCGAATTCAAGAACAATTTTAACAGGTTTCTCACTCACGATTGAAATGTGCTCGATTTCTTTGATGGGAATCACATAAAATTGCTCTCCGTGGGAAATTAGCACCTCGGAGAGGGTGAGGAATAGTCCTCCCTCCTTCCACAAAAGGTCAAGCTTGCAATGGTCAATCTTTTGAGAAATTTTATACTCCACATCCGCAAATTTTTTCGCTTCCACCTGATTTTTATCCTTTTTCTCCAACATCTGCAGTTTGATATTACATTTGTATTTAAATAGATTTCGGAAAAAACAGGGTTTTGGGGCTTTTCTGCAGGATTTATGGTGTATTTCGTAAATGTATTTGCCAGAATTGAAAAAAACAATTTATGGTGTGATTGGTAAATAAGTTTTTCCTTAAAATCCTCCTTTTTGAAAGGATATCATTATTGAAGACACGGCCGAGGTGATGTAGACATTTCTGCCCTTCTTTTTAGTCACCACGAGTTCTGCATCCTCAAGGGCGGAAATATCGTCGTACACATTCTTGTAGTCCCTTCCCAGTTCCTCTGCAATCTGCCTGATTGAAACCGGGTTCCGGGTCTGCAAGTACTCAAGCAATTCTACTCGCCTCTGGGTAAGAATGTTGAATACCTCGGTGTAGGTAATTACGGTGCTCTCCGTGAGCTTACCCCCTTCTGTCAGGGCTTTCCAGACAAAGAAGTCATCCACTGCAAACGGTTTGGTGCATTTTGAAAGTTCTATGCTCTGCTCGAGCCGCTCCAGCGAGCCGTACTTTTCAGCAAGGTCCTGAGTAAGCTTCGCAACATCCTTCTGTGAGTATTCCTTTTTCAATTCTATCTGCATCTACATCCCGCCCAGATTCATTGCCAGCAAGTTTTTTCTGAATGTGGTGATAAGCTGGATGATTTCATTCCTGGTTTTATGTTCGGTTTCCATTCTCTCAATCAGGCCCCCATTTTCATCGTATTTCTCAACATGGGGTATGTTCTCGAAGTTATCCCAGCGAACCACGGGCATCCAGTTTCCGTGACGCTCCCTTGCGACATAGGTGTAGGCAAAGTACTTTAATTTTCCCTCCTCAAGGATTTCAAGCAGCACAATCTTTTCGTCGCGGTGGATAAATATGGTCTGCCTGAATACCTCGTTCATGGGGATAACCTTGCAACCGTTCTCGGGAATGGCACAGTATCCCGGATGTGCTCCCTCTTTCCAATCCATCTCACCACTCGCTCAATGCCGAGCCCGAAACCAGAGTGGGGCACCGACCCGAACTTTCTGAGGTCAAAGTACCACTGATAGTTTTCCAGATTGGCATTCTCTCTCAACAGCCGTTCCTTCATTGACTCAATGTTGGTTTCACGCTCGCTACCCCCGATAATTTCCCCGACACCTTCCGGTGCAAGCATGTCCGCGTTTTCCACGGTTTTTGGGTTGTCTGGAGTGATTTTCATGTAGAAGGGCTTGATTTCCGCAGGATAACGGATTATGAACACTGGCTTGTTATCGAGCATGCTCAACTCCCTCTCCTCATTCGTGCCGAAGTCATCGCCCCATCTGAATTCGTACCCCTTATCTCTGAGAATATCCACCGCCTTCGTATAGGAAATTCGCTGGAACGGGGGCTCAATCACCTTCAGGTCGTCTGGATTCCTCCCGAGAAACTCGAGTTCCTCCCTAGAATTCTTCGCAAGATACTGGCAGATATAACTCACAAGCTGTTCCTGGATTTCCAGGTTTCCGCTGAGCGTGACCCATGCCGCCTCCTCCTCTAGATGCCAGAATTCTGCGAGATGCCTTGGCGTTCTGGATTTCTCTGCACGGAAGGAGGGAGTGAGGGACCAGACCTTCTCAAGGGAGAAAATCAGCGCCTCGAGGTAAAGCTGGGCACTCTGGGAAAGATAGCCCTTTTTCTCAAAGTATTTGAGTTCAAAGAGGGTTGAACCCCCTTCACACGCATTCTCCGTGAGGATCGGAGGCGTGGTTTCAATGAACCCGTTTTCGAAAAACCATTCCCTTGCTGCCCTCAGAATCATTGCTTTAACCTTCATCGTTGCCGTCATCTCCCTTGAGCGGAGCCAGAGATGGCGGTTGTCCAGCAGGAATTCTTCGGTCTGGTCTTTGAAGATTGGGAACCGCTCTGCAAAGTGAACCACATTGAATTTCTTTGCAGTAATCTCCCTGCCGCCGGGTGCCCGCTTATCCTCCCTGAGCACGCCCTCAACAATCACCGAGGACTCAACCAGTGCCTTTTCCGCACTCTTGAAGTCCTCTTCAGGCAGCTCTCCCTTTATCACGGTGCACTGCAGGATTCCAGTGCTGTCCCTTAACACCGTAAAGACAATCCCTCCACTGCTCCTCGTTCTGTAGATCCAGCCCCTCACGGAGATGCTATCCCCCGGCTGTGCCTTCTTGAATGCATCTGCAATTCTGATAGGTTCCACCATGATTGATTGTAAAATAGAGGGAGATTATATAGTTTCGGTTTTGCCGCCCAATTCCCTTCTCACCCTTTCAGCCCACACCTTGTTCTCGACTCTCTCAAAAAATCCCAGTGCCTTTTCGAGCAACCCTTTATCCCCGCTCACCCGCCCGAGTTCAAAAACGGTTCTGTAGTAATCCACATCGCACCTTTTTATGCTCTCGTAAATCTCAACCGCTTTTTTCAACTCGGCCTCCGCTTCTGCAAGTTTTCCTTCTGCTGAGAGCAGTTTTCCTGCAATATACAGCACAGCTGCTTTAGAGGCACACTGGCCAAGTTCACCTGCGACCTTCTTCATCTCCGCAAGATGCCTTCTGCAGGATTCAAAATCTCTCAGCCCTAAATAACATTCTACCAGAGACCCAAGAGCATCCATCATCAGATATTTTTCCCCGATCTCCGTGGAAATCTGGAGGCTTTTTTCGAGCCACTCCAGTGCCTTCCCGTATTCCTCTCTCTCGTTGTAGATAAGTCCAATATTCCCATATGACATTGCAATGCCCTGCATATCTCGTATCTTCTCCCGCAATTCCAGGCTCTTTGCAAAAAATTGCAGGGCTTTTTCGTATTCACCTTTAATACCATATACCTCACCTATGTTGTTGTATGCGGTTGCAGCGCCCCGCACATCCCCTATTTTCTCCCGTAACTCCAAACTTTTCATGTAAAACTGCAGTGCCTCCTTGTATTCGCCCTTAATCCCATACACCTCTCCGATGTTGTTGTAGGAGACGGCAATCCCCTGCACATTTCCTATTTTTTCCTCAAGTTCTAGACTTTTCCTGTAAAACTCCAGCGCCTTATCATAGTCCCCCTTCTCATCGTAGATGACCCCCATATTGTGGTATGAACCTGCAATGCCCCGCACATCGCCTATCTTCTCCCGCAACTCCAGCCCTTTTATAAAGAACCCGAGGGCCTTCTCATATTCACCCATATTCCAGTAGATGATCCCAATGTTGTTGTTTGTATCTGAGATACCCTGAATATCACCCAACATCTCGTGCAACTCCTGGCTTTTTTTGAGGAATTCCAGTGCCTTCTCATATTTTCCGAGATGCCAGTGCACCACACCAATCTTGTTCAGGGCTTTTGCAATATCGTTTCTCGCATCTATCCTCTCAAACACCTCAATCGCCTTCTCCAGGCACCTCAGGGCCTTTTCATAATTCCCTACTCTTAGGAACACATTGCCCGCGGCAGAAAAAACCCTTGCGAGCTCTATACCCCCATCTGGCTTCGCACTGAGCAGTTTCTCAGCCCGCTCCGCATCCTCAAATGCTTTCTCGTATTCGCCCTTTTTGGTGTGGATTTCACAGCATCTTCTGTAGGCCCTGCCCGCTTCAACTGGCTGCTCTGCATCCGTGTTTGCAATTATATATTGTAATCTGTTAACTGCCTCATCATACTTTCCTTCAAGTTCAAGTATATCAACAATTTCCCAGAGTAACGCCACTTTTCTGGATTTCTCTTCACCAGATTCTCCCAGAACTTCCAGCACCTCTTCCAAGAATTCCATAGATTCTGAATTCGCAAATTTCCTTGCTGCACTTCTCCCGGCTTTTATCGCGTATTCTAGAAACTTCGTTCTATTGCCACTTTCCTTGTAATGCGTTGCAAGAATACTCCAGAATTTTTCATCACCGGAATGAAGATTCTCGATGGCCTCTGCGGCTTTCTGATGCATGAATCGCTTTCTCACCGCAGTTAGGTCTTCGTATACAACTTCCTGAATTGTGTTGCTCACAAATTTATAACCCTCCTCAAGTTCGTCGCTCTCGCTCAAAAAATTCTGGGAGATAAGAGTTTCAATTGCATCCAGCAACTCTTCCTCTTTAACTCCTGCAACCGCAGCAAGCACCGAATATTCAAACATTCTCCCTAAGATTGCACATCCTGATAACACCTTCCTTGTTCTTTCCTCAAGCTTCAACACACGGAAGCGCACGGTATCCTTGACAGTATCAGGTAATTCCATTTTTCTGACCGCATCTATGTCTATTACTTCCAAACTTCGGATTGCTGCCAGAAACTCTACCACAAAGAGAGGATTACCCGAGGTTTTTTCGTAGATGTAGTGGGCAATTTCCTTTGACTGGAGGACCCCTGTGTTCTCTGCAATCACCTGAATTTCTTTTTCGCTGAAATTCCCAAGTTCTAGAACTGTGTGGAGCCGTTCGATGTTCATGTTTCTAAGGGTCTTTGCAAACGGACTTTCAGTGCTGGCTTGTTCCCTGATAAATGTGGCAACCGCAACAATCCTCTCATTCTTGATATTCCGTGCCAGATAATGGAAGAAGGCAAGGGTTGCCGAATCTGCGAGATGCAAATCATCAATCATAAGAATGACTGGCTGTTTTTTTGCAATTCCTGTGAACTGATTGAGCAGATATTCAAGCATTCTAGTTTGCTCCCTTGCCAGTGCATTCGGAGTTCTTTCATCAATTTCAAAACTCTGAAAGCCCGCAAGGCCAAGCGGGACATAGCCCGCGGTTTGCTCACTGGCTTTCTTAGCGTAATTCTGAAGCACGGTGAGTACTGGCAGGTAGGCAGGTTCATTGCTTCCTATGCACATTGAGGAAAGCACTGTGAAACCCTCTTTTTCGCAAATCTTGGCAAATTCCTCGGCGAGCCGCGTCTTGCCCACACCGATTTCTCCAGTTACCAGAACAGTGCTTCCCCGCCCCAATTTTGCATTCTCCATAGCCAGCTTCAACGCCGAAAGTTCCTTCTCCCTGTCCACAAACTCCAGTGGAAATCGCTCCATTTTCATTTTCCCATAAACCCAATATCTCATGATATTTAAGAGTTGCAGACCAATTTACTTGAAATAATCCAGTGTTTCCTTTCTCACTTTCTCAGCCCAGGGCTTGTCGCCAATTTTTTCAAAGAAAACCAGTGCCTTTTCCAGCAAGGCATTATCTTTCCTCAGCTTTCCGAGTTCAAACAATACTTTGTAGTAATTCACACCTGCCTGTCTTATGCTCTCGTATAGCTCCACCACCCTTTCCAGCTCCGCCTCTGCCTCCACAACCTTTCCCTCCGCAGCCAGAAGCTTACCAGAAACATAAAGTACATTGGCTTCTGCAGATTTTTCGCCTATTTCCTCCGCAATCTTCTTTGCCCCCGCAAGATGGCTTCTGCACGCCTCCAGATTCCCCAGAGCCAACGAACACTCTGCAAGACCCGCAAGGGCATAAATTAAGGTGGATCTGTTACCAATTTCAAGCGCGATTTTATGGCTCTTTGTGAAGAACCCCAGTGCCTTCTCATACTCTCCTTTGTGAGCGTAGACAAGCCCCATGCTGTAGTAGGAAATAGCGACACCACGCACATCTCCGAGTTTTTCCCACAACACCAGGCTTTTTTCAAAGAACTCCAGTGCCCTTGTGTAATCCCCTTTTTCCCAGTAGATAAATCCGATATTGGTGTAGGAAAACGCAATACCCCCCACATCTCCAAGTTTCTCCTTCAATGCCAGGCTTTTTTTGTTGAGCTCCAGTGCCTTCTCGTATTCGCCCTTGTCATAATAGACAAGCCCAATGTTGTTGCAGGAGGATGAGATACCACGCACATCTCCGAGTTTCTCATACATCTCCAGGCTCTTTTTGTAGAGCACCAGTGCCTTCTCATGTTCGCCTTTGGCATCGTAAACAACGCCAATGTTGTTGTAGGAGGAGGAAATCCCCCGCACATCTCCGAGTTTCTCCCGCAGCTCCAGGCTTTTTCTGTAAAACTCCAGTGCTTTGTCATATTCCCCACGGTACAATTGCACGGTCCCAATCCTGTGAAGCGCACTGGTAATGTCCTTCTCGGCTTTCAGCCTCTCAAATACCGCAAGAGCATGGTGCTGGCATTCCAGGGCTTTTTCATACTCTCCCTTCCTTTCAAACACAAGCCCCTTCGCAGAAATTGTTCTTGCGAGCTCAAGCTCTGCCTTGGGC
>JAOAJK010000033.1 GCA_026414225.1 Thermoplasmata archaeon
ACATTGCACACGAGGGCTGGCTCCTTGTTCGAAACTATGTAATCCGAGAAATCTTCCATGCCGTTGTAGGAAAACATGTGGTAAACAACTTCTATGGTCTCGGTGTTGAACACCTTTTTCTGGACCCGCAATTCGACCGCGTGGAGGGATTTAGCACACTCTATGCTGCCATATCCGACCCTGCCTTCCCAGTCAAACCTGCTCCGGGTTTCATCGAACTTGTAAACTTCATGGCTGGAAATTTCGCCCCTGCATCCACCAATATTCAGCACATACTCGGCCCCGATGCCCTTCACATAATACCCTGTCTCCGGATTCCTGTCGGTATCCACAAAAATCTGCAGGATGTCCATGTAGCCGGAATTGTTCTGCCTCGCATCACCTACGAAAAGTTCCCCTCTGACTTCCACAAGAAAATAATACCATTTCTCATCGCTTTCTATCGCTGCGCCCACTATGTCTATCTGGGTAAGCCCAGTGCCTGCGGAAAACTGGCTCTTCCTAGCCCCTTCCCAGTCCGAAAGCTCTCCATCCAGCTGGATTTTCTCTTTCTTTATTAGAAGCAGGCAGCCAACCCCCACAAGAAGCAGAATAACCGTAATAACTGGGACGACATAGAAATAAATCCTTTTCTGTTTCTGGATTCTTTGATGTCTAGCCCTGTATCCGGGATAATGCGGGGATTTCATTCCATTGATCTTGCCTTCGCTTTCATCCCTCAGTCCGCTGTATTCTTCTCTATCATGATTGTAGTCCAAACTGGCAGTGGTTCTGCTTTCCACAATTTCGGGAACGGTGGGCTCCTGCTTCTCGATTTCAATCTTTTCAAAAATTTCATCCAGTTTTTCATGGACTGTCTTCGGGAACATGTAATTACATAGAGTACAATGGCTCGCTGTATCATCATTTTCATAGTTGCAAAGGGGACATATTTTTGGCATAATAGTCGTTCGCCAATTGTTTTCCTACAATATAAATTTTTCTAAACCTGCGATATCTGGCACTTTCTTTTTCTCTGTCTTGCACGGAACACAATAGAGCCAGGTATCGCGGGCACTGCAGCCATGAAAAGGAACGCAAACTGGCACTCATGAACCTGGGTTGAAACCACAACCGAATACCCGTTGTTCGAACTGTTTGCAGGTGCCCCAGTGCACAGGTCCTTGAAGGCATCCGCGTTAACATCGCCCACACCCGCAACCGCCCAGCCGAGGTTTGAACCGGATGTAGAGCCGAAGTAGTAGAACTCCGCACCAGTCGCAGTCATGACGCTCTGGATGCGGTTGCCATCAAACACATAGATTGCACCAGTGTTTCCGGCGTTTGGTGCACCCACCGCAAAGTCCTTCGAGCCATTGCCGTTGAGATCACCGAGGTAACCCACCGAGAAGCCGAAGTTGTCTCCCGCGTTTGCACCGGAGATCGTGGCATTCGGGGCATAGTGGACTATAAAGCACAGGTCATCCGCGGTCGGGGTCTGCCATGCCCCACCAGAAGTCCACGAGGAACCCGCGTCGGGATACGGATTGCTGTTGTCTGCAAGCCAGATATATCCATTGTTGGTTGAATCATAATTTATGCCCACAATCCAGTATGTTGCACCCTGGGTCACATATGGAGGCGTTGCAAAATTGATTACCTTCCACTCGCCCCACGAGGTAAAGTCCATGGCTTCCTGGGAGGAGATTGCACTTCCAGGCAATCCTGCACTTGTGGCATTTATTGAAAAATAGGCGGCGGTGGAATCAGTACCGTAATCCACACAGGATACTTCCACGGCAGAGATATATCCCGTCTTCGGGGCAACAAATGCTTGGGCAAGAAATTCGGAAGAGTCGAGCAAATACCCTATCCACATATCCGTTATTGCGCACGGCTCGGAAATGCCTGCCGCATTTGGATAATGATAATACACGTTCGCAGAACCCCTTGCCGAGTTGTTGTTCGGGGCCCCGACAATCAGGTCGCCGTAAGCATCCCCGTTCAAACTCGGTGTAATTGCCACGCTCGTGCCAAAGCCACTGTTCGTGCTTGTCGGGATAATCTTTTTAGACCTGGTGGCCGTGAGCACAACATCGTCAATATACACATACTCATTGTTTGCATTTGCCCAGATATCAAATTCGACGACAATGCTCGAGGTCATGTAAAAGTACTTGCTCAAATCTATGGTTACCTGCTCATAGGCAGTTGTGTTCGGCACCGCCATGATCAAACAGAACCAGCGGTCCTCGGCAAAGAGATATACCTCTCCATCCTCACCCGCATCCAGACCAGAGGACCGCCACCACCATGAAAGCTGGACATTGGTGGCATTTCTCATGTCAAACTCCTTCCCGATGTATGCTATCTGTGTTAGGTGTCCCTGAAGCCGTGCGGCCCTGCTCCCGCTGTGGGTAGGAGTAGTTACAAGGGTTGCAATGTTAGCATTATTCGAATTTTCATACCATCCCGGGATTTGATTGCTTATCTCAGGCGTCTCAAACCCTTCAAGGAAAATCTGGGTCGGTGCGAGGGAGCCTCCATTGAAAGCAGAGACCCTACCCCTCCCACTCTCTATGTTGTTGTTCTTAAAGTTCGGACTTCCAACCGCAAGGTCATCCTTTCCATCGTTGTTCAGGTCTCCGCCACCAGAAACGCTGTATCCAAACTGCTCATTCGGGTATGCCCCTGCAAGAATCGCGTTCGCATTCTTCGCAAAGTTGGGCATTGTACCATCGTAAAACACATAGGTTCTGCCTGCAGGACCCCAGACCCTGAAATCATCAATGTACCAGCCCCTCGCAACAGTTGTACTGTCCGAGCCAAAATGGAATCTCACCTTAATCGTTTTGCCGGCATAATCACCCAGAAGGACTGTGCATTCATACCACGCCTGGACATCCGCATACCAGGCTTCCTTGTTGTAGAGGGGATTCGTGGTTGAGGTGATTGTGCCGTTGTAATGGGGCCATGGAGAATAGGGCATGTGCAGGTTAATCTGGGTCCATGTGGCGAAATTATCATCTGATGTGGCTATCTCAAGTAGGCCCCCATCATTCGGTGCAGATGTTGCTTGAAAATCCCGCCAGTGCCAGAAAGAGAGATACAAAGCTCCAGCCGGCAGTTTTATCTGTGGACTCTCCAGTGCCGCACTGTACCCGTTGGCGTAATTTCCAGCCAGATTCGTGCCCCAGCATTTGGTGCCACTTCTAGGTGTTGGGGGGCTCGTGGGCGTACCCCTCTGCCACTGGTCAGTTGCACTTCCACCTGTGTTGTAATGGGTCCAGCCCTCGTCGGTGCTGCCTTCAAAATCGGTGGAATAGACATCCTGACCAACACCAGGGGCGCCGACAATCAGGTCTGTCGTGCTGACCCCGTTCGTATTCCCGGCACTCAAAGACCAGCCAAACCTGTCCCCTTCGCCAGTCCCGTTTATGCATTTTATTCCGTAGGGATAGATGCTCAAATCAATTGTTTTTGGGGAACTCAGGGCTGAACTCGGAACCACATAAACTCTTCCTGGCCTCAGGGTGCCATTTGAGGCATTGGGGGCACCTATGATAAGCTCGCTCACACCGTTGCCGTCAATGTCAGCAGCCGTGATGTTCCACCCGAGGTTATCGTTCGAATTGTTTCCGTATATCGTGATGTTTGCATTGCCGGGGTTAATATTTGCAAATTCCATCCCCTTGTATCCATAGAAAACATAGACGGCTCCGCAGTCAGTCCTGCCTGAATAGTCAGCGTAGGGTGCACTCACCGCAAAATCTACCACCCCGTTGCCATTCACATCGCCCAGGGACGCAATTGAGTAACCGAACCGTTCCGCTGAGCTACCAACCCCATCCGTAACCTTAACAAGCTGGGTGTAGGCCATGGGGATAATTTCACCCGACTTCCAGGAAACGCTTGTCTGCGACCTGCTCCAGTCAATGCTGTGGTTCCAGTTCGAGGTCTCGAACACGACCGTCAGATTGCCTGCGAGGCCGCACAGCACCTCAATCTGCAAACCGTCCTTTGCAGAGACGGGAGAATCTATCTTGTTCCATCTTTCGTCGTAGATTGAGGCCCCGTTAAACTCATACATTGTGGTGTTTAGAATTTTTCCATGGAGCCCGATGACCTCAATCTTGTAGTTTGCCAGGAGTCCATAAATGTTGTAGCCGAAGGTGATGTTCTCCCGCGAGATGTAGATTCTAAGATAATCGTAACCGATGAGGGGTGGTGGGGTAACTGGCTGCGGGGGTGTAATGTTGTGTTCAATCCTTACAGGCCCTGTGAATGGCACCTCTGCGCCCAGGAACAGGGCGTCTTCCACGCTCACATAAAAACTTACATTTCCATCATTTCTGAATGCCCCGAATTTCCTGATGTTATACTGGGCAGGGGCATCGTCCTCGTCCTCCTCAAGCTGCTTGTCCCTCCAGTCCCCGAATGCCCCGTCTATCTTTATTTTTGACGGGGCACTCTTCACATACGAAATCCTTGCCTTCCCGGCCTCCTGGCTCTCTATCAAACTCACCACGCCTTCAGCCCTGACGCCTTCTCTTCCATCAATCTCTATTCCCACCGCACTCTCGGGCAGGTGGGCGCTTGCATTCAGATAAAATACGATTTCGGTTCTAGCTCTCGTAATCAGGTTGTTGAAGTCAATCTCTTTGATGCCACCGAAACTCACCTTTGTCCTCGCACCCCCGTTTATACTGTACTCCACTTCCACGGGCTGGCTGCTCCCAACTTCCTTGAGCGTGATTCCCTTCAGCACCACATCTGCCTGCGGGGCGGTCAGCTCCACACGCAGGAATTCTGCCGCATTATCTATCACTTCGTTGCCCACATACCTCACATTGCACACGAGGGCTGGCTCCTTGTTCGAAACTATGTAATCCGAGAAATCTTCCATGCCGTTGTAGGAAAACATATGGTAAACAACTTCTATGGTATCGGTGTTGAACACCTTTTTCTGGACCCGCAATTCGACCGCGTGGGTGGATTGAGCACAATCTATGCTTCCGTAACTGACCTTGCCTTCCCAGTCAAACCTGTTCCGGGTTTCATCGAACTTGTAAACCTCATGCGTGAAAATTGCACCCCTGCATCCACCAATATTCAGCACATACTCGGCCCCGATGCCCTTCACATAATACCCAGTCTCCGGATTCCTGTCGGTATCCACAAAAATCTGCAGGATGTCCATGTAGCCGGAATTGTTCTGCCTCGCATCACCTACGAAAATTTCTCCCCTGACTTCTACCAGAAAATAATACCATTTCTCATCGCTGTCTATCGCTGCATTCAGTATATCTATCTGGGCTGGCACCGTGCCCGCTGAAAACTGGCTCTTCCTCGCCCCTTCCCAGTCCGAAAGCTCTCCATCCAGCTGGATTTTCTCTTTCTTTATGGAAACGAGCGCCATAAGCGATGCAATCATGAGAATTCCCACAACGAGAGGCACCACAATCTTTCTGTATTCCCTTCTCTTTATTTCCTTTCTTATTTTTGTTGGCTTGAATGTCCCGTTCGTGAGCCCGTTGGTCATTCCATTGATTCGCCCGGCACGCACTGTCCCCGTGTCCCTTGTCACCTGTGGGGCCCTCCCCAAACTTACGCTTTCCCTGCTCTCGGGCACCTTGACTGCTGGCTCCGGCTCTTCTTCAGATTCCCCCAGGGATTCTAGAATTTCGTCCAGTTCTTCCTCTATTTCCTCTTCTGCTTTTTCTGGCTTTTCAATTTCCTTTATAATTTCATCCAGCTTTTCATGCACCGTTTTGGGAAAGACATAGCTGCACTGCTTGCAGAACTTATCTGCATCCCCTGCCTCGTATCCACAGACCGGGCACCTCTTCATTGCTCCCTATATTGGTTTACCTGCTAATAAAGGTTTTTGATGCCAAGCGTCTAACACTGAGCGGTTCAACAGATGCGGGGCACAGGGTCGCCCACAGGCGGCTGCAGGACCCTCAGGCCTCCAACCTTCGTTCTGAGGACAACACCGTCTATGTCCTTGCGTGCCTGGCCAATAATCGTAGCGTCCTTTCCCTCCTTGGTTTCATGCAATGCCTCGACAACTTGCTGAGCCATTTCTGGCACCACTGCAAGCACTACCCTGCCCTCATTACCGATTTCGTAGGGGTCAATACCTAGCATTGAGCACGCAGCCCTAACTTCTTCCCTAACAGGAATTTTTTCCTCCTCAACCACAATTCCCACAGATGACTTCTCGCTCCATTCATTGAGAAGGTTCGCAATTCCTCCTCTGGTAGCGTCCTTGACCGCGCAGATGCCACCCACTCCAAGTGCCTTTTCCAGCATTTTGTTGAGGGGCATCACATCGCTCACAAAATTCCCCTCAAACCCGATACCTTCCCTTGCTGAAAGCACCGCAGTTCCATGGTCACCCACATAGCCAGAGACGATAATAACATCGCCGTCCGCCACATTTGAGTCCAGGAGCCAGTTTTTCTTAACGTCTCTGAATCTTCTTGCAATTTCAAGGTTTGCATCCAGAAGTTCGTGCCTTCTGCCAATTCCAGAGGTGTTGACCACGATCTCGCTCAAGCTGCCTTTTTCCACAACCTTTGTATCTCCTGTGACAATGCGCACTCCTGCCTCATCGGCAGTTGAAGCCATGCTCTGCAGAATCATCTCTAATTTCGCCTCGTCAAAACCCTCTTCAATCACAAAAGCGGCAGAGAGTGCCAGGGGTCTTCCCCCGACGCAGGCAAGGTCATTGACAGTGCCAGCGACAGAGAGCCGTCCTATGTCCCCACCCGGGAAAAAGATTGGCTTTACTGTATGGGAATCTGTGGTAAAAACGATGCCCTCCACCACCGCCGCATCATCAAGGGCAGCCAGCGATACCTCTGCCTCCCCATTTCCGAAATACTTTAGCATCTTCTCCTTAATCAATCTCTGCATCACACTGCCGCCAGCACCGTGCGCCATCGTGATTTTGCTCATGAAAAAAGGAAAGAGGAGTGGGTATTTGAGGATTGGGATGTTGAAATGTCCCAGAAATTCGGGAGATAAGACAATGTGAGAAAAGCATAGAGGAATGAAGGGACTGGGATGCAATGCCCGCACTGTAAAATGGAAGACAAAGTTTTGCATCTATATGTGGCGGGTTTATCTCTAAGCAAAATTAGGTAATATGTTTACCGGCACGAGGGATTTTATTTGCGGGACAGTGTGATTGGATACTTGGAACTTCCATTGGTTAATCTCCACCGCACGCCAGTACTTATCGCAGATTGTTTCTGGTTTTTTGCATCTCCCTGAATTCGTGGAACATCCCTGCTGCCAAACCCTTATATTCGCCCGACTTTTAGGCATTACAATGGCAGACCTGAACTCAATTCTGCTGGCTGTTGCCGTGATAGGAATTTACTCCCTGATTGTGCTCGTGCTCTGGAAACTGAAGTATCTCGAGAAGTACAACTTCACACCATGGGCAGGGCCAATCCTGATGTGGAAAACGAAACGGGGCAAGAAGTTCCTTGACTCCCTTGCAACCAGAAAAAGATTCTGGGAATGGTTCGGGAACATAAGTGTGGTGATCGCAATAATTTCGATGTTTTTCATCACCGCATTGCTCGTCTGGTCAGTTTCAAAGGTAAACATGATACCGAAGGAGAAGGCACCTTCTCCGGAACTGCTGCTCGGGATTCCAGGCATAAACCCTGTGATTCCTGTTTTCTACGGCATCATCGGGCTTGTTGTGGCGATTGTTTTTCATGAACTTGCCCACGGGGTACTTGCAAGGGTTGCCGGACTTGAGGTGAAATCCGTTGGCATCCTGCTCTTTGTATTTCCTATCGGGGCTTTCGTTGAGCCAGATGAGGAAGAACTCCTTAAAATAAGCAGATTGAAGCGGAGCAGGGTTCTAGCAGGAGGACCCGCGGCGAACCTCATCATCGCGTTCTTTGCTCTCCTTGTGTTCTCGCTCGCCCTTGCACCTGCAATGGAACCCAGGGCATACGGCATCGGGATTGTTGGAATTGAGAAGAACAGCCCTGCAAGCAACACCTCGCTCCAGCCCTACGATATTCTGGTCAGTTTAAATGGCACAAATGTGACAAACTACTCAGAATTCAAGGAAGCGCTGAATCTCACAAAACCAGGGGACACTGTTGCCATCGCATTCTACTCAAGGGCTAGAAATGCGATTGTCACCGAGAACATCACGATTGGCAACAGATACAATTTCATTCAGGAGGAGGAAAACAAAGGGAAACCCTACCTTGGCGTGACAATTCTCCCGCTCGACCTTGTATCCTTTAAAGACCAGCTTGCAAATCCGTTCAGGGGTGGAGTCACTGGATTCCTGACATTCCTCAGTTTACCCTTCCTCGGGCTGTCTCCACTCGATGCAGGCATTGGCAGTTTCTATGTGATAAATTCGCCCCTGGGTCCAGATGCCTTTTTCCTGCTCCTCAACATCTTCTACTGGATTTTCTGGATTAACCTGATGGTCGGGCTCACAAACACACTTCCAAGCTTACCCCTTGATGCTGGATATCTCGTGAGGGATGGTCTCTACATTCTTGTGGGACGCACAAAGACAGGAAAGGAGAAGACAGAGAGGATTGTGAAGTATGTGATGATAGGGATTGGCTTGCTCGTCCTGTTCATGATTCTCTTCCAGATCATTGGACCAAGAATCTTTGGAACCTGAGGTGGGAACACGGGGATAAAAATTGATGCCGTGGTTTATTCGCGGCGAAAGAGTATCGAATTGAAAATTGATTCTGAGGGCAGGTTGATCGTTCATGCACCAGTCCACACGAGCAAACGGACGATTCTGGAAGTCGTGGAGCGGAACAAGGACTGGATTGAGAGGACGCGGGCAAGGATGCTGGAAAGGCGGAGCCAGCAGACAAAGAAATTCGTTGAGGGCGAGACCTTTCTCTTTCTCGGAAAAGAGTATCCTCTGAAAATTGTGAAAGGTCAGGAAGAGCCAGTGGTGTTCCAGGATGCATTTCTTCTCAGCGATGCCTATATCGGGCACGCAAAGGCAGTTTTCGAGTGGTGGTACAAAAACAGGGCTGCAGAGATTCTGATTCCGAGGGCAAGAGAGCTCGCGTACCAGTTTGGTTTCAGACCGAAGAAGATAAAAATTTCCGGTGGGAAAACCCGGCTCGGGTCGTGTTCTACAAAAGGTTCCATAAACCTCTCGTGGCGGCTCGTGCTTACACCGCCAGAGATCATCGACTATGTGATAATCCATGAGCTTTCGCACCTGAAGGAGAAGAACCACTCAAAGAAGTTCTGGGCACTGGTTGAGAGATTCATTCCCGATTACAAAAAAAGGAGAAAGTGGCTGAAAGAGAATGTGCATCGGCTCACCCTGCGGTGAGATTCCTTCTCGCGAGCATGGCGATGACGGCTATCCAGGTTGCCGCAACTGCTAACCAGAATTCAAAACCTGGCGTCTCCTCCGCCGCTCTGGCCCCCAGGTCCACGGCACTGTCCGGATAATTTTTCCCTTCAATTCTCTGAATTGCCTTGATCACCTGGTCGGTCCTGAAATCCTCAATTCAATAGTATCACTGTCCTTCTAAAGTTTTTTCTTCTGTAGTGGGCGATTCAGGGTTGTGTCATCTGCTCGGAGATACTGGACTTTCACAGAAAGCATTTTATACCGCAATATAAATGCCAAATCATGGCAAAAATTCTCGTAGCTGTTGCCTGGCCCTACACGAATGCTCCCGTACACTTTGGCACGGTAGCCGGGGCCTGCCTGCCCGCAGACATCTTCGCAAGGTTCATGCGGCTGACTGGGAATGAGGTTCTCATGGTTTCCGGCAGCGACCAGCATGGAACGCCGATAATTTTCACTGCACTGGAGCAGAAAACAACGCCAGAGCAGATTGCAAAAAAATACCATGAGATAAACTCGAAGGCGCTCGCCGGGATCGGAATCTCCTACGACATTTTTTTTGAGACAAGCCATCCAAATCACAAGAAGGTGGTGCAAGAAATCTTCCTTAAATTACTGGAAAAAGGTTACATCTATCCAAAGAAAATGCCGATGCTGTATTGTGAGAATTGCAAAAGATTCCTGCCTGACAGGTATGTGGTGGGAATCTGTCCTCACTGCAGGGCCGAGGATGCAAAGGGTGACCAGTGCAGCAACTGCGGGAAGACCTATGAGGCAACGGAGCTGGTTGAGCCGGAGTGCCGGATTTGCGGTGGGAAGCCAGTAATAAGGGAGACCGACCACTTCTTTCTGAAACTCTCAGCCCTGGAGGAAAAGCTGAAAGAATTCATCAACAGCAAGACATACTGGCGAGAGAATGTTTATCTTTTCACGAAGAATCTGCTAGAGGCAGGCCTGAAGGACCGCCCCGTGACAAGGGACCTTGAATGGGGAATCGATGTGCCACTGCCCAACATGGAAAACAAGAAGATTTATGTCTGGTTTGAGGCGGTTATTGGCTACCTCTCCTCGTCAATTGAGTGGGCGGCGAGGCAGGGGGTGCCGGAGAGGTGGAAGGAATTCTGGTATAGCGGGGAGGCGAGGCATTATTACTTTATCGGCAAGGACAATGTGCCGTTCCACACCATTATCTGGCCCGCAATCTTGATTGCCTACGATGAGAAGCTGAATCTGCCCCACGATATTCCAGCTAACGAATGGCTCCAGTTTGGCGGGGAGAAAATTTCAAAGAGCAAAACAAAGGAGAGCTCGATATTCCTCACAGATTACCTGGCCAAGTATCCTCCAGATGCCCTTCGGTTCTACCTTGCGATGCATTTGCCAGAGAAGCACGACACCTCATTTGACTGGGAGGAATTTGAGAGCCATGCCAACAAGCTCCTGCTCGCTGCCTACGGAAACCTTGCAAACAGGGTACTCGTTACAGTTCTGAAGATGGATGGAAAGATTCCCCCACTCAATCCGGAGGTCCTGGGAAAAGATGAGAAGGAACTCCTGGCACTCATCGAGAACACGAGGAGGGCGGTGGAGGCGCACATCTCCAAATGCGAGTTCAAGGCAGGGATAGAAAAAATCATGGCGCTTGTGCATGCAGCAAATGCATGCTTCCAGAATGTCAAGGTCTGGGAGCTGCTGAAGACGGATAAATCAAGGGCCGAGGCAGTGCTCCATGTCTTCTTGAGGTTGTTGAGGGACCTAGCCATTATGTTCTACCCCTATCTCCCCCACTCAAGCGAGAAGCTCTGGAAAATGCTGGGATATAAAACTGAGATTTGCTCATGGAACGAACTGGATGCACCGCTACCCGCGGGACAGGAGCTGACGGGTATCAAACCGCTTTTCCCGAAGATTGAAATTTTGAGGCAGGAGACCGCTTTGGGTGCAAAACTTCCGCACCTCGTGGTAGCCGAGGTGGTCGGTGTGAAGGAAGTCCCGAACGCTGAGAAGCTTTACGAAATTGAGATTGACCTCGGAGCCGAGAGACGAAAGATTGTTTCTGGTATAAGGCAGTATTACGGTGCCAGTGAACTGGTCGGAAAGAAAATTGTTTTGGTTGCAAATTTGAAGAAGGCAAAAATCAGAGGGATTGAGTCGCACGGAATGCTGCTGGCTGCGGAGAAGAGCAATAAACTCTCGCTGGTTGTTGCCCCTGCACTTCAGAAGGGCACCGTTCTCCTGGAGGGCGGTAACGGAGAGGTAAGCATTGATGAATTCAAACAGACGAAACTCTGGGTGAAAAAGGAGGGGAGCATCCTCTGCCTCAACGCAAAACTGCCAGATGGCAGGGAGATGAAATTTGAGAAGGCGATCGCTGACAGAGAGATAGAGGATGGGACGGAAGTGAGATAGGACCTAGCCAACCCTTATATACCCTCCATATCATACTCCGTTCCATGCCCAAACGGTTGGCGATTTTGGATGCACAGAGATGTGTTGGCTGCCAGATGTGCATGTTTGCCTGCACGAGAAAATATGGACTTGCTGGCACAGGGAAGAGTGCAATTCTCGTTCGCTCGGTTGGCGGGATGGAACATGGCTTCAGCGTAATTGTGTGCCGTGCCTGTGCAGAGCCCGCATGTGCAAAAGTTTGCCCCACTGCTGCATTGAGGCCGAGAGCGGGAGGAGGGGTATCTCTGGACAGAAAAAAGTGCATCGGCTGCGGTTTCTGTGCACGGGCATGTACATTCGGAGCAATTTTCTGGGATAAGGACATCAACAAGCCAGAAATCTGCATCTATTGCGGTTACTGCGTGAATTACTGCCCGCACGGGGTGCTTGGAATGGAGGAGAGAGCATGATTCCTGAAAAGGTGCTTTACATCAATCTTTCCGACAAAAGTTACACTGTTAAAGCCAGAAGGGACTTGTTTGAACGCTACATTGGCGGAAGCGGTGTAGCAATCAAGCTACTGGCAGAAGAATGCAGGAGGGAAACGGACCCGCTGCATCCTGAAAACCCGATTGTGCTTGCTGTCGGACCTCTCACAGGGCTCTTTCCGTTCGCCTCGAAAACGGTGGCGATGTTCAAGTCACCGCTAACTGGCAATCTGGGCGAAAGCCATGCTGGTGGAAGAAGTGCGGTTGCCCTGAGAATGGCTGGCTACGGGGCAGCGGTCATCAGGGGAGCAAGCGAGACACCCGTCTATCTATCAATTCATCAGGGTGGGGTTCACTTCAGGGATGCTTCTGCGCTCTGGGGCGTTGGAAGCAGTTATACGGTCGGACGGATTCTGCGGGAGCGGGAGACGGAGCCAGGACTGCGAACTATCATGCGTATCGGGGCAGCGGGGGAAAAACTCGTGAGCTTCGCCTGCGTAACCACAGAAACCTACAGACACTTCGGCCGTCTCGGGCTCGGTGCGGTTTTTGGGAGCAAGAAATTGAAGGCACTGGTTATCGCTGGGAGTTCAACAATCGAAATCAAGGACCAGAAAAAATACAGGGAAGTGTATGACAGAATTTACCGGCTTGCCCTCGACTCGAAGCTGATGAAGAAATACCATGATCTGGGCACTGCTGCAAATGTCGTGCCGCTTAACGCCCTACAGGCGCTGCCGACACGGAATCTCACACAGCCAGCGTTTGATAATGCAGAGAAGATTTCAGGTGAGTATCTTGCCCAGAACTTTCTTGGCAGAAGGGTTGCCTGTGCCCACTGCCCGACCGCCTGCATTCACCTCGCTGCCCTCAGGGAACCCTACGAGGACGAACCCTATTTCTACAAGACCACGATGATTTCGTACGACCATGAGCTGATTTACGCCCTGGGGTCAATGCTTGGTGTCGGGAGGGCGGAGCACTTGCTGAAGCTGATTGATGCTGTGGAAAAAGCAGGGCTGGACGCAATGAGCACCGGTGTGGCCCTTGCGTGGGCAACCGAAATGCTTGAAAGGGCGAAAATTTCGGAGAAAGAAACCGTGGTACCCCTCGCGTGGGGCGACCATGGGAATTACATCAGGGCCGTGCGGTCCATTGTGAGCCAGCCGAACGAGTTCTACAGGGCATTGGCCAGCGGTGTTGACTACGCCTCAACAATCTACGGGGGTAAAGAATTTGCCCTTGCGTTCGGAAAAACCGAGATGGCAGGGTACAACACTGGGCCATTATTCTATGCTACACTGCTCACGGGTGCAAGGCACAGCCACCTTGATAGCGCTGGCTACAGCTTCGATGAGAAGAGGTTGAAGGCGGGAAATTTGGATCCCGAGGAAGGGGCAGAGATGCTGTTAAAGGAAGAAAGCTGGCGTTGTGTGCTCACAAGTTTGGCGGTTTGTCTGTTTGCAAGGGGAATCTATGATGAAAAGCTTGTGGAGGAGTGCCTGAGCATTGGAGGACTTGAAGTAACCAGTGGCACTCTGGCAGAAAAGGGATTTGAGATTTTGAAGCTGAAGCACGAGTTCAAGAAGGCGATGGGTTTTGACTGGAAAAGCATGAAAGTCCCCGAGCGAATTTTTGAAGTGGAGACCCCAGCGGGAAGGATAAGGAAGGAGTTTCTCTCTGCCATCGTGGAGAGATATTTCAGGAAAATTGAAACTGATGGATAGTGTGTCCCATCTCACTCACAAAATCTCCTGATCTCTTAATATATTTGTGTCTGGCACTATAAAGAAGGGCAGGTTCTTTTTCCTCCAGCGTTTTTATCCGGTTCTTTTCTATACAAAAAGAAAAATTATATACCTCCTGTTTGTATGTATAGCGGTGAACTATATGAGACTGGAGGGTAGAACTACGAGGGGAGTATCGCTAAGGAGAGATAAAGAAAACAACTGTGGCTTTACAAACGGGTTGACAAACGGATTCACCAACGGGAATGGCTACAGGACTGGACGGAAAATAAAGGAGAAACCAGATTACGGCAAGATTCTGGCTGTGTTCGTGCTTGCTGTGATTGTGGTGAGTGTGGTGGCAGTTTTAACCTGGCAGGGCACCAGTGCCATTGGAATCAGAATCGATGGGAGTTTCGACGACTGGCAGGGCGTGGAGAAGACCGCGAAGGCAAGGGATGCGGGTGTGCCAGCAAACATAGAC
>JAOAJK010000034.1 GCA_026414225.1 Thermoplasmata archaeon
GTATCTTATCGAGCTGCAGGGGAGGAACGGGCAGGTCGTTAGTGCGAAGGCCTGGAAATGGGAGAATGGGGTGAGGGCTGGAGAAGTGCCAGACCCCAACATTGCCTACGGAATAAACAACGGAAGGATTGAGATCAGTGCCCCGCTATCCGCCATTACTGGTCTCACAGACGACACCAAATTCTACTTTGAGATGAGCAACTGGCTCGGGCAGAAGGATGCGTCTGAACTCTCCTACATTATCGGAGCAGTCCCAGTGAGGGTCGGCGGGGATGGAAGCTACGGTTCCGCGCTTCTCACAGAATTCACCGGTGCCTACAATAAAGTGGTGCTCGTGAACGATAGATACACATCTATCACCAAGGGTGCCCTCCGACTGGAAAATAACACGATCGGTTACGGAGGGTTGAATGCCACGGATGTAGATGCAAATGGAAATCTCACTGTAAGCAACACGAGGTACTGGAACGGGACCTACTACTTCAGGCATCTTAAAATCGCAGGCACAGGAAACATTACGGCGAGCGGTTACATGACCGTGATAAGAATCTATGCAGAGGTTATTGAGATAGAGGGTACAATTTACCTTGCTGGTAAGGGCGGGAGAGGTGGTGCCGGCGGGAGCGGTAACGGGGGTGACGGTTACACTGGACAGGACGGGAACGATGGAAGCGGACCTTCTGGCCCGAGCAGCAATGGGCAGCCAGATGGTGGAGGTGGTGGGGGAGGTGTGATTTGGTCTTACAATGGTGGATTTGGCGGTGGAGGCGGCGGCTTTAGTAATGCTGGAGGCCGTGGTGGTAGAGGTGCATACGATGGTAGTCTCGGGGGTGATGGGAGCGTCGGTTATTACGGAAGAGGAGGAAATGCCTATGCCTCGGAACCCACTCTCAAACCTGGCTCTGGAGGGGGTGGGGGAAGTAGCGGATATGCTTCAAGTGGATACTACGGAAATGGTGGCAGTGGGGGAGATGGCGGCGGTGCGGTCCAGTTGGCTGCCTGGTGTATCTACATAAATGGGAGTATCTCTGCAAATGGCACCAACGGAGGCACTGGAGGAAACAGCAACTCTGGAACTGGTTGTCCGGGGGGAGGTGGAGGCGGCGGCTCCGGGGGTTGCATCCTCATAAATGCCTGCAATCTCACAATCGGAGAACGGGGGAAGGTTTACGCGAATGGGGGAAATGGAGGTAATGCTGGCTCGGATTATGGAGATAACGATGGCGGTGGCGGAGGTGGCGGTGGGAGTGGCGGTGCAATCTGGATTTATGCAGACAACGCGTACTCTCGCGCTACTCCTGCAGTTATTAGTGCTTCTGGTGGTGCTGGTGGTTCCGGCACCGACTACGGAGAAAACGGTGCTTCTGGTAGTTATGGGGCAGTAGTTGGGCCCACACCAGGCACACCTCCAAATCCAAGAACGGCATTTACGGGCATGTTCCTCTATTCTCCTTCTGGCTCATATATTTCTCCCGCTTACGATGCGGGCAGGATTTCGTTCTGGAGGTCTCTCGATATTACTTATGACGCTCACTGGGTGGGAACGAGCGTTGAGGTGTATTACAAGGTATGGAACTTCACTGAGCCGGGAACATGGAACTATCTGACCACTCTTTCAGGTGGAAACGGGGTTTCCTCTGCGTCCCTTTCCCTGCCTGAAAGTGCATTCGGCAGGTTTTTGAGGTATAACCTCACATTGAAAACCACGGTGTCTATATATCCTGGCTGGAGCTATTATTCGCCTGTATGGATTGATAACAGGAACAATCCCGAGACACTCTGGAACTATACTCTCAACCTCACACTTGATACTGCCTCCCTCATAGCCCAGGGAAAGATGCGTCCCGACTGCGGGGATTTACGGTTTACAGACACGAACGGGAGCCCAATCGCACACTGGATAGAAAGAGGGATCAACACAACAACCACATTGATAT
Source organism: Thermoplasmata archaeon (assembly GCA_026414225.1). GTDB lineage: Archaea > Thermoplasmatota > Thermoplasmata > Lutacidiplasmatales > SKW197 > SKW197. The sequence goes on from JAOAJK010000034.1 coordinate 1,938, forward strand.
GGGTGAAAGTACCACAAATTCCAGGCTCCTCAATAACCACAATCTACATGTTGTATGGAAATTCGAGTGCCCAGAGCGTTGCCAACGCGAGCCAGACCTTCCTCTTCTACGACGATTTTGAAGCAGGAAATCTGAACAACTGGTTAAGTGTGGTTGACGGCATCTGGAACATTTCCGGGATTGCCCATCGGGGGAACCATTCAATGGTCGCAAACGGATATGGAAGCAGCGGTATAAAATACATTGTAGCCAGAAACCTCAACCTCCAGAATGTGATTTTCGAGGCGTGGTGGAGGTTGACCAATGTCTCGGGCACCGACATCTCCCAGTGTGTGAGGGCAAGTAACGGGCTGCCGATTTACGACTACGAAGCCAACTGGGAACTGAGCGACTGGGCACTTGCGAAGACCATCGCGGGCAGCTGGACCAGAATAAATTCAACCACTTCAAATCCACCACCAGCCAACATCTGGTTCAAGGTTGCTACCATCATAAACGGAACAGGAATGAAATTGCTGCTGAACGACACCCAGATACTACCATCTTCCGGCTGGCAGGATATGGGCAATGAAATCGCCAGCGGTAGCGTAGCATTCAAGACCTGGAGAGTGCCTTCTGGACATTACTGGTGGATTGACGATGTGAGGGTGAGAAATTTTACGGACCCTCCGCCAGCTGTGTCCCTCCGCCCTGAGAGAACCCCAGCAAACTCCCCTACCGTTTACTCCATAAACATTACCTACCACAAACCCAAACTGCTGATGAAGAAGGTGGAGTTTCCGGCTACAGGTAAGCACCAGGTGCTGCTGTATAACAACGACACGGCGCCCATAACCTACAAGAACCTCTATCTGAATACAAGCAAGAACAGCTTTTTGTTACCTGAACTCTCGCTGAACCCGTATAAAGAACAGACTGTATCTGTTGATTCCTTCTTCAACGATCCGGCCGTTGCTGGAGATTTCCTCTTCCTGAATGACTCAACATCCAGTATTCCTGGCATCCCTCCGAACGGAATAATCGATTTCGTGAACTGGACGGATGCGAACGGAAATCCCCCGCCATCTGACGGCGGGGTTGCCGCCGCAAATCAGGAATGGAAAAACGGCCCTGTGAATCTCACACTCGCCCATACCTCCCCCAAGGCAATAAATCGCACCGAGAGTGGCGGAGTGCCAAGAGATAACGATGTGAAGGAGGACTGGTATGTGAATGAAAGCGGGGGCATCTACCTCACTGCACTTTCAGTTCCTATAGTTTTCCTGTATCTCCTGTGCTCCCGGAAAACACGGAAACCGAAGTAGCTGTAAATCCTCAGGGCAGGCAGGTTGTAGGAATCGGTGCCGAGATAGAATTTTCGCATTCCTCTGGCAATGAGATACCTCAGGGCTCCCATCATCAAATGCTTCCCGATACCGAGATTCCTGCATTCTGGGACCACCCCGAGGGCACGGATTTCTCCCCCATCCAGCCCCTTTAAGTTTTTCTCCTCATGGGCCCAGGCGGCAACGGTGCCCACAAATCTCCCTCTGAGTTCTGCAAAAAAATACCCATTGAAGTCCACATAGGAGGGATAAATGTATTTCTCAGCGAAATCCTCATATGTGTAGGGCTGCCAGTTTGGCTCTGTGCTGAAGGCGAGATTTACAAGCTCGTAAAACCGCTCAATTTCCTCCGCACCCATCTTTCTTACTGTGAGACCCTCCACCGCTTCAATTCGTGGAAGTTCGGTGTCGTCCTTCACCATCCAGTAACCGCTTGAATCATATTTAAAACCGAGATCTTGAAGGATTCTTTCAAGTTCTGGGTTCTGGGTCACGGTGGTCTGCATCTCGTCAAAACCACTCCTTCCTAACCTCTCCTCCACCTGGCCCAGAAGGAGCGAGACCGTTTCAGGGTTCAGGTGTTCTGGGACTATGCTAATTCGGACTCCAACGCTATTATTTTTAAGCACCCCATAACCAACATCCTGGGACGCAAGCAGCTCTCCGACAATCTCCCCGTCATGGAGGAGCAGCAGATGGTTTTCCTGGTTGTAATAGGGTTTCCGCATGTAGCGTTTGATGTATTCCTCCGGCCCAATTAACGCGAACCTTGGTTCCGTGGAAGTTTTTTTCAGCATCGCTGTTATCTCTGCCACATCTTCCTGTCTTGCATTTCTCACCCTGTACCTCATTTTCCAAACCTTCTCTGCCGCAGCTGGTATGCTCTTATTGCCCTCAACAGATCAATCTTTCTGAAACCCGGCCAGTAAACATCCACAAAATAGAGTTCCGAGTATGCCATCTGCCAGAGCAGGAAGTTGGAGATGCGTTCCTCTCCGGATGTGCGAAGAATCAAATCAGGGTCCGGCAAATCCTTCGTGTAGAGTTTGCTTGAAACCAGCTCCTCTGAGATATCATTCACCGAGATTTTTCCCTCCTTCACATCTCGTGCGATCTCCCTGATTGCATCTATAATCTCCTGCCTTCCGCCGTAGGCAACTGCCAGATTGAAAAAGTAGTTGTTGTAATCCTTTGTCCTGTTTTCGGCATACTCAATTGCAGATATCAGAGAATCAGGCAGCAGGTTCCGCCTCCCGAGAACACGCACTTTTATCCCGTGCTTGTGGACTCTTTCGTCGTCACCAAGTTTTCTAAAGTTTTCTTCGAATAGCTTAATCAACAACTGCACCTCTGCCGTGCTCCTCATGAAATTTTCAGTTGAAAATGCATACACGGTGAGAACCCTTATTCCTATATCCAGACACCAACCAAGCACCTCTTCGAGTTTATCCCTGCCCATCCTGTGCCCCTCTGCGGGGTCAAGCCCGAGTTCCTTTGCAAACCTCCTGTTGCCATCCATGATGATTGCAATGTGCTGGGGCAGGGGATACTGTTTTACCTCTTTCATTAATTTCTTTTCATAGGCAAGGTATGCCGTGTCCGAGATTGTCTGAGTGATATCCGGAATCTGCACCACCTCGCACAATATAGCCCACATGGTATAAAAGAATTGCTCAGGGATTGCAGGTAATTTTTATATCTTCCCGTTTGTTAGGTTACACAGATAGCCCCGTGGTGTAGTGGTCAATCATGCCGGCCTTTGGAGGAACCCTTTTCAGGGTGCTCCGCACCCCGAAAAGCGTTCACGGAAAAACCGGTAGGGGGTTACCGTAAGGGGGCGTAAGCCCCCTCGCCCGAAAAGGTTTTATCCAAAAGGTTAGGGATATCACCCCCTAACACACGCACCGTAGGATGTCAATTCCGGGGGATGCCACTCCTGGGGGTGCAAAACCTGGGGTTCCACGGAAAGCCAGCGACGCAGGTTCGAATCCTGCCGGGGCTACCAAACTCTCTAATCCGGAAAACAAAAATTTAAAGGAAAAGAAAAGAGAAAAAATATAGAGATTACTCCGGTGGCGCTGGAATGAAGCCTTTCTTCATCAGGAACTTTGCCTGTTCCCTTGCCCTTCTGATGATTGTTTCCGCTCTCTCCATAAGTTCCTGCCTCGATGGCTTCTCCCTGGCAATTCCCTGTTCAATGGCTTTAAGCCCGACTGCAACCGCCTCTCTCGGGAACACCTCCCAGTCGTCCATTGTGGGCACGATGTATTCCTCATGCAACCCCTTGTCCTCGGCTGTCTTTGCAAGCTCGTAAGCAGCGGCAACGCACATCTCATCCGTAATTGTCTTCGCCTTCACATCCAGGGTGCCCCTGAAGATGCCGGGGAACCCGAGGGAGTTGTTAATCTGGTTCGGAAAATCGCTTCTACCTGTAGCAACAATGTAGGCTCCTGCTTCCTTGGCCTCCCATGGCCAGATTTCTGGAATCGGGTTAGCAGTTGCAAACACAATTGGTTTATCATTCATTAACTTTATCCATTCCTTCTTGATTGTATCAGGTCCCGGCCTTGAGGCCGCCACCACAATGTCAGCACCCTTAAACGCTTCCTCAATCGTCCTTGCTCCCTTTTTGTTTGATTTCTGACAGAGCATCCACTTGTCGGCATACTCGTCCTTCACCGCCTCAATATCCTTTCTATCCGGATGGAGCGGTCCCTTGCTGTCAATCTGAACGATGTTTTCAATTTTTACACCGACGGCTCTCAGCACCCTTCCGATTGCAATGTTTGCTGCCCCAGAACCGAACAGTACGAACTCCATTTCATCCAGTTTCTTACCAACAATCTTGGCGGAGTTTATCGCACCTGCGACCTCTATCGTCGCAGTTCCCTGCTGGTCATCATGCCACACAGGGATTTCGCATTCCTTTCTCAACCTGTCCAGCACATAGAAGCACTTGGGCTGTGCAATGTCCTCGAGATTCACACCGCCCAGCGAGGGCTGGAGGATCTTCACTGTTTCAATGATTTTCTCAGGGTCCTTCGTGCCGAGACAGAGCGGGAAGGCATCCACACCGCCCAGATATTTGAAAAGAAGGGATTTCCCCTCCATTACAGGCAACCCTGCCTCCGGGCCTATGTCTCCAAGCCCCAGAACCCTTGTGCCATCGCTTATCACCGCTATTGTGTTCCATCTGTTGGTCATGGTCCAGACATATTCCTTGTTCTCCTTTATCATCTTGCACGGCTCGGCAACACCTGGGGTGTACCAGATTGCAAAATCATCAAAACTTCTGATGATGCATTTCGGTACCACCTCTATCTTTCCCCTGTAGAAGGGATGGAGTTTTCTTGCGTCCTCGCCTGGCTTCTTCGCCTTGGCCAGCAGTTCTTCCTTTGTCATTGGCTGTGGTCCCTGCCCCTTTCCTTTCTTTTTATTTTGAGCCATTTTCTTACCCCCTTTCAATTTCGGGAAAATGGATGGAGTATATATTTTTAGGGGTATCGCTAACTGTTCCTGCAGTAAGTTTATATTTGTGAATATAATCCCTATTCGCATGCGGAGAACTGTTAGGATACTGGCTGCGGTTTATTTGTGCGGGCTGTTGCTCGGTTTCACTTCCCTAGTACATGCCGAAAGTCCAAGCGACAGAAACCCATGGCCAAAACAACTCCCGGCGCTCAGTGTTCAGGTATCGCTGAATCAAACAGAGGTTCAGTGCGGGGATACCCTCAAGGTGAGTGCGGTAGTTACATCAGGAGGTGTTGGGGTGGAAGGGGTTTATGTGGAATTCTGGCTGAGCCAGGAAGGTGGCATATTTAACCCGCCAAACACAACTACTGATTCCCTGGGAAAGGCTGAGACCGTGTTAACCACTCCGATCACCCAGGTAACCCTGGTCTGCAGCATCAGTGTAAATGCAGCAAAGGAGGGTTATGAGTCAGCTATGAACACCACAGAATTTACCCTCCTCCCACTACCAAAGCTGGAGATATCTGTGAGTGCAGATTCAACCCAGATTCACAATAACCAGAGTGTGAATTTAACTGTGTATGTGAGTTGCAATAATCAGCCAGTAAAGGGGGCAACTGTAAGAATGGCCCTTGCGATGGGGCTGCGGGATTACGGTGAGGAGTATTTCCTGCCAAGCAACGGAACCACGAACCAGGAGGGCAAGTTCTTCTGTGTTTTCTCCCCGCCTCTAGTGGTCAATGAAACCGATTTCGGTGTGTGCGTTTCCGCGTACGCCGATGGATACACCGAAAACACCTCTTCAATCGTGATAAAGGTAGTGCCAGAAGCAAGCGGCGGAACCAATCAACCACCCCCCAGAACTCCGGATTACACTGCCTGGCTCGCCGCTAGCATGATTGGAATTGCCACCATCTGCATATTCGTGAGAAGGAGATTGTGGGAGTAATGGGATTTCTGGATTTTCTGAAAAAGAAAAAAGATACAGTTCAAAAACCCCCGGCACCACCTGCGGAACAGGCCGAAGCCAAACAGAGGGCAATGTGTGAGATTGTTGAGCAAGGTTATAACTACCTCTATGAAAGTGCAGAATGGCAGTCATTCTATGCAACGATTGCAGAAGTGCTTCCAGAAAGGCCCTGCATCTGCATTACAGGGAAAAATCCAGATAAAATCCGGGTTTTCTACAACATAAAATGGGCCCACATGATTTGGGTGACAAGCATAGAAACAGAGTTAAAGAGTGCAACACCGGAGCGAATTGAGTTTGAATTGACCCAGAATGTGCTCAACTTCATGAAAAATAACAACGGTTCTGCAGTATTCGTGGATGATGTGGAATTTCTCACCGTGATGGCAGGTTTTGAGAAGGTGATGGACTTTCTGAAGGCCCTGGGAGATACCTCCGCATACACCTCCTCAAGCGTTGTGGTCCACATCTGCCCCGGGTTCTTCTCAAGTACAGAGGTTTCCCTCCTGAAATCAATTTTTGATAGAACCATCCCTCCCAGAAGTTCCCTGATTGAAACCAGGGATGCAACTTCCTACCTGACTAGCAGATTACCGTATCCGAAGCTAGCCGACCTTGTAAACGGCTTCGGAGGGCCCGGGAGAAAACTGATAATCTCCCTGGTGCAGCCAGACAAGCTTAAACCCTTCTTCGGTGAGGATAACGACTACTATTTCATCACGAATACGGAGCAGAAAATTCCTGTTGTGCGGCCGTGGGCAACCGAGACCGATTTCATCATCGCCCTGAAGAAATACACTGAAAGCGGTGGAAAGACCGCTGTTATTGATGGACTGGAGTGCGTGTATTCTTCCGTGGATTTCAAGCGTTTCCTCAGCTTTGTCAAGGACCTCACCGACATTGCTTCCCGCGAGAATATTAAGATTTTCTGTGTTTTCAACGAGGGGATGGCAAAGAAAACAGATACCATCGCCCTGAAGCAGAGATTTGATGTGTATGTTTCTCAGTGAAGAGGAGGCAGAAAGAATAATAACTGAATTTCTTAGAAAGAAAGGGAGGGCAACGACGCAGGAGATCGAGCGGGAAGTCCAGAAGACAGGGAAACGCTGTGCTGATGAAAGCATCAAATTTCTGATGAAACTGAAGAGCAGGGGAAAAATAAAGGGTGAGGTTTCGATGGAGGTGAGGGGGTGGGTCTGGTACCTCTGAGAATTACTCCGCTCACAGAAGAAAATCTGAAGGATGCGACGGAGTAGGAGCGGTGCGTTGCCTATGCCCAGTATGGTCCGCCGGAGTTCTTTCCTAGAGTTAAGGATTGTCCTGCAACTCCGAACAAGGACGCGGTGTTAATTTCCTGCCTGTTTATTCCATCGAAGGACTACAGGTATCTCGGTGTGGGGAGACACATGCTGCAGCAAATCCTTGTGGATTTGAAAAAAAGAGGAGTGGGTGCCGTGGAGACCTTTGCAAGGCGAGGAAGTGCCACAAACCCTTCCGGACCCATGGAATTTTATTTGCTGCACGGATTCAGTGTGTTCCACGACAATAAAGAATTTCCACTGATGAGAATTGAGCTGAAAACTGGCTGGTTCAGTTCCAATTAACAATTTTTAAATATATTTAAAGGATTTACCTGCCGTGAAGAGAAATGGCAAACGAGGTTTTTCCAGAAATCTTTGTGAATAGAGAAAAGGAACTTGCGGTGCTGGAGCAAATGATGGGGGAGGCGAAGAATGGAAAAGGGGGTGCGGTGCTGATTGGCGGGGAGATGGGCGTGGGCAAAACAAGGTTGGCCGGGGAATTTGCAAAGAGATGTCTGAAAGAGGATTTCGTTGTGCTTTCGTCGCTCTGCCTAGGAGAAAGGGAACCGCCATTCTTCCCGATCACAACGGCTCTCGAGAACTATGGAAAAAGCTTAACCGGGAAGGATGCCTACACACCCCTCGGACTTGCGGGTTTCCAGGAACTTGAGGTGGAGGAGAGAACGCCCGCGGGTGCTACCAAGGAGCGGAGGCGATTATTCGAGTTCCTGCTCTCCCAGTTCCTTGGCATATCCAAATCCAAGCCGGTGCTTCTGTTCATCGATGATTTGCATCTTGCAGATTCGGGAACCCTTGCCTTCTTTCATTATCTTGCACGAAACATAAGGAGTGAGGGGATTATAGCAGTCGCCACATATGTGGAGGAACACGGAACCGCCGAAACCCCGTTTGGAAAAACCCTGATGAATCTGAACATCGAGCGGGTCTGTACGCACCTGAAACTGGCGAGCCTGGGCGAGAAAGAAGTCCGTTTGATTGTCGAACACACAGGGCTGAAGGAAGCCGGGGAGATCACCAGGTACATCTATGAAAAAACATCGGGAAATCCTCTCTTCACAGTCGAGGTTTTAACCGCAATTAAGAACCTGGGATTGCGGGAAATAGAAGCAATAAAAAAGATGGCACTTCCAGATACCGTAAGAAAATTTGTGAAATTCCGTGTTTCAAAGCTGAGTGAAAAAGCGAAAAAGGTCCTGGGTACATGTGCCATTCTCGGGAGAGTGTTCGAGTACGACGCGGTTAAGGCACTTGCGGGAATGGAAGAGGAAGAATTGCTGGATGCAATAGAGGAATTAATTGCCCAGAATTTTCTCTGTGAGAGTGAGGAATTCAAGGAGGGTTATATGTTCAGGAGTAACACGGTCCGTGAGGTGGTTTACGGCGAGGTCCTGGGAATGCGGAAGAAGGTGATGCATCAAAAGGCCGGTGAAGTCATTGAACGGCTCCATGGGAGGGAGGAGAAATGGTGGGGGCAAATTGCCAGACACTACGGCGCCGCTGAGCATAGGGAAAAATTTGTGGAATACGGCATAAAGGCGGGAAAGATTGCTGCAAGAAGATTTGCAAATCCTGAAGCAATTGAGTTTTTTGAGGGTGTGCTGGGGGTCCTGGGAGATACCGGTGAAGATGCCGTGAAGAAGAGGGAGTTGCTGGAGGAACTTGCGGATGTGCTGGCACTGGAGGGAAGGTATGAGGAGGCACTGGGAATACTGGATAGAAGAATTGGCTGCACCACAGACCATGTCGAGGCAGGGAAGATCTACAGAAGGAAAAGTGAGATTTACATCCACAAGGGAGATTATGAGAATGCCTGGCTGGAAGCGGAAAAGGCAGAAAGACATCTAACCGGGCTGGAAGGATCAGAACTCCAACTTGCAGGGGTGTGGAGTGTAAAGGGGTATGTTTTCGAGCGAAAGGGGGATTACCGTAGAGCGATTGAACTTCAAAAACGGGCACTGGCTATGTTTGAACGGAGGAATGCAGAGAAGGAGACAGGTGCTGCCCTTCACCGTATCGGAACCTGTTACTGGTATCTCGGGGATTACGAGAGGGCCCTTGAGTTTCTTGAGAAAGCCCTGAAGATCAGGGAGAGAATTGACGATGTACGCGGGATGGCTGCTACCTACAACAACATAGGGATTATTCTCCTCGACAGGGGAGAGCACCAGAAAGCACTTGAGTTCTATCAGAAAGGCCTCAAACTCTGGGAGCGGACCGGGGATATCTGGGGTATCGCAACATCTTATCACAACATCGGGCTGATTTACCTTGGCAGGGGAGAATATGACAAAGCCCTGGAAATTTATAACAAAAATCTTGGTGTTTCGGAACGGATTGGCGATGCGTGGGGGATTGCGCTTTCCTGCAATAACCTGGGGGCAGTGTACGCATCGCTCGGAAAATACGAGGAGGCACTTAAGTACTATCGCAGAGGATTCGAGGTGTGTGAGCAAGCTGGTGACCTCCACGGGATTGTGTATGCCTATCGTGGTCTCGCGAACATCTACTTTGATATGGAAGATTATGAAAAGGCCCTTGAATTTTACCAGAGAGCCCTCGAGCTCTGCAGGCAAATCGATGCGCAGCCAGATGCCTACCTGGTCATGCTCGGCATTGCGGAGGTGTGGATCGAGAAGGGAGACCTCGAGACCGCGGCGAAGCTTCTCGAAGAGGCAAAGGGAAGTGTAAAAAAACTGGAGGAGAAGGAGACCGCTGCGTATGCCCGCTATCTGGAGGGAAAATTCCATGCCGCAAGGGGAGAGAAGGAGAAGGCAGTGGAGTGCCTGAGAGAGGTGATGGCCACTTATGAGGAGATCGGAAAACAGGACAATGAATATTACGGTGTGGTCTACGAACTCGGAAAGCTGAGAAAAGATAATGCCCTCCTCGAAAAGGCGCTGGAATTTTTTGAGAGAATCGGGAACAAGGTGTGGGCGGAGAGGGTGAGGCAAGAGTGGGAAAAATTGAAGGGCGAGTAGGTAATGAGGCAAGTGGCGTTTGGAAATGATATTCTGGAGATGCCGATAACTCTCATAGAAGAGTATAAATAACTCTCCACATATTCTATTTCAATGAAAATACGGAAAAGGCTGATTCTGGATGGCGAAGTTCAGGGTGTTGGGTTGAGGGCATTCGCAAAGCGGCTTGCGTTGCGGCTAAAGTTAAAAGGTTGCGCCAGGAATCTCGAAGACGGGACTGTAGAAATTTACATAGAGGGAGAAAGTGCGAGAATAGAGCAGTTCAAAACAACTCTACGGGCAGACCAGACAAAGAGTATGGGGATTGTTGTGGAGAAAATCACAGAGTGGGAAGAAGGTATGGAGGGTTTTGGGACACCGCCACCGTACAAGGGTTTCAAGATAATTTATGACCATGAGGTTGAGCCAGCAATGGAAGAACTGCTCGAACGAACTGAAATGATTGTGCTTGGTGGTCAGGAGTTGAAGATGACCGTGAACGAGGGCAACAAGATGCTCGGTGAAAAGATAGATTCAATGCATCACGATATGAACGAAAGATTTGACAGGATAGATGCGAAATACGGAATCCTGAGCGAAACCCTCATGGGTTTTATGGCGGAGTTCAGGAACTTCAATGCAAAACTTGATGAGCATAACAGAAAACTGGATTTGATTTTTGAGAGGCTCGTATCGCTTGAGGAGAAGAGAAAGGGGGAATGAGTGGTTTAAAAACCCGTGGGAGAGCCGTGGTAATGGATTATTGAGCCAGTTGAACAGATGAAACTGGTAGAAACCCATAAATATCCACTCGTGATAACACCTGTGAATGCCTTACCTTAACCTTCCTCCGAAGTTCGTGGCGAGAGAGCGAGAACTTGCGTTGTTGAAGGAAAAGCTTGAGAGAGCGAGAGCGAACGCTGGCTCGACGGTCTTTATCGCTGGTGAGAGTGGCGTGGGCAAGACACGGCTCGTTGAGGAACTGATTGCTGTTGCCGAAACCCGGGGTTTCCAGGTCTTCCG
>JAOAJK010000035.1 GCA_026414225.1 Thermoplasmata archaeon
GGCAGAAGGATGCGAGCGAGATGGCGTATTTTGTGGGAAGGGAAGGGACGCGGGTTGGTGGTGCTGGAAGCTACAGTTCAACGCTGCTGACGGAGTTCACCGGCACCTTCGATAAAGCGGTTCTCGTGAACGACAGATACACCTCGACCACAAAAGGGGCTTTGCGGCTGGAAAACAGCACGGTCGCATACACGCCTGCTGATGGAAACGGGGATGGAACACCGGATACTGACGCAAGTGGAAACCTCACAGTGAGTGCCGCGGTGAACTGGGCAAGTGGAACATACCACTTTAGACATCTGAAAATCACGAGTACGGGCAACATTACCAACACAATTTTGACGCAGCCCATGGTTACGATAAGAATTTATGCCGAGGTGATAGAGATACAGACAGGCGGCACAATCTACCTTGCTGGTAAGGGAGGGCAGGGGGGTGCTGGCGGATATCTCTCTGGAACTGAATATCCCGCCCAATCGGGCCAGGATGGATATGATGGTACTGGACCTGGTGCATCTACACCACCAAATGCAGACGGTGGTGGTGGCGGTGGTGGAGAGTATCAGGATGACAACAACGAGGGTGGTGCAGGCGGGGGCGGCGGCGGCCATCAGGTAAGTGGAGGGACCGGTGGTTATCCAGGTGACGGTCAGACAAATGCACAGCCCGGCGTTGGTGGTGGCTCTTATGACTCCTCTCCGAATCCCACAGCGGTACTTCCCGGCTCAGGTGGTGGTGGCGGCGGTCGCGGTAGAGGCGCAGGTTTTGGTGTAGGAGGCAGGGGAGGAGATGGCGGCGGTGCTGTAATCCTGAATGCATGGAATATTTATGTCGCAGGGACAATAAATGCAAGCGGTACAGATGGTTCTCCTGGGGTGAACTCTGCTAACGGTGCAGGTGGGGGCGGTGGAGGCGGTTCGGGTGGCGGAGTCCTTATCGTCGGATGCAATGTCACGATTACATCCACGGCCTTCATCAATGCCTCGGGAGGAAACGGTGGAAATGGCGGAAGCTCATCTGGTAGAGCCGGAGGCGGCGGCGGTGGCGGCGGTGCAGGTGCTGCAGGGGTGATCTGGATTTACTATGATAACGCGGGTTCCATAGATACCACGGCGCTGAAAGTGTCCAATGGAGTCCCAGGAAGCGGAGGCACGGATACCCAAACACCCTACGGGCAACCAGGAAATAATGCAGGCGCGTTACCTTCTCCCCCATACAGAATAAACCAGATAACCTTCGTATCAAGGTTTGGTTATGCAAGCAGCGGCCACTACGAATCACAGGTCATGGATGCCGGGCGAATCTCATACTGGGCCTCAATCACATGGACCCATGACACGCACTGGTCAGGCACAAGCGTGGAACTACTTGCAAGATGTGCGAATAGCACTGGGAGCCTGAGCAGCGCGTCTTGGACTTCGATTGCTACATATAGCGGCACTGGAATTTCCACGAGAACAGAAAATCTCCCGCAATCCTTCTTCGGACGGTTTTTCCAGTACAACATCACATTCAAAACCACGATTGCCAGCAATTCGCCCACAGTGTACAGTGTATCCGTCGCTTACCACAAGCCAAAACTCCTCATCGCTAACATCACCTTCAATCCACTCTGGTCACTGAGCCAGAAGATTACGCTTTACAACAACGATACGATGCCATTGAGCTATTCCAACCTTTACCTGAATGCAAGCGGAAGTTCTTACTCTACAGGACCGATTACAGTTGGACCAGGCGAATGGAAAGAAATTTCAGTTGGATTGAGTTTCTTCAAACCCATCCTACTGTCAGGGGATTTCCTCTTCCTCAACGACACCACATCCGGACTTGCTGGCAGAGCCCCCAACGGTACGGTTGACTTCGTAAACTGGACAGATGTTAAGGGTAACTCCCCGCCATCCGACGGAGGTGTTGCTGCCGCTAACCTTGAGTGGTCAGATGGCCCAGTGTACCTGTATGGTTTCAACGTCTCTACACAGGAGGGTATTAATCGGACGCAAACAGCAGGGCGCCCGAATGACAGCGATGTAAAAGAGGACTGGACGATAACATCAGAACAGGGCATGCTTGTGCTGCTGGGCGTACCCATCGTGCTCATGGTTACACTTAGGTGCAGGAGAAAACGCAAACTGTAACTATTATATACCCATAATGCAATACAGGAATGGATGTTGAGGAACAAGAAAGGTGCCTTAGAGGGCCTTCCCCTCTATCTGCTAATCATGGTAATAGTGATTGCTCTCGGCACAACCATTATCTGGGGCTACCTCCAGTACTTCAACAAACCGAACCTGAAAACCCTTGTGATTGAACCGAAGCGAATTCCGAACAACATCCAGAGCACAATTGAATTCTGGGCTTACGATAATAAGAACTCTCCGCTCCAGGATGTAGTGATTGAACTGAAAGGGGTCAATGTGATAAATGCAGATAAGATCACGAGAACGGACAGCAAGGGTTACGCAAAGGTGACGATTACGCCGGTCATTGATGGTTACGAGGATTCGGGGAGTATCAAGGTAACTGCAACTTACACTGGGGGCACTGCACCCCAGGAACTCCATGAAACCATTGTGGTGGTGAGGTGAAAAAATGAGGAAGAAGTTGACGGATAAAGGTGTGCTTGACCTGCCAATGCGTCTCCTGATAATCATGGTTATCCTTGGAATAACAATCCCGATAATTATCGGTGGCTTCATGTACTTCACCAGGATCCAGAAGGAGAACCAGCTCGATGCACGGATCAACGAACTCAAGATGCAGATTATCCAGGTTTACAGGGGCGGGGAAAACACGGACATTCGCGTCGACATAGAATTTCCCAGCGAGACAGCGTATATCCACATAGGCGGCTCCCTTACTGGCTCAGATGAAAAATACCGCATTGAATACAAAATTTACGCCACAATAAGAAGCTATGCTGTGCTCGACGGTGCCAAGAACATTCCAATGTGTTCAGATACTGGTGGCACCCTCGAAATTGGCGGGGCAAAGTACGCACTGAGTTTGAAGAAACTGACATACCCCAACGACATAGACGGGGATGGCTCCTACCCCGATTTCTATGTTCAGATAAAGGTCCTTCCGGTGTGAACATGTGGGAGTTTATTTCCTCAAAAGTTGTGGTCACTGCGACCGTGCTGATATTGATTTCAGTGGCGGTTGGATTCTTCCTGAACCAGCGGGAGACCAACTACACTTACACTGAAATGAACAATGTGGTAAATGTGATTGGCAATGGTGTGAATGACATGCTCTCAATCCAGGCGAATGCAAACATGACATTCACCTATGACACGAAGGCACCGTATGGCACCCATCTACCTGGCCTGATCAATGGCAAGGCCTACAAGCTTGAGTTTACAAAAGACCAGGTAGTGCTGAGACGCGAGAACGCTGCCGTTTCTTTCAAATTTGCAGCCAAAATCCATCTCTGGAAATGGACCATTCTGACGCCTGAGCCAACAAAAAATGATATTTACATCCAGGATACCAACCATCCCTCACTCACCCTGGATTCGGGTAAGGATTTCATTGTGGAGACCAAGCGATTGCTCGTGGACGGAGAATATCAGTATCACACTTTCCTCTACACTAAGTGAGCTCTCTAACATCATTCACAATCATGAGAGGATAATCCATCTCCTCAATGTACCGCATCTCCGCGGTGACTTCCACATTCTCGTATTTTATCACCAGAACCACTTTCAGCATGCTCCCCGTTAGCGTGAGATAATCATACTCATCCCGCTTTGCCCGGAGTTTCTCCCTGCTTATGCGCACCTGGACATCCTTCACAAACGGCTGGATTCTTACCCCATTCTCTATCGCTCTCTCAAGCGATTCTACATTCTCCATGCTTACAGGCGTGCCCACAAACTGATGATAAACGGTTGCCAGCTTGATTCCTGCCTCAAAGCATGCGCGTTCCCTTGCAGTGCATCTGAAATATTTCTTAGCCCTGTCCATTCTTATTCCTCCTATGCAAAATCAACGGGGAAAAAATTGCGTAAACCAGGAGCAATACGAGGGAGAGCGTGGCGGTCGTGCGGGCAAGCCACTCTATTCCGAACTTTATGCCCACAAGGGCAAAGAAGATACAGACACCAGCTAGGGCACTCAACCAGAGATAGAAGCCCCCTCTCGCCTTCGGATACTTGATGTCAGTAATCATCAGGAAGGCAAAAACACACATGGGCAAGAGCACGGGCAGGTAATTTTCACCGAAGACACTGGCCGGGCCGAACAGAAGCGAGAGCGAGACCGCCAGCATCGCACTTGCGGGTGTGGGCAGCCCGTGGAAGACCTGTGATTTGTAACCGCTCAAGCTGAACTTCACCAGTCGCATCAGCCCGAAGAGGGCGATGAGACCGGGAACGAGAACTGCAAGAAAATTCTGGAAATCGACGAAGGCACTGCCCCTTTCGAGGGAGTAAAACTGCTGGTAGAGCAGGAATGCGGGTGCAAAGCAGAAGGAAATTGTGTCTGAAATTGAATCCAGGAATCTGCCCGCATTGTGCTTTGAAGGATATCTTCTGGCCAGATAGCCATCGAGACCATCGAGCATTGCCCCGCAGAGAATAAACAGGCACGCAGCGAGAAAGTTTCTGTCCAGTGTGTAAATCACCGCGAAGAAGCCGCACATCCCGTTTCCGAGCGTGGCGAGGTCAGCTACCGAGATTTTTCTTATCCACCGCATTCTTCCAGACTCCTATCGTGGTTTCCCCGGCCCTTACCTTTGCCCCTTTTTTAACCCGCAGCATTGCCCCTGCCGGTAGATACAGACACACCCTCGAGCCGAGAAAGATTATCCCGATTCTGTCACCCTTTTTCACCCTGTCACCCGGTTTAACATAGGTTGAAATTCTTCTTGCAAAGATGCCGGCAATCTGGATAACCCGCAATCTTCCATGGCCCGTTTCCATCTCAATCAGTGCATGCTCGTTCTCGTTCACCCTGTTTCCGAAGGCAACCCTGTGTTTGCCCGGGAAGTGTTTAACGCTCAGAATTTTCCCCTCCTCCGGAGCACGGTTCACATGCACATCGTGCAAGTTCATGAAGATGCTTATGAACTGGCAGCCCTCCCGCTCTCCTGCATCTGTGACCACGCCATCGGCGGGCGACACAATGCCCTCGCCGATTTTCCGTTCAGGGTCTCTGAAGAACCACGCAAAGAAGATGAGCAGGGCGAGAAAACCGGTGGCAATCACAACGAAATAATGCCAGAAAATGCTTAGAACTGCGGTGGCTCCGCAAAGAATTGCAACGACGCAGAGAATCCTTCTGCCCGGGGCTGCAAACATCCGTCAGGAATATTTGCAAGTGTATTTATGGATTGTGTAATTTCACTCATTGTGAGTGAGTCGCTGCTCCACCTACCCTTCACTCCCTCGTAAATGATTGAGAGGGTTTTGCCATCGTGTCACCATTTCCCTATGTCACACTGTTGGTCGGCATGACTTGGACTCCGAGTATAAAGTGCAGTATCAACCACATTCGCAAACAACAAAATCGAGGCATGGATGTTTACATGTATGTCTGCGGAAGAACAATCTTCGACCAGCACAGCTACCTTCTTTCCAGTCACGGAATAACTGCCTTATGGTTCTTTTCAAAAATAATTCAGGATTGGGCGGACCCGTAATATTGGGTTCAAAAAATGTTATATCCCCTCTGTGTTTCCCTTCCCATGTGGAAATATGGCCAATCCTGTCTTCAAGGAAGTAAAGGTGAGGAAGCCCGCAGACCTGGAAAAGAATGTGCTTTCATTCTGGGAAAAGGAGAACATAGAGCTGAAGGTCCGTGAGAAGATGAAGGGGGGCAAAATCTTTGTTTTTTGCGAGGGCCCGCCCACTGCCAACGGGCAGCCCCACATCGGACATGTGTTAACACGAACCTCAAAGGATGCGTTTCTCCGCTACAAAATTATGAATGGCTATGAAATTTTCCCGTATAAGGCGGGCTGGGACTGTCATGGCTTACCCGTGGAAATCGAGGTTGAGAAAGAACTGAAGATTTCGGGAAAGAAAAAGATTCTGGAACTGGGAATTGATAAATTTAACGCAAAGTGCAAGGCATCCGTGTTCAAGTATAAATCCCTCTGGGAAGCAATGAGCAAGCGAATGGCTTTCTGGCTTGACTATGAGCATCCCTACATCACGATGGACGATGCCTACATTGAAAGCGTCTGGTGGTCGTTGAAGGAACTCTGGAAGCGGGGTTTGCTCGAGAAGTCCTACTACATTGTCCCCTACTGTCCGAGGTGCGGCACGCCCCTTTCAAGCCACGAAGTTGCCCAGGGCTACGAAACCGCAAGGGACCCATCGATCTATGTCAAATTCAAGCTGCAGGACGAGGAGGCATTCTTCCTCGTGTGGACCACAACGCCATGGACCTTGCTTTCCAACCTCCTGCTCGCTGTCCACCCGGAGGTGGACTATGTGCTGGTGGAGAAGGATGGGGAGAAATACTATCTTGCCGAGGCCCTTGCAAAGCCCGTGCTTGAGAACTTTATCGTGATTAAGAGGGTGAAGGGCAGTGAACTGGTGGGGAAGAGGTATGAGCCCCTGTTTCCCTACGGGAAGGCCCTCGGAAAGGTGCATTATGTGGCTGCAGGTGACTTTGTCGGGACCGAAGAGGGCACGGGCATCGTGCACATCGCCCCCGCCTACGGTCTCGACGACTATGAACTCTGCAAGAAGGAAAATGTGCCCCTTCTCAACCTCGTGGATGAAACTGGTAAATTCATCGACACCGTGGAGAACTATACAGGCATGTTCGTGAAGGACGCGGATAAACACATCATCCAGGAGCTCAAGGAACGGGGCGTTCTTTACAGGGCAGGGACCGTAGAACATACATACCCGTTCTGCTGGCGGTGCGATTCCCCCCTGCTTTACTACGCCCTCAACACATGGTTCATACGGACTTCAAAGCTGCGCGAGCGGTTGATTACAAACAACGAACAGATAAACTGGGTGCCCGAGCACCTGAAGCATGGCCGGTTCGGGAATTTCCTCGAGGAGGTGAAGGACTGGGCGCTGAGCAGGAACCGTTTCTGGGGAACTCCCCTCCCGATATGGCGGTGCAACTGCGGGCATGAGGTCTGCATTGGCTCAAAGAAGGAACTCGAGGCACTGGCTGTCGAACCATTGCCCCAGAACTTTGAACTCCACAGACCGTTCGTTGATGCCGTAAGGATAAAGTGCGAGAAGTGTGGGGGGGCGATGAAAAGGGAGGAATATGTGATCGACGGCTGGTACGATTCTGGAAGCGCCCCCTTTGCCCAGTTCCATTATCCTTTTGAGAACAAGGAACTGTTTGAGTCAAGAAGGCCAGTGGAATTCATCAGCGAGGCCCTGGACCAGACAAGGGGCTGGTTCTACACCCTCCACGCAATAAGCACCCTGCTGTTTGACATGCCAGCTTATAAAAATGTGGTCTGTCTCGGCCTGATACTGGATGACAAGGGGCAGAAGATGTCGAAGAGCAGGGGAAATGCAGTGGAGCCGATGGCGGCCTTCGAGAAGATGGGTGCGGATGTGATCCGCTTTTACTTCTATCTCACCCCGCTCTGGAACACGAGCAGATTTTCGGAGGCGATGGTGAATGCCACCGCCGGCAAAATGTTCAACACCCTGCTGAATGTCTATTCCTTCTTCGTCTCGAACGCAAATGTGGACGGGTTCGTGCCCTCAGGTAAAGAATCAGAGGATTTGCTTGATGTCTGGCTTCTTTCAAGGTTGCACAGCACGGTCAGGGCGGTGCGGGAGGGGTTTGACACCTACAATGTGCACATCGGAGCAAGGGCGATTGAAAACCTCGTGGCAGACATCAGCAACTGGTATCTGCGGCTCTCACGGAGACGGTTCTGGGAGGACACCGGCTCAAAACATGAAGGTTACGAGACCCTCTACACCGTGCTTACCACACTCTCGAAGTTACTTGCACCCCTGGCACCTTTTGCTGCGGAGGAACTTTACCAGAACCTGGTGAGAAGTGTTAAACCCGAGGCCCCTGAGAGCGTTCACCTCTGCGAGTTTCCGGCGGCGGATGAGACCAGAATCAAGCCCGATGTCGAAAGACACATGAAGAAGGTGATGGAACTGGCCGAGGTAGGGCGAAATCTGAGGCAGAGCAGGGGAATAAAGCTGCGGCAGCCCCTGGCGGAACTGTTTGTCGTGGGTGAGCCAGAGGCGACAAAGCCCCTGGGTCCCTACATCCAGTATTTAGCTGAGGAACTGAATGTGAAGAATGCCGTATTTGCGGAAACAGTGCCGGCCGGTGATGCGTACCTTGTAGGGGAGCATGAGAACCTGAAGATTGTGCTCAACATCCAGATTGATGAGAATTTGAAGTATGAAGGGCTTGCAAGGGAAGTGGTGCGGAGAATCCAGACCCTGAGAAAAACCCTGAACCTCGAGTACACCCAGAAGATCGAAACCGGCTATCTGGCATCTCCCGAGATTGAGAAGGCGATAGAGGTATACAGGGATTACATCATGCACGAAACCCTGTCGGAAAAGCTCGAGAAGGGCGAAAATTCCGGTAAAATGGAAAAATGGAAGATTTACGAGATGGACCTCACAGTGTGGGTAAAGCCATTATGAAGCATCCTACTTGTACACGATAAAACAGATTGTCAGGCCGCAAAATTTTTCTCTATGGATTGTGGCGTCTGGAAACAACTCCCGCAGCTCCGTTTCTTTAAGCAACCTGACTGAATTTGCGATTTTTATCGCTTCCCGTTCATCCGAAATCTTTCTGTACCATCCCAGGTTGAAGTGCCCGAGGAGAAATACCTTCAGCCAGAGTGGAAAAAACTGAAAAAATGGAAATAAGAAGTGCGGCTCGAGGGGAAAATAATAGTTTGGTGTTTGAACGAAAAAGTGTTTTCCGACACGCTGGACCTCCATAGCCATCCTTTTTTGGTCCTCGTAACTACCTACATGTTCGAGGACTGAATTGGAGAATACCACATCAAACGCCCCGTCGCAGAACTGGAACATGTTTCTCGCGTCACCTGATACGCTCCTAAAATTCGGATGATGGACCTTCTCTTCTGAAAGATTTAAAATAGTTATCTCGATGCCCTCTGCACCTGCAAATCCCATTCGCTCCCAGAAAATCTCAGTTCCGCCAACATCAAGAATTTTCAGGGGCTTATTGAGGGATGAGAGGAAGGATTTCAGGAGGGCGATTCTCCTCAACCTTAATTTTATGGCGACCGATTCGTCCCTCCTGAAATCTGCCAGATTTGTTAGGGCCCTTACCATACACTCTCACGCTATTTCAACAGGGCTAATCTACGAGCCCCACAGTGCGCTGAAATACTCCTCGTATTTTTCTGCCAGCTTCTCATCCGCAATCGACAAATTTGCCTCGTGATTTCTGTTGACCGCGGAATAGCTCCAGTTCGTAGAGCCAACTATCACAATCTTGGAATCGATTATTATCAGTTTGGTGTGGGTGGTGACGCTTGGAGAGTCAAATTTCACCTTAACGCCGTTGTTCATCAGGTACTGGGCAGTTAGCGTGTTGTTGCCCGTGACCATCTGGTTTGAGGGGTCGGTGTCGAGAAACACCTTCACATCGAGCCCCGCCTTCGCTTTGGCAACGAGAATGTTCACAAGGTTCTTGATTTCGTTGTTGTCCTCATACCAGAAAATCACATACATTGTCATGTGAATGCTTTTGTTTGCGCTCTGGAGTAAGTCAAACGCCGCCTGGTAATACTGCCGGTCGTTCATCACGATTGCAGTATAGTTTTCAGGCAGGTTCGTGGATTCTGGTCTGTTGAGGGTAGCAAGATACTGGGCTGTTATGAAACCGGCCACAAAGCAGAGCAGCATGAGCAAACCATAGATTTTTTTCATGGAGGACGGGAAAGGCGTCGGAGTATATGAGGTTAAGGTATGCCCGGACCCATCAAACTTAAGTAGTTTTTATGGTTAGAAAATTATTATTGGTTAGCTTATCGAATTGTCCCTGTATTTCTTCAACCCCGTTGCTCTAGGAGCCCAGAGAAAACATTCCTTAAAAATGGTTAAATATTCACATGCATTCTGAACTCTGGAGACCATGACAGATGTTGTGCTAATTACCCAGAAATGGAAGACGGGTGTGGGACATGGTACGTTTGCAACCAATCTTCTCGGGTTACTTCCTGCAGCTGCGGAACAGCATGGAATAAATGTTTCCGTTGTTCCAGTGGAGCCATTGTTTGAAGTTAGAGTTGGGGGGAGGAAGATGGGGGGTTTCGTCACGATATGGCCAGTACGGTATCTGAAACGGCCGAAAGCTAAAATTGTCCATGCACTCGATGCGTATCTTGCAACACCAAACACCCAGCTAATTACGTTGCTGGACCTTGCACCCTTGAAATTCCCGGGCTTATATCTAAACACTTGGAGTGCCAAGATGGAGTGGGGATACAGAAAAAAGATGCTGATGAAAGCAAGGGCACTAACTAGTATCAGCCAGTTTTCAAAAAAGGAGGCAAATAAGATTCTGGGAATTCCGCCGGCACGAATAAAAGTAATCCCACTTGGCGTGAATCACCAGAAGTTTTTTGCGGATAAGACCAGAATCAAATGGTGCCGGCAAGGTAAGATAAACCTGATAACTGCGGGAAACAATGATTTGCGGAAAAATTTTCCGCTTGCGGTCAAGGCCGCGGGAATTCTTCAGAGGATGGGAAAGAATGTGAATTTAGTCAGGTTTGGACCCTCTGACTGGCCGCAGGAAACCGAGAGGATAAGGAAAACCGCAATGGAATGGAATGTGAGAATAACTGAACCTGGAGTTGTAGGGGTTGATGTTCTCAGAAAGGTGTACTCCACCTGCGATGTTTTTGTCTGGCCTAGCATTTATGAGGGTATGGGACTGCCCCCACTCGAGGCAATGGCGTGCGGTGCGAAGGTTGTTGCACTGGATACAGAATTTAACAGGGAGTTTCTCGGTGATGTGCCCGTATATGTGAAAAATGATCCGAAGGAGATGGCTGAAGGAATTCTCGAGGCATTGAAGATGGACATAGGGACCAGAGGAATCGAACAGGCAAGAAAGTTTACTTGGGAAAAGTGTGTGAATCAACATATCCTGTTTTATAAAACCCTTCTGAAAGAGTGGTTTTAAATATTCCGTGGTTATCTGTCTACCCATGGGAAAAATTGCGTTTGTTACGGGGATAACTGGGCAGGATGGTTCTTACCTGGCAGAATTTTTGCTTTCTAAGGGCTACGAGGTTTATGGGCTCGTGCGACGTCTATCGGTGCCGAACACGAGGAACATAGAACACATTCTTGATAAAATTACATTGCTCGATGGAGATCTAACAGACCAGGGTTCGTTGATTGCAGCCCTCACCGTTGCCCAGCCAGATGAGATTTACAACCTCGCAGCCCAGTCATTCGTCCAGACATCGTTTAAACAGCCAGTTCTTACCGCAGAGGTATCCGGTGTAGGCGTTGTGAGGTTGCTTGAGGCGATGCGGATAGTTTGTCCTGATGCAAGATTTTACCAGGCATCAACGAGCGAACTCTTCGGTTTGGTGAAAGAGGTGCCGCAGACCGAGAATACCCCGTTCCACCCTCGCAGTCCGTACGGTTTTGCGAAGTTGATGGGTTACTGGGCTACTGTGAACTATCGTGAAAGCTACGGTTTCCATGCCTCAAACGGAATATTGTTCAATCACGAATCGCCGAGACGAGGGATTGAATTTGTAACGCGAAAAATTACGGATGGCGTCGCGAGGATAAAGTACGGGCTTGCGAACGAGATAATTCTCGGCAATTTGGATGCCAAAAGGGATTGGGGTTATGCACCGGAGTATGTAGAGGCAATGTGGTTGATGCTCCAGCAGGAAAAACCAGATGATTATGTAATTGCCACGGGGGAGACCCACACAATCAGAGAATTTGTGGAACTTGCATTCGAGTATGCGGGAATTGATAACTGGGAGAAATATGTGAAAACAGACCAGAAATTTTACAGGCCTGCAGAGGTGCATGTGCTTTGCGGCGATTCTACGAAGGCCCACAGGGTGCTCGGATGGAAGCCAAAGGTGACATTCAAGGAACTTGTAAGGATAATGGTCGAGGCGGATTTGGAGAGGTATGGTAGGATAATGCAATCGTGAGTATGTGCATGTCGGGGTGATAACGATGAAGCGATGGATCCCTGTCGGTGATTTCAAAATCGGAAATGAAGAAAAAAAGGAGATTATGGAAGTGGTTGAGAGTGGAAAAATTTCTGAGGGGAGGAAACTTGTGGAATTTGAAAGAAAATTTGCCGAATATGTCGGAACAAAGCACTCAATAGGTGTAAATTCGGGTACTTCTGCCCTAATATGTAGCTTGACTGCGTTAAAGGAAATGTTTGGAACTGAAAAAACACGAATAATTACAACACCAGTAACTTATATCGCCACAGTGAACTCGATAGTGTTGACAGGTTTTAATC
>JAOAJK010000036.1 GCA_026414225.1 Thermoplasmata archaeon
AGCATTGTTTATGGCTTGAGCGATGGAAAAATCGAGTTCAGTGCCTCGCTCACTGCCATCGCAGGCCTGACAAGCGACACCAAATTCTACTTTGAGATGAGCAACTGGCTCGGGCAGAAAGACGCGAGCGAACTTCCCTACCACCTTGCAGCCGTGGGGACTACAAAATGGTGGCATCAGGAGGAAAATGCGATGTTTACGGACTCTGGTGCAAGAGCCAGCAGTTCCCTGGCAGGGGGAGACATCCGCTCGATTGCCTCCGGAGACATTAACAGGGATGGCTATCCGGATATCGTAGCAGGAGATGCAGGGAACTATGTGTATGCCTGGCTTAATCCTGGTAAATCTACTGTTTGGAACCCAAATTCCTGGACGAGATATGCTGTGAGTGCAGGAGCACTGCCAGACGATGTAACTGGTCTCGCTCTAGGTGACCTGGACAACGATGGGGACCTTGACATTGCTGCATGTTGCAGGAGTAATGGAACAGGCAATGTGAGAATTTACAGAAACGATGTTAACGGCACATCGTGGTATGAACGGGTGGTAAACTCCAATGCAACTCTCAACAGAACAACGGACATAGAGGTAGGTGATTTTGACAGGGATGGATGGCTGGATTTAGCAACCACCGTGTCCAACAACCCGGAGCATGTGAGAATCTGGCAGAATGACAGAAGCCCATTCGATGGAGATTGGGCATCCAACGATATTACCGGTGACTATAATCAGCAATTCATGACGCTGGATGTTGCGGACCTGGACATGGATGGAAATCCTGACATAATTGCCAGCGGAAATGAAAGAATTGTTAGGGGACTGCGAAACCCTGGGAGAACATCCGCGTTCACAATCTCTCCATGGCCGGTGATAGACGCTCTCTCCGTTCAAACCACGAATTCCATAAGGGCACTCGAGACTGCGGATTTCGACAACGATGGAGCCATTGATGTGGTCACAATGGAGGGGAACTCGGGCACATGCAGTTTAGACATCTGGCGAAATCCTGGCTTTACCCTTGCCTTCAACACAACATCTACCTGGAAGAGAACCCAGATAAACGCTGCCGCGGGTTCTGAGGAAACAGGATATATGGAGATGGATTACCTCTGGACTGCGGATTTCGATAACGATGGCTGGGTAGATATACTTGGCGGAAACTCGAGCGATGGCACACCACCGTCAAATGTGTTTGTATATGAAAACACCCATGAACCATTTTCTACCTCTGGATGGGTGCTGGCATTTGTGTCCAACAGCTACAGTAACGGGGTAATTATGTCCACCACCCTAACGGTGAACGCCGTGGTGGCAGCCGACTTTGATATGGATGGTGACATGGACATTGCCTGCGGAGACAACGGTGCAGATGTCCCGATAATATGGAACAATTCGCTGGTGCATCGAAACTTTGAATTTGTCGCTGCTGGAAACCTGAGCGGTTCAGAATTTACAGGTAATGTTACAGCGGTGGCTGTGGGTGACCTGGACAATGACGGGGATATGGATGTTGTGGCTGCAGATAACTACGGAAGAGTTTATGCCTACAACAACACAGGCAATGGTAGCAATTCTCCATGGAACCAGTGGACGCCACCTGCAATCGTTACGGATCTGATGGACCCGATTCTATCTATAGCCCTCGGTGACCTGGACAGGGACGGGAAGCTGGATGTGGTTGTCGCAGAGGCGCTTGGTGCAGATAATGGGCTGACTCTCATCTACAGAAATGTGGACCCGTTTGTCACAGGTGGCTGGAGAAATGAAACTATCTTAGATAACTGGGACGGCGGGGCGATTCTATCCGTGGATGTTGTGGATATTGATAAAGATGGTGACCTGGATGTAGCCGGCGGGGATTCCGGGGGAGAGGTTGGCCTGTTCAGAAATGATGGCACTCCTTTTGATGGTGGCTGGGACCCCTGGTCTACCATATTCAGCGGTGGAAGCAGAATGAATGCAATTGCCATTGCAGACCTTGACAGGGACGGAGACATGGATGTGTGCTCTGGCGACAGTGCGGGAGTTCTGCGAATCCACCGTTGCCCCGTCTACCCATTTTCTGGCATCTGGACGTATGCCCAGATCGCTACGATTTCTCCAGTAAGCGCAATAAAGTGCAAGGATTACGATCTTGATGGAGACACGGACCTTCTAACAGGGGATAGGGGTTCCACAAACCAGATGAAGTTATGGGGAAATCCCAACGCCTCGGGGAGAGACCCGTTTGTCTATCCATGGATTGACTATCCTGATGTATCCGTAGGCGGGCCTGTTCTGAGCATGGATGCTGGTGACCTGGACAATGACTGTGACATCGATGTGATTTGTGGATGCGAAGGTGGCAACATAACCGCGATAAGGAATCCATTGACCGAGGGAACGATCGGAATTACAATCTCGCTGGTTGGGAATGTCAGCAGCAATGTCACAGCAGTAGTTCTTGCAAACCTGGATCCGAAATCAAACGACACAGTCCTTCCAGCCGACCTCGGAGACCTTGATCTGATAACAGGAACTCAGAGAGGTACAGCTCTTCCCGTGTTGAGGGACTGGAGAAACACGGGTGCCCATTGTAGAATCCGCGTAACGAGCACCGCACCGGAAAACCTCCCCCCAGGACTGGCGGATGATTTACTGGCAATACGTGTGAATCACAATGGAATATCTTCAGACAACCCGATAAAAATAAGGTTGTGGCATTTCCTGTTCTATGACCAGGATTTGAACCCGCTCCCTGACATTCACCTGAAAAACCTGTTTGATAATTTCTGGGTCTACTACGAGACAGGGTTGGTGAATGGATGGGATTCCTCGGACATCCCTTTGAAGCAGGTAGCTGGCAGCCCTGCAGTTGTCACCGGTATAGTGAGCATCACGGTTGACGACGCGGATACCAACGCTACAATCCAGGCGAGAGGTGTCTCTGTGTTTTACCTTGTCGTAAACAGGAGCTTGAACCCCGCACCGTCTGGAGTTACCCACATCGTTGCTGCTTTTGATCCAGATGGGTATCATGCAGGGCTTTGGAATTCAATGAACCAGACATCAAAATACAACCAGAGCGGGGCAACGGTGATGGAAACTGAACAGGCAGAGACATCGAAAGTGCAGGTCCATGAAGGTGTCGCTTCAAACTTTGTCACATTTGCTGCACCCGTGGTCCTTCTCCTCACCCTACTGTCGGTAAGGCGGAAAAATCGGATGAATAAATTTAATACCCTGTAATTCATGTGGGTACGATGCGTGTGCTCACAAAGAAGGTTGCCCTTCTGGGAGATTGGGCGACAGGGAAAACGAGTTTGATCAGGCGTTTCGTGCTGAACATGTTTGATGATTCCTACATCCAGACAATAGGCACAAAGGTTTCTAAAAAGACGGTGAAATTTTATGACCAGGATGAACCGGTTGTGGTAAACCTCTTAATCTGGGACCTGCTCGGACAGAAGGAATACCACAGAATCCACAGGGAGGCATACAGAGGGGTCGATGGGGCAATTCTCGTGTGTGACCTCACACGGAAGGAAACCCTCGGGAGCTTGGCCCAGTACTGGTATCCCTCGTTGATTGATGTTGCCGGAAAGGTTCCAGTGATAGTTGCAGGGAACAAGGCAGACCTGAAAGACAACCTGGTGCTTGGAATTGAGGAAATAAAACGGGAAACAAGGGACCTGGGGTTGAGTGACGGGATGTGCTACCTTACTTCGGCGAAAACCGGCCAGAATGTGGAACAGGTGTTCCACCTGATGGCTGAGTGCACCGCGATGCTTGATGAGACCATTGAACTCATGGAAGAACTCGGAAGAATTGCTGCATGCCCTGAAACAAATGCCGCCTTGAACACGATTGAAGATGTGGCAGATTACCTAATCGTTGACTTTGTTCGCGGGATTGGAAATACAGACAGGGGAATGGACCTCGTGAGAATGGGTTTCCGGGAGTGCGGACTCACCCTGAAAAATCTGAGGAAGGAGAAATTGAATCTGCTTGTTGACTTTCTCTACAAGAAAGAAATTGAATGCGGTATCGCGGAGGAAACTGCCAGCGCAAACCGTAAACGCAGGGAGCAACTGATTGCCGGGTTAAAGGGCTAGGGACAATATCCCTTGCACACGATGTAGATCTCCGAGCTGCTCTTCCTGCTTGCGTCTGACTTGTAGCCCTTCACCAGGGCAAATTTAGCACTGAATTTTCTTATCAAACTCTCGTACATGTCTCCCTGAAACACTTTAGCCACAAAATTTCCGCCATGGACGAGCAGCTGGCATGCAAATTCAAATGCATGGGTTACGAGGTCGACCGACCGGGCATGGTCGATCGAGTAATTTCCGCTGATGTTCGGGGACATGTCAGAGAGCACAACATCCACATTTTCCCTGCCAGTAGTTTCGACTATTGCGGTCCTTAACCGCTCCCTCGTTTCCTCTCTCAAGAAATTTCCACGGATAAATACCACTCCATCCAGGGGTTCTATCTCCTCCAGATCAATTCCGAAAACGGAGCCAGATGCTCCAGCAAGTTCCCTGGCAACCTGGAGCCAGCCGCCTGGCGCGCAGCCGAGGTCAACAACCACGTCGCCTTCTTTTATAATTCCATACTTCTCCTGGATATACATCAGTTTATAAGAAGCCCTGCTCCTGTAATGCTCCTTTTTTGCCATCCTGTAGTAGTAGTCTTTTCTTCGCTCACGCAGCCATTTACGGGCCACAGTCCACCGTCAGATGTTTTTCCCTATCGCAAGAAGCACATGCTCTGCAAACTGCTCTTCTGGCAATGCTCCTTCAAATTCCACTTCGTTGTTGATAACCACTTTCGGGACGCTGAACACACCGTGCTTCTCCGCAAGCTCGGGAAACTCGCTTGCCTCAATCATCTCGGCCCGTATCTTCGAATTCTCAAAAGCAAATTTATGGGCAACACGCACGGCTGCAGGGCAGTACGGACATGTGGGTGTCACAAACACCATTATGTGCACATCTTTATCCACCTGCCTGAGCATATCCCTCGTCCTTTCGTAAAGTTCCGGCTTCTCATTCGAAATTTCAATTATGTCCTCAATGAGGGTTGTGAACTCATATCCGGCGGGGATGCCGTAAAACACAGCCCTTCTGCCTCCAGATTCTAGCACGAGGGCAGGGGTTTTGTCAATTCCGTATTTTTCAGCCACATCCTTGTTTCTCCCAATGTCATAACTCTCCACCTTAATCTTCTCACTTAATGTCTGGACCTCTTTGGCGATCTCAAGAATTATTTTACAATGCTCGCAGCCATCATCCGTTGTGAACACGAGCATCTTCACATTCGCTTTCAGATTTCCAAATTCCTTTTTTATCGTCTCCTTATCCTTATCCGTTATAAGCCCCATGGACTCACCACTGCCGCAAAGAGCAATCGGTTATTTAATATTTTAGATTGCATTATTGGAAAATGAATGAAACTCATAGGGATAGCCACAACAGATATCCGTGCTTACTATGAAATTCTCAAACTCCTGAAGGAAAAGAACCTGCCGTTCGAGGTGCTGGTTCCTGGCGAGCAAATTCCGATGCATGTGGGTGTGGTAATCACAACCATGGAAGAGCGAGAGGCAATTGATTTTGAGAATGTGGTGGTCTACGATGGAGAGCCGGAAACCACTGTGCTCGAGGCGATGAAGATTCTGATGGGTAAGGAAATCATTCATGAACTCGTGGTTGGAATCGACCCTGGAGAGCATATAGGGGTTGCGGTTGTAGGCGATGGGGTGGTACTCGGGAGGATTACAGTTTTTTCAGCAGATGCCATGGTGGAAATAATCAAAACCTATCTCAAAGTTTTCAAGGCCTTCAGGAAGATACTAAGGGTTGGACACGGTGACATCACAAAGAGGAACAAAATAATTTCAGTCCTCTGGAAATTCCAAATCCCGATTGAAATCGTGAATGAACAGGGCACAACCACAATCACCCAGGAACCGGATGTTGAGGCGGCTGTGAGAATCGCAATGCACGAGGGTAAGGACATTGCCTCAAAGCCCCGGGTAGAACCGAGTGCCGGGGAGCTCAGGAACATCCAGCGCATCAGCAGGATAAAGAGCAATGGCAAGATTACAATCTCAAAGAAGTATGCAAGGGAGGTTGCCAGGGGAGAGATTACGATCGAGGAAGCGATAGAAAAACAGATAAAAAAGAAGAAATAAAGTTACTTCCGTTTCCTGATTATTATGTAAGCAATCGCCGCAAGCCCGGCCACTGCAACTGCAAAAACCCCTGCAATCATAACAATCCTGAACATGGTTCTGGCGTCAATGTCGTGAATCGTAAACAATGCGGCTTCTGCACTCAAACCAGGGTCGTGGTAAATTGTGGTCCCCTGCGGGTAGAGATAGGCCCCTTTCACTCCGAAGCCCCTGAAATTTCCGTTTGCATGCTGGAAGGCAAGACGCTCCCAGCCATGGACCTGGAATAGCATGGGTTTTTCAATACCATCAACCGTTACATTGCTCACCCATCTGAAGACGCCTATTCTCTGCCAGTTATCCCTGAAGGTAATAGAATCTCTGGTGATTGCCCGTGGTGAAGATGGCCCTGCGCTTTCATTTGCAACTGTTTCATTTTCGGCATTCCCGGTTACCTTCCCGTACTCGGCATGCAGCCACTCTGCCACCTTGTTGTGCACATAATTCAGGACCACAACTGTAGTGCCCATCGCCAGAGCACTTCTGTTTGTTGCAAAGTCCCAGCCCTCAATTAGATGGTCATACTTGAAACTCCCGTTCACAACTCCCGCAGTGTAATTCTCATACCTCAGAAACTCTGAATCCACAATTTTGTTGTTGTCCCTTCTGTCGACGGTTACCTTATACCAGGGCACATCGGTTATTGTTTTGTTTTCTATGCTCAGGTGGAGATGGAATGTAAGCGAGATTTTTTCAAGCACACCTTCTGGAGTGCCCCCATTTAACTGGGTGTAGGTGAGGTTGTACCTGCTCAGTGTGAAGGTTATGTCCGCGCTTCTGTTCACATCGTCAATCACTTTCGTGAGATTCGCAAACTCCCAGGTCCCGTTCAGGTTGATCCCTTTTATTCTCTCCACCGGGGAAAACAGATGATCTGGAGATTGGCGCTGAAATTCGCCGAGGAAATCAAATCTCTGGGCACATATAGTGGTGATGGGAATTCCCCGCTTACCCAGATAATTTCCATTTGTATCGTAGAGTTCGGCACCACCAAAATACCTGGTTGTACCCGTAAACACGGTTACGCTGTTGGTATGATTTGCATCGCCAAATAGAACCCCGAAGGTGATGTCTCTAACTCTCAATCCCACGACTGTTCCTCCACCCATGAGTTCGCTCCCTTCCACCACATAGGTTATTTTTTCTGTCTGGCTTTCAGCAAGCACGGCCGGAGCCCCTGCAACTGCAGGCAGGAATGCAAGGAGTATCAGGATGCCTGCAATTGCCCAGATTTTTGCTGTTGGTTTCATTTTTGCACCTCCAATCGCGATATACATAGTAACACTATGTATTTAGCAGTATATATAACTTTCGGAGACGAGGTATTATTCTTTATTTTTTATAATATCGGGTGAATTCAACAACATCTTGAAAACAGGAGTGGTGCTCCCGGCGGGATTTGAACCCGCGTCCAGGGCTTTCTCCCGAGGGGGCTCACGCCCCCTTACGGCGACCCTCGGGATGCACATCCTGAGGTACCTGTAGGGGTATCTAACGATACCCAGAACCGACGGGGTTTACACCCCCTTACGGTATCCCTTTTTGGATAAAACCTTTTTCAGGCGTGCCTGAAAAGGTTTTCCGTGAACGCTTTTCGGGGTGCGGAGCACCCTGAAAAGGGTTCCTCGAGAGGCCCCGATGATTGACCACTACACTACGGGAGCTTGGTGAATGGTAAAAAGGAAGGTTATTTATATTTTGCCCATTTTGATAGAAACTGATGCATCTGCTCCTTGTAGGTGAAAACGGTAAGAAGTACCTCGTAGAAGTCCACGGAGGAATGCAGCGGGTTTCAGGGCTGGGGGTTGTGGATACTGGATTGCTGGGAAACGCAAAGATCGGGGAAAAGGTGGAGCTTTTTGGCGAAAAATACATCGTGGTTCAGCCCGAACCCTCCGATTACATAGAGTTAATCAGGCGAAAAACCCAGATAATTCTTCCAAAGGATACGGGCTACATCATCACAAAATGCGGGATCGGGCCTGGCAAGAAGGTCTGCGAGATAGGAATGGGCGTAGGAGGGCTGACAATTTTCCTAGCTTTCACTGTTGGCAGGACGGGTAGAATCTTTGCCTACGAGAGAAGGAAGGACCACATGGCAGAAGCAAAGAAGAACCTTGCAGTGCTCGGCCTGGATGAGATCGTGGAATGTTTTGACCAGGAAGCAGAGCAGGGAATCCATCAGAAAGACCTGGATGCCGCTGTCTGCGACATTCCTGAGCCCTGGAAGGTAATCGCGTCCATCAGGGAAGCGTTGAAACTCGGTCGCTGGTGTGCCTGTTATCTCCCCACATACAACCAGGTCGAAAAAGCAGTCCTCGAAATGGAGAGAAATGGATTCGGAGAGATTGAGTGCGTAGAACTGTTGCTGAGGCGGATCGTGGTTGCGGAGAATGCTGTGAGACCGGATTTTTCAATGCTCGGGCATACGGGCTTTCTCGTTTTCGGAAGAAAGATATCTTAGTTCAGAACACTGCCCCGAGCGTGGGCTTGTCGAGATAATCCGCATCGTAGAAGATTATGCCTTCACGGAGGGCGGCACGGTCTATCACATGGTGTGCAAAGAGGTTTGCGCGCCACCAGAGCTCCAGCACGGAGGTTGCGAGGGCCCCGAGATAGTTCGAGAGCACAGGAATTTCATTGTGGGAGAAATCTGTGAGCAGGAGCGCATTCCCGTAGGTGAGGTCCCGCTCGTTCAGCAAGCCGAGGTATCTTTCCAGAAGGGCTTTTGCCTCGTCATCCAGGGGCTTTAACTTCGCTGTAAGTTCAATGTTTCTTTCAGGTTTTAACCCCCCCTCTTCATCCATTCTGTACCATTTCAGATTTCCATTCTCAAATCGGAGTATGCACCAGTCAAGATTGGGTGCCGGGTAAACCGGAAGATTTAAAATCTCCTTCTCGCTGAAAACCTCCAAACTCATTTCAGAGGCGTATTTTTCCGCATCCACTACAACCTCGGTAGCACGGATCTCAGAGGGTTCAGCAGATGCAAGTTCATTTCCATCGGCAAACGAGAGAATTTTTTCAAGTCCTGCTTCCGTGGTGAAAAGGGGAAGGAGTTCTAAAACAAGCTTCTGGACTTCTGGCTGGGCAATGTAAACGCCATCCTCTTCCATCCCCTCAATCGTTTCCCTGTATCTTTCTTTTAGCTGCCCTGCTATCCTCGCAATTTTCTTCTCGCCGGGAAGGAGAGCGGAAGCCACCGTCCGCGGGTTCTCCCCAGAATTTTCCCAGAGCCCTCTGCAGGAGAGGTTTGCGGTAATCTGCAATCTGGTGGAGAGGTGCCGCTGGAACGGGTAGAGACGGCAGTAGAGGGGCCTGGCACTGTAAATTGTGCACTTCCGCTCCTGGAGGAAACTGCAGGCACCATGCCTGTTTTTGAGCTTTATTACATACTTGTACTCCCCATCTGCAAACTTTCTCAGGACCATGGGCTTCAGATTCTCATCCGAAAGAAAGGTGGCAAGTTCCTCGTCTGGGATTTCCGGTTCACAGAGGCAGCAGAAGGCGCAGCCGTCAAGGCACCTGTAGTTGTCTGTGAGAAAAGCATAGGAAATTTCCATGGTCTACCTCATCTGCTCAGGATTGCATCCCTGCGCTGTCCGTATGAGACGAAACCCACCTTGACTTTTGTTTGGGTCTCGATGAACTCAATGTATTTTTTGAGATTCCGGTCTTCAGGTTTTTCCCAGCCCTCAAATTCCTCGTAAACTGGCACCGCTCTTGCAAGCTCATTCATGCTTGCTGGGAACCTTGTGGTTTCCTGACCATTGATTCTGTAGGCGACGCAAACCTTCAGTTTTTCAAGCCCCGCCAGGGTATCGACCTTTGTGAGGGCAATTGTATCAATCCCGTTTATCATCACAGAGTAATTCACCATCACCAGATCCAGCCAGCCGACCCTCCTTGGCCTGCCAGTTGTTGTGCCATACTCCTGGCCTTTTTCCCTGATTATCTCACCAGTTCTGTCATGGAGTTCCGTGGGGAATGGCCCCTCGCCAACCCTGCTCGTGTACGCCTTGACAACCCCGATGACACTACCAATCTTTGCCGGAGGGATGCCCGTGCCAGTAGAGGCCCCGCCCGCGAATGTGCTCGAGGATGTGCCGTGGGGGTAGATACCATGGTCGATGTCCAGATGGGTGCCCTGTGCCCCTTCAAGCAGCACCTTCTTGCCCGCATCGATCGCTTCGTTGAGATAGTAAGCGGTATCGCAGACATAGGGCTTGAGTTTTTTTCCATACTCCAGGTATTCGTTCAGCATGCTCTGGAAATCTACGATTTCCTTTCCGTAGGCGCCCAGGAATCGCTTCTTGACACCATACACAATTTCCAGCTTCTCACGGAATTCCCTTTCCTCCAGGAGGTCGCACACACGGAGTCCGAACCTTGCAGCCTTGTCCGCATAGCACGGTCCAATCCCCCTTCGTGTGGTGCCCGCCCCGAATTTGCCCTTGAGTTCCTCTTCGAGGGCATCAATCTGCTTGTGGTAAGGCATCACGATATGGGCCCTTTCACTTATCTTCAAATCCGCAGTTTGGATGCCCATTGCCTCCAGTTTTTCAATCTCCTGGAAAAGCGCGGCAGGGTCAACAACCACACCATTGCCGATCACGACAACCTTTCCTGGCCTGAGAATGCCAGAAGGCAGGAGATGGAACGCAAATTTTTTATCACCGATGACAATTGTATGACCTGCATTGCTTCCTCCCTGATAACGCACAACTATGTCCGATTTTTCTGCCAGCACATCGGTGATTTTGCCTTTCCCCTCGTCGCCCCACTGGGTTCCGACAATTACGGTTGCCTTCTGCATGAGGCACAGAAAAAGAATGGGGGTAATAGGGGTTTTGGTGGAGGGAAGGTGTCAAAAGTTAAGTGAAAACAGGAAGTCCATCCGAACTCACATATGATGGCCGGATAGAAAAATACCTTGGTAGATGTCTAGCGCTTTCCTTGGAAATCATTTAAGATTGGACGGTCTCGCTGCGGTGAAATATTTTTATAAGTGGAAGCAATCATGGGTGTAAGTAGAAGAGGTAGATTTTATGGAAGAGAAAACCTTGAAAATTTCTGAGGTGATCGAAAACTACGCTAAAAAGAGGGACTGGCTGGCAATTGAGTTTCTTTTAAAGGTGTTACACGATGATATACCGTATTATTCTCCAGCTTACCAACTTTCAAAGAAAGAATTTGAAGAAAAATTACGAAGTGTGGAAAATACTGTAGAAGAACTCCGCAAAGGCGGAGAATCTTACGATCTACACGAGGTCATGGAAGAGATTGAGAGAATCGCTGGCGCCCAGTTAAGGGAAGAAATCGTCAGGTGGCTAAAACAAGCCCCTTCCCACATCATAAATGCACTTTTTCTCATCGCAGAACTGGGTAAGGCTACAGAAGATTACACCCTGGCAATTGGTGTTTACGCTACAGGGCATGAGTTTGCCAATTATTATCTGCAATGGCTCTACGAAACTTCTTTCGGAGATTTTCCCTATGACACATCTGAGGGGATGGCGAGTAGTCTCGCAAAATATGGTATGGGATTTTTGGAAATGGCGTCTACAAAAAAGCATTTTAGTGTG
>JAOAJK010000037.1 GCA_026414225.1 Thermoplasmata archaeon
ATGCAGTATTTCAAGCCCAACATGGAAGACCTGTGCGTGTTCCTGAAATACTCGCTCGGGGATGTATATTCCAAGTGTGTCAATGACCTGGCAAGCAGGCAGGGCTTCGGAATCTTCTTCGAGTACACTCTTGGAGGTAAAACCTACAGGCAGGAGTATGTGATTGCGGACTTCCCAGGTGCAAGCTGGACCAAAGATTACATCAAAGCGTACCTTGTTTCAATGATTAACCACATCCGTCAGGTGGTTTACAACATTGGCAATGTGGAGATTCCCACAGCGCTATATTCATCCTACCCGACAAATGCGGGCAACGCAATGAAGGTGATAAACCACTGGAAGAACTATGATTACCTCGGGGATGCTATGACCGCAAGCACGATAAATGCGCATGCCTCGCTGCTGGGCAAAGTGGGTGCAGGGATAGATGCCGGGATTGTAAGGATTGAGTTCGAGGTGATTGGCACAGACAACTGGATTGTCGCTGGAAAAACCACATCCTAAACTTTTTTAACTATTTTTCTTCTCAAAAATTCCCCTCCCCTGAAAATAAGAGAGAAGTGGCGGTCTTTTTCAGGTTCTAGAATTTCTGTTCCGGTGGAGCTTTACCTCCCTCTAATGGATTGCCTTGGTCTGGTATGTTTGGATGAAAGCTAGCATTGCATCTCCTGCAGAAGTAGAGGCCCGAGAAACAGGAGGAATGATACGGTGCATCACAGAGCTGGCATCTCGTAATCTCTTGCTTTTTTATTCTTTTCCCGCAATGCGTGCACCTAGGTATAGAATAGGAATAGAACAAACTTATCACAACTGCAATAAGCACCACAATTATTCCAGCATAGAGATATACGAGGTAGGAAGACAGGGGCCTGTATTCCTTCAGGGTAACATCAATGAAGCCAATAAATGTGGAATTCAAATGCCAGTCCCATGTCAGGTTGTTCCTGCTAGTCGGAATCCCGCTCACCGGAAGACCACCAAGATATGGTTCACCCGCAGGGTCTGCAACCACCCAGTATCCCAGGTCATCCTTCACAAAAACCATGTTCATCTTATGAAAATAGTAACTCTCAACCGCTCGCTGGATTTCTGAGTAGTTCTTTCCCACATAAACCACAGCAAAGGCATGGTTGTTTGTGTAGCAAAATCTGGCAGTTCCACCTGCAGCCGCCACGAGTGAAGATATCAGAATTGCGAAATCTTCGCAGTCCCCAGCATTCTTTGTTATTGTTTCATCTGGTGTCTGCCAGTAGTCGGTGCCATTTGCTTCCTGAGCATATTCAATTTCACATGCAAACTGGAAAATTCCGAGCAAAAGGTGTGTGGTGTATCTCTGGGTGGTGTTCATCTTTATTTCCCCGAGTTTGGCTTCCACAAGTGCTGTGGGCCTGGCTAAGAAATTTATCTCCTGGTAAATCACCTTCTCGTTGACTATGACCCTGTTCTGATAGGGCACTCCAAGGGCAACAACCTCCAGCTCACTTTCCTTGAACGAAATGTTTCTGGGTCCTGCCCATAACCCTGTGCTAAAATCCATCGCAAAGACCGTGATTTCAAAATTGTAGAGATACCTGCCCGCTTCTTTGGGGGTCTCAAAATTCCATATGCCAAGGTCGACCTTCTCACCCACATCTGCATACTTCCCCACAGCCTTTGTCGTTTTTATCGAATTGTGCCAGACAATTGAGATGTTGATTATGTACATGTTGCTGCTTGGCCTCTGAAAATCTGTCCGGTTGTTGTTCATCAGATAAACCCTTGCGGTGCCCCCGAACTCTGCATAAATCTCGCCGATTATTAATGGCTGGAGTTTGCAATTCACAACTGGAAAAATGTCCTGGGCTGGCTGCGGGGGGGGTTCGGGAGTGTAATTGTATTCCACATATTCGGGGATTCTTAAATCTTCTTCTCCGAATGCTGGGGGGATATCACTGAAAAGCTCAAAGGCACTTGCATGTGGTAAGCAGAAAGAGAGAACCAGAAAACAGCAGGTTATTTCCTTCCACATGTTATTCATTTTTGTGTTGCGCTTACCGTGGGGAACAGTATCACTTCCTTTATCGATGGGGCGTTCGTGAGTATCATCACTATTCTGTCAATTCCGATTCCAAGCCCTCCTGTTGGGGGCATCCCGTAGTCAAGGGCTTCGCAGAAATCCTCATCGTAGTCATAAATTTCCGCCTCCCCTCTCTTCCTTTCCTCTAGCTGAGCCATGAACATTTTCCGCTGATATGCTGGGTCATTCAATTCGCTGTAAGCATTCGCAACCTCCATTCCTGCGATATAGCTCTCAAACCGCTCAGCCAAACCGGGGTTAGAACGGTGGGGCTTGGTGAGAGGACAGACCTCGACTGGATAATCATAAATGTGAACCGGCCCTGTGAGTTTTTCCTCGCAAACCTTCTCAAAAATCTTCACGAGGATTTTTCCGGTCGGGAAATCGGGTTTAATCTCTGCCCCAACGCTTTCACCTATTTTATATGCCTCCTCCTTCGTTATCTTGTCAACATCTATCTTTATCCCCTCGTTTTTTAATGCGTCAAGAAAGCTGATCCGTTTCCACGGTGGTCTGAGGTCAATTGTTTTTCCCTGATACTCTATTACCTCCTTTCCGAGCACATTCAATGCAACCTTGTGGACCAGATTCTCCGTAAGCCCCATTATATCGTTGTAGTCGACATATGCCCAGTAAAGCTCAAGCAGCGTGTATTCTGGGTTGTGCTGGGCATCCACATCCTCGTTTCTAAATGCCTTCCCGATTTCAAATACCTTCTCAAACCCGCCCACAATTAACCGCTTGAGATGAAGTTCATGGGCAATTCTGAGGTAAAAATCCTGGTCGAGGTAATTATGATGGGTTATGAACGGTCTTGCGGCTGCGCCTGACGCTACCGACTGGAGCACTGGTGTTTCCACCTCAAGAAAGCCCTGACCTTCAAGTTCACGCCGTATCTCTGAGACAATCTTGCTTCTGAGTGTAAAAATTCTCTGTGCCTCGGGGTTCATTATGAGGTCGAGATATCTTTTTCTGTATCTCAGCTCAATGTCCTTTATCCCGTGATATTTCTCCGGTAGAGGTCTAAGGGACTTGCAGAGAATTTCAAACTCATCGATGCTCACTGTAAGTTCTCCCCGTTTTGTCCTGAAGACCCTTCCCCTGATACCAATTATATCTCCAACATCCAGTTCCTTCCAGAGCCCGTACCTCGCTTCTCCAAGATTGTCGAGTTTGGCATAGACCTGGATGCTGCCCGTCCCGTCCTTAATATGGGCAAATGATGCCTTTCCATGTTCCCTAACAAGCATCAACCTTCCCGCAATCCTTACTACCTCATCACTCAACTCATGACCCTGGTTTGCAAATCTCTCCTGAATTTCCCTTGCGGATGTATTCTTCTCAAATTTGTAGGGATAGAGCCGCAGTCCCATACCTTCCATTTTTACTCTCTTTTCCAACCGCGCCTGGATGAGCGGGTTTAGCTCCGGGTAGAAGCTCTTCAACTCCTCTAGGTTCATGGATTTGGATATATCATCGTCTATTAAAAGATTAGCCACCTGTGATGCTCCAAGACCCCAGATAGCTCTGGTAGATAGTTGCCTACGAGTCAGATCCCTATCTCATTTTTTCTCTCTTTTTTTTCTCCGCCAGTAGAAAAACAATTCAAGTGCAGCAAAAACAGTTGCAACCAGCACCATAACTCCTACCGCGGTGAGTTCCTTTGTCCAGGTTTTCTCGACCTCTATTACGAGCTTCTTTTCAGTTGTGAGGTTTCTGTCGTCGGTAGCGCGGAGGGTGAGCGTGTGCTTCCCCGGAACAAGCTGGGAGAGGTCAATTGATGCGGTCCAGTTCGTTTTAACTGTGATATTTACAAACTCCCCCGAATCTATTCTATACTGGAGCTGCACAATGCTACCATCCACATCAGATACGAAACCTTCAAGCAGCACAACCCCAGAAAGCTTCCCTGTCAGCTCTGTTTTAAGTTCTATCAACGGGGGGTCATTCACTTCGAGAATCTCCACTCTAAACCAGTTTGAATAAGATGTCTGGTCCAGCGTGTCCTTCGCAATTATTCTTAAACTCACATTCCCTGACCAATCCCGGGTCTTCCTCCCGTCGACACCGAGATAGTGTGCCTCGTAGATGTAGGCATTGACAAAACTACCGTTCTCTCCCTTTTCCAGAGCATATGTTATCTCATCCACATCCTCAAAGTATTTTCGCAAATCAATCAATGTATCCTTCTTTGTGTCCTCCGCAACAGAATATGTATCCGGAATCTGGGCGATGAGCAATGGTGGAGGATTTTCCCTCACAATCTCTTTCCCTAAAACAAGGGAGAGCGTGAAGTTCCCGTTGGCTTCAACCTCCACATATTTTGCATGTGCCACAGTGCCTGCACCGCAAATGCTGGCATTCCGCATTATTAACCGTAATCCGTTCTCCCGGTTAGCGTAACCAAACGAGTTTTCGGTTGTATTTATCAGCTCGGTAAGTTCTCTTGTCCCATTTCTGAGCAAGTTCTTCAGGTCAGGGGAGAAGGCGATTCTGGTTTTTGCGGGGGAACCATAGGCGGCAATCAACACATTGTTTTTCAACTCAAACCTCTTTGAAAGGGTTCCCATGGTAAATGTAAGCGAGCCGTTGTCAATGCTGACAGCATAGAATTCATTCTCGGTGCCCAGGTCCTCAAATGGATAGGTCTTCGATCCCTCAAGGTACTTCGCACCCGGGTGGTAGTGGGTATTCGATGTGGTTGAGGAAATGATGTCCGTATACGCATCCCTCTCATCAAGGTAGCCGGTTGGCTGATTACCGACAAGCTGGGTGCCATTGCCATCAACTGCAAATACGAGCTTCCCACCCCGTCTTTCAAAAACGCAGAAAACGAACTGGTTCGCAAGCAGGTATTCCTCAGTCCCGTCTAAATCTGCATCTATTGCTCTTGTTCCATTCCATTTCTGGTTAAGCCACTCATCAGCATGGTAGTAAACGGCAGCAGTTCTTATGTGGGCTGCCTGCTCCTTTTGCCAGTAAGAGATTGAACTCGTCACGCCACCCGGCAAATCTCTCCATGCAGTTTCGTAAAGCATGTTGGAGAAGGTCTTCCAGGCAAGTTCGAAAACTGGGCTATCCTCCGGTATCCTCTTTATCAATGCCCAGGTTTTGCCTATGAGCGTGGTATTGTTTTTCCAGTCCCCGAGTTTTGTGTTTGTATCCACAGGGGTGTAGTTGTAGTAGCATGGAGAAACGCACTCGTGCCTTGGGTCATAGTACCACGCATCGTAAAGGTTGTAGCCGTCATACGGTGCCACATCACTTCTCCCGAGCGTCCCCATATTTCTCGAGAGCCAGAAGTATGTGCAATCCCCGATGTTCAAAGTTCCGGCCGGCTGCCAGTTTCTCGAAAGCAAATCATCGAGGGCAACGCACTCAATCCACTGGTGCTGGGCAATCCAGCCAATGTTGGAATCATATGCATAAATTACCTCGGGCCCACCCCAGTCAGGTATGTTGCCACACACCTTTTCCCAGTCATCCATGTACAGGTAGTATTGTTCCTGGTCGGCATCCATAGCAAGCTGGACGAATTTTTCCCTGAGGTTAATGCTCATTCCATTGTCAGTCAACCTGAAGAGCTGTTCCTGGATGTTGTATTTGTCAAATGTATTGTTTCCCCTGTTGCTGATGAAAAGGATTTTGAGACCGTCGGGTGTCCTGTATATCTTCGTCTCCTTCGCGTAACCAGATGGCTCCGCATACCATTTGAAACCGTCCTCTGTGTCCACAATTACCGCCTGATAACCCGCATCCAGAATTTGCCTGTCAAATCCTTTCCAGTACACTCTCTCGGGTACCCACGCAACCGGGATGCAGTTGTTGTAGTAAAGCAAATTGTATTCTCTTGAGTAATTCAATGACCAGGCGTTCACCTCAGGCGGGACATACTGGGGAATGTATTCGGTGTAGTAGCCCCCGACCATCCTGACAATCCCCTTTTCTGCAAGTGAACGGAGATACGAATTGAAGTCGGGTCTGAACCACTGGACTGCTTCCGCCATCGTCCCGGAAACATGGAGGTTCACAGGTAAATTCCATTTTTCATGGATCTCCGGCACATTCCAGAAACCGTTGCCATTTGAATCCCGCACGAAATCCGCAATGTTC
The DNA here is from genome assembly GCA_026414225.1 of Thermoplasmata archaeon. Taxonomy (GTDB): domain Archaea; phylum Thermoplasmatota; class Thermoplasmata; order Lutacidiplasmatales; family SKW197; genus SKW197. The sequence goes on from JAOAJK010000037.1 coordinate 6,170, forward strand.
TTTATGAACTGGTTTCCATGGTGGAGGAAAACCACCTTTGCAGTGCCAGTTGTGGATCCAGAGCTCACATATCCCTTGAGATAACCGGTGTTCCAGGGGAAGCAGACGGGGATTGAGTCAATTATGTCCGGCTTCCCGGGAATCTCTCCTGGTCCTCCATCAGTGCCGTCCTTCGTCGTAAAAATCTGGAAATTCAGGGATTGGCCATCATGCCAGCCACAGGCATAAAGCACATCCTTGTTAACCCTGACCTCGACGCCATCCCATCTGGAGTGATATGCAACTGCCTCGATGCTGTGGTTGTATACTGTGCTCCAGTTTGCGGTGTAAACTGCAAAGTTGGTCGTATCGTAGATGCAAACCGCAACACTCCAGGGCGTGTCCGTGGTGCATTCCGTGAAATCTGGAAGCCATTGCTGGCTCTGATTTGCAGTGAAATTCAGGAGGAAGTAAATATCCAGATTACCCACTTCAGCACCGAGGGCAAGGTCTAGCAGGTCTACGCGAAGGTATATCGCACTTTTTCCCTCCCTGTAGTAAAATGCTAGCAAATCCCTGCTGTTGTCGAACCCATCAGATAGCCCGTAGGAATCATAGGCACCGCCGAGCCCCTTGCAATCCTCTCTTGCCCAGTCACGGAAATCGCCATCAATTGCAATTTCCCCCGCGAATCCATCGGGCTTATATTCCCCAGCATCCCGTCCTGCAACTGCTGGCACATTCAATCGGAGGGGCGAGAGCAACATTAGCACAACGAACAACGCAACGAGCCCGCGCATTGTAGCGGAGATGGGGTAAGGGTATATAAGGGTTAATGGGTAGGAAGACACTCGATACCCAGTTCCTCCAGCAGTCCATACATTTTCCCCACCGGTAGACCGACCACATTGAAATAGCAGCCCTCGATCCTTTCCACGAACAAACTGGCTCTACCTTGAATTCCATAAGCCCCCGCCTTGCCCTCCCATTCACGGGTGTTCAGATACCATTCTATTTCTTCTTCGCTGAGCTTCCTGAAAAACACTTTGGTCTCCTCAAAACTCGAAACTTCAATTTTCCTAGCCAAGCAAACAATCGCGATGCCAGTAATCACGGTATGAACATTTCCCGACAGCATTGAAAGAAAACGGGAGGCCTCGGCCCTCGAAGAAGGTTTTCCCAGCACCCTTCCACCGACAGTAACAACGGTGTCGAAGCCAACCACAGGATGTCCTGGATAACGCTCTGCACACCATCTCGCCTTAGCCAGAGCATTTTTCATTGCAGAATCGTAAACATCTTTTCCCAGAACTTCCTCCACATCAGGCACACACTGGATGAATTCCAGACCTGCCCTCTCCAAGATCTCCTTTCTCCGTTCAGAGCCAGAAGCGAGTACCAGCATCTTTACCATCTCCCGAGGAGCATTTTCTCCCGCCCGAAGGTTTTGATTGCAACGAAGCCGATGACAAAATCAAGGAGGGCCACAACACCTGCGAAAAGATAGAGGAAAACCAGGTTTATCTCAAGAATTCTAGTAGTGGAAAGCACGAACACCACAATCACGGGCACAACGACCAAACTTCCGAGCTGCTGGGCTGCACGGACATCGTGGACTTTGGTCGAAATCAGCACATTTGACATTATGCTCAGCGTCGCGATGAGGGGTGTCAGCAGTCCGACAGAAACAAGCCAGAAAAAGTCAGGCATGATGTAGGTGCCGAAGATCGGGTGTGTGAGAATATCCACCGTAACCGAAAAAAGCCCGAATGAAATGTAGGAGGCGGCAACCGAGGGTAGAAATGCGGACAGCACCTTGCCCAGCAACAGGTCTCTCTCGGTTATCGGGGTTGCTAGTAAAACCTCAATCGTCCTTGCATTTTTCTCGCCGACAAAGCTGTGGGCAGCAATTACCGAAGGAATCACCGCTGGAATTACCATGAAGAACGGGATGAAGGCGTTGAGCACGAGGACAATTAAAAGTTGCTTGGGGGTGAGCGATTCCAGAGGAATTGGAGAGTGAATGGAAGCGTTCTGAATTTTGCTGACATCCACCGTATAGTCCTCGAGGTTCATCCCGGCAACAGGGATGAGGGTGACCACGGGCATTATTACTGCCATTACCATCGGGAGGAGGAAAAGGGGAATGGTAATCAACGGATTGGACTTGAGCTCGTCCATGTCCTTGTGGAAGATCACAGCATACATCTTTACCCTATTTTTCCCGCCCATTCTGATTCACCAGCTTCATGTACACATCTTCCAGCGTTGCATTTTCCTTCTCAACAAACTGAATTTTCACATTCTGGCTTACGAGGAGCGAAATTATCTCGGGATTCTCCTGTTCTGGACTTTCAGTTGCAAACAGCATCTTGTTCTTTTTTCTGCCAAGGTATCTCTTTCCGAACCTTTCCTTCAGCACCTGCTCCAGTCCCTCAGGGATTCCGTTCGCATACACCGCAGTTCTCGCAGAAAAGAGTGTCTGCGCCAGTTCACCGGGTTTTCCTCTGGCAAGTGGCTTCGTGCTCAGCACCACAATCTCATCGCAGAGTTCCTGGGCTTCGTGTAAATTGTGGGTCGCAAGCAGAATCCCACGCCTCGAACTTCTTAACTCCTTTATAAACTCTCTCACCGTTTTGGCAGAGGCAGGGTCCAGAGATGCTGTGGGTTCATCAAGCAACAGATAAGTTGGATTGTGGACTATTGCCCTTGCTATTGCAATCTTCTGCTTCATCCCCTTCGAGTATGTCTTCACCCTGTGCTCGATCCGTTTCTCTATTCCCAGCATTTCCAGCAATTCGCCGACCCTTCCATCAATCTCACTCTTATTCATTCCATAAAGCTGGGCAATGTAGTAGAGGTTCTTGTAGGCGGTCAGATTTTCGTAGAGGGCAGGATTCTCAGGGAGGAAGCCAATTCTCTGTTTCGCCCGCCTTGCGCTCCCGTCATCCAGCATATCAAAATTATCGACTGTGATTGTGCCTCGTGTGGGTTTGAGAAGCCCGAGAATGAGCCGCATCGTTGTAGTTTTCCCTGCCCCGTTGGGTCCAATCAGCCCGAGCACCATGCCTGGCTTCAACTCGAACGAAAGATTCTGGACCGCAATTCTGCCGTCGAACTGTTTTGAAAGATTGTTAACACGGAGCATTATCACGGAGCGGATTACCACATTATTAGAAATAGTTTGTGTTTCTGCCATGGATTTTCCGGTTCACCGAGTAACATAAAATTCAGTTGAAAATTGAAAATTTTCAGTTATAGAAAATTTTATATATTAGTTTGCTTTCTATATTCCGATGACGGAGGAAAATACCCATCAAGAGGCGACGGGTCTGGCCTGGCTTCTCAAGAATATTAGATACATCCAGACAAGAATAGAGGATTTCGTAGATGAGGAAGAAGAGGTAATTGAAATCACGGACCAGTACAAATTTGTGAAGAAGAAAGCGGCAGAATATCTGGGAATAGAGATTCCTCCAACTCTTCTTGTAATTAACAGCAATGGATGCATTGCAATGGCAAAGCCAAGGTGTCCTAAGTGCAACAGCTACGAGATACGAAAAAACGGAACAAGAACGAGGACACCTCAAACGATCCTCGGCATGAAAATCCCGCTGAGAATCCAGAAATATCAATGTGCAAATTGCAAGACCAATTTTGAGCCCGAGATGTCAAAATTCATTCACACCTATCAGAGGGTCACCCAAGAAGCCCAAGCATTTGCAGTGTCTCTTTACACACGCGGAATCTCTGGAGAAGAGGTGAGCGAGATGTTAGAGGAAGTTTTTGGAATAAAGGTGACGGCTACCACTGTAAGAAACTGGGCCAAGAAGATTCCAGGAGAAATTGTAGAGACCGAGGCCCATTCTGAG
>JAOAJK010000038.1 GCA_026414225.1 Thermoplasmata archaeon
AAACTACCCGAAACAGAAGGGTGTGGCAACCAGTCTCAACCTGGGCGAATATGCCCAGCATATTTTTTGTCGACAAAACTACCCGAAACAGAAGGGTGTGGCAACTTTTGATTGGACGCATATTCTCACCCAGAAAAAAAAGTCGACAAAACTACCCGAAACAGAAGGGTGTGGCAACTGCATGATTGCGGGGTGAGAAATGTGGATGTGATAAGTCGACAAAACTACCCGAAACAGAAGGGTGTAGCAACACAGAAGACTNCCGCTCTCTACACCACCCTTGTTATCCGGTCGACAAAACTACCCGAAATAGAAGGGTGTGGCAACGACGCTGTTGGAAGTCGGAATGGGCTTCAGTGTTTTCAGTCGACAAAACTACCCGAAACAGAAGGGTGTGGCAACAACTTCTTTGTGAGCAGTTCGCTCAAGATCTCATATGTCGACAAAACTACCCGAAACAGAAGGGTGTGGCAACTGGCTGATAGCACCTGCATATACGGTCTCTGTAACTCGTCGACAAAACTACCCGAAACAGAAGGGTGTGGCAACAAGAAAGGGGCTTAAAAACAAAAAGAAAAAGGGTTTGTCGACAAAACTACCCGAAATAGAAGGGTGTGGCAACCAAAAGACATTCATCGGGAGGGAACTTATCCATCTCCTGTCGACAAAACTACCCGCAATAGAAGGGTGTGGCAGTGTCGATGCACATACACGGCATCTTTATCTGGTCGTCATCAGTCCAAACCCGATGAAAAGGGGACTGAGACCCGCAAACGGTGATGGAGTATGAAGTGGTATACATGGTCCAAACCCGATGAAAAGGGGACTGGGGGAGGGGGACGGTCGAATCCGTGGCACCGAGGTTTACTGCAAAACCTTTTTATCATCCCAAACCTTTCCATGCTACGGTGTTTGAGTGGGTCTGAACATTCTCAAAGGCAGAGAAAAACCTTCAACCCAGACGGGCAAAACAGAAGGGGATATGCTTGCCCGTGTGGCTGCAACCGATGTCTGGAAACTGAATCCAGATTCTGCGGCTGCATTCGTGAAGGACATGATTTCCCTTCTCCTCACGGTCCCATTCTCCAGGGACCTTCACATGCGTGCCCCCGCCCACCTGCCTGAAAGAATAAAAAATCTCCTTGAAACCGTCGTCATGAAAACCACTGAACTCGAGGTAAAATTCAACTCGCTCGTGCCGTCCGTGGAACTCTACTACCATCTTGGCTGTGCCCACTACAATCTCGCCCGCTACCCGGAGGCAGAAAACTTTTTCGATAAAGTCACGAAGGTTGACAAAAACCATTTCAAGGGGCTCCTTGCCCTCGGGCTCACGAAGATGGAACTGGGCAACGACCTGGGAGCCCTCGAAACCCTGAAGAATCTGATAGAACTTGAGCCGAACAACGAAGCCGGCTGGTACACACTCGGGCTGGTCCTCTACAAGCTCAAGAAGCACGATGACGAAATTGAGTGCTACGAACGCGCGATTGCCATCAACAGGAAGTACGAGCCCGCATGGAACAACCGTGGCCTTACATTTTACGAACTCGGAAAGTATGGCGACGCGGCTGAAAATTTCGCAGAAGCCCTGAAGATTAACCCGAGAAACGAGAAGTTCTGGCACGGTCTCGGGCTCGCCCACATGAAGCTCAACAACCTTGAAACCGCCCTCAGGGACTTCGACACCGCAACCCAGGTGAATCCGAACTATCCGGAGGCATGGTACAGCAAGGCGGCGGTGCTCCTCCAGCTGAACAAAACCTCCGATGCCCTGAATGCAGTTAACCAGGCGCTCTCGCTCAGAAAAAACTTCAGGGACGCACTCCTCCTCAAAGGCAGGATTCTGGAACACCTCGGAAAACCCGGCGATGCCATCCCGATTTTCGAATCCCTCATCTCGGAAGCTCCAGATGACCCCGGACCCTACCTCGCAAAGGCAGAGCTGATGGAAAAATCCGGGAATACGAAGGACGCACTTGCGGCCATTGACAAAGCGATATCCCTCTCTGAAAGCCACGATGCCTACCTCCTCAAGGCCAGAATTTTAAGAAAACATGGAAGCCACGAGGATGCCCTCAGGGTCTACCTCCATCTTCTTGAAAAGGACCGGGCGAATTACTCCGTGATGAAGCTCGCGGGCGAATGCCTCTACGAACTCGGCAAATACGACGACGCAAGCCAGATGTTCAAGAAGGTCTTGAGCGTCCAGGTGAATTCGCACGACGCATGGTTCTGGAAGGGCAAGTGCGACATCAAGCGAAATGCGGTGAAGGACGGCATTCACGCGATGGAAATGGCAATCTCGCTCTCGCCAAAGAATGTTAAATACATCAGGGAACTCATCAGAGTAGCGAAGGAACTGGGAAAGCGGGACCTCTACCTCAAATACGGGGACATGCTCGCCTCGCTCGAGCAGGACAACCCGGAGGTGTGGTACGAGAAGGCAAACGCCTACTTTGAAGACGGGAAACTGGACGCCGCGGAGAATGCGGTGAGAAAGGCAATCTCGCTCAGGGACGATTACCCCGAGGCCCTCTTCCTGCTTGCAAAAATAATGCATCTGAAGGAAAACTACGGCGCCGCATCTGAAATCCTTGAAAATCTGGTTGAAAAGGACAACATGAATCACGACGCCTGGCTATTCATGGCGATTTTGAAAAACGAAGTAGAGGAATACGGGGATGCGGCCATCTGTGCCGAACGCGCCCTGGATATCAAAAAGACAGCGGAAGGGTATTACCAGTACGGGCTCGCTCTCAAAGGGCTCGGGAAATTCGCGGAGGCAGGCAATGCCTTCACGAAGGCGTACGAGCACGATAACGGCTATGTGAGGGCCATTCTCGGAAGGGCTGAAGTCCTGGAAGCCCTGAAATCGTTTGAAAGCGCATTTGAAAGCTATGCCCTTGCCTACCAGAAAAACCGGTCCTCGCGGGTCCTTGCAAAATTGATAGAACTCGGCGAGAAAACAGGAAAAATTGAGGAAACGCTTGCGTACCTTGAGGAGGGCATAAAGAGCGATGACCAGAACCCGGACCTGCGGCTTGCGTATGGCAGAATCCTTGCGGAAAAGGGGGACCGCACCGGCGCCATAAAGGCATTCGAGAAGGGCCTGATGTTTGCTCCTGACCACACAGGACTTCTCAAAGCCCTGTTTGAAAGCTATGCCGCGGCTGGAAGATACGAGGATGCGGTGAAAACAGGACTGAAAATTGTGGAAACCGCGGAATCCCCTGAAATCTGGTATTCCATCGGAAATCTGCTCCTCAACCTCGGAAAGGTGGAGCGCGCCCTTGAGTGCTACCAGCAGGCAGTGGCACTTGACCCCGGAATGGTGGATGCATATGTTGCCAGGGGCAAGGCGTTCGCGGAAAAGGGAGATTTCGGGAACGCCGCGGCCGAATACCTGAAGGCGGTCGAAATCCGGCCAGATGCCTACGAACCCAGGTTTGCACTTGCATCCCTTATGAGAATGCGGAAGAATTACCAGGAGGCGCTGGAACACATCGAAAAGGCCCTTGAAACAAAAAAGACCCCGGAGGCATTTATCGAGAAGGCAAGAATTCTCTCTGGTTTAGGAAGGTTCGAGGACTCCGTGGCTGCGTATGAACAGGCATTTCAGGTCTCCCAGCAAATCCCTGATATTCTCTACGAAAAGGCACTCGTGCTCGAAAAGCTCGGGCTGGTTGGACCTGCAATCGAAACCCTCGAGAAGAATCTAAGGATGCACAGGCATGAGCGCAGTGCCCTGGCTCTCATCGGAATCCTGGAAAACTCGGGGCAGGAAGACAGGGCCCTCGAGGTCTGCGAGCAGGGACTGAAGGACTACCCAGAAAACGATCTCTTCATGATCGGGCGGGAACGCCTCCTCCAGAAACTCGGAAGGTTTGAGGAGCTGGTGGCCCATTACGATAACCTCCTTCAAAAAGCCAGAACACCTGAAGTTCTGTATAAAAAGGCAGAACTCCTCTGGAAGCTCAAGAGATACGCCGAGGCCAGGGAGAGCATCGAGGAGGCACTGAGCATCGAGAAGAAACCCGAATATTTCCTGGTTTACGCGAGAACCACGGCCGATGCGGGCTCAGTTGAAGGCGCGCTCTCCGTGCTTACGAAGGGGCTCCGCAGTTTCAAGAACCACATCGGGCTCACTGCCGAGAAAGCCAGGTTACTCATTGCTGCGGGGAGGCACCAGGAAGCCGAGGAAATTGTGGAGGGTTTGATTGAACAGGAACCTGAAAATCTGGAATACCTGAAGCTCCTCGCGGAACTCAAGCTCAGCACCGGGGATTATGCGGGTGCCATCGGGGTGCTCGAAAAAATCATACGGATTGCACCAGATGAACCGGCGGTGCTCCGCAATCTTGGTATTGCCTGCTTCCGGGCCCACAGGTTCGAGGACGCCCTTAAATGGTCCAGTAAATCCATAGACCTCCATGACGCCCAGGATGTGCGGGAGATAGCGGCCAGGTCCGCCCTCGCCCTCCGAAGGTACGATGAGGCCCTGAAACACATTGAAGTCCTCGTGAAAAACAACCCGGAGAATCCAGAGTATCTGGTTGTGATGGGCGAGGTCCTCGCGGGTCTCCACAGGTTCATCTTTGCCCTTGAAACCTACAACAGGGCGCTGAGAATTCAGCCAGACAACCTGAATGCGTGGTATGGGAGGGCGCTGGCCCTCGCGAAAATCGGGGATGTCGGCGAAGCCCTGAACAGCATTGAGAAAGCAATTGGTTATGGAAAAACGGGCGAGGCCCTGAAGCTCCGGGCAAAATTGCTCTCCGAACTTGGAAGATACGAGGATGCTTTGAGAGCTTATGAGGAACTGCTTGCCTCAGAGCCAGGGAACCCTGAACTGCTGGTGGAGAAAGGCATCACGCTTGCGAGGATGAAAAGGGACACGGAGGCCGAGCAGGTCCTCCTGCAGGTGGTTGCAGCCCTGCCTGAAAATGGAGCCGCCCGCTACCATCTTGGAAAGATTTACGCAGGCCGTGGAATGCGGGAGGAGGCACTTCACCATCTGGAGAAGGCAATTGAGGCCGAGCCGGAAAATTCGGCGGCAAGGACACTCCTCGCTGAAATTTACCTGAGCACCGGAACACACGGGGACATCCTGAAGGCCGCGGAGGCGTACGAGGCAGTCCTGAGATACGAGCCAAACAACAGGCAGATTCTCTACAGGATTGCGGAAATCCACATGAAACTTGAAAATTTTGAGAAGGCGGTTGATTTCATCAACGCTTTTCTGGCCGATGAACCGAACAGCACCGGAGCCCTCTATCTCAAGGGAAAAATTTTTATGGCGCAGCGGAAGTGGCGCGAGGCCACCAGAACCTTTGAGAAACTCCTGAAGATAGAAGAGATGCCAGAGGCACATCTGGACTATGCAAGGTGTTTGATGGAACTCGGAAAATTTGAGGAGGCAAGGGCGCAAATCGAACGCTACATTGAACTCAAGGGCAAGGATGTTAAAGCCCTCCTGGCTCTTGCGAGATGCAGCGAACTCGGGCAGAGGTTTGAGGAGGCAATCAAGAACTACACCGCGGCGCTTTCAATCGGGTTCTGCACCGAGGCGGTTGAGGGCAAAATCAGGGTGCTGAAGGAAACCGGGCACCATGAGGCCCTGTTTGAATTCTACAAAGAGGTGATGGAGAGAGCGGACTCAGAGAAACTCAGAATTGATGCCCTGGAAGCCCTCGGAAAATTCGGAAGCCCGGAGGAAATCAAAAACTTCATAGCCGCGTCAATTTCTAAATTCCCAGGTTCGCTCCAGCTCCTCGTGAAGAAGGGGGAGTTTGAGGAGACCTGGGGTGAAAGGGAGAATGCAGTCAGCTCCTACAGAAAAGCCCTCGAGATAAGCCTCACGGAGCCGGAACTCTGGTACAGGTGCGCGAAACTCTACAGGGAGCTCGGGAAACTCGCAAGTGCTGCTGAATGTCTGGATAAGGCGATCGAACTCAGGCCTGAGAATCCTGTTTATCTGGAAGAAAAGGGAAATCTGGCTTACGCGATGCTTGAGGTGGATGTGGCTGTCAGGAACCTGGATGCAGCGCTCGAGAGTGACGAGGAGAGACCGCAAACCTGGGTTTCGCTCGGAACAATCATGCACGACATCGGAAGATACGCAGAAGCCCTGAGATGTTTCGAGAGGGCACTGGAAATTTCGGAGAATCCGGATGTGATGGCCCTGAGCGGGAGAACCTTGGTGAGAATGGGAAGGGTCGAGGAGGCCATTGCCAGATTCCAGAAAGCCCTTTCATTAGATAAGAATCACACGATGGCAAGATACTTTATCGGCGCGGTGCTTGCGAGAAAAGGGGACCCGAATGGCGAAAAAATTCTCTCTGAGTGCGGTGCCATGGCGGCGGATGTGGAAATCCAGATCGGTAACCTGCTTCTCAAGAAGGGACGGTTCGAGGAGGCGGCCTGGAAATACGAGGAAGCCACGAAGATCGAGAGAACCAAGATAGAGGGCTGGAATAATTTCGGTGTCGCCCTTGCGATGAACGGGCTGTACGATGAAGCGGTGGATGCATTCGATGAGGCAATTGTCATCGAGAAGGAGTACGGGCCCGCATGGTACAACAAGGGAATTGCGTTGCTGAAAATTGAGAACTGGAAGGAGGCACTCGATGCCCTGACGCTCAGCGGAAACTACGAGGGCTTCAAACCGGAGATCCAGACGGCCATAGCAATTGCCCTTCTCGGACTTCAGAGATTCGAGAACGCGATAAAGTTGCTCGATGAAGTCGTGGTAAAGACAGGGTACTGGAAAGGAATTTACAACCTGGCTCTCGCCTACCTTCACATCGGGATGCCGGAAAAGGCGCTGGAATACGCGAAAATGGCCTACGAAAAAGAGAAGGGGGATGCTCCAAAATACCTGCTGCTCTACACCCTCCAGATGCTGGACGACGAGAAGTGTCTTGAATTTCTCAAGACCTGCGAAAACCCTTCCTTCGAGTTCTGGCAGTTCTATTTGCTCAAGGGTTACATCCAGATAAGGTGCGGGGAGTTTGAAGATGCAATCAGATGCCTGGATAAGGCGGTTGGCTCAGGAAAAACTGAGGAGGTATGGCTTCTCAGGGCCTACGCCTATCTGATGGCAGGGAAGCACCAGGATGCAAGACGGAGTGCAGACGCAGCGCTGGTGCGGGGAATGAGGCGCACGGACGGGCTCACATTAAGGGGTGTGGCAGATTACCTGCTCGGAAACTACGAGGTTGCCAGAAAATGGCTTGAAAAGGCAGCTGGAGTGGAGAGCAGTGCAGTCACAAATTACAACCTTGCCGCTGTTTACTTCAAAACAGGCAATCTGGAGAAGTGCCTGCAGCATCTCGGGGAAGCATTGAAGCTGGAACCAGACAATGAAAAATTCAAATTCTACAGGTTGCTGGTGCTGAGGGAAATTGAGAGAAGGAGCGAGAGGAGTGCGGAGGAGACAACAGGGGAGTTCCTGATGGCCGAGAGCAGAGATTCTCTCCTCGATTCCCATGACCTCTCAATCAACCTTCTGGTCGACCAGAGAAAAGGTGTCGAGCTAACCGTCAAAAACGAGATGTTCCGCACAGCCGGACCCTTCAAGCTCCGTGTCTCAGGAATGCTTGCCTCCGGAGAACTGGAAATTCCAGAACTCGGTTCAAAGGAGGAGCAGAAATTCAATCTCACCTACCAGTTCAATGCGGAACACGAAAACAACATAATCCCAGGCATCGATGTTTCCATTAACGCAAGGTTGTATTCCAGACACGGAAAGGTCCACTGCGAGGTCGTGCTGAAGAACCTGAAGGCGTATCCCCTGAAACAGGTGAAGGTGCGGGCGGTTGAAGGGCTTGGTTATGTGGCGCTCGCTGGGGAGAAAATGGTGGAAATCCTCGAGCCAATGGAGGAGAAAAAGCTCGGTTTCACGATGGTCCCGCCGGCCTTCAGGGACCAGTTTGAAAGCTGGAAGGAAAGGTTTGGCGACGAAATGAAGCCAGAGATTCCGGTGCCAGGGCTGGAAATTCCCCTTCCCGCAATCCAGATTCCGGAATTCAATCTCGAGGACGACTACGAATATACCAGATACAGCGAAACGCGGCTTCGAAGAATCCTCAAGAGCATGGAGATAAGATCAAGGGCGATAGACGAGATGCTGAAGGCCCCGGTGCTCCAGGAAACCGCAGCTGCAGGTACCGCCCTGATTGATGAACTGGAGTTAACCGAGATAAGGAGGAGGTAGCCCTTTCGCAAACCCTTTAATACCCTTTCTTATTAGACAAAATCATGACCTTCGAGATTACGCTTAAAGGCGAGCCACCAGTATTTGATAAAGACCTGGACACCGCCCTGATACAGTTTCTGACGATGATAGGGTATCTTTCCAGGGAGCATGACAAGAGGACGAGGGCAACAACAGTGAAGGAGAGCGTCGGCTACAAGATTGTCCGGAACTGCTTCATTGAGAACATGGAGCGGGGCTGGAAGGTGAAGGAACTCTGCGCTGTGCTCTCCACAACCCCTCCAACCGTGTGGCGATATCTCAACCGTCTGAAGGACCTTGACCTTCTTGAGGAGGTGCCAGCCGAAGACGGCTCCAAGGGTTACAGGATCAGGTACGGGAACTTTGCAATGGCCTGGAACTTTGTTGAGGCAAACACGATGAATGTGCTGGAAAATTACAAGAAGATGGCGAGGCATATTCAGAAGCTTGTCGAATCAAGGTGAGACCATGGGTTCCGAAAAGGACAGCAGCACGATAGAGTACAGGATTCTGGAATATTTGCGGAAGAATTATCCGGTTAAAATCGAAGACCTGCGAAAGCATCTGAAGATTTCAAAACAGCGGCTCGAGCGGGTCCTGAAGAAACTCGAGGCAAGAAAAATCATCACCATCGATAGGGTCTCAGACAACACGGTTTATGTGCACCTCGTGCATTTCTCGAAGAGGGAATACAAGCCAGGAAAGTGGGAATCTATGTACCGTTAGATCTGCTGTTTCCCTCGACCGCAATCGGCTTTGAAAACTTTCGCTCGCAGAAGTTTATGACGATGCCCTGATCGGCTCTGATGTGGGCCTCATACCACGATTTTATCAATGGCTCGATTGTTTTCCAGAGACGGCTCATGCTCATCCGCTTGATGTTTGCGTTGTACACCTCATACTCCTTCGGCAGATCCCCATGCTCGTCGCTTGCATGGACCACGAACACAACCTTCAACCTTGTCTGGTTGTTGGCGGTGTAAAAGTAGGCGATCATTGCCTGGCTGTGCTCGAATTTTTTGTCGGTGAGACGGAGTTCGTTCAATTTTGAAAAATCAAAATCCGTCTTCATTCTCCAGTGCTTCTGCCCCTCGTAAACCGCAAATTCCCACTGCCATGGTGTGAGTTCCATCTCAATCCCGAAATCAATGTTGAATCTCATCCAGATGTTAAAAAAAATCTCCGCGAGCTCCTTTGCCACGGGTGCTTGCTCGTCAGGGATGTATTTGCCTTCTATCTCGTACGAAAGGGCATCGAGTTCGCGTTCCAGTTTCTGAAACCAATCCTCTGCCATCGGACTTCAGCAGGGTAATAGTTTTTAGAGTTATAAATTTTTTGGGGGTTCGATGTTCCAAGAAATTCGGGAGATAGGACAATATATGAGAAAAGCATAGAGGAATGAAGGGATAGGGATGCAATGCC
>JAOAJK010000039.1 GCA_026414225.1 Thermoplasmata archaeon
TTTCTCCTTTATTTTCCGTCCAGTCCTGTAGCCATTCCCGTTGGTGAATCCGTTTGTCAACCCGTTTGTAAAGCCACGGGTGGTGTCCCTGCCATTTCTAAGCCCCAATCCCCTTGTAGTTTTACTTTCTAATTTCAAAATATTCACCGATTGGATAGATGCTAACCCGGTATATAAATTTTTCAAGAAGGCGATAGGAATTTAACTATCCCTCACAAAAAGAATTGAAATCTAAACCTTCCTGTCAAAGTATGGACTTTTTGCCGTTGCACTCAGGGGCACCCCGATAATTACTGTCGCATCGAGCATCTTCTCCGCTTTCGCGACAACTCCTACGGTGTACATCACCCTTGAGTCAAGCCCGAAAATCGCTGCATTCTTGGTTGCGGAGCCGAGTGCAATCCCCAGATCAATCAACTTGAAGGCACAGTTTGGGCCCTCAAACTCGCCACTTTGCTTTGAAAATGCATCGAAACCCTTGCAGCCCAGACCACATGCCATGCAGTCAAATCCCATTGCCCTATGCGGTTTAATGCCAACCAGCAAAACTGCATCGGACTGCTCCACATTTTTACCATCCCTTTCGTATCTCTTCTTCCCTGTTCGCTCAGCCATCGCAAACATCGCATCTGCCAGTTTGTTCTTTTCCTCGCCCGACAAAACCCTCATCACGAGCGAGTCCTCTCCCCTGCCTTTCGGTGCTGTCTGCGCAGTCACCATAAGATACTCTGCCAGCCGCCTTACATACCCTTCAAATTCACTCATTTCTGACCACCACCTGGATGCCAGGCTTCAGTGGCATTGCCACCTGGGCCTTTTTTTCGACAGGAAATTCCTCTGCCTTCAAAACCTCCACTGGAACTGAAAACTCTGAAGAGAGAAAATCCTTTGCTTCTAGAAGGAAACAGTATTCGTCAAAAACAAACTCCTTACCCCCCTTCTGCTTGAGTTCCTGCACGAGTTTGGGCAAAATTTTTTGAATTTCCTTTCCATGGGGTTTGAAAGCAGGCGATTCCATCAGACCTTTTATTATCTGCCCCGGCTCCTTCGTAATGTTAGCTGAAATTTCTTTTAAAAGGTCCTGCTTCCACTGCGGTGCCACATAGAGGGCAATTTTTTCTGAGGACCCCTTCACAAGTTTCAGGATGTTCCGTATGTCCTCGACAAGTGTCTGGAGGTATTCTTCCTTTTTCTCGGCCATCTCAGAAATCCTGTAGCTTTCCGGTGAGGGCAGTGGCTCTGCAGATATCAGGGAGTTGTGATCGAGGTGCCAGATTTCCTCGCAGATGTTGGGCACGAAAGGTGCAAGGCATTTCAGGTAATCGATGTAAATCTTCTTTGCCAGTCTGCTCTTTCCACCCCTCTTTATATACCATCTCAGCTCATTGTAAAACTCAAAGAAAAGCACATTCGCGCACTCCCGCAGTGCAAATTGTTCCATATGTTGATATGCCGCTGCAAGCGTTCTTGCAAACCTGCTCTCAAGCCACTCCTCAAGATGCTTCCGTTCCTCACTCTCAAACTTACTTAACTCCTCATACTGGGTAAAGATTTTTTCCACCCTGCTCTTGTATGTGAGCACGTTTTCCTCATCCCATTCAAGGTCTGCATCAGGAGATGCCGCATGGGCGTAATACACCCTGAGTGCGTCCACTCCAAACTTCTCCGCAATCCTCGGAATGGCTACCACACCTCCCTTCGATTTTGAGATTTTCTCACCCGATTTCATTGTGAGATGCCAGTTCACGAAGATTCCTCTCGGCCAATTTTTCTCTTCGAGAATTGCCACATGGTTCATCAGGAAAACAGGGAAATGAACGGTTTTGTGTTCCTTGCCTCCAAGGTTGATGTCCAGAGGATACCAGTACTCAAAGTCCTTTCTGATCTTTTCCTGGATCTCCTTTATCTCAGGGTTTCCGCTCCCCTTTCCGAGAAAAACATAGTCAAAGAACGCAGAATTTATCTGCTCTGGCTTCAGTACCCCCTCATTCACATACTTTGAGATGATGTAGAATGCAGGGTAAAGGGTGGAATCCGAAATTGGTTCGATTATCCAGCCCTCTTTGTAGGGGAACTCTGTGCCGAGCCACCTACCCTTTCTGATGCAGGCCCTGTCTCCGTACCAGTCAATCACCTTTTTTATTTCATCATGGTAGCTCTGCGGGTAGAGAGCCATCTTTTCAGAATGGGCCTTAGCGTTCTCCTTGAGCGTTGCATCGCTGTACCTGATGAACCACTGGTCCGGCACCACGGAGATCATTACACGGGCGCCGCACCTGCAAATTACTTCTTCGGAAAACTCGTACATTTTGTCTGCAACACCCAGGGCTGCAAAGTCATCCTTAATCATGTCTTTCACTTCGGAAATCCGCTTCCCAGCATACTTGCCGCAGATATGCTTCAGGCGTCCGCTGTGAAACTCCTTCTTGTAAACGATGTTTGTGGCCTCATCAAGTTTCTCTTTGCACTTTGTGTTCTTTATTCCAAGCTGGGTGCAGATGTCAACCGCAGCCATTCCCCGCTCCGGAAAGTGGTCAATTGCTGGCTTAACCGGGGCACGGGTCTCCAGAGGATTCTCTTCCTCCATCACATCTATCAGCGAAATCGGCTTAATCTTTCCAATTTCCTCCTTGCTGAAACCGTATTTTTCAGCGTTTTCCTTCAGTTCGAGCAATGCCGCCCAGTCATACGGGGCATGGGCAGGAACCGACATGACAACGCCAGTAGCCACATTTCCGTCTACGAACTCCCCTGGCAATATTGGGACTTCTCGGTTGACAACGGGTGCAGTGCACTGCCTCCCTAACATTTCCTTCACATCAATCTCGCCAGTAATTCGTCCGCTCTTCTGGTGAAGGAGTTTCTTTGCGGCTTCCTCGCTCATGATGTAACTTTCAGTTCCGAGCTCGACGGTGACATACCTTATGTTCGGGTTCAACCAGATGTTCGTGACCCCGAAAATTGTTTCAGGGCGGAGCGTTGCCGCAGGCAAATAATAGTTTCCGTATTTGAATTTGAGAAGGGTGAACTCCAGAATCTCGGCGTTTCCTCCCCTGGATATATCCGTCTCGGAGGGGTCAACCGCAACAGGGCCGCAGTTCGGGCAGAGCGGTGCATGGTGCTCCTTCTTCACAAGCAGCCCTTTTTCCATCAGTTTTTCAAACTGCCAGGTTATGAACTTCTTGTAATCTGGGGAAATTGTGATTAATGTCCTGCTCCAGTCAATCAGGAAACCGAACTGCTTCCACATTGAAATGTAAATTTTCATCAGTTCATAAGAGGCAGTTTCTGGTTCCTTCATCCGTTCAATTGTCGCCTCATCCAGTCCGAGTTCTTTTAGCTGGGAAATGGTCAAAGGGTCTTTGGTCTCGACCTTCTTTGCGAACGCAACTGCCGGGATGCCAGAGGCGTGAACACCTGCAGGAAAAAGCACATCGTAGCCCCGCATCCTTTTCCATCTTGTGATGATGTCCGAGTATGTAAAACCCCGCATGTGCCCTGCATGGAGGAGCCCGGAGGCACCGGGATATGCGAATATCAGGAAGAATTTCTTTCCACTTTTCCGCTCAGCTTTCCAGATTCCCGATTCTTCCCATACCTTTGCCCATTTTCGCTCAACCTCGACATGGTTGTAACCACACATGGGGGAGCCATATAGCAAGGGGTTATTGAGAGTTTTGGTAACTTGGGAGTCCGAGGCAAATCCATATTTACCCCTCTGCTTTTCAGGCATCATGCGGGTTGTGGAGATAGATGGCAATAGCCTGACAATCGAACAGTTTATTGCGGTGAGCAGGAAGCATGCAAGGGTGAAACTCGGAAAAGGGGCAAAAGAGAGGATTCAGAAATCCAGAGAGGTCATTGAGAAGATTATTGCGAGCAGTGAACTTGCTTACGGAATAAAGACGGGTTTCGGGGAACTGTGCCAGGTAGCAATTCCACAGGAGGACCGCCTCAAACTCCAGGAGAATTTAGTGCGGAGCCATGCGTGTGCTGTCGGTGCTCCTCTGCCAGAGGAAATTGTCCGCGGGATAATTCTTCTCCGCGCAAACACATTCGCGAAGGGATATTCGGGGGTAAGACCGGAGCTCGTGAACCTCCTCATTGAGATGCTGAACAGGAATATAGTTCCAGTAATTTACGAACAGGGGTCCGTAGGTGCGAGCGGGGATTTGGCACCGCTGGCCATGATGGCACTCGCATTGATAGGGGAAGGAGAGGTTTTTTACAGGGGAGAGCGGAGAAGGGCAGCAGAAGTATTTGCAGCTGAAGGGCTGGAGCCCCTGCGGCTCGATGCGAAAGAAGGGCTTGCATTGATTAATGGCACTAGTGTAATGACCTCAATTGCTGGCTTTGCGATACATGAAAGCGAGGTGCTGCTGAAAACAGGGATGGTTGCCTGCATGATGTCTCTAGAGGCACTTAAAGGCACGAACCAGGCGTTTAGGAAAGAAGTTTCTGAGGTGAGGAAGCATGCGGGCCAGAAAAATTGTGCTGAGATATTCATGCGGATGCTTGAAAAGAGCGAAATCCTCGAATCCCACAAAAATTGCAAGAAGGTGCAGGATGCCTACACACTGCGGTGTGCACCCCAGGTGCTCGGTGCGGTATGGGACACGCTTGATTACGCAAAAAAGATTGTGGAAATTGAGATGAATTCCGTGACGGATAATCCCCTCATTCTACCGGAAGGGAAATCCCTTTCCTGCGGAAACTTTCATGGAGAACCGGTTGCGTTCGTAATGGATTTTCTGGCAATTGCCCTGACTGCGATGGGCAATTTCTCTGAACGGAGAATAGCGAGGTTGGTCGATACGCATTTGAGCGGGCTTCCGCCGTTTCTCACCGAAAAAAGCGGGCTTAACTCCGGCTACATGATTCCCCAGTATGTGGCCGCCTCCCTTGCATCTGAGAACAAGATTCTGGCACATCCTGCAAGCGCGGACACGATTTCAACCTCGGCAAACCAGGAGGACCATGTGAGCATGGGCACCACAGCGGCCAGAAAATGCCTCGAGATTTGCAGGAATGTAAGATATATTCTTGCAATCGAAATACTCTGTGCCAGCCAGGGCATAGATTTCCACAGGCCATTGAAGCCGGGCATCGGTGTGCTCAGGGCATGGGAGACGGTCCGCAAGTATGTGCCACATCTCGAGGAGGACAGGGTGCTCTACCCAGAAATCCAGAAGATTGCAGAGCTGATTGGGGACGGGGAGTTCGTGAGGGTGGTCGAGAGAGAGATAGGGAAGATGTAATCTGGGTTGAAATACACAGAAAAACAACCTTTATTATTCTCCTTTGCTTGGGTTCAGATAAATAAAGCCCGTGTGGGGTAGTTTGGATATCCTAGAAGGCTGCGGAACCAGCAAACCTGGTCATGCGGTAACCTTCAGACCTGGGTTCAAATCCCAGCACGGGCGCCTAATTACCCCCTGCGTGGTAAAAATGGACATATTTTCGGAAATAATCGAGATGATAAAGTCAGGCAAAATAAAGGATGCCAAGGAGTTGCATGTGGCAAAGATAAAGCTTTCTAGCAAATATCATCTGAACAAAATTCCGTCCAACACGGAGATTCTGGAGAATGCAGCACCGGAAGATGTGGAAAAGGTGCGGGAGATTTTAAAAATCAAGCCGATGCGGACAATCTCAGGGGTCGCGGTCGTTGCAATAATGACCTCTCCAGCCAAATGCCCCCACGGAAAGTGCATTTACTGTCCTGGGGGTGAGGAGTTCCAGACACCGCAGAGTTATACTGGGAAAGAGCCAGCTGCAATGCGTGCCCTCCAGAATAAATTTGACCCTTACAGTCAGACCGTTGCGAGAATCCAGCAGTTTGAGCAAATCGGGCATTTTGCAGATAAGATAGATTTGATAGTTATGGGAGGGACTTTTACATGCCGGCCCCCGGATTACCAGGAAAATTTCATTAAAGGTGCATTTGACGGGATGAACGGGGTGGTATCGGAGACGCTCGAAAAAGCCCATGAATTGAATGAGAGGGCAAAACACAGGTGCATAGGGCTTACAATTGAAACGAGGCCCGACTGGTTCAGGAAAGGGCATGCCGATTTTGCCCTGGGTCTCGGGGCGACGCGGGTGGAGCTTGGCGTCCAGATTGTTGACGATACCGTGCTTGAATTTGTGAGGAGGGGGCATAAGGTTGAGGATGTGGTTGCTGCAACAAAGGTCGCGAAGGATGCAGGATTGAAGGTGGGATACCACATAATGCCTGGGCTTCCCCTATCAAATCCCGCGAAGGATTTAGCAAGCTTTAGAATGGTGTTTGAAAACCCTGACTTTCGTCCGGACATGCTTAAACTCTATCCATGTCTCGTGCTTGAAAACACAGAACTCTACAACTTGTGGAAGGAGGGAAAGTATAGACCTTATTCTACGGAGGAAGCGGCTGATGTGATTGCGAGGATGAAAGAAATTATTCCAAGGTATGTGCGCATTCAGCGTGTCCAGCGTGACATCCCCGCCTATCTCATAGTTGATGGTGTGAAAAAGAGCAATCTACGCCAGATCGTGCTCGAAAAAATGGCTGTGGAGGGGAAAAAATGTAACTGCATCAGATGCAGGGAAATTGGGCACAACATGCTGAAAAGGAGGGTTGGGAGTCAGACGATTGAAACAAATGTGCTGGAATACGGGGCAAGCGGTGGCAGAGAATTCTTCATCAGCGTTGATACTGATGAGGACTTTCTCGTCGGGTATGCAAGGTTGAGAATTCCCTCTCCAGACGCATGGAGACAGGAGATGGAGGGAGGCGCTGGAATCATCCGTGAGCTGAAGGTGTTTGGCCAATCTCTGGCACTCGGTAGGGCCCCCTCCTCTGCACTCCAGCAGCAGCACCGCGGGTTCGGGAAAATCCTGATTGAAAAGGCGGACCAAATTCTCAGGGATAATGGGATCAGAAAACTGCTTGTCACGAGCGGTGTTGGAGCGAGGGAATATTATAGAAAACTGGGGTTTGAGAGGGTGGGGGTGTATATGGGGAAGAAACTTTCATAGTTCTTTCCTCATTCCGTTTAGAATTTTTTTCGAATTATTCCACAGAATTCTCATCAAGCGTTTTATCGAACCTTCATCCAGATATGTATTCACTTCCTCAATTTCGTCCCGCAACTGCCGCAGAACATGTCATCCGGTTCTGCCTTTGTGCCGCATTTCGTGCAGTAGATTTCCACCTGAATCTTCGCACCGCACTTTCTGCAGAATTTGTCGCCCGGCTTGATCGGGTTTCCGCAGTTTAAACAGATGTTTTCCCCGCTCTCGACAGTGACTTCAATTACTTCCTCTTCTCCTTGCACTTCCGCAACCTCTCTCTTCTCTTCCAGCGGGATGTGGTCCTCCTGCCCCACACCGAGTGCCTTCTTTGACTTGACTGCAAGTCCGAGAGCTTCCGTGTATCTACCTGCCTCGAAATGTGCCTTCGCATCCATCAGATGTTTTTTTGCCGTTTCCGTATTGCGGCCTGCACCCTCCGCCTCCTTTATCTTTGTCTCAGCAACACCAATCTCGAATTTTGCTGGAAGGTAGTCCTTGGGCATCTTCTTCTTTATAAGTGCTTCTGTGGACATTTCCTCTTCAGGAATCTCTATTGATTCCAGTTCCTTCTTTATCTGCTCCCGCTTTTTCTGCAGTGTTGCCTCATCCATTTCTTCTTCCTCCGGCATTTTTTCCACCTCTTCGACGACTGCTTCTTCTGATTCTTTAATTTCTCCTTCTTTCTTCTTTTCCTTCACCGCTTCCACTCCGTCCTCCTTTTTTACCTCTTCAGCTTCCTCTCGCTTTTTCCCCTCCATTTTCTCCCCTGTTTTTCCCGCCTTGTCTGGGGCTTCAGTTACCATCTCTTTCTTCACCTTCTTCACCTTTGGTTTCCTGGCCGCCTCAATTGAAACCTTTGCCGCCTCGAGGGAATTCAGGCAGGAGGTAAATCGATTCTTGCTGAAAAGGTCCTTCGCATCATTAAGCCACTCCTGGGCCTCAGAAACATCGTAGCCCTCACTCCGTTTCTTCGCAATCATTATCTCCACTGCCTCAATCGCACCCTCTGCTTCAACCCTCCGTTCGTCGGAAATACCCGATGTCGAAGGTTGTCGCTTTCTCAAAAGTATAAGAACCAGCCGGATTGCGGTGAGCACGATAATTATTCCCAGCACCACAAGTACCGCATATGCCAGTGTTACCGTTGAATCATCGGGCATCTATCTCACATTTCTGAAATTGCGAGGTATGATTTAATGCTATCGGAAAAAACGAAGTTCCAAGATAATTATAGAGATAGGATATTATAAAGGAGAAGCATAGAACATGAAGGGGTTGGAGGCAATGCCCACACTGTAAAATTGAAGACAAAGTTTTGCAGCTATATGTGGCGGG
>JAOAJK010000003.1 GCA_026414225.1 Thermoplasmata archaeon
CCCTCAACCCAACACCCTGAACTTCGCCATCCAGAATCAGCCTTTTCCGTATTTTCATTAAAATAGAATAGGTGGAGAGTTATATATAATCTTATATGAGATTTATCGGCATCTCCAGAATATCCTTTCCAAACGCCACTGTCCCATTACCTACTCGCCCTTCAATTTTTCCCACTCCCGCCTCACCCTCTCCGCCCAGACCTTATTCCCTATGGACTCGAAATAGTTCAGGGCAGCAGTGAGCATCTGAGCATCTCCCCTGAACCTGCCGTATTCATAGAGGATTTTGTAGTATTCTATGTTCGTTATCCCAGAGGTTTCGTAAATTTGAAGGGAACGCTCGAAGTGTTCCTCGCTCCCCTTCAATTTTCCATACTCCCTGGAGCCCTGTGCCTTCAGCTCGCTCAAACCAAGTTTTTCCGCAAGTTCCAGAACCTCATCAAGTAGGATTTTTGCCTCGTCACTGGCCCCCATCTCCAGCTTCGCCTCAGCCATTCCAAACAGGTTGTAGGCATACACGGTTTTCTCACCTGTTTCCCGTACAATTTTGTTGCTGTCATGGAAGTATTTGTAGCCCCTTTCAGGTTCACCCATTTCACAGTACAGATTCCCGAGATTGTTGTAAATCAGAGCCACACCTGGAATGTCCCCGAGTTTTTCCCGCATATCCAGGCTTCTTTTGAAGAATTCCATTGCATTGCTGAATTCTCCAGTGTAGGTGTAAATGACTCCAATATTTCCGCAGAGCCCCGCAATTCCCCAGACATCGCCAATCCTTTCCAGGATGCTCAAGCTCCTAAGATAGTATTCCAGGGCTTCCTTGTATTTACCCTGCCCCGAGTGTATCTGGGCGATGTTGTTGTAACCCATTGCAATTCCCCACACATCCCCGATTTTTTGTCTAACAGCCAGGGCTTTCAGGGCATATTCCAGCGCTTCTCCGTACTCGTTTCTTTCCCTGTGAATGATACCTATGTTGTTGAAGGCAGATGCAACCTGGATCAGGTTACCGGCTTTCTCCGCAACCTCCGCACTCCTCATGCAGAACTTGAGTGCATCCGTGTATTCACCGAGGTAGTAATGAACCACGCCAATCCTGTTCAGAATCTTCGCAGCTTCTTCATCCCCGTTTCCGAGTGCCAGTGCCTTCTCCTGGTACTCGAGGGCCTTTCTGTAATCCCCCTTCCTTTCATGGACTAAACCGGTTATTGAATAAATACTGGGAAGATGAGGGTTTAAATCCTGGTTCTTCAGCACGATTTCAAGGGCTTTCAGGGCATCCGCAATCGCTCCACCGTAATCCGCCTTCTTCACCCTGATTTCCGCTGCTTTCACAAGGATTCTCACAGATTCCGCTTCAATACCGGCACATCTCTCAAGTTTCTGGTTCAAAAATTTAAGTGCCTCGTCATATTTCCCGACGAGGGCCAGCACATCGGCGAGCTCTTCAAGCACCGCAGGTTCAGTTTCAGCATACCTCTCATCCCCTTCCATCCTGTCCAGCACCAGCATATACATTCTGCTGCTTTCCTCATTGGCATACCTCTGCCTTGCATTCCTGGCTGCAAGCAGACCGAATTCCACAATTTTCTCTTTCTGGTCGGTGTGAAGATAGTGGGAGAAAATTTCAGGTAGAAGTTCAATCTTATTCTGGCTTCTGTAGTCCGCTTCGAGAAACTGCGCGATTGCTTCATGGTAGGCGGTACGGATCCCCTCCGGCAGTTCGTTGTAGAGCACCTCCCTTACCATCGAGTGCTCGAACCTGTATTTCTGCCTTGTCGACAGGAGCAATTTGTGGGTTCTTTCAAGTTCCGTAAGCACCTTCAGGAGTTCAATCCTGGGTTTCCCGCTCACCTTCTGGATTATCTCTGCATTGAACTCTTCCCCTATCACGCTCGCCAGCTCTGCTATCTCCCTTTCCTCCCTGTTCAGCTTCCGGATACGCCAGGATATCAAATCATGCACTTTTTTGGGGATTTTCAGGCCGACTTCCTCGCCAGCGGCAGGGACCAGATTCTCCTCCACTATAGTTTTCAGGGTTTCAATCACGAATAGTGGGTTACCCTCTGTCTGCTCAAAGATTTTCTTCACAAATCTGTCCAGACATTCACTACCCATCACGACCTGAACCAATTGCCTGCAATCCTGTTCCTTCAACCTTTCCAGTTCTATTTTTTCAACGATTCCTTCCTGGACCATCTTGAGTTCTACCTCTGCGACCGGGTGAAGGGCACCCTCGTGTGATACAGTTTCTTCAGGTCTATAGGTGGCGATGACCATTGCTTTCTGGTTTTGGAGGTTTCTTGATACATAGTGGAGCAACGCAACTGAAGAAGCATCCACCCACTGCAAATTCTCGAACACAATAATCAGGGGTTTCTTCTCAGCTCTCCGCTGGAGGGCTCGCAGCACATTTTCAAACATCTTCGACTGCCTTATTTTTGGCTCGTCCTTCGCAAAATCTATTCCCTCATACCTTCCTGTGCCAATAAAATTCTTCAGAACTTCCTCGACTGGCTGGGTTTTCTCGTAATTCCCCCTCCACTCCGCGATTATTCCACCAAACTCTTCCTCTATTTTCTGCAAAAGTTCTTTTATGTCGTTGAGAAAGAACTCGTCTTCTCTACCAGAAATGATTGCAATCAGGTTTAACAGTTTCCCGGGCATACTAACAATGTTGAAACTCCCATGGCTCATTCTCTGAATGTCTTCAATCACCGCCTCCTCTGCCTTCATCTGCTTGATGGAATCCATTATGAAGCTCCGGACAGCTGTGACCATCCCTGTGAAAATATCCGCATCAATCCTGTCCTCTCGGGTATACTTAGCAACCAGCAGCCCGCTGTTTTTTTCCACTGCGTAAAGTCCTTCCAGTTTAGGGGGCTTCTGCTCGAGGATGAGGTGCTCCTGCCCGATTGCCTTCAGCATCTCAATGAATGGGAGAAATGGGGTTAAACTTCCGAAATTGCAGGAACCCCTGAGCACCTGAACTTCGGACCTTTCTGCCTCTTTAAGAAATTCCTCCATCAACCTGGTTTTTCCGACCCCGCATTCGCCAGCTATAAAAATGGTCCCGCCCCTCCCTTCAAGTAGTCCAGATAACTTGCTCCTCAGAAACCCGAGCTCTTTTTCCCTGTCCACAAACTCCGCTGGCAGCTTTATCTGAGCCATTGCAACGCACCAACGCCAACACCGTATTTATTGGTTTTGGATGCCCTCCCGAATTTTGAAAATCATGCCAGATGTAGCCAGATTCTAAAACATCTTCCGAAAATTATATATATTCCATAAAACAATTACAAATTGTATGCAAAATGTAGGCGATAACCGCAAAACCGAGATGGAGTTACTCTGCAAAGGCTTCCTGCTTACCTATGAGACCAACAAGGACACCGCTACTGCATTTTGCAAAGGGTTTTTGCTCAAACTTGAGGGCTACCGCTGAGCTTTTTCCTCACAACATCATTTACCGTTTTTCCATCCGCCCTTCCCCTCAATTTTGCCATTGCCAGTCCCATTAACGCTCCCTCGGGATTCGGTTTTGCTTTTATTTCTGGATGGGCAGCCAGCAATTCCTCCACAACCTTTTCCACTTCTTCCACGGAGAGCTTGGCCACCCCCGATTTCTCAATCGCTTTCTCAATCGTTGGGGCGCCCAGAAGGAAGGCCTCTATCACCTTCTCAATGCCCTCCTTCGCAAATTTTCCAGAGATGTAGGCACAGAAAATTTCCTCGAGCACGGGCTGGCTCAACTTCTCCACATCCAGCCCCCTGCCCTGCATCTCTCCCAGGGTATTTGTCAGCACCCTGGCAATCTCGCTTATCGCTGCCGGAAATTTTGCACACAAAGATTCAAATTCGAGGTCCCTCCAGTCCCTTATTATCTGCCCCGCAATTTCCGTGCTTATTCCATATTCTCTTGAAAACCTCGCCACCTTCTCCTCAAATTCTTCAATTGGAATGAGGTCAGCCATGAGCGACGGCGTCACCCTGATTGGCGGCACATCTGTTTCCGGGTACATCCTTGCACCACCTGGTAAAGGCCTGCTGTATCTCGTGGTTCCATCAGGCAACGGGTCCCTTGTTTCCTCGGGGACGCCAGCAATTGCAACCCTTGCCCTCTGCATCACCGCCCTTAGGCCCCTTTCAAGTTTCTCCCCATCCCCTGCAGCCAGCACGAACGCATCGTTTTCAGCAAGCGCGAGGAGCTCCCGTATCCTGGCTACCTCCTCGGCCGTGATTCCGTAATTCGGGAGTTCATCGGAATGGAAAATTCCACCGAGTCCGAACACCCTCGCATGCTGGGCAAGTTCAGAGCCAAGCCGATGCATCTCCTCCCACTTCTTTCCGAGAAGCCCCGCAAAACCAATGAGTTTGACCGCCAGCACCTTACCCCCGCTATTCAATGCACTCTTTATCACCTTTGAGTTGGAGCCCGCAAACACGGGCGTCACATCAAAGAGCTTGTCCACAACCATCGCATTTCTTTCCTGGAGTTTTTTCGAAACCTCCACCAGCTTCAACTGCCTCATCGCCTCATTCTTCACATACTCGGGCAGCAGATTGAGTTCCTGGACACCCTTGATTTCCACCCTGGCTCCACCGCCCACGGAAATGTTCAGGTCTTCCCGTATTGTTCCTATTCCCCGCTTCACCTTCCTGGTTGCCCTCAGCATGAGCCCGATTCTTTCAGCCACCTCCCTTACCTCCTCCGGTGTGTGTAAATCTGGAGTTGTGGCAATTTCAATGAGCGGAATTCCCAGACGGTCAAGCCGGTAGGTCACTTCCTGCCCCTCCATCTCCATTTTTCTGGCTGCATCCTCCTCGAGACATAGGGTAGGGATGCCGATTTCTTTCTCACCAACTTTCAATTTCCCACCCACAGCCACGAGGGCGGTGCGCTGGAAACCAGTTGTGTTGGAACCGTCAACCACGATCTTCCGCATCACATGAATTTCATCGAGCACCTCTGCATTTAGATGTTTTGCGATGCTAAGCACAATCTTCAATGCCTCCGGATTCAGGGCGTGGGGCGGCTCCTCATCGCACTCAACAAGGCAGGTGCTTCCTCTGATTACCTCATACCTGAAAACCAGATTCCGTTCTGCGGTCTCCTTCGCTGCTAAGTCGATTTCGCCGGATTCTCCCTCGGCCGCCTTCAATTTCCGGACAAAGGTTCCAGCAACTTCCTCACAAAGCTCTGAACTGCAATCACAGAAAAGCTTCTTTGTATCCAGCTGCTGGTGAATTTCCAGACCGACCTTCAGCCCGATGCTCTTCCAGTCCATGCTCACACCTCCCGTCTTGCCGAAATCTCGCCGGCGATGCTGGTCTCCATCAGGGTTTTCACCTCGTCCTGGTTTCCTGCATGGGCGAGCACCCACATCAGCTTTACATAAGCGGTTTCGGCCAGCATGTCCTTACCATCGATGACTCCTGCCCTTATCAGCTCACGGCCAGTGGAATAAACATTCATGTTCACCGTGCCGTGGATACATTGCGAGGTCATCACCACTGCACAGCCCTGGCGGATGTAATCCCTGACTACTGGCACAAATCTAGAGTTCACATGTCCCAGCCCTGTGCCCGCAATGACCACGCCCTTTGCACCCTCAAAATGGGCTCTGAACAATCGCTCGCTCATTCCTGGGTAGTAATAAAGTAGGTTTACTCTCTCCTCCATCCTGGTGTCATACCGCAGGGGGCCCGGTTTTCGCAGGTTTCCATTCACAACCACTTTCTCGCCATCAACATAGCCAGCTTCACGGGCATTTACCGTCCTGAATGCATCCCTCCTGGTCGTGTGCATCTTTCTCACCTTTGTACCAGGATGGACCGCACAACGATTATCTGAAGTACCCTCGTGCATCACGACGCAGACATCTCCCACATCTGCACTGGCTGCGAATCTGACCGCAGAGAGCAGGTTGAGGTGTGCATCGCTTGAGGGCCTGTCGGAGGAACGCTGGGAACCGACAAGGACCACGGGGCAGGGAAGTGATGTGAACATGAACGCAAGGGCTGCGGCTGTGTAGCCCATCGTGTCGGTGCCATGGGTAATCACGACACCCATTCCGTTCCTGAGCTTCTCAGCAACCTTTTCCGCAATCTGCTGCCACATCTTCACATCCATGTCCTCGCTCAGAACACTGAACAGAATCTCGGGGTGAATGTTTGCAACTCTGAAAAGTTCTGGCATCGCCTTTACAAGTTCTCCAGGTGACTTTGCAGGATGCACCGCACCGGTGTGGTAATCCACATAACTTGCGATTGTCCCTCCTGTGCCAACCACAGCCACATCCGGCAGCTCCGGGCTCCGCTCAACTGAACCCTCTTCCTCCCGGACCGTTTTCCTTTTCTGGACAAGTTCAACACCCTTGATTTTTTCGATCGCTAAGCCAATGTTATACCCGTTTTTGAGCTTGACTACGAGCACGCCCTCGTCACTGAACTCATGGTGGGGCATGAGAATTCCCTGCACGGTGCCAGTGATTGTGTCAATCTTCACGACATCTCCTGGTTCCAGCCCCTTCTGCTTCAGAAACTCCTCATAGTTCATGGGATGCCTTAAGGGAAGAAGGATTATGAATTTTTGGGCGGCTTACCCTAACCCGGAGCTTCCCTATGCCCGAGATTTCCGCTTCTACAACATCTCCAGGTTTCACCTCGCCAACGCCAGATGGCGTGCCTGTCGCAATTATATCGTATTTCTCAAGCGTGAAGATTTCCGATGCGCTTGCAATCAGTTCCTCAACACCGAAAACCATCTGACTGGTATTTCCATACTGTCTCAGTCCTCCATTTACCTTCAACGAAATTGCCAGGTTTCGCCAGTCCAGTTTATCTGGCGGCACGATCTCCGGCCCAAACGGAGCCGATGTGTCGAAACATTTTGCCTTTGTCCAAGGCAAGCCCTGCTTCTTCGCCTCCCCCTGGATATCCCTTGCAGTCATGTCCAGAACAATGGAAAAGCCGAGAACATCCTTCTTCAGATTCACCACACTCACTCCCTTCAACCTTCGCTTTATCACCACCGCCAGTTCCACCTCGTGTTCCACGCGGTTCGAGTAGACGGGCAGAACAACGGTGCCTCCGTGAGGCACAAGGGCGGAACGGGGCTTTATGAAAAACACTGGGTCTGGGGGGACCTCTTCCCGCATCTCCGCTGCATGGGCAGAATAATTTCTGGCAACGCAGACAATTTTGGAGGGCCTGAACTCAATTTTCCTGTCCCGGAACCACACTTTCATAAAAGGAAAAAGGGGAAAAAATTCAATCAAATTTGGCGATGTCGTCGATCAGGTCTGCGTGGGTGAGCAGCATCCTCCTGCAGCAGTACCTTTTAAGTCCCAAACTGTCAAGGACCTCACCCGGCTTCTCACCGCCCTCAACCCTTCGCTTGAACACCTCGTAGTAGGACCCTATCACCTTTCCGCATGTGAAACATCGCACTGGGATTATCATTTTCCTCACCTGTAGGACTTCTGGCGTTTCTTCCTTGCGCCCCTGCCACCCGGTTTCTTCGGCAGCTTCCGCCTCGGATCGCTCACAAGCAAATTGCGGTCAACCTTTCTGAACAGTTCCTCGAGTTCCTTATCTCCCAGAAACTTAACAAGTCCTTTTGCGATTGCGGTTCTGGCAGCAGACGCCTGACCCATCGTGCCCCCGCCTTTCACCACCACATCTATGTCCACCTTCAGCGCTTTCTCCTTCGCCAGAATCAGCGGCTCCATCATTTTCAATCTTGCAAGTTCTGGCTGATATATTTCTACCGGGACTTTGTTGATCCTGACCCTACCCTTGCCCTCACGGACATAAGCCCTTGCAATGGCAGTTTTTCTCTTTCCGCTTGTGGTAATGATTTCCATTCCGATACCTCCTTAAAATTTAGCTCCAAGTTCTCTGGAGAGTTCACCCAGAGACATGAACTTTACCGTCCCTTTTCTTTCCGCCTCGGGCACATTCACCATCTTATGATTCTTGAATTCGTCGGGCATGCCAATGTAGACCTTCAGGCGCCTGTATGCCTCGGTCCCCCGCCTTGATTTTGCGTAGGGAAGCATACCCCGTACCGTCCGTCTCAGAATTCTATCAGGCATTCTTGGATAAAAGGGTCCCTTCCTCTTCCGCACATTACCTGCATGCCTCTTCTTGAGGTAATCCTCAATTATCTGGGCTCTCGAACCAGTTATAATGGCCTTCTCAGCGTTGAGGACGACGACTTCCTCTCCATCAAGGAGCAGCTTAGCGACCTCCGAACAGAGCCGTCCCAGAATTTTTCCGGATGCATCTATGACTATCATGTGCTCACCCCAGAATCCTCACATTTGTTCCCTTGGGATTTTCAGCCATCAGTTCCCTGAGGGTAATCACTCGGCCACCGGCCTTCGTTATTTTGGTCACCGCACCGGCACTCGCTGTATAGGCCGCCACTATCACT
Organism: Thermoplasmata archaeon; assembly: GCA_026414225.1. Classification (GTDB taxonomy): domain Archaea; phylum Thermoplasmatota; class Thermoplasmata; order Lutacidiplasmatales; family SKW197; genus SKW197. The sequence continues at coordinate 8,441 of JAOAJK010000003.1, forward strand.
GGCTTTTTGATTTCCCCGGCTCCAAGCAGTTTTCCAGGCACCACTATTGTCTCGTTGGATGCTGCAAATCTGTCTATCCTGCTCACATTTACTTCTGCCCTATTCTTGTTTGAGCCCTCAAGACGGAGTGCAACATCTCGCCAGATTGGTGCATCAGATTCCCTTGCTTTCTTCTTTAACTCGAGAATCAGATTCACCAGTTCAGGATTTGTTTTTTTGGTTTTCATATCTGACTCCTCCGATGTTGTGAGCTATCCTAAACTCAGATGGTTTATAATTGTTTCGGAGGAACCCTTTTTAGTGTATTATCAACCCACCTCGTGAACAACAGAAGCCAGACATAACTGTTCACGAGGTAAGTTGACAGAAACTGAGAAATCGATGGACATTGTGGGCGTTTGTGATATGTGAAGATATTCCTCATAAAGTGAAGTTGGCAAATGGAAAGTAGTATATGAAAAGAACGAAAGAAATTGGGTTGATTCACCGAATTTAAATCTGTGGATGACTTACTCGTCCCTGCAGGCGTTCACGGGTCCCTTGATAATACAATGTCCAGGTTCTATAGAAAAACTTAAATACTGCTGATTTAATAATAACCTTGGGTGAATCAATATGTGCAGCCAGCTAAAAGACGAAGAAAGGGAATTGGTTTCTGCGTTAATAAAGGCCAAAATCCCGAAAAATGTTGCAAAATGCCTGGTGCACCTTACAGTTAGAGGCGAATCCTCATCCCGTGATATTGAAAGCAGAATGGATATGCGACAGCCAGAAGTTTCAATTGGTATCCAGGAATTGAGAAAATTGAACTGGGTTGTTAAATTTGAAAAGAGGAAGGAAGGGAAGGGACGGCCCCTTCACACTTACAGAATGGTGGTGCCTTTTGAGAGGGTACTGGAGTACATTGAAAAGAAAGAAAAGGAAAGAATTCAAGAAATAAATGATAACCTGGAAAAAATAAGGAAGCTTGCGAGGAATCTCAAGTAGGTTTCTGCCTCTCCATTTCCCTTGTCTCTCCGTTTTCATCGCCCACAATCACGGTGGTCGCAATCCCACAGAATAGCCCGGATTCCACGATGCCCGTGGTCGCCTTGATTTCCCTTTCGAGTAACTCGGGTTTCTCAATTCTCCCGAACTTGCAATCCAGGATATAATTCCCGCTGTCCGTCCTGAAGACCTCCTCACCTCTTTTCCGCAAATCTGCCCTGCACCCGAATTTTGTTTCAACAATCTGTCTGGTTTTCCGCCATCCATAAGGTACAACCTCAACAGGCACAGGGGTTCTCTCTCCGAGTACATTCACTACCTTGGAAGCATCCACAACGATGCACTCCTTCCTGCTCATCTTTGCCACGATTTTTTCCCAAAGCAAAGCCCCGCCCATTCCTTTTATGAGATTCAACTCTGGCGAAACCTCATCGGCCCCATCCACAGTTATATCAATCTCGGTGTTCTCCTCTATCTCTATCACCTTGAGACCAAGAGCTCTAGCCAGTGCTGCAGTTTTCTGGGATGTTGGAACGCAATGCACCTCAAACCCTTCTGCCTTTACACGCTCGGCCAGCTTTCTCACGAAAATTTCCGCGGTGGAGCCGGTTCCGAGCCCGACAATCATTCCGTCCTTTACAAAGTCCAGCGCTCTCTCCGCAGCCAAAGTTTTTCCAATTGCTCCTTTTTCACTCATTTGAGCCTTGTCCGACTTCATGCAAGGGGGATGCAAAAGTATAATTTATCAGTTGCGTATGCGGGGACGGTGATATGATGAGCTTGAAAATTCCAGATAGATTCATGAATGATGAGCTGGCTGAGGAAATGTTCGGAAATGTGCTGTTTGTGCGTGACCAGATTGCACAACATCATAAGTGGTTTGAGAACTCGCTTCCGATGATTGCCTCGGAAAACCTTATCTCACCGCTCGCAAGGGAAATGCTGATATCAGATTTCTGCGATAGATATGCGGAGGGGCTTCCTGGTGCAAGGTACTATCAGGGAAACATTTATGTGGATAGGGTAGAGTTGAAAGCAATAGAACTTGCAAAGAAACTCTTTAAATGCGAGCATGCAGATGTGAGGCCCACATCAGGAACCGTAGCAAACCTTGCCGTCCTTTTTGCATTCACTAAGCCCGGGGACCAGATCACAGTCCCGAATGTGTCAGATGGTGCCCACATCAGCAGCGCCAAATTCGGTGCGGTGGGGGTCCGCGGTGTTACTGGCATCCCTTATCCCTTCAATGTGAAGGACATGTGCATCGATGTTGATGGGGCGGCAAAGGTAATAAGGGAGACAAAGCCGAAGCTTGCACTGTTCGGAATGTCCGTCTTCCTGTTTCCAGCCCCGCTGAAAGAGCTAAGACCTGTGCTCGATGAGGTCGGTGCCATTGTCTGGTACGATGCAGCCCATGTGCTGGGCTTGATTGCTGGCGGGAAATTCCAGGACCCTCTCAGGGAAGGTGCCCATGTGATGACCGCGAGCACCCACAAAACACTACCCGGACCCCAGCATGGGATTATTCTTGCGAATCCAAAGGACGAGAAGATGAAGAACAAGCTCACCTACGCGGTTTTTCCGGGCGTGACCAGCAACCATCATCTGCATGCAATGGCATCGCTCTGCATCTCACTCGCAGAGCACATTGTCTTTGGAAAGGAGTATGCTGACCAGATTGTTAGAAATGCGAAAGCCCTCGGGCAGGCAATGCATGAACTCGGATTCGATGTGCTCTGTGCCCATAAGGGGTTCACAGAATCCCACACACTTGCCGTGGATGTCTCAAAGATCGGAGGGGGCACTGTGTGCGTGGAGGCAATGGAAAAAGCCAACATAATTGCCAACAAAAATCTGCTCCCGTGGGACGATGTGAACGCGGCCCTGAATCCATCGGGAATCCGTCTCGGTGTCCAGGAACTCACGAGAATCGGGATGCGCGAAAGCGAGATGAAGGAGGTTGCCTATCTGCTGAAGAAAATCTGCATAGACAAGAAGGACCCCGAGGAAGTGAAAAAGGAGGTCATTGCACTCAAGTCCGGGTTCAAGACAATCAAGTACTGCTTTGCCGAGGATGTAGAGGCCTACAAGCACTATAAATTGCTGTAGTGGATCCTCTCAACCCTTTTTTCTAAAAAAATAAAATAAATTTGTGCAGGAAGGGGTAAGAAATGGGTTGGCAGAGGTATCACATTCCTGCACGCACGATCATCGTGAGCAATTAGCTGGTCCCAAATTTTCCCCTGGAATATTTGTATAATCTTGCTTTCAGGTCCATTTCGGCATAAAGGCTTCTTCCCTCCTCGATCTTCCAGATTTGCCTGAAGGCCATCTCCCTCGTTTTCTGATCGGGGAAAGCATAAAGTTCTCCGTTGTAGATGAGGCCTCTTGTCCCCACCCTGACAATGTGAAGCATATGACCGTGCTTTGCACCAGATTTCTTTTCCATTGGTTCACGCTCCTTTATTTTTGGAGACAGGGAAGTGCTGGGGGGTATTTATATATTTTGCATGTCAACTACATACAATAGAAAAATATACATAGATGTAAGTATATCCCTTTTTCATGAAAGAAACATATGTAAAAAAGCTCACACGGACGGGCAGCGGTACCTATGCGATATATCTCCCGAAGGAATGGATAAAGAAGGTTTTTGCAGACGCAGGGAATGAGAAGGAGTACCTTGTGTCCCTGAAGATTCTGGAAAAGGCGGTGCTTATTCTTCCCCCTGCTAAAAATGTAGAGAGTAAAGTTCAGATGGAAAAACCTGATAGGAGGGAGACCAAGCAGGCGTTGATATCCGCCTATGTTAACGGCTTTTCCCATTTTACCCTTGAGGCAGAGGAGGGGTTGAACGAGGAGAGTATTCTTGAAGCCAGGAATGTGATGCGGTTTCTTGACGAGACCCTTGTCACGGGCACAGATGAACATAGAATAGAGTTTACGGACAGGTTTGTCGAGAAGGAATTTAACATAGAGGAGGCAATCTCGCTCCTGTTTGACAGGGTGCTGGATGCAATGAACCTTGCCCATGAGGTGCTGACCTACTTTGATTTGAATCCCGAGAGGACCATCCACCTGATGCAGATGCTCGCGGCAATTGAGGACAGGGACATAGACCGCGGAGTTTACCAGATAATCCGGAATCTCTCAAAATTGAATTTCAAGTTCAGGAGTTTCATTGAGTTGAATTACACCGTACTTGTGAATGACATCCTTGAACGGGTCGGGGATTCTTCCATTGGCATTGCGGAACTCATGTGCGACATCTACGGAATCCAGAGAACACACCTGAACTATCCCTACGAAATTCTGATGAAGGAGTTTCATAAACCCAGATTTCCAGAATGTGTGACCGAGCTCAAGGAGGAATACTTGCGGGCTGTGCACCACTGCATCAGGATTCTACCTGAGATAAAGGAGTATGTCCAGAAGCGGGATGGAAAGTCAAGTTTGAAGATGAGAACGGAGATTGCAAGGGAGAGGGTGAACACGGAGAAAAGGATCTTTGAGATACAGTCCAGAATTACATTTCCGAAGCCAGAAAACATCGAGCGAAATGTGCTCCTTTCCACCCTCCAGATAGCCCACAGGGTCAGGGAGTTCCAGACAAGGCTGGAGAGCATCTGCGAGCAAACTGCGTTATTCTGGTATTCCGTACAGGCAGGGTAAATAAGCCGGAATTTCCCCCGTGCAAGTTATATATCCTCCTCGCATTCCTCTGACCATGAAAATCCTGCTTAAAGATGTGCTGGTTGTCACCCAGAACCAGAGTAGGGAAATTTTTCATGGAAGCGTTCTAATCGAGGACGGATTTATCCGTGAGGTTTCAGAAGGGAGCATAGATGCGAACCCGGAAACCGTGATTTCTGGCAAATACGCTGTTTTGCCTGGCTTCATCAACCTGCACACCCATGTGGCGATGAGCATTTTTAAAGGGATGGGGGACGATGTGCCGCTGGACAAATTTCTTGAGATTACATTCACACTGGATGCCAGGCGGGATGCGGAGGACATTCATGCAGGGGCAATGCTCGGGATCGCGGAGATGCTGCATTCCGGTATAACTACATTCGTCGACTTCTATTACAGCGAGGATGTGATTGCCAGAGCTGCTGAGAAGGCGGGAATAAGGAGCGTTCTCTGCTGGTGCACGCTTGACGAGGAATTTACCACGCAGAGGGGAAAGCCGCTCCAGAACGCAGAAACATTTATCAGGGAACACAGGGGTAAACCTCTCATAATCCCGGGTGTTGCAGTCCAGGGGGTCTATGTGGCTTCCGATGAAACCTGGCTGAAGGCAAGGGAAATCGCTGAAAAATATGGAACGGTATGCACCTATCATCTGGCCGAAACCAAAAAGGAGGTCTACGAATTCGCCAAAACAGGGAGGGGAAGACCCTGCGAGCATCTGGAAAAAATAGGTTTTCTTTCGCAGAACCAGATTGCAGTCCATTGCTGTTACCTGCTCAGGAAAGAAATTAAGGCACTCGCAAAGAATGGTGTGAGCGTAGCCCACTGTCCTGCATCAAACATGAAGCTGGCGTCAGGAGTGGCACCAGTGTCTGCAATGGTCGAGGAGGGAATAAATACGGGCATTGGAACGGATAGCAATGCCTCAAACAACACGCTCGATATCGTGAGGGAGGCAAGAATTGCTGGCCTGTTGCAAAAGGTGATGTTTGGAAATCCTGCCCTCCTGCCAGCCCAGACATTACTGGATATGATAACGGTGAATGGCGCTGCAGCCCTCGGGATGAAAAACAAAATTGGCTCCATTGAGACGGGAAAGAGGGCAGACCTCGTGGTTTTTAACCTGGAACATCCGTCACTTGCACCCGCAGACCGGGGTAACATTGTTCCAGGCATTGTTTACAGTGCAAGCCAGGGCGCGGTAGAGTATGTGATTGTTGACGGAGAAATCCGCGTGGAGCATGGAAGGGTAAACGGGGAGGAAAAAATCGTGGAGGCGGCGGAGAATGCGAGGAGAAAGTTCCCGGGAGTTTTCAAATCTGGCTGACCCGCGGGTCCGTGAAGCCCTGTTCTGCATCTTTGAAAGACCCTGCATACGGATACGGAACCTGGCACCGCTCTGCCAGATTCCGAGGAGCAGCTTGCAGAGAAAACTTGTAAATCTGGATTATGTGGTGGTGCTTCCAGGTGGTGGGTTTTCGCTCAACGAGATGGCCGTGGATGTGCCCCTCTTCAGCGCCCTTGAAAGGGAGAGCTACTACAGGATTCTCCTCGGATGCAAAAAGCCAGTATCTGCAGAGATGCTTTACCTGCTGACTGGGAGGAACAGAAATTCGCTCCATGGAACTCTGAAAAGGTTGGAAGGAAACGGGCTTGTGGTGAGAGAAGTGGATGGATACAGGCTCAACCCGGGACTTGAGCGAAGATACAGACAACTGCTCCGGCAACTCCCTGCGTCCGTTGACCTTCTCGACAGACTCCTTGCGAGGGAGAGGATTGAACACACGATAACCCGAAATGAAGAAATTATTGTTGAATGTTTTGGCAGAAAGCGAAAGCTCCAACCCTACAGAAGATTGAGAGAACTAATAGAATTATAACATCATCCTTGCAAAGACCGCGGCATCGCCGAGGATGTTCTTTATCCAGGCATACTCGTTGACTTCATGGGCTTTCTCGTCAAGGGTCTCCCAGACAACGGCTGGAATCCCCTGCTTCCTGAGAATTGCGGCGCAGGTGCCACCACCGACACCAACGGGTCTTGGCTTTATGCCCCGCAATTCGGTGATCGCACTCGCAAGCCGCACATAAACCTCGCTCTCTATGGATGTTGGAGGTGCCGCTGGCTCGCTGTTTACCGCCTCAACACTGACCTTAACACCAAACTTCTTCTCAATCTTCCTGCAGTTGCTGTTCACATAATCCATTACATCCTGCGGATTGTATTCTGGGAGGATGCGTGTATCAAAATAGAAGACATCCTGGCCCGGGATTGTATTCACATTCGGGACATTCGCCTCCTTCTTTGTCACCTCAAAGGTGGAGATGGATGGCTCGAAAATCGGGTTTCTGGCCCCGAACTTCCTCTTCAACCCTCTGTCAAGGGCACAAATTAAGTAGGCGCCTGCACGGTGGGCATTTATTCCGGTATCGGGCCTTGAACCATGGGTTTGTTTTCCGAGAATGGTAAATTTCAACCAGAGTATGGATTTTTCCGCAACCTCAATCACGCTTCCGTCGCTGTTGCCATAGTCAGGCACGACTGCCATATCGTTACTCGAAAAGATGCCCTGCGATGCAAGAAATTTAAGCCCGTAAACGCTTCCCTGCTCCTCATCCGCGGCAAAAACAAGTCCCATGTTGTATTCTGGTGTGAGATTCAGATTCTTAAGAATTTTTGCAGCGATTATCGTGGATACAATTGCCTGCCCGTTGTCCTCAGTTCCTCGTCCGTAAAGTTTACCCTCCTTTTCAGTGCACTGGTAGGGTGGGTTTTCCCATTTTGAAAGGTCTCCAGGTGGAACGATGTCCAGATGGGATATAAACCAAACCGTTCGTTCCCTGTTTTTCCCGTAAACTCTTGCCACGATGTTCGGGCGGTAGTTGTTGCTTACCCGCACATCCTTCGCATCATACCAGTTCAGCTCATCAAATCCAATTTTATCCAGGTAATTTATCAGAAATTTGGCTTTCGTGTACTCCCCGTCACCGCCATTCTCTGGAGCAATCGCCGGAATCGCTGTTAGCCGTCGCATTAACTCTATGCTCTCTGCCCTCAGCCCCTCTGCAGCTGCAACTATCTCAGGAGGCATCACTCTTCCCCGGTGCCAATCATCTTCAAAAATTCTCTCGCGGTTTCTAGTTTCTTTTTCTTTGGCTGGGGATACTCCTCCTTCAGAATCTTGATTTCCTCATCCTTTGCCAGTTCCGCACGCCACGCCTTTATCTTTGTCTTTGCTCTCTGGATTGCCTTCTCAAATTCGTTTTCATAGCAGACAGAACAGAGAGGATTGGGTAAGGATTCAGGGAAATGAGCGACATCTACAAACCACCTTGTTTCGGTGTAAAATCTGTAGCGGTAGTGAACATCCACAGTGAGTTTATCCGACTCGGGAGGAACATGTGGTTCCTGGCACTGCTCGCAAAATTCGTTACCGCAAACGGAACATTTGTGTTTCCTGTTTTCCAGGGTTATGATGTTCCCGCATTTCATGCATCTATCTACGCTCTCCTGAGGTGATACGGTCCCCTTGACATTTATCGGTGAACCACAGCCGAGACAGAACACCCTTTCAAGGTTGTCTGGTGCATCCACTTCCATGCCGCATTTGGGACATTTTACTTTGATCGTCGCCATTTTCCCAAGCTCCCGCCCGGCATAGGCAACCATGTAGATAAAATTTTTGGAGACATAGCTTTGCAGGGACCTTTTTCAACTCCATCAACTATATATACGGGTTTTCAATATCTTGGATATGGTTCCAAAAAAGAAGATTCTGGACATCCTCGGCGCCTACGACCTGAAAAACCTTACGATTGCAACTGTGTGCTCCCACTCCAGCTTGCAGATTTTCCATGGAGCAAGGAAGGAGGGGTTTAAAACCCTGGGAATAGCGATTGGCAGGGAACCCAAGTTCTACGGTGCATTCCCGCTCGCAAAACCGGACAAATTTATGGTCCTGAACTCCTACCAGGAAATTCCGGACATTGTTGAGAAATTGAAGGAGGAGAATGCTGTTATCATTCCCCACGGCTCGTTTGTGGAATACCTCGGGCACAAAAAATTTGAGGAACTGGAAATCCCGACATTCGGAAACCGTGCTGTGCTTGAGTGGGAGTCCGACAGGGAAAAGTCAAGGCAGTGGCTGGAGAGCGCAGGGATTGAGATGCCGATGAAATTTGATGACCCCAGAAAAATAGACCGGCCTGTGCTGGTAAAATTCTACGGGGCCAAGGGGGGAAAGGGCTTCTTCATTGCGAAGAACTATGAGGAATTCATGGCCGTGAACCCGCAGGAAAGATATACAATCCAGGAGTATGTGATCGGCACGAGGTATTACATTCACTACTTCTACTCTCCGATTAAGGAGGAGGGCTACAAACTCTCAAAAGGCACGCTCGAACTGCTCGGCATGGATAGGCGGGATGAAGCCAATATCGATGAGGTGTACAAGGTGGGTAGCATCGAGCGGCTCCGCGAGCTGGGCTGGAGGCAGACATTTGTTGTAACTGGCAATGTGGAGGTTGTGATGAGGGAATCCCTGCTGCCGAAGGTTCTAGAAATGGGAGAAAAGGTGGTAGAACGCTCATTCCAGCTTTTCGGAGGAATGATTGGCCCCTTCTGCCTTGAAACCATTGTCACGGATGAGCTCAAAATCAAGGTTTTTGAAATCTCTGCAAGAATTGTAGCGGGCACAAATGTTGCAGTCGGTGGAAGCCCCTACTCCGAGCTTGTAGAGCCAGGAATGTCGACGGGAAGAAGAATTGCAAGGGAGATAAAGATAGCGGCAGAGAAACACCGGCTGGAAGAAATAATTTCGTAATGCAAGACATCCTGCTATTGCGATAAAAAAACACGGGAGGACACGAACCGCAGGGTATATATCTCCCTTTGAGTATCAACTATTTGGGCATCCGCGCTGCATCAAAAATGTGGTGATGGATATGCTGGGAAAAGGAGTAGAGAAGAGTGATGGAATCGAGGTAGTGCTAACAACAGATGAAACCCTGCTTTCAGAATACAGGAACATCCCGCTCGGGCAATTTTTCAGCTGTGTTCCGAGCGATAGAATGCTCTCCAGATTCGTGCACCGTATGCTGATGCCAAGGACCTTTGCGAAAGAGCCGGTGCTGGATTTTGCCCCCATGGGACTGAGAAGGTTTGAGGCCGCCGTTGCAAGGGACATTGGAAAAGGAAATGTTGTGGTGGCATCTCCCCATTATCTGGAAAAGTTCATCGGGAAGAGAACGCGGATTGTGGGCATCCACACCATGGACCCGCTCGGGCTCGGGCCTGTTTCGCTGATGTTCACGAGCGGAGGAAAACACATCTCGTTCACAAAATTCATGTTTATGCGGGTGCTCCAGCAGATTCCGAAGGAAAGGGATTTCAAGGTGGTCATAGGGGGCTGTGGTACCTGGCAGCTTGAGAATTTCCCTGAAAAAATGGAAGAGCTTGGAATAGACCATGTCGTTAGCGGCGAGTGCGACCACCTGGCTGGTAAGGTGGTCCAGGAGATAGAGAATGGAAGTGCCGGACGTATCGTCCAGATAAAGGAGCCGGCCCCACTTGAAACTATCTGTCCGAACCTCGGGGCCACAATGATAGGGCTCGTTGAAGTTATGCGGGGCTGCGGAAGGGGCTGCAGGTTCTGCCAGCCCAACATGAGAAAGGCAAGGTACATCCCGCTGGAGATTGTGAGGAACGATGTGGAAATTAACCTGAAACACGGAGTAACCAAGGTCTGGATGCACTCCGATGACATCTTTCTTTACAAGGTGGAAAGCAGGGAGTTCTATCCGAACACCGATGCAATCAAGGAATTGTTTTCCTTTGTCATGGGCATCAAGGGGGTGACCCACGCGAATCCAACCCATGGTTCCCTAGCAGCGATTGCCGCGGCACCCGAGCTGATACCGGAACTCTCAAAAATTCTCCGAGCCGGTCCTGACAGATGGATCGGAATCCAGCCAGGTCTTGAGACGGGTTCTGGACAGCTCATGGAGAAGATAATGCCGCGAAAAACCCTCCCGTTCAAGCCATCAGAATGGCCTGAAGTGGTTGTTAACGCTGTGAAAATTCTGAACCAGAACTACTGGCTGCCTGGGATGACCCTTATTCTCGGACTACCAGAGGAAAACCAGGAGGATGTAGAGGAAAGCATTGCGCTCATTGATAGAATGGAGAAGGAGGGGCTTCACTTCGTCGTGGCACCGCTTGCGTTTGTCCCGCTGGCTGCCTGGAAGGAACGGGGTTTCTTTGACTTCACTACGCAGTTTGACGAGGCGAGATTTAACCTGGTTTACAAATGCTGGAAGCACACAATAAAGGAGATTGACACAATGTTTGATAGCGTCTCAAAACTCAGAGGCCTTTCAAAGCCGGTGCTGGATGCAGTTGCAAAACACGGCTCCAGATATGTGCTGAGACACATTGAGAAGTGGGGAATGCGGCACGGGTTCAGGGTGAGGGTGTCCTGATAACCATTATATGCCCCCTTTCTCTCCCCTCTTCCATGGACCAAAAAACAGAACTAATCAGGTTGCTGAAGGGCTGCGGGGCCCTCAAATTCGGAAAGTTTGTGCTTACATCTGGCAAGGAAAGCAATTACTATGTAGACATAAAGCTTGCAGTGACGAAACCGGAAATTCTCTCGAAAATAGCCGAAATGATGGCAGTGCATGTGGAGAACGAAAAGTTGATTGCAGGCATGGAACTGGGGGCGGTGCCACTCGCCACCGCCGTCTCGCTTAAAACAAACAAGCCGTTTCTCATAATCCGGAAGGGCGAGCGAACCCATGGAACCATGAAACAGATTGAAGGCGAGTTCAAACCTGGCGATGAGGTTGTCCTTGTGGAAGATGTGTGCACCACCGCAGGTTCGGTCCTTAAATCCATTGATATCCTCAGAAATTCCGGTTGTGTGGTAAATAAGGCAATTGTGGTCGTGGACAGGGAGGAAGGAGGCGGCGAGGCAGTAGCTGCGAAAAATGTGAAACTCCTCTCGCTCCTCAAAGCCAGAGAACTGAAAGAGGGATAGACGGATGGAGGCAATTCTTGAAAAAGATATTGCCATAATAAATAACCCCTCCGAGGCATCCCAGATTTACAACAAGGGACATTTTGGCGAACCCCAGTCTGGTGGCTCCCTCGTGCTTGACCTTTTTGAAACCGCTTACCTCCTCGAGTTCAGGAAATTTGAGTTGAAAGATGCGGACGGGCGAACCTACACGCTCCAGGACATGATTAACTACGGTTCAAAGAAAGAAAAAACCTTTGAAATCAAGTACATCGTTTACAGGGATATGAGGACAAGGGGTTATGTCCTGAAGAAAGGAAACGGCGAGATTCACTTTCTCGTATATCCAAGAGGCAGCATTCCCACAAAGACACCTGCAAAGTTCTGGATGCTTGCAATTTCTGAGAGGCAGGTATTTGACTACGGCAAGCTCTATTCCCTTCTTGAGGCTGCATGTGCCCAGAGAAAGGAGGTCCTGCTCGGTGTTGTCGATGAGGAAAGCGATATCACCTATTATTCGGTGAAAAATTCAGTGCCGAAAGGTGGGTTTACGGAGACTGGAGAGCCAATGGCTACTGGCGTGTTTATTGAGGACAGGGTCATGGTGTTTGATGAAAACGAGTCCAGAGCCCTGTATTCCGCTGGCTTCTACGGCCACATGGTCGGCACCCGCCTCCAGCTCTCGCTCACCGAAGCTTACTATCTCTGCGAAGAAGGGCGGCTGAGGGTGATGGATGCGAGGAGCCAGAAGGAGCTGAATGTCGGGGACTTTCTGAAAAAATGCAGGAAAATCCAGAAGGATTTTGACGAAAGGTTGAGAGTTTACAGGGAGCTCAAGTCAAGGAACCTGATTGTGAAAACCGGGTTCAAGTATGGCACCCATTTCAGAGCTTACGAGGACGACCCTGACAAAACCCATGCAAAGTATTTGGTCCATGCTTTGAAGAGAAATTACCGGGGCTCCTGGCCCGACATAAGCGGGGCTGTGCGTCTGGCACATGGAGTCAGAAAGACAATTGTTTTTGCTGGCGTCGGGGAACAGAAAATAACCTACCTATCGCTGGAAAGGACAAGACCGTGAAAAATAATTGTTGAGAAAAAGTTTAAGAGTATTTCAGCTTCAGCACATTCACCTGCGTCCTGCGCTCTCTTCTCCAGTGGGCATGTCTGCTGGGCCTGAGATTCTCCGCGCCCTTGCCCTTCCACCGGAGCCCCCTACCACGTTTCCCCGCGGCAGTTAAACCCCTGTAAACCCTGCCTCTCTGGGTGTTCCTGCCTATCCAGTTTATTTTCGGGTCGCGCATTATCGCAGGATGCCAGGGATCTACCAGAATGACCTCAAAGTACTTGTGCTTTCCATCCTCGCCCACCCAGTAAGAATTGAGCACTTCCAGGTTCGGGTATTTCTTGTTGGCCCTTTCCTCCGCAATCCATCGCAAGCTCTTCTTCACTGTCATCTTGAGGATACCCTTGTGCTTGGGTCTTCTCCCTGCTTTTATCGCCCGCTTCTGCAGATTGCCCCGCCTGACCCGCACCCTTACCAGCACGAAACCCTGTTTGGCTTTATACCCGAGTGCCCTTGCCCTGTCCAGCCGTGTGGGTTTCTCGATTCTCGTGCAGGCCTCCTGCTGCCTCCACTGAATCATCCGTTCCTTCAGTAACCTGTCCACATACGAGTCATCGAGGTCTTTCCAGGCATCTCTGATATACTGGTACATCCCTTTCATGGTATCACACCCTGTTCGCACTCCACATTACTTCATTGTGATTGCCTGCACTGGACATGCATCCACGCATGCCCCGCAGTCTATGCACGAATCAGGGTTTACAATCTTGGACTTGCCATCTGCAATCTCATAGACCTTCGGGTCTGCGGGACATACATCCACGCAACTGCCGCAACCGATGCATTTCTCTTCATCCACTACAGTTGGCATTTTGACACATCCTGCACAAATTGTGCGAACTCTCCATACACATTTTGTATATAATACTTTGTTTTGAGGTACAAGGCAGCGGAACGCTGCCGCGGGTTCTGGCATCAAAAAAATTAGTGGACATGGAGAAACTGGGTCTGTTGCCAGTATCTCCCGATTGCCTTGCAAAACCCTTATATACACGGTTCACTATTGAAAGATACACAGGTGGAAAGATGAAAGCAAGAAGTGGACACATTCTGATAAAGGGAAAAGTGGACTGGTACAAGCTCCAGGATGTTTATAGCGAGGTGTTCACTACCTTTCTTAAGGAAACCAAGCAATGGAATGAAAATGAACCAGAACTCAATGATGTGCTTCTGTGCATGAACATTATGGACATTCAGAGAAACCGTAAACCGGAGGGTTACAATCGCCCCGGTTTCATGCGGCTCTTCTTCCCGATAAGGGAGGATGGACGGATTGAGTTCTGCATCTACAGAAATTCAAAGTGTGCGGAAGTGGTGAACATCACCCAGGACATTGCAAAAATTCTCGAGAAAAATGGCATTGAAAGTGAGGTTATTTTTGACAAGATGCTTCTCCATGCGAATAAGAAAAAGTAGTAGCGGTAAGAATTTTTCAGTATTTTTGCTGCGGGTTCTGGGGTTGCTGCGGGTAGGGTGAGCCAGGTTGCTGCGGTGGATAACCACCAGGCGGCGGTTGATAGTAGGGCTGCTGGTAGTAGGGTGGTTGCTGGACCTGCTGGGGCTTTGGAGGTTTGCGGGCATGGAGGGCGTAAGCTACTGCACAGATGACAACCACAACCAGTAAAAGCCCAACCATCACGATAAGCCATAATGGGATCTCGCCTAAAAATCCAGATGGAGGTGTCCCGGTTTCTATGTTCACAATCAGCAACTCGGTGGTTGCATTTCCCTCCTTGAAGTTCTCCTTGGCTGCACTCACGGCAATTCTCACAGTGGTATTGCCGCTCACCTCGGGGGCTTTGAATTCCACAACGAGTTTCCCGCCGGCATCAGTGAAGTCCGTTTTTGTGAAATAGGTTCTGTTTTCGTCCGAAATTACGATGGAAACCTCCGCATCTTCCACACCGTTTCCGTCCGCACTCACTATAGTGACCAGCTCCACAGTGCTACCCTCGTTCACAGTCGTGTTTACCAGGATTTCAACGAGAAGCTGGAGCATCGGAAGCACCGTAATGTTAACGGTGCCCGTGCATTTCTTGTAGCCGGCTTTCTCCGCCATAACCGTGATGGTTGCGGTTGTAGGGACATCCACAATTGCGGGAGAGTACACAACAGGAGTCATAGGGGTACCGGCAGCATTGGTTTTTGTGGTTTCTGGCACTACAATTCCCAGGGTGGTAGTTATCGTGAGATTTGCCCCGCCGACAGGTGAGGTCCCTACGGTCACAAGAATCCCGATTTCCATTGTTTCGTAGCACATCATCGTCCCCTTCTCCACCGAGAGGTTGAGCTTAAGCGTTGCTAGCTCTGGGTACACATTCACCGTGAGGTTAAGCATTGCACTGGTGTAACCGCTCCTGGTGACATAGATTCTTAACATGCACTCCGTCACCGTTGTCACATACGGAGCCGTTACATTTGTGGTGAAAATTCCAGCGGTGGTGAATCCGTCGGTTTTGTTCACTGCGAGTCCATTGGTTGCCTCAATGTGGATAGAAGCACTATCAACTGGTTGATTTGCTTCGTCCTTCACCGAGACATTGAGTTCCGCGGTTTCGTTAGAATTGAGCGCATCAGGGATTAGTGTGGCATTCATGTAGAGAGGGGGCAGCACTATTTTTATATCCATCTGGGTGGTTCCATTCGCATACCCCTGTTTCGCGGCAATCACATTGATTGTCACCACTGTTTCTGCGGTCACAACCGGTGCGGTATAGACCGCGGCAAATTCGCCAGTGAGATTTGTTTTTCCTGTCTGGGGACTTACACTTCCCGAGGCGGTGGTGAGAACCACATCTGCATCGGAAATGGAGGTACCTGATTCGGTGACAGTTACAAGCAGATTTGAGCTGCCTCCAGACCTTACTACTGTGGGCTCTGCTTTAATCTTCACCACCAGCGATTTTTCGTAAACCGTGACATCGTAAACTGGAGTGGCGTTCAGGTTTCCACAGAGGTCCTTTGCCTCAATATAATAGCTCAGTCCTCCAACGGTTACAGCAGTGCCTGGAATGGTGGCAGTATAGTTGCTGCTTACATTAGACATCAGGATGCTGGTATATCCCGGGTCAGAGGTCTTTTTGTAATGCACCATTGCCTCCTTCACACCCTTGTTATCGGTGATAACCGCGTCGATTTTTATGCTCGCGCCTGCAAGCCATGAGGTTACGGGGGTGTGCACAATTTCCGGCTTTACAGGGTCAGCATGGGCGTTGTCCAGTGTAAAATTGGAATCGGACATATCAAAAGCCGTCAGGTTCTGGGCATCCACCGCATATATTCCTATTCTGTAGTTGGGCCCGTCCTGGAGTCCCCAGGTATCCCACGCATAGCTGCCCTGCGAAGCTGGAATGTTGCGGGCAATCTCAATCCAGGTGGTTCCATTGTCCGTGGAATAAAAGAGGTCCACGGTGTTTGCCCCTGCAACACTCCAGGTTATGCTCACGGTGCCCGACACATTTTCCCCGCCATTTGGTGATGTCACCGTGACTGAAGGAGGGGACGAGCCAGTCAAAAACTTCAGAATTTTATCCATTATATCGTTTCTGGCATTCGTGTCCTGAATGTCCTCAAATGCAAACGCAAAGTAAACCATCCTATAGCCACCTGAATATCTTATGGCTGCATCAGTTTTTCCGCTTACCTGCCCGTATGAATTAAAAGTGTCCTGCTGGAAGGAAACAGTACCGCCGTTGTTTGTGATGTCATCAGGGTAGAATCCGTAATTCATGTTATCTTTTATCAAAGTGCCGGCAGTGTAGGCATCACCTATCGGGTCGCCTGCCTGTCCGTAAATATTTGACTGTGTTGGCGGGTTGGTTGTACTATCGGAGGGCACATCTCGGTTATAGGTGGCATGCAGGTAGTTCGTGTAGAAGGACTGCTCGGACGCAGTGCCCCCATTGGCAAATATATCCCAGCCAATGTCCTGGCCTGAAACAAACAGATTGCCTCCTGCATCCAGGTAGGCCTTCAGGATGTTGGTTTCATTCTGCCTCAGCTGGGGATAACATTCACTCGTGTGCCATACAATTGCCTTGAAATTCCCCATTGCGTAAATATTGGGTGCACCTTGGGTGTTGTAGTCCCAGTAACCGAGCAGCCAGCCCTTGCTCTCAATCGCATCCGAATAGTATTTATCCAGATTCACGCCAGAATCATCGTCGACCAGCAGGATGTTGCCCCGCTTCGTGGTGAAGGTGAAATGCGCTCCGTTGTTATCCTCAAGTGTGGGATGCCCTGAGGGGTCCGTGGAAAGCACATCAAATACATAGGTGGTATCAGGCATCAAGCCGATGAGTTTGAGGGAATGATGCAAAACACTGGTGTTGGCGGAAACCGTGGTGACCGGCGAAGCGGTTCCGTATTTAACTGTTGAATCTGCGGTCTCATCGGTATCCCACTCAATCACCGCGCTGGTAGCGGTAATACCCATCACACGCACATTTGAAATTTTCGGAGGTACAGTGTCTGCAACCGCACGGGCAATGGCATACCAACCAGGTGCAGAAGGGTCAGCATAGGCAGCAAAAATATCATCACCATTGGAAATCTGAAGAACCCCTGGGGCATCGGTGAGTGAGGTGTTAATCTTGCCCACAAATTTCTTTGAACCGGGTGTTATTTCCGTCAGCGTCACGGTTTCAGGGGTTTTCTCCGTGGTGCTGTTGATTCCTACAGATACCGTGCTTGTGGTGGTATCAAAATCCCGGACCGTGATTGTAATCGTATCATTTTCTTTGTAAACATTCTTGTCCAGTGAGATTTCTCCCCGTGTATCATCCACACCCCCAGTAATCACTAGAGAGAAGGGCTGGGGGCCATTGGGCACATTAGTCCCGATAACCCGCACTATCCAGACCCCTGTTGCTGGTGTGTTTATGTAAACACATTCCTCCACATTGGTGCTGTCCGCGGTGCCTCCAGATACGGACTCACTGTTCGAAAACACATTTCCGAGATAGGTTGTGTTCGTCGGCGAAATTACCACGAGGTCCAGGTTGTTTACGATGTCCTTGGCCGCAGGGGGATAGCCAGGGTAATCAGTCCATACAAGCACACACCTGAGAGGTACCGAGCTTGAGGAGACATAGTAGGCATATTCTGCACTCTGGCCTGTGCCTATTCCATTCGTGTTATCCACTATTCTGAGTTTTCTCGTGTCTCCCGCAAAGTAAAGCGAATCTTCGAGGTTGATTATGCCCCACCCCTGGTTGTTATCGGGTATGTTTGTTGTCATTTTTCTTGCACCCGCAATCAGAGTGGCTTTGATCAAAGAGGCGGAGGGCGTGATTGCGTTCGATGAAACCTTGTTTCCTGTTGGATACCAGCCCTCCGTGTAATACTGGCGCACAAGGGCGGCACCGCCAGCCGTGGTGGGTGTAGCCATTGAAGTTCCGCTCATCGAAAGATAACCTGAGTTGTTCGAATTCTTTATGCCGTCGGAATCCGCGGAAATTATGCTGTCCCCAGGGGCACAAACAGTCGGCTTCCTCCGTCCATCCGCGGTTGGGCCCCTGCTTGAAAAACTTGTCACTGCTGAACCATCATGGGCAGTTGCACCCACCGTGACAATGTTCTTTGCAGTGCCCGGGTTTCCAACCGTATAACCAGAGGGCCCGCTGTTACCTGCGGCAAAGAGGATGAGCATGTCCTTGTGGTTCCACATAAACTCATCCGTCTGCTGCGCCTCTGTGCCGTAATCGTTGTTGGAATCGCCCCAGGAATTGGAGTGCAGCCTTGCCCCGTCATTGTACGCCCACTGGTAAAGGGTGTTGAGGTTTGAGGGTATCGCAAGGGAATCCCCAGAGCCACCTATATCTGTAAATGAAATTTTGGCACTCGGGGCCATCCCCCTGCCGTTTGCATTCGTGCCCCCCACATAGGAGTTATTTCCTGCAATTGTGCCTGCCACATGGGTCCCATGCCCTGAGCTTGCAAGGTCATAATCGTTAACATAAACATGGTAGTTCACAATTTTTCTGTGCTGTAGGTCGGGTGGCTGGGAGCCGGCAGGGTTGCTGTACCTTATCTGGTACCGGCTCGGGTCCCTGAAGGCCTCATGGTCCCAGTCAATTCCAGTATCGCTCTCCCCGACAATCTGCCCATCTCCGTAAAGCCCCCTGTTCCAGATTGGTGTGTTTCCGCTCGTGCCTGACTGGATCACACCTGCAGCGACCGAATTGAAGAGCCGTACTGGGTACCATTTTTCAATCCATGCAACTGTGGGAATGTGTGCCACGAGGGGCAGGTGATCGGATGTCAGCACTGTGTTGATTATGTGAAAATTGCCACCTTCCTCCGCGGCAATCACCTCAACTCCGACCCTTTTCAGAATGGCTACGGTTCTCTGAAGATTTTCATTCCCGAACACCAGAATTTTGACCCGCGTCTCCTCCTCAATGTTCCACAGGTCTGGGTGGACTTTGTAGTAGGGCTGGTAAATCCCGACCCATCTCACAAATCCGAGGGAGGCAACTGTGTCCAGCACAAATTTGTCCATTTTCACGATGAAGGCGTAGTTGGGAAGATAACTTACAATTTTGGCACCTGTGCTTTCAAGCGCCATTTTCCATTCATCTCTGACGTTTCCCTGCATCTGGACGATGTAATACCCGGGAAAACTGTTCGGATACTCCTGAATTTTCATAACTGGTGGTATTTCCGGCTCAGATTTCAGAGGGTCGAAGTTGCTTGCCTTCAAAAGAATTCGAAAGTCGCAGGGCGTTTCTGCCTGCTCCATCGCCGCTTGATTTATTTCCTCCTGCTTTTTCATCCGATTTGTCCAAGCATAACCATGAAACGGCAGAAGCACAGTCAGGCCATGTAGAAGTAACAAGCACAGCACCAGAAATGCAAATGCCCTTTTCCACATTTTTATCACGGGAATAGAATGGGCTTAAAGGTATTTAACTCTTACTCAACCCCTGGCATCCAGCCCAACAATTCCAGACAGTATTTCAAGAAAATCGTTAAATATCCCTTTCACCTCCCTTTAGATATGCTGCTCAGAAGTGTTATGATTGCGTGCATGCTTCTGGCGGTATTTCCAATGGGAATGTCCCACACGGGAGAAACACCCGAAAACGGTAATGCTAAGCCAGAAACTACCAATTCCAGCCCCTACCCCCAGCTATCCTCCGCCTACACGGTTCTGGTGCATCTGGATTATTTTATTTGTGACCCTGACCTTGATCCATGGATAGCAGGGGACCCTGACCCCTACTTTGTGGTTCATGTGGACGAGCAGTATGTGACAACCGCAGTGTATGATGGAACGGATGAGGTTTACCTGAATCTTAACCTGACATTTACTGTTTACCCGAAAAATCCAGTGGTGCTTATCCGCATTGATGCCTGGGATGACGATACTGGCTTAACCCTTGGAGATGATGAGATTGACATAGACCCGAACACGGGCACTGCCCTTGACCTCTGGTACAACCTGCTCACCAAGACCTGGTGCGGGGACACAAATACCACCCTTGCCACCGGAGATTCTGCAGATTACTGGGGAAAGCTTGCATTTTACATTGACTCTGACATAGTCACACCTCTTGCACATGGAGAGGTGCGGTTATCCTATCTCAACACTGAAAATGTGTTCATTGATGGAATCTGGAAAAGCACCTTTAAAAATTTGGTAAAGGATTACCCGTTTTCTGTAACCAATGGCCAGATACTCACATTCAACTTCAGTACCTCTGCTGGACTTTCTGTGAATGCAACAATTTATTCTGGCACCCAGACGATTGTGTCCAGCACCTTTACTGGATTCTGGCAAACCAGTTTTTATGCTACACCGGGCACCTATGGTGTGAGAATAACCTGCATCGGTGGCTCGGGAGTGATTGAGACGGGTTTTGATACCGGAGTTTACAGGGCAATACCTTCCAGCCAGATTACAGTGGTGGCTGCGGGGAATGTGGAGTTGATGGCAAAGGGGAACAATTTTCTGATGCTCCGAATGTATGGATTTAATGGGAAGGTAACAATCACAAACACGGGCTCATCCTCTGGCATCGCATTTCTGGCCCTGCGAAACCTTGAACCAGACATGTTTGAGTTCAGCAATGCAACCATCGTTGCTGTCGGGAAAAACACAGTTCTGCTTTCAGCATCTCTCTCTGCTGGTCAAACCAGGGTCGTCGCTATCACCCCCTGGTACATGCCCGAGGATTACTGGTATGTGTTTATGAGCGACAGCCAGCCCCCTTTTGCTATTCCACCCGGGGGCCATGTGGAGCAATCCGCCCATTTTCTCAACATCATCAACCAGACCAATATTGTGAATCCACCCTTCATCCTCCATGCCGGGGATTTTGTGGACGGCCTGGGAACAATGGACGAGGACCACATGTATGGGACTGGCTATACTTCTCCAGTGAATGACTATGAGTACGGCGAACTTATGGAAGCTCTGGGGTACCTCCAGAATTTTCTCGGGGCAGCGGTAGGAAACCATGATGTGTCAAGGGGACACATCCAGGGGCTGGGTGAAGCCCACTACAGGGAGTGGATCGGCCCGCTTTACTACTCGTTCGACTATGGAAACCTGCATGCTATTCTTCTGGACACCTATGAAGACCAGGATGCATGGTGGTTTGTTGGAGACACGGGGATGTACGGGGGTTACATTTATGGTAACCAGAAGAACTGGCTCTACACAGATATTGCTTCAGCCGCAAAGCCAATCAAGGTCACGGTAATGCATCATTCTCTTGCATTGCCTCCAAATCCAAATTCTGGCTGGTCAGTTAATGAAACCTTTTTGAACAGGAGCAACGCGCTAGAAGTTTTCCGCCTGTTTTCCGGCAACATTTCACAGGTCTACTGCGGGCATATCCATGACTATTGTGTGTATAACCTGACCGCTACCGCGAACGATGTGATTTCCACGGGTGCGCCTGGAGTTCCATGCATAATGGCAGGAAATGCAGGTGGAGACCTGGACAACCAGTATTTTCCCTACTACGGGTTTGTGATGGTGCATGTAAATGCCACGCAGATTCTGGAACACAGATTTATCCGAGAAGACCAGTTTGGACTCTCGGTCACCTACAATGTTTCGAATGATGGAAGTGCATCAGCAATCCGTGCAGACATCGTCAACACGGGGATTACGATTCCCTCCGTGCGGCTCAAATTTGTGGTTTCTGGCGGCTACGAACAATACATGGCATACTCACTTACAAGAAACACGCAGCTGCCTGTGTTTGCCCGCAACTACGGGAACTACACGGTGGTGTATGTGAATGTGGAAAGCCAGGGAGGTACTACTGAGAGCATTGTTGTCTCTCCGCTGAAGGGCATAAATATAGACATGCCCAGAACTGTAGCGGTGCTCCCCAACTCAACCGTCTTAATTGCCCACAACCTCACAAATACCGGCTGCATCGGTGAAGATGTGAAACTTAATGTATCCGGGAATCTGACAGCATGGAATGTGAGTACGGTTGACCAGTATGGAAACACCATCTCTGAAATTTACATTCCAGCCCAGGCAACCGTGATGGTCTATGTGAAAGTCGTTGTGCCAGGTAATGCATCTGAGGGCGAGGTATGCGGCATCATTCTCAACGCAAGCGTGAAGGATATGCCCTGGCTCTATTCAGTGGTCCGGGATGAAGCCCACTGCGTCCATGTGCTCGCAGAATTCCCGCCTTTCCTGCAGCCCCTTTTCGCAGCAGTTTCCCTCATCCTTGTCTTCCGAAAGTTCTATAGTGTAGGAAGATATAGGCGAAACCATGGGCATAAAGAACTTTGAGTTGATTTCCATAGAGGCGAAGAGGTTCGCAAATCTGGGCGAGAAATTTTCCAACATCAGGGTTGACCATAACAGCACTGTAACCATGGTAGCTCCTGTTTCTGAGAGAGAGGCAAATTTCGATTTCAGATTCACTGCAAACTTTGTGGGGATTGGCGTCATAAAAATTGAGGGAAAGATACTGTATGAATGCAATTCAAGGGAAATCACAGAAATGTGGTCTAAAACAGGAAACCTTCCAAATGAAATGGCATCTGAAATTCACACGGTTGTGATGATGAACTGCATCCCGGAGGCAGTACTCCTTGCAAGAGACCTGAAGCTTCCCTCTCCCATTCCGCTTCCCACCGTGCAGTTCGGCAAAAAACTGCCACAGGCAAAACCTGGCTCAGGCATAGAAGTGGCATGAAACAGCAAATCCTTAAAAAGCTCGAACTGGCTACAACCAAAGCCCTCGTTATGGAATGTACGGTGCCGAAACCAGGGAATGTATCACGCTACCATGACTTTCCATCGCAAAAATTTGAGCATTTTCTGGTTTCCGGTATAGAACTCGGTGCAAACCTTCCACATCTGGCATCAAAACATGGCCTTGGAACCGCGGTGCTGAAGGCAACTGAAATTATGCTTTCGGTTCAATCGGGTGGGAACACACACCTTGGTTCCATCTTCCTGCTCACACCTCTCCTTGCGTCTGCCTCGGCAAACAGGGGAATTGTGGATTTCGCAGATGTGCAAGATAGAATAAAAAGAGCTGACTGGAGGGACACCTTGAGGTATGTGCAGGCAATAAGGATGACGGATTTTGAGAAACTTCCAGATATAGAAGGATGCCTGAATGTAAAGTCCGAGGGGACACTGAACTTTGTGAAGAAAAACAGAACATCGCTTCATAACTGGATGCTTGCAGGGGTTGCCGTCAACGGTATCTGCTACGAATACACCCATGGCTACAAACTCACCCGGAACACCGCAAAGGAGATTATGGAAAACTGGGATGCAGGAATAGAGAGGGCCGTGCAGCACGGGTTCCTGTTTGCACTTGGAAGCTATGTGGATAACCTTGTGGTTGGAAAAAAAGGACTGGGGTATGCCAGGCGATTGCAGAATCTTGCCGCAGAACTCCACGCGGAACGCACCGTTTTTGCTGCGGAGGGAAGCGATGGATGGAAAAGGTTCCGGCAACTTTTCACAAAGCTCGAGAAGGACCGGGTGAATCCTGGCACCACCGCGGATATAATTGTGGGGGCCATGTTTCTGATTTTCCTTGAAGGGTTCAGGGTCTAAAGATATGACCAGCTTATTTCAAACTCGCAAAACTCTGCCCCATCGTGGACACACCGTGTCTCGGTGCAGACGACAGACTTTAGCCTGCAGAGATATCCGATACCCTGTGTATATCCTATCATGTAGCTGCAGAAGATCTTGCTCAGAGGAAAATCTTTTATCGCAAATCTAGCATGATTCTTCTCTGCCTCTAAAATCACGAACTCTCCTTCCGTGTAGATATCTCGCCAGAAGGTTGGTGCATATTTTAGTGCCTTCTCAGGGCTCAAGAAATAACCCATTACGAGTTTCTGTATAGGTGAGAGGGTCGGTGCATTTCTCCCCATCTCCTTTATTTTCTCAGGGTCATTATCAAGCACCTGGAAGCAAGCATCAAGGAACATTCTGCGAAACCCTACAGGAAGAAGCTCTCCAGGCTTCATTTTTATAATCTGGCTTATGCTTACCCTTGCTCCTCCTGACTTCAATATTCTATCCAGCGTTTCTATGCCATCGGCACCTTTTTTCCTTTTCACAAACTCAATATCCGGATGAAATATTCCTGCTTTGCAGGAGCCAAGTTCCATGAAATCCACCTTCTTGACTTCCGCCTTCCTCTTTAAAATTTACTGATATATAACCATTTATTTAGTGGCATTTCTACTTTCTGTCAAGATTAGAGGGGAATTCTAACTGATTATCTCCATTCTTTCTGAGAACACGAAATCTGGTTTACCCTGACCTTATTTCAAACTCGCAAAACTCTGCCCCATCGTGCACGCACTTCATCTCCTTGCATGTGACCGAGATTACCTTGGTAAGTTTTCCGACACCCTCGAAATATCCTGCCAGATGAATGCAGAAAACCTTGCTAACCGGGAAATTCTTTATAGCCAGACGGACATAATTTTTCTCTCTATTTATTTCTAAGACCACAAGCTCCCCGGCAGTATAGTTCTCCCGCCAGAATTTTGGGGCATACCCTATTGCTTTCTCAGGGGTCATGAAGTGTCCCAGCACAAGTTTCTGGAGTGGTGAAATAGAAGGGGAGTTTCTTCCCATTTCCTTTATTTTCTCAGGGTCTTTATCAAACACCTGGAAGCAGGCATCCAGGAACATTTTCCGGAATTCGACGGAAACATTTTCTGCAGGTTTCATCTTCATAACCTGATTTATGCTCGCCTTCGCCCCCATTGATTTTAATATTTTTTCCAGTGTCTCAATTCCATCAATCCCTTTTTTCTTTTTCACAAACTCAATATCCGCATGTAAGATACCTGCTTTGCAATAACCCAGTTCCATGGACACCACCATTTCGGGCATTATTTTCCAGAAGAATTATATTTTTCCATGTATATAACAATATCCATAATGGCATTTTTTTCAGACAGGAGCACCAGCATCAAAAAATTCGAAAGCCAGGAGGCGATCTATTTGCCCACCGTAATCTTTATCTACTTCCTCTATTGTGGTAAGGGCAATGCGAAATTTTATTTTGGAAGGTGGCAGGGCAAACTCTATGCACCCCGTCGCAACAAATAAATATGGCCTGAATATATGCCCACAAACCTCCATAATCTTTCCCCTATGGGCCTGTAGCTCAGCTAGGTTGAATCCCGGTGGAACTCCATCAAGGATTCCTAGAAAGAGCATCTGGCTTTTAACCAGGTGGTCTGGGGTTCGAAACTCCATCCTCTCGGCTTGGCATAGATGGAGCGAAAGTCCCCACAGGCCCGCTCCATCTCCCACAGTCATTTCCATTGCTGAAAAAAGGTGGTAATATGGCAGAATTCAATATATTTGAGCACGAGTATGTCCCCGAGCACTATCTCGTTGACCGGGAAGAGGAAAAGGCAATTCTCAAACAACTTAATCTTACGAAGGACCAACTCCCGAGAATAAAAAAGACAGACGCTGCAATTGTTGCACTGGAAACCATTACCGGTGAGATTGAGCCTGGAAGAATCATAAAGATTGTGAGGCGGAGCAGAACAGCAGGAGTATTTGTCGCTTACAGGGTAGTTGTGGTGTGAGGTGGCGGCGATGCGTGAGTTTATCAGGGCATATATAAAAGAACGGGGGCTTGTGAACCATCATCTATCGTCCTTCAACGAATTTCTGCCAACGGCAGACAATCCCAGGAGCAGGATGCAGAAGATCGTTGACGAGCTCAGATTGTCCGATGACCCGAATGAGAGAGGGATTATTCGTCTGGAAGGTGCGGAAGACATCTTTATCCGTGTGGGGAGAAAGACCAACCCGGATGGCACCCCGGGGCGTAACACAATTCATGTATCACTACCCGAGGTAAAGGAAGCGGATGGCTCAAAACACATTATAACCCCTATGGAGGCACGGCTCAGAGGGCTTTCGTACATGGCGGATGTTGAACTTGAATTTACCGTAGTTGAAGGCGGGGTGGAACATGCAACGGAAAAGATTGTAATCGGGCAGATACCAATTATGGTACGTTCCAAGCTCTGCAGCATCCACAGAGATAACATTCTCCGGACCCACGAAGAATTATTCAAGCATGAAATCGACGAGAAGAAGGAGAATTTTGGAGAACTGAAAGACGAAGAATACATCCATCTCATAGAGAAGCTTGGAGAAGATCCTTACGACCAGGGTGGCTATTTTATAATTGGTGGGAACGAGAGGGTGCTGATATCGATGGAAGACCTTGCTCCGAATAAGGTACTGGTGGAATATAACGAGAGGTACGGTGCAAAAACAGAAACTGCCAAGGTATTTTCCCAGCGAGAGGGTTTCAGGGCGCTGACGGTAGTAGAAAAAAGAAAGGACGGAATCCTGAATGTAACGGTACCTTCCGCTCCAGGTCCGATTCCGATTGCAATTCTGATGAAGGCCCTCGGAATAGACAATGATAATGAAATTGCAAACGCGATCCTCTCGGAGCTTGCCTACTCCGATGACCCTGAGGTGAACAAATTAAAGCACATGATTTATGTGAACATCGAGGAATGCTATGATGTGGAAAAATATCCTCCGAATGGTATTGCCACAACCGAGGATGCAATCCTATACTTCGAACGCAAGTTCGCTACGGGCCAGGCAAAAGAATACAGGGAGAAGAAGGTGGAAGCAATTCTTGACCATTCGTTGCTGCCGCACCTGGGGACCACGAAGATGGACAGAATCAAGAAAGCCCTTTACCTCGGAAGAATGGCAAGGGAGGTCATTGAGCTTGCGCTCAACCGCAGGAAAGAGGATGATAAGGACCACTACGGAAATAAGAGAATCAAGCTCTCAGGCGACCTCATGGAGGACCTGTTCCGCACTGCATTCAATCAGCTGATGAAGGACCTGAAATACCAGCTTGAAAAAAGTTACAGCAGGAAGAAAGACCTCAGAATTGGGTCCTCAATCCGTTCGGACCTGCTTACCCAGAGAATCATCCATGCACTGGCCACAGGGAACTGGGTTGGAGGAAGGTCCGGGGTCTCTCAGCTCCTCGACAGAACCTCCTACATAAGCAGCGTGAGCCACATGCGAAGGGTGGTCTCGCCACTTACGAGAAGCCAGCCACACTTTGAGGCGCGAGATTTGCATGCTACACAATGGGGACGGCTGTGCCCCAACGAAACCCCTGAAGGGCAGAACTGTGGGCTGGTGAAGAACTATGCCCTCACGGTGGACATCTCAGAAGGCGTGGACGAACACGAGGTTATTGCTACACTGGAGCAGTACGGCTTAATCCCCTTCAACCAGATGGCAGAGCGGCTTGCCCATATGGACAAAAAGGACATAAACAGGCTTACAAGGGTGTATGTCAACGGGAATTTCGTCGGAGTGCATTCTAACCCGCAAGAACTCGTGAAAGAGGTGCGAACCCGCAGGAGAAGCCAGCGACTGTCCTACAAGCTTGGTGATCGCTCCCATGAAGTCAACATTTACTTTGATGTTGAGATGAACGAGATATTTGTGAACTGCGATGAAGGCCGGCTCCGCCGTCCACTGATCGTTGTCGAGGATGGAAAGCCAGTTATAACAAACAGAGAGCTGGAAGAACTGGAAACAGGTAAGAGGGACTTCTCCTCCCTGATAAGGGATGGATTTGTTGAGTGGCTCGATGCAGATGAAGAAGAGAACGCTTACATCGCAGTTTACGCCTACGATGTCCCGAGGGAGTGCCCCAAGTGTGCCAGATATCTTTCCAGAAATGATGTTGAGTGGATCAACATGGGGCTGGACGACAAGCAGGTAAAATTGAGATGCCTCCACTGCGATGCCACCTTCACCGTGCCCTCGCTTCTTACTAATGAGCATACACATCTTGAAATAGACCCTCTATGCATCCTTGGTATCTGTACGGGATTAATTCCATATCCAGAACATAACTCGACGCCCAGAAACACGATGGGCTCTGCAATGGCAAAACAGAGCCTGGGACTGAATGCCGCCAATTATAGAGGAAGACCAGATACGCGTGGCCACATCCTTCATTACCCGCAGATTCCACTTGTCCAGACAGAAGTGCTGAAATATGTGAACTTTGACAAGAGACCAGCAGGACAGAATTTTGTAGTCGCAGTGCTAAGCAGGGAAGGTTACAACATTGAAGATGCTGTGATACTCAACAAGGCAGCGGTGGAGAGAGGCCTCGGAAGAAGCACATTCTTCCGCACCTACAGGACCGAGGAACGGAAGTATCCAGGAGGGCAGGAGGATAAATTTGAATGTCCGAGTTCAGAGGTTGTAGGGGCCCGCCCTGATGAGGCGTATGCAAATCTGAGCGAGGATGGTTTGATTTTCCCAGAATGTGCCGTAAAAGAGGGTGACATCCTGGTGGGCAAAACATCCCCTCCACGGTTCCTCGAGGAAGACGCAGAGCTTTTAACTCCCCAGAAACGGAGGGAAACCTCGATCACAGTGAGAGCAGGTGAACACGGCTGGGTGGACACGGTGTTCCTCACACTCTCGGAGAATGCAACCAAACTTGTGAAAGTTAAGGTGAGGGATGAGAGAATTCCGGAACTGGGTGACAAGTTTGCTTCCAGGCATGGACAGAAGGGAGTTGTCGGGCTCATCTATCCGCAGGAAAACATGCCATTCACGCCAGACGGAATCACACCTGACCTGATTATCAACCCGCATGCGATTCCTTCACGGATGACCGTAGCTCATGTGCTCGAGATGATTGGTGGCAAGGTGGGAAGCATGGAGGGCAGATTCATCGATGGCACTGCTTTCAGCGGTGAGAAGGAGGAGGCGCTGAGACGGGAATTGATCGCGATGGGGTTCAAGCACACTGGCAGGGAGGTAATGTACGATGGTCTCACCGGTAAGAAAATAGAGGCGGATATTTTTATAGGTGTGATTTACTACCAGAAACTCCACCACATGGTTGCGGGCAAGCTTCACATGCGTTCCAGGGGTCCGGTGCAGATTCTCACAAGGCAACCCACCGAAGGAAGGAGCCGCCAGGGTGGTCTGAGGTTTGGAGAGATGGAGAGGGACACACTGATAGGGCATGGCACGGCAATGGTGATAAAGGATAGATTACTGGATGAATCGGATGGCACAGTCCAGTATGTCTGCGGGAATCCCAGATGCGGGCACATTGCACTGAAGGACATGAAAACAAACATTCTCAAATGCCCTGTTTGCGGAAACACAACGACTATCTATCCGGTCCAGATGAGCTATTCCTTCAAGCTCATGGCAGATGAACTTCTCTCGCTGGGTGTGGTTATGCGGCTGCAGCTGGAGGATATGAGGTGAATACCATGCAGAGAATCGGGGTCTCAAAAAGAATTGGAAACATAAAGTTTGCAATCCTCTCGCCTGATGAAATAAGAAGGATGAGTGCAGTAAAGGTAATTTCTGCAGATACCTATGATGATGATGGATATCCCATTGACAGGGGTTTGATGGACACCAGAATGGGTGTAATTGAACCAGGGCTCAGGTGCAAGACCTGCAATGGCCGGGTAGACGAGTGCCCCGGACATTTCGGGCACATAGATCTCGCAATGCCTGTGATCCACATTGGTTATGTGAAGGAAATAAAGAAATTTTTGCAGCACACATGTTCAATCTGTGGAAGAGTGCTGCTTTCGGAAGATGAGATAAGAATGGTAACTGAAATGAAAACCCGCCATGAGGTGTTCGGTGAGCGGGCTGACTTTGTTTCGCTGCTGAGGGCCCTCAGAATCGAGCCAAGGCAGATCTGTCCTCACTGTAAAGCTGAACAGAAGAAAATCACACTGGATAAGCCGACAACCTTCAGGGAGAACGGTGTAAAAATCACCCCCAAAGATATCAGAGACAGGCTTGAAAGGATTCCGACAGAGGACCTGGCAATTCTCGGCATGAATCCGGAGACCGCGAGACCCGAATGGCTGGTGCTCACGGCCCTACCAGTACCGCCTGTTACGGTGAGACCCTCTATCACCCTCGAATCTGGCGATCGCTCCGAGGACGATTTAACCCACAAGCTGGTCGATGTGCTCAGAATAAACCAGCGGCTCAGGGAGAACAGGGACATTGGAGCACCCCAGCTGATTGTGGAAGACCTGTGGGAACTGCTTCAGTACCATGTGACCACCTACTTTGACAACCAGACCTCGGGAATTCCTCCAGCCAGGCATCGTTCAGGCAGGCCGTTGAAAACCCTCGTCCAGCGTTTGAAAGGCAAGGAAGGAAGGTTCCGCTCAAACCTCTCCGGTAAAAGGGTGAATTTCTCCGCAAGAACTGTGATTTCGCCAGACCCCAACCTTGGAATCACTGAGGTGGGTGTGCCGGAGGAAGCAGCGAGGGAACTGACCGTGCCCCTCTATGTGACCACATTCAATGTCGAGGTTGCCAAGGAATTCGTGAGCCGTGGCCCAAATCCTCAAAATGTTGATGGGAAATACGTGCCGGGAGCAAACTATGTAATCTCTCCTGAGGGGCGGAGAATTAAAATCACGGAGAAAAACAAGGCAAACCTGCTCGAGCAGGTAGGACCTGGCTGGATTGTTGAACGCCAGCTGATGGACGGAGACATCTGCCTCTTCAACCGCCAGCCCTCCCTCCACCGAATGTCAATGCTCTGCCACGAGGTGAGGGTGATGCCCCACAAGACCTTCAGATTCAACCTCTGCCTCTGCCCACCTTACAACGCTGACTTTGATGGTGATGAAATGAACCTGCATGTGATGCAGAGCGAGGAGGCAAGGGCAGAGGCGAAGATTCTGATGCGAACCCACGAGCACATCCTCTCACCCAGGTTCGGGGCCCCGATCATCGGGCCTATCCATGACCATATCACAGGCTCGTTTTTGCTCACCTACAAGAATCCCCAGTTTACAAGGGAAGATGTGAATTTCATTTTCATGCGGATGCCTGAGACGCCCATACCCGCTCCGGATGTGGAAAAAGGTGGCGAAATCTGGTATGGAAAGAGCTTGTTCAGCATCGTGCTTCCCCCCGATCTGAATCTTACTTTCAAGGCCTCGATATGCCAGAAATGCGACGAATGCAGGAAGGAAAAATGCGACATTGATGCGTATGTGAAAATCAAGGATGGAAAACTGGTCTGTGGAGCCATTGACGGAAAAGGAATTGCGGTGGGCAAGGGTAAGATTCTGGACAAAATTGCCAGGGACTACGGCACCCTTGCAGCCAAGGAATTCCTTGAAAAGGTTACACGGCTTGCGATAGGTGTGATTACGCTGAGAGGTTTCACGACAGGAATTTCAGATGAGGACATCCCTGAAGATGCGAAGAACGAGATTCGGAAAGTGCTGGAAAACGGAAAGAAGGAAGTGAATGATCTTGTGAGCAAGTATCTCAACGGGACTCTCGAGCTGCTTCCGGGAAGGTCTCTCGAGGAAACCCTGGAAGTGGAAGTTATGAGGGTGCTGGGCAAGGCGAGAGATGAGGCGGGAAAGATTGCGGGCAAGTATCTGGGTATTGGAAATTCTGCGGTGCTGATGGCGAAGAGCGGGGCAAGGGGCAACATGCTTAACCTCACCCAGATGAGCGCTGCCCTCGGACAGCAGGCGGTGAGAGGCGAGCGTTTGTTTAGAGGTTACTACATGAGAACCCTTCCCCACTTCAAGAAAGGTGACCTGGGTGCCGAGGCACGGGGATTCGTTGAGTCCTCCTACAAATCAGGGCTCAAACCCACCGAATACTTCTTCCACAGCATGGGTGGGAGGGAGTCCCTTGTAGATACTGCAGTCCGAACTTCACGCTCTGGCTACATGCAGAGGCGGTTGATCAATGCCCTTGAGGACCTGAAGGTGATGGAGGACAGGAGCGTGAGAAACACCGCGGGCACGATTATCCAATTCCGGTACGGAGAAGATGGTGTTGATCCAGGTAGAAGTGTGCAGGGAAATGCAATTGATGCAGTGGATATGTTTGTGGAGCTGCTGGGAGGTAAGGAGAAGAAGACACTGGAAGAACTTGGAGAAATAGAGACAGGGGCACTCAATTACGGTGAGGTAGACAGGGACATTCTGTTTGCGGAGGAAGACCTGGAGATTGAGGAAGAAGAGGGCGAAGAAGAGTATGAGGAGTATGAAGAAGAAAGCGAAAGAGAGGGTGATTGAACATGGGTACAAGAAAGCGACCTGCAAAAAAGATAAAGGGCGGACAGAAAGCCGCCGCACCGAAGGTTGAAGTTAAGGTTATAGAGAAAATCCCGAAGCTTACAGACATGGAGAGCAAAGTGCTGAAGGTATCCCAGAAATTTGAAAAGGAGTATAATTTTTCTCTACCAGTGAAGGTCGTTCAGGACATCGCAAAGGTCGTTTCTCAATCTGGCACCAAGGCCAGTGATAAGCTTATTTCCGCAATGGTAAAAAAGGCATACGAAAAGGTTGAAAAACATCTGGTGGACCCCCATGAATCGGTGGGAATAGTTGCAGCGCAATCTATCGGGGAGCCAGGCACCCAAATGACCCTCCGAACCTTCCACTATGCTGGTGTCGCGGAAATGAATGTGACTCTCGGGCTCCCGAGATTGATTGAGATCCTGGATGCGAGGAGGACTCCAAGCACCCCAGTGATGACAATTTACCTGAAGAAGGATTATTCAAAGAATCTGGAGAAGGTAAAAGAGATTGCATCAAGAATTGAGACCACCACACTCATTGATGTATGCGACATGGAGACGGACATCATCAACATGAAACTCCGTGTGAAACCAAATAAGGAGAAACTGGCTCTGAAAGGGATTGACAGGGAGAAACTCCAGAAAGAGATGGACAGGTTTGATGACTGCGAGGTGATAGACGAAGGTGAGGATATTGTGGTAAACCTCAAGATGGGCGAAGATATCAAGACCCCTTACAGGCGGTTGATGGTGTTGATTGAGCAGATAAAGGGGCTCAAACTCGGGGGAATTGATGGGATTGTCCGGGCGTTGATAAAAAAGGATGCAGATACAGACGAGTATGTGATTTACACCGAGGGCACAAACTTGAGGGCAGTGCTCCAGCTTCCAGAGGTAGATGTCACCAGAACCACGACCAACGATGTGCTTGAAATTTACGATGTGCTGGGGATTGAGGCCGCGAGGACCGCGATAATCCGCGAGACATCAAAGACACTGGATGAGCAGGGTCTGAATGTGGACATACGGCACTTGATGCTCGTTGCAGACATCATGACCAATGACGGGGAGGTAAGGGCCATCGGCAGGCATGGCGTCTCAGGAAGAAAATCGTCCGTGCTTGCACGGGCAGCTTTCGAAATCACCTCCACGCATCTGCTGAGGGCCGGATTGACAGGCGATGAAGACCCGCTGGATGGTGTCGCTGAAAACATCATCGTGGGACAGCCGGTAACCCTTGGAACAGGTGCAGTGCATCTGATTTATAAACCCCAGGAAAAGGTAAAGAAAGGTAAGGAAAAGAAAGATAAGAAGGAGGAGTAAACATGCTGGAAAACTCTTTGAGATTGGCGGTGCAGACAGGGAAGGTAGTCTACGGACATGACAAAACCGTGAAAATGGCGAAGGAGAAAAAGGCAAAGCTGATTGTGGTTGCAAGTAACTACAGGAAGGATAGAGAACTGGTTGAGAAGAACAGTTACAACGGTATCCCTGTTCTTCGATTCAACGGCACAAATGTGGAACTCGGGAGAATCTGTGGAAAAAAATTTGCTGTGAGTGTGCTCGGAATAATTGACCCAGGGAATTCGAACATCCTCAACGAGAAGGCGTGAGCATGGGTGAAATCTCTTTCGACTCAGACACCCTCAGGTATATCTCGTTATTTGAGAATCTGACGCACGCGAGGGTCAAGGACTGCATTGCCCTTGAGGACAGGGTGATTTTCATCATAGAGCCGGGCGATGTGCTCAAGGCAATCGGGAAGAAGGGGGAGCATGTGCTCCGTCTCAAGGAAATAATCAAGAAAAACATCCAGGTGATTGAATTCAATTCGGACCCGCTCGCATTTGTAAAAAATGTGTTCTACCATTACGGTGTCGAGAGTGTTGAGATTGAGATGCGGGGCAACATAAAGCATGCTTCTGTTAAGGTAAAGCCAGAGATGAAGGGTAAGGCAATAGGGAAGGAGGGGAGAAACCTCAAGGTTTTCAGGGACATAATCAACCGCTACTTTGACATCCAGAGCGTGAGCGTGGTATAGCCGATGCATGAGTTTTCCGCAATGCAGGCCATCGTGAACACGATTCTTGAGAAGTTGAAGGAATACAGGGTGGAAAGAGTTGAAAGGGTGGTGCTGGAGATCGGGAAACTTACCTTTCTCGGTAGCGAGCAGTTGAAGTTCGCGTTTGAAATTTTGAGTGCGGAAACACCCCTGAAAGGTGCAGTGCTCGAAATTGTGGATATCGAGCCAGAAATTGAGTGTGAAAAGTGCGGGTATCGTGGGGGTATTCCTTACGAGGAGCACGAAGGCTATCACCTCGTGCTGCCCGTGTTCAGATGCCCAGAATGTGCAGCCAGCGTAAATGTTGTGAAAGGGAAGGAGTGCGTTGTAAGAAGCGTGGAGATGGTGGTGGAGGATGAAAGTTGAAGAACGGAGGTTGTCCGATGTTCCGTCTTGAAGACAGAAAAATTGCGGACAGGATTGTTGAAAAACTGAAGAAAATGGAACTCCAAATCACAATAATGCATGTGTGTGGCACCCATCAGGACACGCTGGTAAGGCACGGGCTCGACATTTTGCTCGAAAATGTGGGTGTGGATGTGCGGCAGGGTCCAGGATGCCCCGTATGCGTGACAACACCTGCCGAGATAGAGGAAGCATTGTGGCTTGCCAGGCATGGAAAAACTGTTGCTGTGTTCGGGGACATGGCAAGGGTGCCTTCGAAAACCGGTTCGTTGCTGCAGGCAAAGGCAGAGGGGTGCGATGTCCGCGTTGTTTACAGCATCGATGATGCGATTAAACTGGCTGAAAAGGGAAAGGAAGTGGTGTTCATAGGCATAGGGTTTGAGACCACTGCACCATCCACAGCAGCGGCATTAATGAGCGCAAAAAACGAAAATTTTTCCGTGCTTTCCTGCCACCGCACGGTGCCTCCGGCCCTTGAAGCCCTCATAAAAATGGGGGAGACGAAGCTTCAGGGACTGATTGAGCCAGGGCATGTGAGCACCATCATCGGAATTGAACCGTATAAAAAGCTTGCCGCAGAGTTCAAAATCCCCCAGGTAATTGCCGGGTTTGAACCGCTCGACCTGCTCATGGGAGTTTACCTCCTCGCTGAAATGATAAAGAATGGCGAGAGCGATGTGAAGAACGAATACAGCAGGGTCGTGCGGCCAGAAGGAAACCCGAGGGCAAGGGAGGCAATGAAGGAGGTCTTTGTTACGATCGATGTGAAGTGGCGTGGTTTCCCGGTAATTCCCCGGAGCGGGCTTGAAATTGGAGAAAGGTATGCACAGTTTAACGCAAGGAAGAAATACGAGCACATTCTAGAAGAAGTCCATAGCCAGGAATTCGAGGAGCCGGAGGGCTGCAGATGTGCCGAGGTGCTCCGAGGGCTCTGCCAGCCCGTTGAGTGCCCGTTCTTCGGTACAGCCTGCAGGCCGGAGCATCCCGTAGGACCCTGCATGGTGAGTTTCGAGGGTGGCTGTGCAATCGAGTGGAATTACAGGGGAAGGAAGGGAGGCAATGGATGAGAGTTGCCATTTTCCATGCCGTCCGCTCAATCCGCATACTCGCTCCTGATTCTTACAAACATGAGCACGGGTGCGTTAAATCCCGGTGAAGCTTTCCCTTACCAATTACCCTTAATTTTCACCCATTCACCACCCTCTTCACCTTTCCAAGCCGTGTCTTCACAAACCCAGGATTCTCCGAGATTTCCACGGTAAATTCAATCCAGCCCTTCTCGAGCCCCATCCTCAACTCCTCAATTTTTGCAATTATTGCTCTCCGCAACCCTTCCGCATCTCCGGTGCCCCGGACCTTCAGGCTAATCGTTTTTCCGCACACGGCAACCTGGAACTGCACTTCCTCAGCGTTCAAAACCCTTCTCAGTACATCCTCTACCTCGGAGGCATGGAATCGGATGTTGCGGGCCATCACCATTTCATCCACCCGCCCACCCAGTTTGAAGGTTTTGCCAGTGTATCCACATTCACAAGTGCCTTCGAGCCATTCTCCCCTGTCGCCTGTTCTGTAGCGAATTATGGGGGTGGTGCGACGGTAGAGCGGGGTTACAATTATCTCACCCTCCTCGATTTCGACGAAGACATCGGGGAGGCAGTGATGGACCCCCTCTCCCCTCACAGGGCAGGGAAACGCAATCGGGCCTGTGTCAACGCAGGCGTACCCGGCGCTCCTTATTTTCACATCTGGCAACACCTGGCAAATCATCGCTTCGTCTACCTTTGGAAAGGGTTCCCCAGCATAGAAAATTTTCTCCAAGCTTTTCAGCTTTTCCACCATCCCCGTTTCTCCCGCAACCTGGAAAATTCTGGTTATGTTTGCGGGCATTCCCATCAATGCAGTAACTTTAAACTTCTCAATCAGTTCAATTGCCTTCTGCTCCTCTACCTCCCCTCCGAGGGGCAGCACAGTGCAGTTTATCTGGAGCAGGGCCTCATTTACTGCCAGAAACCCAGACCACAGCTTACCAGGGATAAATAGGTTGAGCACCCTATCATCAGGTTCGAGCCCCGCGTGGGCAAGTCCGTAGGCCAGAAGTTTTGCCGAGTAGTGAAATTCCTCGTTTGAGTAAAACCCATACTTTGGTGCACCTGTGGTGCCCCCGCTTGAAAACAGGTATCCAGTTGCCTTCCTGCTCAGCAGGCCATCGCCATTCGGAGGCAGGTTAAGGCGGACATCCTCACCTGTCAGGTAAAAATTCTCATCTTTCAGTCCCGAATAAAACTTTGTGCTGGCTTTTGCAAACCCGAGCAGTTCCTCCTTTCTTATTCTGGCAATTTCCTCATCGTAATCGAGCAGCGAAGTTCGCACATTTTCTTTGAGGGCCGCCCGTCTATCCAGTCCGTCCGCAGAGCCCCAGCGTAAAAGCTGTGCAAGCTGAAACACACCATCATGGGGTGAGCCATTCGTTGAGGTCAGAGCCATTCCCATCGGCACAACCTTCGTCATTCCTGCCTTTAAAAGCTCGAGGGCATACCTCTGCCGCACCCTATCGTTTGCATAAACGCTGCATGTCTGGAGAACTTCTCTGTATCTCCCCAGCATCTCAAGAAACGCTCCAAAATCCCTGTATGGCTTCACTATCAGGAATCGCCCGAGGGGAGAGGGCGTAATTTCCATCGTTTCATCAAAAACCACATGCCATTTACCAGCACGGGAACGGGCAAACCTCCCTTTTCCTTTCAGGATCTCTCCCACCCTGTACAGCTCAAAAGTTCTCAGGCTCTCCACATAATCATCGTCGGTTGCCTCGCTCCTCGGAAGCGATTGCTCGATTGCTTCCATCTCTTTTGCAATCGCCTCTATAAGCATCTGCACTTTTTCTGGTTCTCCGTCAGGCACGAACAGGTTCTGGGGGCTCGCACAGGACGCCTGATCAAAGATGGCAACATCCCTCGCCACGAGTCCCGCAATTTCAGGGAGTTTTTCCTTCGTCCAGTCCTCGGCTGCAACCAGTGCAATCCCGATTTTTGGCCCGAAACCCAGGAACCGTGTGGTGTAGGGGAGGTCCCGTGCGTAAAACCGCATTGCTTCGTCGCCACCGTAGGCAAGAACCGCATCGCATCTGGACTTTAGCAGGTCGAGGTTCTCAATCTCCTCTCTCTCGATGTTCAGCATGCAGAAGGCGGAGGAAATCACGCCCTCCTCGTCAAGTTCCCGCATCTTTCTGGCAAACAGGAGCGGGAGGTAAACATTGTCGCTGCTCAACCGCACGATAGGAACATTCTTGGTGAGGAGGAGCGCCGCAAATGTGTCAATCGTGGAGAGGAATATGTTGCCCGCGGGCACGAAGAATACAACTCCAACGGGGGCAGCATGAAGCATACCCTCATAACCCGGTTTTGTCACGAATGTGTCCAATACATCGACTGAACCGATTTCATTTCTCACCCGTTCAGCCATTCCCTCGTAACTCAGAATTTCCTGAAGGTATGTGAAGCAGAGTTCAATCATTGCCCTGGATATCTGGAGCTCCTTCTCGAGTTCCGGAATAATCTCCCCCTTTTCCTCCAGGATTGCCCTGCCCGTCTTCACGAGCAGCTTCATAATCTTCTTTACAGGAACCTGCCGGAGCCGTGCAGATTTTTTTCTCGCAACTGCAATTATTTCCTCCAGTTCTTCGATGGTGAGTTTTTTTGCCCTCTCCACTTTCCCGAACAGATAATTCACACGGTCCATCAAGCTCCCTCCTTCAGGGTTTCCATCGCCTTGAAGGCACAGCCCTTCCATTTTGTTCTTCCAGCCCTTCCTGTGATTCTCAGGACAGAACCAGGTCTTCCGCAGCTGCAGTTCCCCTCAACCACGCCGTAGTCGGTGGAGAGCACCGAAAGCACAGGGTAACCAAAGTGATAGGGTGTGTAGAAGTGGAGCAGCCCCTGTTCTCCGTGGTCTAAAATTGAGAGGTCACTCGGTTTTCTAGCGACTACCCTGGAATAGTTCGGGATGTGCAGGTTACCTTCCTCACAGTCAAGGTACGGAATTCCGTGTTCAACGAATCCAAACGAATCTCTCAGCCGCGAGGGACTGATTCCGAAAAACTCGGACACAAATTTTCTGAACTCCGGTTTCTCAATCTTTTTGTCTTCAAAGGTTTTCCAGCCACCACCAGTAAGGAGCATTGAATCGGGATGGAGCTGGAGCTTTGAATATCCCAACCTCCGCAGTTCTTCAATCGTAATTATGAGATGGGCCGGAAATCCGCAGATGCGGAGAGGCACATCTTCGCTGGCAAACTCCACAAGTTTTTTCGCAGTTTCCTCGGGGGAAAACACGAAGCCCTTTTCCTCGCCCTTCCATTGAATTGCATAGAACTTGCTCCGTATCTTCGTGAATCTGGTGTTGGATTCATCGCTGAAGGCGGTGCCAAGGTCCCTTGCATAATGAGGGTCGTAGGAGAAGAGCAGGTAGTTGCACTCCACATCCGTCGCTACAACACCCATTTCCTCATGGATTTTCCAGGCAATCTCCAGAATCCGTCGGAGGGTTTCCGCATCCAGATAGGTTTTTGTTTTCATGCCCCCTGTGCCAGAGGATGTGAGGGTGAGCTTTATTTTTTCCTCCGGTAAAAATTTGAAGTCGTACATCTTGAGACAGGACACAAAGACATATGGAATCCTGTAAATGTCCTCAAAACTGTTGAGGTTTCTGGCGGTAAAATTTGCATGTTCGCAAATCTTCCGGTAGTGGGGAGAATGGTCGTACACGAACTCAAAATTTTCCTTCATTGCGTTGAGAAACAGTTCATCCGCCTTGCTACCAGTCCTGAAGGCGCCGTAATCTATCAGTTCATCAATCGCCATCTTCACCATAGTTCAAACCTCCTCAATCAGGGGAAGTGCATTTGCCAGGTAAAATTTTGACCAGACCTTTATGTAATGTTCAAGGTACTCTTTCGCCTTCCCGGTGAGCCGGATTTTGTTGAAGTCAAATGCCTCGAAGGTGCGGGAAAACACCACATAGTCCTTCAGGAAACCATTTTCAGGGTGCATGCACGGGTAGTAGGCAGAGGGAATAAATCTCGCCCTCAATGCCCTGAACAGAAGTTCTGTGTCATCGGCTGGAAGCATGATTTCCACATACCTTGCGCCGAGCACGAGCATCGTATTGCATACCTCCTCCAGATACCTTTCATAAATATTTCGCTTCATGTTCTCGGCAATGAGCATGCAGTATCTGGACTCCCTGTTGAAGTAAACGAATACCTCGGTTGTCCCATCGTCCGAGATTAGCAGTAAATCCGGCTCGAAAAATGAGAAGTACCGGACATTTGTCGCCCCTGTTTTCTTTCTCTGCGCGAATCTCCGCTGGATGAACATCTTCGCGGTAATTGGTTCAAAACCAATCTTTTGCGGTTGCTTCTCCTCAGCCACTGCGGGAATAAATCCACTTTCGGCTACCTCGGGCACATCAGGCAGATGCAGGTTCGATGCAGCCGCAGAATACAACTGTCTCACCTCCGGGGGCAGGGCTTTGATACCGGGGTATCTCCTCTCCTTTACGCTTGGACTGAAGAACACCAGGAGTAGCAGTGTCTCGTAGTCAGACACCTTTTTTAAATTCGGGTAGATCCCGAAGATTTTGGTTGCAAGGTCTTGGTGCTCGAAATCAACACCCGGGATGCAGGTCCGCAACTCCATGTAAAAACTGTCCAGGATGTTTTCCCTCTCAGTGAGGGCTATTCTTGCAAATTCGGTGAGTTTGTAAATCACTATTCCGATGAGGGCATCGTTGTCAACCACCAGCCCGATTATCCTTCCTATCCGGTTTTCATGGTCAATCTGGACAATCGTGCTGCCCTCCATCTTTCCGTTGCCCATGTTGATGCACACGGCCCAGAAGTAATTCTGGGAGGAGATAGTAGTGAGAAATGCGGTTCTGTTTGCTGCTTCTGGAACGCTGAAACTACCCATGTCTTCAGGAGTATAGAGATTCCTTATCTGCTCCCAGTCCTCCTCAAGAGCATGCCGCAGGAGGTATTTCTGCTCCATGTGAACGAACTCCATCCTCTCGTGTCTCGCTTTCTCAACTGGAGGGATTGCTGCCATCTCAGTCCTCCTCCTGCTTTCTGAGATAGAACCTGGACCACACCTTCACATAGTGCTTCAGGTATTCGCTGTATCTTCCCACAAGCTTTATCTGCATGAAATCAAACGCCTCAAAGGTGCGGGAGAGCACCACATAGTCCCTCAGATGACCGTTTACATACCGCATGCAGGGATAGTAAGCACATGGAATAAATCTGGCTTTGAGGGCCTTGAAAAGCAGGTCCGTCTCATCCGCAGGGACGAGTAGCTCGATGTACATCGCCCCGAGGTCATACATGACCTTTGAAATTGCATTCAGATAGTGGTCATAGTGAACACTGTTGAGGTTGTCGCCTATAATTGCACAGTGCTGGAATTCTTTCTCAAAATACATGAACACCTCTGTAAAGCCATCTGTGCTGCAGAGCAGCAGATTCGGGGTATGAAAGGAAAAGAGATGGATGTTGATTATTCCTGCCTTCCTGCATTCCTCAAAGTGTCTCTTTATGTATTTGGGGGCGTCTATAACTTCAAATTTGATTTCTGGTTCGTTCGTTCCCTCCTGCTTACCGTAGAACTGGCTTTCCTCGATAACTGGAACACCGGGCAGACCCACTTCTTCAGCAGCAATTTTGTAGAGTGAGTGGACTTCTGGAGGAAGGCCTGGAATTCTCGTGTATCTCTTTGCAAGGGCATGGGGTGCGAAGTAAACTGCAAGTGTGTGGGTCTCGTACTCCCCCACCTTCTTCACATTCGGAAACAGCCCGAGCTTTTTAAATCCGAGCTTTTCTGTAATCCTCTGGGGGGCCACAAGAAGGGTTCTCGTCGTTGCATAGATTGTGTCCGCAATGCGGGATTTCTGGATAATCAGTTCAATCCCGAAGATTGTCATTTTTTCCATGATTGAGAAGCCCCTGTAGTCAGGGTCCACCGCCGCACCGAAGGTCTTTGCCAGACGGTTCGTTGCATCAACTTCAAACAGCACGCTCCCGATCACCTTCTTCCCGTCGCAGCACAGGAGCCAGAGAAAAGAAGGGTCTGAGATGGTTTCAAGCATCATCTCCCTATCTGTTATGATTTTCGAGTGGTAGTTTGGACCATAAATCTTCCAGTAGAGATTCTGAATCTCGCTAGCATCCTCTGGTTGTGCATGGCGGAACAGAAATTGCCTGCCGTTTGCCTCGTAAAACTGGGTTTTATCTTTGAATGCCTCGAGCCCCAACATTGCCTTCTCCTCTTGAGATGTTGGATGCAATATCCCGGGAGTTATTTAAGGGTTTTTGGGGATAGATTCCACGAATTTGGGGAGATGTAAAAAGCCAGAAATAATATCAGATAAATACCGGCGTGGGATGAAGATTAACCAATGGAAGTTCCAAGTATCCAATCCCACTGCGCTGCAAATAAAATCCCTGGTGCTGGAAAACATGTTCCCTGATTTTACTCGGAGATAGAGCCGCCACATATAGATGCAA
The DNA here is from genome assembly GCA_026414225.1 of Thermoplasmata archaeon. Taxonomy (GTDB): domain Archaea; phylum Thermoplasmatota; class Thermoplasmata; order Lutacidiplasmatales; family SKW197; genus SKW197. The sequence goes on from JAOAJK010000003.1 coordinate 50,892, forward strand.
AACTTTGTCTTCCATTTTACAGTGCGGGCATTGCATCCCTATCCCTTCATTTCTCTATGCTCCTATCTCCTGAGTTTCTTGGAACATCGGAATAATTGTGGAACTGAAACAACTTAGCCCTTCTATCACGAACGGCAGCTCATTGTAGGTTCCCTTGTATTCCACAATTGGATAGTGATAACCTAAGTATCCGTCTTTTTTAATTGCATCTGCATCAACCCAGCCCCTGCCGTTGATATAGAAATAACCCCACACATGCCCGTACTGCCCGCTTGAAAACTGGCAGACCGCATGCCTGTACAGAGCGGGTATTCCTATTGCCCTGGCTAACGCATTTTCGGCATGGGTATGGTCGCAGCAGTTGATCGAGCTCACCTCAAAAATTGCTCTGTAGGCGCCGTACTGGGTGTTGTAATAGAAAGCATAGCTCTTCTGGTCCCTCACCCATGCATACACGGCTTCCCCAGATTTGTACATCGCATCATTCGGGTTGAGGGTCCCGTTATTAGCCTGGTTAGAATAAGTGCAGATGATGCTCATCGCCTTGTTGATAATGCTCACATTTGTTGCCTGACAGTTTGCAGTTGCACCCGTATACTGGGAGTTCGCATCTGTTTTAAAGCCGGGAACTGGTTTTACATACGCTGAAGAGGGCAAAGCACCATTGTAGTAATACCATCGCACAATTCTGGTATTGAGGTAAAGGATTTCCCACATCCTTATCTTCCCGATTACTGAGTTTGCGTAATTTGGAGCCACACTGTTATTTTCAATGAATCTGTAAACCCTGTAAGCTATATCTGCGTATTGGGCGGGTGCGAGAGAGCCATAATAAGCATCTCCAGATGGATTTGAGGCATAGCCACAGGTGGGAAGTGCGTAGCTTGTATTTGAGGAGTTAATGTAAAGGTCATGCACAAGCTTTGAGGATATGTAGAGAATCTGGGGCATTGTTAAATTGCCCTGGCTTGCGTTCACATACTTCGGAGCCCTGGTATAGTTCTCGATATAGTTTGCAACCCTTACACAGGCGTTGATTGCCTCATCCTTGGTCAAGCCAGTTTGATTGCTTTCCCCTTCCTCAAACCGCAAAACTCCATCTTGCGAAACCTTTATCCAGTATCCACATCCAGGCATCAATAGTTCACTTTTCTCCATCGTTGCCAGCAATGTGCTTGAGTTGGCATCAAACTTTTCTATGACCTCTACAGATAAATTGCCAAAAACCTCGGTTACGGTTCTGGGTGTGAGGAGAGGATAGGCAATTAGATTCCAGCCAGCTTTCAGCTGCATCTCGTAGGTGCCCACATACTGACCATAAAGGGGCAATGTGCACGGAGCGTCCGAGGTAATGTTTATCCAGTAACCAGTTCTCCAGCTTACATTCATGAAATGATTTGGATGGTTGAACTCTGGCCTATTTGGGTCATAAAGCTTCCATCTACCAGCCAGGGAATCATATGTCCAGATTACGCTGAATTTACCCCAAATTGGCTGGAAGACGGCCTTCACCGTAGAATTCTGGAAAAGGATATGGGGTAGGGAAATAAGATTCCATCCTGGATTGAGCTGAATTTCGAAGGTTGCAGTAATTACGGAATACTGGTCAATGACCTGATACTGGGCTGAAGTTATTGGATATTTAAAGAAGTTCACTCCATCCGCACCCCCTGAAATGGCATAGTTAATACAGCCCTGAAGTTCAGTGTTGTTCATGTATTGGCCGTTGTCGTCTAGCGACTGGATTGCAGTCCAGACCTTGCAGTTTGGATTCCCTAGCTTTGCTTTTTGTTTTACATACTGGGAGACCGTACCCACCCACGATGTTTGCTGGTTATAATTATGCGTGTAGGCCATGGGCATCAGGACATCAAGGTATTGGGCCATCTGTGTATAGTTCTGGCCATAGTAGTAGGCATTTGCATCCATTTCAGGCATCACGGCAGCACCCATCATTGCGTTCGGCTTGTAAAACTTGATGAGAGCGGATACTTCCTGGCAGAAAGAGGTTATAGGATAGGTATTGCCATTTGCGGTGCCAGGATACCTTATGCAGTCAAGCACCACTCCATCAAAACTGTAGTTCTGGGCGAGCGGGATGAAGATGTTGGTCTTGAGGTAACTCCTGTATGCAGTTGAATTTGGGTCTACCCAGCCACCCCAGGACTCATCATCAAAGCATATCACCCACGCGTGAACCCTGATTCCATAATTGGTGCAGTTTTCATACATTGCCTCAAGGCGGTCAAACCTGTAGGTGCCGGAGACCCCCTTTATCAGCACAAATACATCGCTGAATCGATGCTGCGACAACTCAGAGGCGAGGGTAGCGGCCCCGACACTTGCCACATCGGTACCCCAGACCCAGACCCCCTTTGAGCCCACCTCGATCCCATTCAACTCTGAATTGGCACCGAGGTCTTTGTTTTCAAAAGCATTTCCTGCTATCTGAAGATAGATCGGAGAAACTAGTGCGAGAATGCACAACAGGGCCAGGCAAACCCCCATTACTCCCCGCTTCATGAGAGAATATATGCTTGGGGAAATATAAGATTTTCTTTACCCTTTTTGCACCCTGGGTTCTTGGAGCGTCCCCTCCCGGTTAATGAGAATTCCCCTTCCTCTGTCTGTAATCTTTTTCACCAGGAAACATGAAGCCCACCAGGAAGATACCAAAGGCGGATATCAGGGCAACGGTTGCTGGCGCGAAAAACTCCAGCATCGCTGAAAATGTGAAGAACGAAACTGGGAGCGAGAAGGAAGCCACGGTAAAGAGGAACGAGATTATCCGCCCCTGCAGGGGTCCTTCCGTCTCTATCTGGAAGAAAACGGTTACATACACATTTGTAAGGGCAAGAATGAGTCCAAACAGAAGGAAAAAGCCAGCAGTCACTGGGAACCAGGGCGAAAGCGCCATTCCGAGAAATGCACATGCAGTTGCCAGCATGAACAATTTTCCATATTTGAAGAGCGGGAGCACGTTCATCTCCTTCTTGAACGCAAGGTAGAAGGTTGCAATCAGGGCCCCGGCCCCGATTGCGGTCTCGAGCATGCCCATTTCCACGGAACTGGCATGGAAAACATTCTTTGCAAAGATTGCGGGAAAAAGCACCATCACACCCGCAAAGAAGTTCACTGCCCCGAACAATGCCACAAGTTTCACCATGAAGCGGTTTCTGGAAAGGTAATTCAAACCCTCCCTGAAGTCATCAAGAAAACGGGTTTTTTCAGCCGAGGCCATCTCCGGAATTTTCATTGAAGCAATCAGCACAAAGCTGAAGAAAAAGGTGGAGGCAGTGATCAGAAACACATCGTTTATCGGGAGGAGGGCAATCAGGATGCCCGCAATCATTGGGCCAGTAACATTAGCGGTATACATACCCATGTCAAGCAAGCTGTTGGCTCTCACAAGATTCTGCTCTCCAACTATCCTCGGCACCGCAGAAACAGACGCAGGATTGAAGAGGGAAGCAAAGGAAGAAATGGTAATCGCTGCAAGGTAAATTGAAATCAACGAGAGATGCCCCAGCAGGAATACCTGGGAAAACATCAGCAGCATCACTATCACCCGTGCGATGTCCGCGCCCATCATGAGCGATTTTTTATGGTAGCGGTCGGCAAGCACCCCGCAGAACGGTCCAAGCACAACGAGCGGAATTGAGTTGGCGAGCACCACGATTCCCATGTCCATCGCGGAGCCCTGATAGTTCAATGCCCACCACATCACGGCGAGAAGGTAAATCTGGTCCCCGACACGGCTCACGAACTGACCAACAAACAACCGCAGGAAATTTGTGTTGATGAAAAACCTGGGCTTTTCTTTTTTTCCCTTTTCTGGTGGGGGCTGCGGGGCATACGAGGCAGATGGTGGCGGTGCAGGATAGGCAGCTACAATTCTGGGCGGGAACCTGTATTGCGGGTTGATGCGGAGCGGTGCCTTTTTTCTTTCGATCAGAACTGCCTTCGGCAACTTCTCGTAGTCAAGCGGCTGGTGATAGTCAGGGTTCACCTTCCAGACGCCTTTTTTCTTTTCCTGAATCACATGCTTCGGCAGTTTCTCGTAGTCCAGAACTTGTTTTTCCTCCGCGGTTCCTTTCCTTTCCTCGGTCATCCGCTCCCGCTATATGGCAGAGAAGATAAAAAGGGTTTGGTGCGAAGAAATAAAGCTCTATAACCCTTATATATTCCCGCATCTTTCAGTGTATCATGCAAGCGGGAAAGTTGATCGGTTACATTGTGGCTGCGATTCTGCTCTTCTTCGGAGTTCTCTGGATGTGGGCTGCCCCTGCAAACGAGAGTCCCTGGCTTACCTTACTCACAGGGATTATCATGGTCGGAATTGCGCTCGTGATTATAATTGCAATCAAACTCACTGAGCCGAAACCCGAGCAAAAGGTGGAGATTACCACAAAACTGGATTTGCGCGGGAACATGAATCTCGAGCGTCTGAAGTGCAGGAGCTGCGGCGGCGATTTAAGCAAAAAAAGCATCCAGGTTGTTTCCGGTGGCGTGCTCATCACCTGCGAGTATTGCGGGAGCACCTACATGCTCGAGGAGGAACCAAAATGGTGAGAAAGCTCCTTCCCCTTCTTCTGGTGCTCATCTTCGCCCTTCCCGTGTCCGCAGCCCACGATGGTCCCCAGGCAGCAACCACATATGATTTCAGGGTTGAGCAGGAAATTGCTACCTGTGATATCCAGAAGGATGGCTCTGCCATAATCTCCTACCAGATCACATTTCAGAATCATGCGACGATCGATTATGTGGACATCGGAATGCCAAACAAATACTATGATTTAAGCACGGTCTCGGCAACCCTCTACACTGGCTCGTTCGCCCCCGTTGAACTTTCGGGAATCAAAAAATCCTCAGCCATTGAGTGCGGTTACGAGATTCCCATTCCATCCCAGTACCAGACACTCCCTTATCTCCACATTGATACCAGCTGCAGGGTCACAAGAATGGTGTATCCCGATACTGAAAATTCCAGCTATGCAAGTGTGGAATTCTATCCCACCTGGTGGGGCAGCTTCTGCAGGGGAATTGACTTTCTTCAGACCACAATAATTTTTCCAGCAAACTTCACGGACCCGAATGCGACAAAGTGGCACCATCAGACCCCTGACTGGATGCGGATTGAAAACGGGAGGATAAAATTCACCTGGAACTCAAGCGGGAATTACGAGCACAAGTATGGAGTTTCATTTCCGAGGACTGCGGTCACAAAGGTTTTTGAGCCAGAGCAGCCGAGTTTCTGGGATATCTTTCTGAATGACTTTGTTTTTTACATTCCCTATTACTGCTGCAGCTACGCACCATTCTTCATCGTATTAGGTATCGTTGGTTTTGCCATGATATCGTCCTGGCGGAGCAGGATGCAGTATCTGCCGCCGAGCGTGGGGGTTGAGGGAATGGGAATAAAGTACGGGCTAACTGCACCGGAAGCCGCGGTGTTGCTCAATCTCCCGCTCAACAAGATTGTGAACATGGTCTTCTTCGGAATGTACAGAAAAGGGGTAATTTCAGTTGAGAGCCGTTCCCCGCTCCAGCTCCGTGTGCTGAGAACCGACTACGAGGGTCTCCATCCATATGAGGTCGGCTTCCGTGCTGCAATAAAGCCAGATGGTACAATAGACGAAGAAATTTTGAAAAGCGCTACTGTGCAATTGATAAAGGATGTGGAAACCAAGATGCGGGGCTTTTCAAGAAAGGAAACCGCAAATTACTACAGGCAGATTACAAAGAAGGCATGGGAGCAGGTGAGGGCCGCCCAGATGGACGATGCGAAGCTCAAGATTCTCGAGGACAACTTTGAGTGGATGTACATGGATGACAAATTCGACAGGGAATTGAAGAGAAACTATGGTGCTGGCTACTACAGAACGCCCCACTGGTATCCGTTCTTCTACCCGCGAGTTGCGTATGTTGCCCCATCGCCCTCCACCCGTGCTCCGGCGCCCTCCCCAGCGGCACCGTCGCTTCCGAGACTTCCCGGCTCGGATTTTGCAAACCAGATTGTTTCAGGGATTCAGAATTCTGCAAACCAGTTTGTGAGAAATGTTACAGGGTTCACCAGCGGCGTCTCGGAGGTAACCAATCCCCAACCTGCATACTCTGGGGGTACCAGGACAGGTGGCTTTGGTGGAGGTGGTTGCGCCTGTGCGTGTGCGTGTGCGGGCTGTGCGTGTGCGTGTGCTGGAGGTGGAAGATGACGGTGAGAAGTTTTCTGAAAAGGGTTTTCGGGAGGAAAAAACCACTACCGCCTGGGATGCATCATTTTTATGGAAAGGGGGAATTTGAGGGTGCAAGGTTTCATATCCGCATAGAGCCGGGGGGAAAGGCAGTGCTTATAATTAACGCTGCCCGGGTGCTCCATCTGAATGCAACGGCTGCGGAGTATGCCCTCGCAATATTGTCTGGCAAGAACAGTGACGAAGTGATGAGGGAGATAAGGGCAAGATACAGGGTGGGAAAGAGGAGGGCAGCGGAGGACGAGAAAAGGATGCGGGAAACAATCACAGCCCTCGTTAAAAATCCAGATATTTGCCCGATTTCCTACCTGGATGTGGAGGTTGTGGAACCGTTCACTACCCCAGTTTCGGCCCCATACAGAATGGACCTGGCCCTCACCTACAGGTGCAATGACCGGTGCCTGCACTGCTATGTGGGTGAGCGGGCAAAGAAAGAGATGAAACTTGACGAGTGGTTGAAGGTGATAGATAAACTTCACGGCATCGGTGTGCCCCACATTGTTTTTACTGGCGGCGAGCCGACGCTCTACGAGGGGCTCGAGAAGCTGATTGAACGGGCTGAAAAACTAGGAATTGTCACAGGACTGAACACGAACGGAAGAAAACTTGCGGACAGAAACTATCTGAACAAGCTCGTGGAGGCAGGGCTCGACCATGTCCAGATAACCGTGGAATCCGCGGACAGGGAGATCCACAACAAAATGGTGCAGGCAGATGCATTTGACGAAACGATTCAGGGGCTGAAAAATGCGCTTGACACCCACCTTTATGTGCTCACCAACACCACAATCACCAAACTGAACAAGGATACAATTGAGCAGACAGTGAAGTTTCTCCATGGACTTGGAGTGAAAAACTTTGCCTGTAACGGGTTGATTTACTCGGGAAGAGGCGAGGGGTGCGAAATTGGACTCGATGAAAAGGAATTGATAGAGCCAGTTATGAAGGCGAAGATGACTGCCATCTCGCTCGGAATGCGCTTCATCTGGTACACGCCAACCCAGTACTGCAACTTCAACCCGGTTACCCAAGGGGTAGGTGCAAAGCAGTGTTCTGCCGCAAAGAGCAACATGTGCATAGAGCCAGATGGAGCAGTAATACCGTGCCAGAGTTATTATGAGAGCGTGGGCAACATTCTCAAGGACCCCTGGGAAAAAATCTGGAATGCCGGGCTTTGCAGGGAAATCCGGGAAAGAGGCTATGCTCCTGACAAATGCAGGAAATGTCCAGATTTCAATATATGCGGCGCCGGCTGCCCCCTATACTTGAAGAAGACCGGAACAGTGTGTCAGAGCCCGACTGGGGGTGCAGTTTGAGGGCTGAGCAGTGGGATGAATTCTTTGTTTACCAGGCAGGATGGGGGAAAAGTGCGAGGGAATTTGTATACAGGCACACGGACCTCTACAGGGCAGAAAATGTGCTGGAGCTCGGATGTGGGACAGGAGTTATCACACGGGAAATTGCGGAGAGAACAGAGGGCAAGGTCGTTGCGGTTGACATAAACAAAGAATTTCTGGGGATTGCGGGGAGAAGGGTGAAGGAGAAAAATGTGGAGTTTCTGGAAATGGATGCCCATTCCCTTGATTTTCCGGACCGCACATTTGACAGAATTTACTTTGCAAATTTTTTGCTCTGGGCCAGGGTGCCAGACAAGGTATTTTCAGAGATTGCCAGGACACTCAAACCCTCTGGATATCTGGGAATTCTCTCCGAGCCAGATTATGGTGGAAGGGTGGATTATCCCTGCGAGGGCATCTGGGAGAGGGTGGTGCTGAAGCTGAAGGAGGAGGGGGCTAACCCGTTCATCGGCCGCAGGTTGCGGGAGCTCTGCAGAAACCATGGATTTGAGGTGAAGCTCGATGCTTTGCAGGGAATGTTTGCACCTGAAGAAATTCAAAGATGCTATGAATTTGAGGCAGAGTTCGCTGGAATCCCGGAGAAAGAACTTGAGATTGCGAGAAAAGCGGTGAACCAGAGAATTGCATTTCTTATTATGCCTGTGATTTACGGGTACGGGTGGAGGAGGGAAGATTAGCTCCCCTCATGCGGTTGAAGTGTCCACACCCTTTTCAAAATCTCTATATCCTCTCCTTCCTTTTCCTTCCTGATGCGTAAATCCCACGAGCGTTCTGGCTTACTCTTCTGGTGCCGTAACTGCAACATTCCCCTGATTGCTGAGAAATGCGGCATCTGTGGAATGAGTGGGAGCAAAATCCTGCTCCACCATGGCATGGAAATCCGGCCAGGGTTCGATTACACTCTTCGACGGATAAACCGTATTCTTGAGGAAAATTATGGGGTGAGCGATGCCCTGGGGCATAAACTCGTGCTCCTCCACAAGATTGCTGGAATTGACCGAGCTGAGGAAATTATCGTGGACGGGGAGATTTTCGGGACCATCGCCTACATTCCAGAGCAGAGAAAATTCACGGTTACCCTCAGGAGTTACGGTGCCCACCTCCTGCGTCAGGAAGGGGCAAATAAAAACCTGGCAGTTGTGGATGAAAGGGCACTGAAGCGGCATCTCAAAAACGGCTGGCTTTACCCGCACGAAATTCTCAGCTTGCATGATGTTTCTGGCACTGCGGATACAATTCTTGCAATAGGAAAATTCACGGGCGTTGGTGTGCCCAAATTCAAGGATGCAGGGAATCTACCAGAGAAGTGCATGAGGGTGAGAGATATCGGAAAATGGGAAAACCACCGCAAAAAATCCACAGTTGAGACCATGGTAAGGGGAAATGAGGGCGCTCTGAAAGCCCTCGAGCAGAAAGCAGTTGCGGAGATAAAGGGTGTGATTGCTAGATTTCCGGGCCATGAAATTGGGGTATCATTCAGCGGGGGAAAAGACAGTGCGGTGGCAATGCATCTGCTGGGCATCTGCCTGGAAAATTTCTTCGTGCTTTTCGTGGACACAGGGCTCGAGTTCCCCGAGACGGTTGAATATGTCGAAAAGATTGCTGGTGGGAGAAAACTTTACATTTTAAAGCCAGAAACCCCGTTCTGGTCTCTCGTGGAAGAGATGGGCCCGCCTGCAAAGGACTACAGGTGGTGCTGCAAGGTATGCAAACTGGCTCCCGTTGCAAAATTTGCTGCAGAGCATCATCAAAAAATTGTGTGCATCGAGGGAAGGCGGAAGGCAGAGTCGTTTGCGAGGGAGCACATAGAACTGGTCGAGCAGAACCCGTTTGTTCCAGGCCAGATACTCGTAAATCCGATCAGGGACTGGAGTGCCTTTCATGTCTGGCTCTATATTCTGTGGCGGAAAATTGATGTCAATCCCCTTTACCATCAGGATTTTGAGAGGATTGGATGCTACCTGTGCCCTGCGGAACATGCATGCGAGTTCGAGGAGGTAGCAAATCTCCACCGTGAGAGGTATGATAAATGGATTGAGTTTCTAAAGAAGTGGGGCAGGTCGCAGGGGCTCCCAGACAGCTTCTGGGAAAACGGTGTCTGGCGATGGAGAACACCTCCGAAGAAAATCGGAGCGGATGGTGGAGAGAGAGTAGAAATGAAGGTGAGAGAAACCGTCACCTGCAATGGCGAAGCAATCCTTGACGGGAGGTTTCCGTTTCCGCCTGAAACCCAGGAGATCGCGGAGAATTCCCTTGGCATCCTTGGTGAGACCCTCAGAAGGCATGAAGCCATAATTGTGAAAACGGGCAGGGCAAGGATTCTTTTCTTTCCCAATGCGGATTTTTCTGTGGTCTCTGATGAAAGGGCATCAGCGGAAAAGGCACTTTTGCTGATGGTCCAGCAGCTTTTGAGAGCAAGGTTCTGCACCTCTTGCAGGATATGCGTGAGGGCCTGCACTGCAAAGGCGATAAGGATAAAGGGCGGAAAGCCGGAATATAATCTGAAGGCCTGCAGACGATGTCTGAAATGCATTGGGAGTTGTGTGGTCGCACGCTACTATGATAAGAGGGTGGGAATTGAGGTCACAAGCTCACGGTTGCCCTGATATCAAGTAGATATCCGTTGCCCCCACAATCCTTACATCCACGAAACTCCCGAGCTTCACTTCCCGTTCGATTATTACTGGCTTGTAATCCACCGTCCTTGCTATGAAAGTGCCGCCCTTTCCTCTCTCGCAAACCAGCACCTTCTCCTCCTTGCCTATCCTCTTTTCTAGATTTTTGCGGCTTACCTGGAACCTCAACTCCACAAGCTGCCTCGAGCGTTCTTTCACAATTCTTTCCGTGATTGGCTTCAGCCGTGCTGCGGGTGTGCCAGGCCTCGGTGAGAACCGTGTCACATTCACGATGTCCGGCTTGACTCTTTCTATAATCTTCAACGATGCATCGAAATCCGCTTCCTCCTCCGAGGGGTAGCCAACAATTATGTCGGTGGAGAGAGTAAACTTCCAGAATTTTTCCCTGAATGCATTTACAATTCTAGCGAAATCTTCAACCGTGTGGTCGCGGTGCATGTGTGCGAGAATTCTGTCGGAGCCCGACTGGAGGGGCAGGTGCAGGAACTTGAAGACCTTCCTGTGAGCATAGGAGGAAACGAGGGCAGGAAGCAGGGGAAGCACGCTCCGCGGGTTCATCATTCCTACTCTCAACCTGAAATCCCCCTTGATACCCGCAATCTCTCCGATGCATTCTGCCAGATTCGTGCCTCTGTCAATACCGTAGGCAGCGGTGTCCTGGGCTGTGAGCCGTATCTCCCTCGCACCCTTCCGGACACAGAGACCTACTTCCCTTTTCAACTCCTCAAGTGGCACGCTTTTGATTTTTCCCCTTGCAATCCTGGTGATGCAGTAACTGCAGCGGCCCGTGCATCCACTTGCAATCGGCACTGCGGCCACAACATCGTTCACCCGCGGTTCTGGCAAAATTTTTTCACCCGAGAGGCCAAGGACCCTCAGAATCTCCCCGTAATCGCCAGGGCGTAACAAAATTGCGTCAGGAGCAAAACTTCTCACGAGACCTGGCTGAGCCGAAGCCATGCAGCCCGTGATAACCAGGATTTTTTCGTATTCCCGCAGTTTCCTGATTCTTGAAATCATGTGCCGCTCCGTGGTGTCTATTACGGTGCAGGTGCCGAGGATCAGGAGGTCCGCAGTTTCTGGTTTTTTCACAATTTTCCAGCCAGCTGCCACGAGCCCTCTAGCTAATGCCTCATTTTCTGCGGTGTTGAGCGTGCAGCCGTAGGCTTCCATGTAAACCTTCATCCGGAAAAATAAGAGGACTGGTGTTATTTAAGGATTGGGTAGGGGAAAAGTGTGGAGGCCGTTAGAGAAATCATTTTATCTGTCTACCTATTGGGGTGCTTGAGGTGAAATTATGGAAGTCCCAAAAATAGTTCAGGTTCCCCCAGGGAAAAAGGCAAAGAAGGTTGTTGAGGAGGATACAAAATACATTGCCACCAGCACAAAAACATCGCCGGTTGTTGCTGCAAGGGCGAAGAATGCAATCGTTGAGGATGTGGATGGTAATATCTACATTGACTTCAGTGCAGGCATAGGTGTTCTCAACCTCGGGCACTGTCATCCTGCGGTGGTGGAGGCTGTCAAAACCCAGGCAGAAAAGTTGATGCACTTTGCAGGCACAGATTTTTACTATGAATTCCAGGTTGAACTCGCGAAGAAATTGTGTGCAATAACACCTGGCAAATTTGCAAAGAAGGTGTTTTACACCAACAGCGGTGCTGAGAGCAATGAAGCGGCAATAAAGCTGGCAAGATGGAGCACCCAGAGGAAGCAGTTCATCGCATTTATCGGCGCCTTCCATGGAAGAACAATGGGCGCTCTGGCACTCACCGCAAGTAAGCCCGTGCAGCGGAACAGGTATTTCCCAGTGATGCCAGGGGTCAACCACATTCCCTATGCCTACTGCTACAGGTGCAGGTACAAGCTGGAATATCCCTCCTGTGACCTCTGGTGCGCAAAAATCCTGGATGAGGTTTACCTTGACACCTTCATTCCCCCAGATGAGGTAGCAGGAATTTTTGTGGAACCGGTTCAGGGAGAGGGTGGCTACATCGTGCCCCCCAAAGAGTTCTTACCTGAGCTGAAAAAGATTGCCGAAAAACATGACATTCTGTTCATTGATGATGAGGTCCAGGCGGGTTTCGGGAGGACAGGAAAAATGTTTGGCATAGAGCATTTTGGCGTTGTCCCCGATATAGTTTCAATAGCGAAGGCGATGGGCTCAGGGATTCCCATAGGTGCAATTGTGTTCAATGCCAAGTATGACTGGGGGGTCGAAGGGTCACACTCCAACACCTACGGAGGTAACTTGGTGGCCTGTGCAGCCGCAAGTGCGACAATTGATGTCATCCAGAAAGAGAAACTTACCTCCAGGGCAGAGAAACTTGGAAAGGTGATGAAGAAACGGCTGGATGAGATGAAGGACAGGTATGAGCTGATTGGCGATGTCAGGGGACTCGGTCTCATGCAGGCAACGGAGTTTGTGAAGAGCAGGAAGACAAAGGAGTATGCAAAGAAGGAAAGAGACCAGATTGTGGAACTCGCTTACAAGCGCGGGCTCATATTGCTCCCGTGCGGCAGGTCAGGGATTAGGTACATCCCGCCACTGACAATCGAAGAGGAATACCTTGATAAGGGACTGGATGTGCTGGAATCCTGCATAAAGGATGCTTCAAAATGAGGTGCTGCAGTTGAGGTGTCTGGTAACTGGTGGTGCTGGCTTCATAGGGAGCCATCTGGTGGATGCCCTGGTCTCCCGGGGTGATGAGGTCACGGTCATAGACAATCTGTCGAGTGGAAGGATAGAATACATCAGGGAACACATTGCCAGTGGAAAGGTGAAATTCATCCAAGGTGACCTGCTGAACCGGGAGGATGCTGCGAAGGCGGTGGACGGGATGGAGGCTGTGTTTCATCTCGCCGCAAACCCGGATATAAGGCATGGCACTGCAAACCCAGATGTGGATTTGAGGCAGGGTGTGGTTGCCACCCACAACCTGCTTGAAGCGATGCGGCAGGGAAATGTGAAAAAAATCGTGTTTGCATCCAGTTCTGTGGTCTACGGTGAGGCGAAGAAGATTCCAACCCCCGAGGACTACGGGCCCCTCATGCCCATCTCTCTCTACGGTGCGGCCAAGCTCGGTGCTGAGGGTTTCATCACCGCCTACTGCGGTTCGTATGGACTCCAGGCATGGATTTACAGGTTTGCAAATGTGGTGGGACCGCGGGGAACCCATGGTGTCATAGTGGACTTCATCAACAAGCTGAAGAAAAATTCTGGAGAACTTGAGATCCTTGGGAATGGAAAGCAGACAAAGTCGTATCTGAGCGTCGAGGACACGGTAGGCGGGATGCTCCACGGGTTTAACCATGCCAACGAGCAGGTGAACATCTTCAACCTCGGAACCAATGACTGGATAAATGTTACAAGAATTGCAGAGATTGTGGTGGAGGAACTTGGGCTCAGGGATGTGAAATTCAGATACACCGGGGGAGACAGGGGCTGGAGCGGGGATGTGCCTAGAATGCTCCTTTCCACGGAAAAAATCGGGTCGCTCGGATGGAAACCACTGCACAGGTCAGAGGATGCTGTTAGAAGGGCGGTGAAAGCCGTTGCCGGGGAACTCTGGGGTGGGGGTTGAAATGGTGAAAACTGTTTTGGTGCCCACGGACGGGTCCGGGGACATGGAGAGGATACTCGCTATTGCGGTCGACATTGCTAATACCATGGGTGCAAAGATTTACGGGGTGTATGTGGTCGATCTCACCCCGTTCATCGGTTTTCCAGAGGACGAGGTTACGCAGGCCATAAAGGCAAAGCTTTATGAAGAGGGCTGGAATGCCCTCAGGGCCGTTGAAAAATTTTGCAGGGAGCGGGGCAGCGATGTGGAGGTGCTGATTGAAGAAGGAAATCCTGCAGAACGGATCATAAAAACCGCAAAGAAGCTGAAGGTAGACCTGATTGTCATGGGCACGAGACAGGTGCCTGAAGAAGAGTTTCTGCCCTCACTCACAACCACCGATAGAATTACAGAGGAGGTAGCAACGATCGGCAGGACTCTGACCAGAAAACTGTTTGGAAGCACAGCGGAGAAGGTAATTGCTGGAGCCCACTGTGATGTGCTGGCTGTCCCGATTTTCAGGGAGGAATGAAGATGGTTGAGAACGCACCAGAAGGTGTCAGGAGCATGCTGATAGCCACCGATGGTTCCGATGGCATGGAAGAGGTGTACAGGCTAGCATTTGACATGGCTAAAAATCTGAATGCAAAGGTGTTTGCGCTTTATGTGGTTGACCTTTCCCCGTTTGCAGGATTGCCGGAGGATGATGTGCTTGTGCGGGCAAAGGCGAGGCTATACGAAAATGGCTGGAATGTGCTCAGAAGTTTGAAAGAGGTTGCCACGCAGGCGGGAATTGAAGCGGAGGCGATGGTGGAGGAGGGAACTCCGTCTGAAAAAATAGTGAAGATTGCGAAAAAGTTGAAGGTTGACATGATTGTGATGGGCACGACAGGTAAATCAGGGATTGATAAAATCCTGCTCGGGAGCGTCGCCGAGACCGTGATAAAGAATGCTCCCTGTCCTGTGCTTGCGGTCAGAAAAACTACCAGTTAAGGGCGAAGCAGCAAAATTTTCCGTTTTTTGTCTGGCACTCTATCTCAGAAACCGTACCATCGTGTCCCGTTTGCTCCGCGATTCCCTTCAGAACACCAATCCAGGATGCACAGCATTCGCTCCTGAAGTTTATGTTGCCCACATAGAGCTTTACTCCATTTTCTTCGATGTGAACCGAGATATGCGCATGCCTGAAACATTCAGAGATTGCGTAGGCCGTTCGCTGGAGGGCTTTTTTTATGTCCTTCTCTTGATTTTTCTGGCCGTAGAAAAGGGCAACCTGCTTTCCTGCATTCAGGACATGGTCCTCGCCTTTCTCTCGGCTGAGCCATGCAATTATCTCGCAGAAGGCTGAGACAGGATACTCAACTCCATCCTCAATTTTTCCATACTTCTGGAGACCAGCCTCCTTGAGACACGAATTGTAACCTAGAGGACCCCATCTGGTGCTAATGTAATTCAGATAGAGATTGAGAAACCTCCCTCTGACATACACTCCTTGCATCCGATTTCAATATGGCATTGCAGTATATAAAACTTACAACACTATAATACGGGAAGATAGTGATGGCAATCAGAACATGCGTTTTACATAGTGGAATTTCAAATCCTCGTGGGTCCCGCTACCCTTCTCCCTTCTCACTCTTGATTTTCTCCCGCAGGGCAAGGAGGGCTTCCCGTTCCTTCTTGATTTTTTCAGCAAGTGCATTCAATTTTCCTTCCCTTTCTGCAAGGAATCTTTCCTTTTCTGCGAGAGTTTCCTCCCGCTTTCTTAGCTCTTCCTCTTTTGCAGCCAGTTCTGACGAAGTTGCCGTACCTCCTGCCTTCTCCTCCATAGTTTCAATCTTGGATTCCCGTTCGAACAATTCCTTTTCCTTTTCTTCAAGGGTTCTGGCGTATTCCTCCTGCTTCTTCTCAAATTCTTCCAGAATCTTCTCCCTCTCCTCGAGATGGGCAAGTTTTGCCTCGTAATCCCTTTTTGCCTTCTCGCCTTCCAGATACTTTTCTTCCGCCTTCTTGAGGTTTTCCTCCAGCACTTTTGAACTTTCTATGATACTTTTCTCCCGTGCCTCGATTTCCTCTGCTTTCCGCCTTAACTCTTCCATCTTCTCCCTGTATGTAGCTTCCATTTCCTCATACTCTTTCTTCATACTTTCAAACTGGGTCCGCATCTTCTTGTATTCATCAATCCTTGCCTGGAGTTTTTCAATCCGTTCAGTGGTGCTCTTCTCCCGTTCCTCGATAAGGTCCTCCCGTTTCCTGAGGTCCTCCTCCCTCTTCGCAAGGTTTTCCTTCTGGAGTGTGATTTCCTTCAAAAGCGCATCAGCTTTCGCTTCCTTCTCAGACGCCTCTCTTAGCAGGGCCTCCACCCTTTTTGTTTCCTCTTTCAATCTCACGAGCATCTTTGCGATTCTCTCCTTCTCGTCCGGTTTTTTCTTCGTCTGCTGCTCAGCACCTGCTTTCTCTTCGGTTGGCTCGGCCATCAAAATGCCTCCGGAGGGGAATAGCACAGGTGAGAGATAACCTTTTCGCAGTAATGAGAGGGTAGAGGAGAGGGGCAGGGAGCCCACTCAGACATCGAGAATCACGGTTCCGTACCCCTGCGATTCATTGATTTCCAGCATGTGGTAGGTTATGCCTTTTACGAGTAATTTCAGTTCGTGTGCCTTTATTTTTTCTCCCCTGACCCGTGCCCTGAGCACAAAGATTCCATCTTCCTTTTCGATGTTTACATCAAACCCGGAGAACACGAGCCTGGCAGTGTCATGAAGGAAAAGAAGTTCCGAGAGATAGGCAAATGCCAGTTCCTCATAATTCTCTCCCCGCACCTCGATTTTTTCTTCTATTTCCTGCCTCACGGTATTCAGATCTACAATTAATGAAAACATGCCCCTACTCATCTCCTGTAGAATTTCTGCAGGCGTTTTTCCGTAGCCCTTTATTCCCACATCAGCGGTATGCTCGATTATCTCATACATTGCCCTACCTTAATCCAAAATGAAATAAATTTATTTCCATGGAAACTCAGGTTTCAGGAAACTGAGAAGCATGTTTAGCGAGGTGGTTGTGTTCAGTTCAGTGGCTTCCATGACCTGAATTTTCCTGCCCGCAAGGTCCTTGCCCGTGTTCCATGTTACGACATGGGTCCTCAAAAATTCCAGAGCGTCGTTTTCATCGTTCAGCAGACCCACAACCCATCTCCCGCCAGATACAAAGGGTTTGAGGAATATACCCTTACTTCCGGAGTATTTTTCGAGGAAATTTTCGGAGTTTCTGAGCCATACATGTGGCCCCGAGTGAAGATAGAGTTTCGGGATTTGCTGGGCCTCCAGTTCTAAGAAAATCCAGATTTCTTTTTCTGTGAAGAACGAAAATGAACGAAGCACCTTGAACCCGGCCAGCCCAAGGTTCTGGGCGAGCACCCTCTCCATCTTCTTTACCTGCGGGGCAATAATGTCATCCACCTTTTCAGGTCTTTCTGTGAAAACTGCAAGAATTGCGGTGCCCGCCTTCTCTATGTAACGCCTGACTTCCATTCTAGCTTTGTTCACAGGCAGGATTCTCTTTTTCGGGAAGAAAAATTTGATATCCGGTTTCTCAAGATACTCCCTGGCCGCCACTATGAAGAGAGAGAGGGACTCGAGGGAGACCGCGGACGCGACATTTCTACCCGGGTCGACAGGGTCGATGAACACCAGTGGCTCAAGGAATTTCTTTACCGGCTCCTTCTCAATCCACATGTGCACATTTGCCCGCCAGTTCCTGGCACTCTCGAGCACGCCCCTGAAACTTCCGTATTTTATAATAAGGAGTTCACACAGATAGCCAGAAAAACCCTGGACTGCGGCCTCTGCCCCGTAGATGCCTATACCTTTCAGGAACCGTTTGAGCAGCCGGACCTCATCCTTCTGGTCCTCCTTCAGATGTTCGTTCACATACTTGTTATGGAATGGGGTTCTATCCACGGCGCTCAGTTTCTTCGCCGGGTCTTTCACCCTGTAACAGGGGACGATGTCCACCTCGAAACCCTTGTAAATTCCGTGCACATATGGGTGCTCGGCGTATTTCAACTCCCCTTTGAGCACACCCATTCCAATCTCTATGCCCCTCTTCTCCAGCTCATCTTTCGGAAGGTTTTCAGGGAACAAGAGAAAGAGGTCAATGTCCTTGCTCTCCTGCAGATAGGTATCCCTGGCACAGGAACCAACAACAAGGACCTCTGCATCCGCCTGATGATTTGCGATGCTTGTTTCCAGCATCTCTTTTAATTCCCGTATGGTCTCCTCGACCCGCTTTCGGGTTTTTGAATCTGGACGAATTTTTTCAAGGACTTTCTTCTCAATTTCGAGCATTTACTTCCGCACCCTTTCCAGAACAATCGCTATTCCAGCCCCGAACATCGCGAAAAGAGCAAGCGGAAATTCTGGTACTATGTTAGACGGGTTGTTGGGTCCAACGCCGCTGTTGAGGGCTGTGTAATTCCAGTAGGCGGTGAGTGCCTGAGGACTTGGACCCGTGGGATTCTGTGTGGGTGTGGGTCCGAATAGCCAGTTATTGGCACCGTTTGTGAGGAAGAGCACAACTTTCACCGCACTCGGGTTTCCGATGTCCGCAAACGGAATCTCAATTTCCGCTGTGCCATTGTCCCAGTGCCATGCAGGATAACCACCATTGCCCGTGTAGGGCATGTCAATCTGCCACCCAGACCCATTCCAGTGCCTCAAATTCCAGTAGTAGTTCGTGTCCCCGTAGGGCCTCGGCTTGAAAACGAAGCACCAGTCAGCGGCGAATGGGAGGGTGTGCTGCCCGTTCCAGTCCACGGAGGTTGTCGCACCTCCAGGGGCAGTATCCAGATAAACCCAGAGCACATCGTAATCATCGGTTGCTCCGTGGAAGGTCTCACCTCTGAAAAGCCCGACAAAGAGCGAACTTCCATTCCATGTGAAATACCAGTTAGCGTTATCCTTGCCTGTCAGATTCTCGTCGGTGTGCCAGTCACTCAGGTTCGCATCCACCGTAATGTTGTGGTAGGTTGTGAGTGGCAGAAAATTCTGGGTACTGGAGAATGATATGGCTGGCTTCAGGGCAGGGGCAGAGAACCCGAGGAGGAGCAGACCTCCGAGAAGGAGCAGGGTAAGCGGCGTCCATTTTTTCCCTGCAGAAATTCCCCTTTCTGTCCGTTTTCCACTCCCACTGCCCGTAGAGCCGCAAACAAGTCCATTTCTTCGGGTTAAGCTTTTCATCTCCATCACTGGTATGAGAATAGGTTCGGGATATATAACGGTTGCTTATCTGCGAACACGACCGTTTTTCACCCTGAGCAAACCCACATGCAATTCCTCGAAGAAAAATTTTGCGGATTTGAGCGGAGTTATGGAATAAATCCCTTTGAAACGGTTGATTGCATCTACATTGTGCGAAGAATAGAGCAGGTAGATGACCCCGTCCGTTTCAACAAATTTCCACGCATCGGCGAGAAATCTCCGTATGACCCCGGAACCATCGGGACCGCCGTCAAGTGCCAGATTGAATTCTCCATCAACCCTGTCCTCCTCGTTTGTCGGCAGATACGGTGGATTGAAAATTATCACATCATATTTTTCATTGATTTTCTCAAATAAGTCAGACACGACAAACTTTACTCTCACATTGTTTGCCAGTGCATTCTGCCTCGCATTCTCTATCGCTTTTTCCGAAACATCCGAAGCCGTTACCTCAGCACCCTTCAACGCACAGTGAATTGCAATGTAGCCAGAGCCAGTTCCAATCTCCAGAACCCTCATTCCAGTTCTCACATCCACCGCCTCAAGGAGCAAAAATGTGTCTTCTGACGGAGGATAAACTTCAGTTTCATAGAAGATTTTGAGTTTTTCCTGTTGCATCTATGTCCTCTTTCGCTCCAGTACTGCAATTTCGTTCTCGATTTCCGCGCAGTGCTTGAGGATGATTGCCTCCTCTATCTTGTGCCCCTCCTCCTCCTCATGCATCGAAACAATGTGGATTACTTCCTTCGGTAACCCGTGCTTCGAGCAGAGCAGCACACTACTTACATCATGTTCCAGCAAACTCTCGTTTTTCCTGAGTTCTCCGCCTTCCAGCCGATGGTCAGCGGCAATTCCCACATCATGCAGAATTGCCCCCGCAATCAACCAGTCCATGTTCACATCCCTGCGGACTATCGCAACTGCCATCGCCATCTGGGTAATTCTTCTGGTGTGGTCAACAAGCGAAATTTTTCTTTTTGCCTCGGGCATTATTATTTTCTTCACAATCTCTATGTTTCCACCCGTGGCCTCCCTCCATACGGCAGCAACTTTCTCTTTCAAGCTCTCATCCTTTATTTTCTGAATCTCAGGAAAAACCCGGATTACATCATCCTTGTCCATGCCTTTTTCCCAACGCTCAATAAAGCAAAATAGTATTTAAAATTTCATACATGGTCCCCAGGTGTTTTGCTTACCGGGAAATCAAATAATCGTCCGGCTCGAATAATGGATGTAGATTTGGAAATCCTTATAGATGCGAACGGATATGGGGTTCCGAGGATAACAAGCCAGGTGAAAATAAAATGGATGCCTCCTCAGAAACCCCCGACATGCGGATTTCCGCAATAAGGGCAAAGTATCCGGACAAATTCATGCCTGAAGAGCAGATTTTCAGCAAAATAAATCGAGGGGATAGAATCTTCATCGGCACCGGCTGCGGGGAACCGGAGTATCTTGTTTCCCAGCTTGCCCGATACATAGAGAACCACCCGAAAGCATTTTTTGATGCGGAGGTCTTTCATCTCTGGACTCTCGGGGTTGCACCCTACGCAGAGGAAAAATTCAAATCCAACTTCCGCCATAACTCTTTCTTCATCGGAAACCACACAAGAGAGGCAGTCAACGCGGGCAACGCAGATTACACGCCAATATTTATCTCTCAAATTCCAGAGCTGCTCAGAAAAAGATTCATCCCGATAGATGTAGCAATCGTCCAGGTCTCGCCGCCTGACAAACATGGTTATGTGAGCCTGGGAATCAGCGTGGATATCACAAAGGCGGCGGTTGAAAGTGCGGACCTTGTTATTGCCCAGATGAACAGCCACATGCCGAGAACCCATGGTGACACATTCATTCATGTTGAAGATATCGATTGCATTGTTTCCCACGATGAACCATTGCTGGAGTATGAGGTAAAAGTGCCTGACGAAATAAGCATGCAGATTGGAAAATATGTTTCTAAAATAGTCCAGGATGGGGATACAATCCAGGTTGGCTATGGAAGCATTCCCAACGCTATCATCGCCCATTTAAAAAATAAGAAGCATCTCGGCGTCCACACAGAGCTACTTACAGATGGAATTGTGGAACTGATGAAGGAAGGGGTTGTTGATAACACCAGAAAGACAGTTGATAGAAACAAAACGGTTGCCAGCTTCTGCATGGGAACAAAGGAAACCTACCATTATATCCATGATAATCCGGCAGTTGAATTAAAGCCAGTGGATTATACAAATAACCTGCTTGTAATTTCCCAGCAGAGAAACATGGTCGCAATCAACAGTGCACTCCAGATTGACCTCACGGGACAGGTAACTGCAGAGAGCATCGGAAAAATGTTTTACAGTGGCATCGGCGGCAGTGCAGATTTCATGAGGGGTTCGATTCTTGCCCCGGGCGGGAGGTCCATACTGGTAATGCAGTCCACGGCAAAACAGGGGGAAGTATCGAGA
The DNA here is from genome assembly GCA_026414225.1 of Thermoplasmata archaeon. Lineage (GTDB taxonomy): Archaea > Thermoplasmatota > Thermoplasmata > Lutacidiplasmatales > SKW197 > SKW197. The sequence continues at coordinate 72,411 of JAOAJK010000003.1, forward strand.
ATTGTGCCGGTGCTGGAAGAAGGGACTGGGATTACACTTACCCGCGGCGACATCCACTATGTTGTGACTGAATATGGAATCGCTTACCTGCATGGAAGAAATATCCGGGAGAGGGCGATGGCACTCATTTCCATTGCCCATCCAAAGTTCCGTCCATGGCTCCTCGAGGAAGCAAAAAAGCTCAGTTTCATTTATAAAGATCAGGCATTTATTCCGGGCGAGAAGGGGCAATATCCCGAACATTTGGAGGCCTACAGAACTACCAGGTCAGGCCTGAAAATAATGCTCCGCCCAGTTAAACTCACCGATGAACCGCTTCTCAAGGACTTCTTCTACTCACTTTCGGATGCGTCGCTTTACAAGAGGTTTATGAGCGTGAGAAAGGATATGCCCCATGAACGGCTCCAGGAGTTTGTGGTGATCGACTACAAGAAGGAGATGGTCATTCTGGCAACTGTCAATTATGGCGAGAGAGAGGAAATAGTGGGTGTGGGACAGTATGGGATTGAAGAAGACACAAACACCGCGGAGGTTGCACTGGTTGTGAGGGATGATTACCAGAACAAGGGTGTGGGATGGGAATTACTTTCCTACCTGACATACCTTGCAAAAACCCATGGTCTCACGGGATTTACCGCTGAAGTATTTGCAGACAATCGACCGATGCTCCACCTGTTTGAGAAGGCAGGTTTCAACATTGAAAAGAGAATGTCTGAAGGTGTCTATCACCTGAAGATGCTCTTCAAGGAGGATCGTCATGCCAGATAACAAACCAGATATAACCTCCCTGTTCGAGCCAAAGAGTGTTGCCATCGTGGGGGCCTCTCACGAACCGAGTAAAATTGGATATAAAATCCTGGAGAATGTGATAAGGGGTGGATACTCCGGCAAAGTTTATCCGGTTAACCCAAAGGGTGGCGAGATTCTCGGATACAGGGTTTATAAAAGCATACTGGAAATAGAAGATGCTATAGACCTCGCATGTATCTCGATCCCGGCCCCTTTTGTTTTTGAGGCGGTGCAGCAGTGTGCATCCCGAGGGGTTAAATATCTGGCGATAATCACATCCGGGTTTTCCGAAGTGGGGAATATTTCCGAAGAAAGAAGGATTGTGGAGTTTGCGAGGGCACATGGAATGCGAGTTCTCGGACCCAACATTTTCGGAATATATTCTGCCAACGCATCCCTCAACGCTACCTTTGGTCCTGCCCAGATAAGAAAGGGAAATGTGGGAATAATCACCCAGAGTGGCGCCCTTGGAATCGCGATGATGGGTAAAACCCAGTCCGAAAACATCGGACTTTCTGCAATAATCTCCATCGGGAATAAGTCAGACATCGACGAAACCGACCTTCTGGAATATCTCGGTTCAGAACAGAATACAAGGGTAATTCTGATGTATATTGAAGGGGTCAAAAATGGTGAGAAACTTGTAGATGCACTTAAAAAAATTACAAAAACTAAGACGGTAATTGTAATAAAGTCAGGCAGGTCAAGGAGGGGTGCGATTGCGGCCGCATCCCACACGGGCTCGCTCGCAGGGGAGGACAATGTCTTCTCTGATATAATGCGGCAGTGCGGGGTAATCAGATGTGAGACAATTTCCGAGGCATTGAACCTCAGCAAGACGGTACCCGAGCTAGCTCTTCCTTCCGGAGAGAACACGGTTATCATCACGAACGGTGGAGGCGTAGGAGTCCTGGCAGCGGATGCTTCTGAAAAATACGGAGTAAACCTCTATAGCGATTACCCGAAGCTGAAATCTCTTTTCCAGGATTGCGTCCCCCAATTCGGTTCTACGAAAAACCCTGTTGATCTGACAGGGCAGGCGACGATTCAGAACTACAGAGATGCTTTGAAAAAAGCACTAGAGGCAGACGAGATTTCCTCGGTAATCTGCGTGGCATGCGAAACTGCATTGTTTGATGTGGAGGGTTATGCGGATTTGATAAAGAACTCCTTTGACCAGTACAGGCATAAAAAACCGATAGTATTTTCCCTGTTTGGCGGAAAAAAAGCTGATGAGTGCATAGCGATTCTGAGAAAGGATGGAATTCCAGTGTTCCATGATGTCTATGATGCGGTGTTCTGCCTTGGCGGGCTTTACAGGCAACTCGGGAACCTGAAAAAACCCCAGTCCGCTGAGAGAGAAGTGATGGTTGATAAAGCCAGAATTCAGGAAATAATTGAAATTGCCAGGAGGGACGGTCGCAGGTTCCTGTTATCCGCGGAAGCCCATGCAATCCTCGAGGCCGCCGGGATTCCTGCACCGGAAAGCAGAATTGCACGGAATCTCGAGGAGGCGGTTGCCTTTGCGGAGGAGATAGGGTATCCAGTTGTGCTGAAAGTGGTTTCAAAACAAATAATACATAAAAGCGATGTGGGTGGTGTGGCTCTAGACATCCTCAACAAAGAGGAGGTGATTGATGCCTACCAGTCAATCATAAACAGCTGCAGGCAGCACATGCCTGATGCGCACATAGAGGGTGTGGAAATCTGTGAAATGGTGGAACCTGGCATTGAGGTAATTGTAGGTGCGAGAATCGACCCGAGTTTTGGTCCTGTGGTGATGTTCGGGCTTGGCGGAATTTATGTTGAGGTAATGAAAGATGTGGCCTTCCGTGCAGCACCCGTTACACCAGGCGAGGCAGTTGAAATGATAAGCGAGGTGAAAGGGTACCCACTGCTTCTCGGTGTCAGGGGTGAAAAGAAAAAGGATATAAACAGCATTGTTGATTGCATCCTCAAAATGGGTATGATTATAAACGAATGCAGGGAAATTTCCGATATCGAGATAAATCCTCTCGTGGTTTATGATGATGGAGAAGGGGCGAGGGCGGTGGATGCTAGAATAATTCTCAGCAATAAGGAGGTAAAAAAATGAGCAGAATCGTTTTCTCTTCGACCGAAAAAAGTGCAGGAAAGACGACTGTAATAATCGGGATATGGGCCAGCGCAGAAAAAAAATTCGGATACATGAAACCCCTTGGAGACCGGCTGGTTTACCAGCGGAAAAGATTGTGGGACTATGATGCCCACCTGCTCTGCAAGATTTTCAACATTCCCGATGAACCGGATACGATGAGTATCGGGTTTGAGCATGTGAAGTTAAGGTACATGTACAATGCAGAAACAACAGCCAGGCGGGTTCAAGAGATTGCCTTGAAAATTGAGAGGGAAAGAGGCGATGTATTTGTGGAAACAGGCAAGGACCTGGCTTTTGGGAGTTCTGTTCACATGGATGCAGTTTCCGTGGCTAAATACATAAATGGAAAGATGGTAGTTGTAGTCAGGGGAGACACTGACACAGTACTGGATTCCCTGGTTTTTATAAAAAAATATCTGCGCCTTGAGGGTGTGAAACTTGCAGGTGTTGTTGTGAATGGTGTGAAGAATACGGGAGAGTTCGTCGACACTAGCCAGAAGGTGCTAGAAGAAACGGGAATTCCGGTGCTCGGCGTGCTTCCCCATGTGGAGAGTTTGAGCGAGACCTCCGTGAGGTATCTTGCGGACAGGCTGTTTGCAAAGGTGCTTTGTGGTGAAAATGCTCTGGATAAGCCAGTAAAGCGATACCTGATCGGAGCAATGTCCGCGAGCTCAGTTTACCAGCATCCGCTCATCAAGGAAAAATACAACATGCTGATTACGAGCGGTGATAGAACAGATATGATTATTGCTGGAATAGAAAACAATGCCTCCTGCATTCTCCTCACGAATAACATTCTCCCGCCCTCCAACATAATCTCGCAAGCGAGTGTGGCGGATATACCCCTTCTGCTTGTTCCGTGGGACACTTACACGGTGGCGGTGAAGATAGATAACATGGAACCCCTGCTCACAATAAATGAAAAATCCAAAATTGACCTTATAAAAGAAATCTGTTCAAAGCACCTGAAAATCAGTGAAATTCTCTCTTAATCGGTTTTAAGGACTTCCAACTCCCTCTCCAGGATTTTGGTTTCCTGCTCCTTCAGGGTGCTTTCTCCGAGCGAGATTAAGAACATTCCCTCGGTTTCAGCCACCATGTCAACTATCTTCCTTATGAACTTTACCACCGCATCAAACCCGTTCGCACTTACCAGAAATTCTATGCCATCGAGGGCAATTACGGTGTTCGGGTGAGCGTTCAGTTTCTCTTCAACCGCATAAACAATCTTTTCCAGCGAGTGGCCTATCGTCTCCGCGGTGCTCTCCTTCTCTGTGAGCCAGTATATTGATGCCTTCTGCAATTTCTCATGCTTTTCGGTAATTCTCTTCGGACTTATCCTGCTGAAAATCATGGACTCATAACCCATCTCATGCATTGTCATGACAATCTGGAATACGATGTTTGGTCTTGTTTCCTCAACCAGGTAACTGTGGCCTTTCTGGACATTGTATTTCAATTTTCCTTTTGTTCCGTATTTATCTGTGTGCTCCTTCAGTGCTTCCTTTACGAGTGCCAGGTCAATTCCCATGTTGCTTATTGACGCGAGGGCAAAGATCCGGTTGAGGATTATTGAGAGTTCATTCACCGAAAGATTTATCCCAGCTATGTAGTTAATCACCGCCGGCTCAAGCGTGATTCCGTGCTCCTGGGCGTACCTCTTAAGAATTTCCTTCTTTGTTTCAAAGTCCGGCTCCGAGATGTTAACCAGGAGCCCGCTCGTGAAGCATACAAGAAGTTCGGTTTCAAGTTTTGGAATTTCCGTCGGTGAGATCTTGGAACCTATCACAACCTGCTTCTCCTCCTTCACGAATCTGATAAGCACCCCTGCTAGCAATTTCTGGAGTTCATCCTTTCCCGCAATTTCCTCAAAATTGTCTATGAAAATGGATTCTGCGGTCACTAATCTGGCAACCAAGTTGCTTTGTTTGTCCCTGTATTTCTCAAATACAGTCAAAAGGATGGGGATATTTGTAAACACGATTCTTTTCCCAGAAAGGGCTCCCTTCTGCAGATTTCCAGCAATTGCATTCAGAAGATGGGTTTTACCGCTCCCCTCGGGCCCAAATATGAACACAGGATTGTAAAGTTTACCTGGGTACTTGGAAATTCCATGGGCAACAGCATAAGCGAATCTATTGGAGGCACCCACTATAAAATTCCTCATGCTGAGATTCTCCACAACCTTTCCAAAGGTTTCGTCCTCTGCACTGCATTTCACGCACTGCCGGTCCTTGTCAAGCGGGCTCCCACATCTGGGACAGAATGGTTCTGGATTTTCTTCCGCCTTTGCCTTGTGCTGGATAATGAGATTATAAACCGCAGCTTCCTTCTTTTTCCTCTCCTCTTCCTCCCTTTGCCTGGTTATTATTTCCTCAAGTTCCCTGAGATGCTTTACTTCCAGTTCAATTGCCTCTGGCGTTTTTTCCTGTTCCACTCTCTGCCTTAAAGAAGAATACAGCTTCCGGCTCTCCTCTACCCCTTTCTTTTTTTCCAGTGCATCTTTAAGTTTTGATACCAAATCAGGGAATCTTTCATTTGCCTCAGGATGTTCTTTGATAAACTTGTTGAACTCCTCGCTAAGACGGATGAATTCCTCGAACTCGGACAGTATCTTCTCCGCAGATTGTTTATCTTTGAGGGCAATTTTTTCTATCTCGGAGGTGTCAATTCCCTTGCTGGTCAGCACACGGATTCTGACATCTATCTCACTTTCCTTTTTAATCTCGGTTTTCCCTTCTAGTAAGTTCCGGATTGCCTGCTCTACCTCTTCAATCCTCACCTGCCCGTGAAGTGTCATCAATGCCTTCGGGTTTTTCGAGAGTTGCCAGATTTTCTTGGATGCTTTCTCGCCCGCGTCCCTTGCACTTGCGGAAAAATAGAAGGTATCGGTAATCTGCCCTGAATCCAGGAGCACAAAACCTGTTTCAGTTTCATTTTTGTCCAGAAGCGTGACTTCAATGTAACCCGTGAACTTATGCCTTTTCAACCCGAGGAGAAGATTTTTGAGGGCCTCTTCACTGCCAGCCATCTTTCGAAGCACAAGTCCTTGTGGAACTGTTGTCTCGTACATTCTATGCGATGGCTGTATATGGATGAGGTTATTTATACCCTTTTATTCCGTCAGGAGGGGAGCGGAATTGTCAGGGACAAAAAACCCTTAAATATGCTGAGAAGTTCCACTTTCTGAAACCATGGATGCACGGCAATTCCCACCAGTCATGGTGGATAGGGAAAAAGAACTTGGGATTTTAAAGCAGGTGATGAAGGACGCAGAAGAGGGTAGGGGAAACACTGTTCTGATAAGTGGCGATGTGGGAGTTGGAAAAACCCGGCTTGCCAGCGAATTCGCAGAGATGTGTCAAAAGGAGGGTTTTACCGTGCTTTCTTCAATATGCATTGGCAACAATGAACCCGCCTATCTGCCGGTGCTCTCAGCCCTTCAAACCTATGCAAAGAAAGTTCGTGAGCGGTCTGAGATGTATGTTCCCCTCGGGCTCGCCAGTTTTCAGAGCTTGGAAATTGAGGAACTGAATCCGGATACGATGGCAAGGGAAAGGACAAGGATGCTTGAACATCTCCTGCGTCAGTTCACTGGAATTTCAAGAAAACAGCCGGTGCTTTTTATGGTCGACGACCTGCATCTTGCGGACTCAGCTACCCTCTCATTTTTCCATTATCTTGGTAGAAACATCAAAACTGAGAAAATTATTGCTATCGCAACCTATGTGGAGGAGTATGCCCGCACTGAAACCATCTTTGCAAGCACAATGAGGAACATGAGCATCGAACGGTTGTGCACCGTGCTGAAACTTGAGGCCTTCAGCAGAAAAGAGATACAGCAGATCGTTGAACAACTCGGACTTGCGCAGGTGGATGAGATTGCAAGATATGTTCATGACAGAACCTCGGGCAATCCCTTTTTCGTGATTGAGTTTTTAACAGCCATCCAGAGTTCAGGATTGAGTGACATCGAATCCATCAAAAGGATGGAGATGCCAGACACCGTAAAAGACCTTGTGAAGTACCGTTTTTCGGGATTGAGCGAAAAAGCGAGGAAGGTGCTCACCGCATGTGCCGTGCTGGGAAGGGTGTTTGAGTATGAAGTGCTGGATGAGCTTGCAGGGCTAAAGGAGGAGGAGTTGCTGGATGCCATTGAGGAACTTATCTCCCAGAATTTTCTGGTAGAAACAGAGGAATTTGAGGAAGGTTACAAGTTTGTGAGCAACACTGCCCACGAAGTCATATATGAGGATATAACAGGCGCACGCAGAAGAATCATGCATCAGAAGGCTGCGGAGGTCCTTGAGAAGCTTCACGGAAGGGATGAGCAATTCTGGAGCGAAATAGCACGCCACTACAGGGCCTGCCACAACAAAACCAAATTTTTAGAGTATGCTGTGAAGGCGGGAAGGTGTGCAGCCCGAAGATTTGCGAACGCAGAGGCCGCAGAACTCTTTGAAAGTGCAATAGAAGTTCTGGGGGAAACGGAGGAAGAGGTGCAGCAGAAGGTTGAAATTCTGTGGGATCTGGCAGAAGTTCTGGAGCTGGATGGAAAATACGATTTCGCACTGGAAGTGCTGAGAAAAAGGTTTGATTACACACTCCAGAGGAACCCTGTGGAGGCAGGGAAAACCTGCAGGAAACTATCTGAAATTTTCATAAGCAAGGGAGAATATGAGAGTGCTCTGAGAGAGGTGGAAAGGGCGGAGGAGCTGCTTACCGGAATCCCGGAAGCAAGGTTTGAGCTTGCAGGCGTGTGGAGTGCAAAGGGTTATGTGTACGAACGGAAGGGAGAATACAAGAGCGGAATAGAGTGGCAGATGAGAGCTCTGGCGGTCTTCGAAGAACTAAACGCACAGAAGGAGGTTGCAAATGCAAATCACAGAATCGGGGCAGGGCACTGGTACATTGGCGAATACGATAGTGCCCTGGAATTTTATCAGAGGGCACTCGAAATTCGTGAAAAGATCGGGGATGTAAGGGGGGTTGCCAATACCTACAACAACATTGGGGTGGTGTATTATAGCAAGGGGAATTACGAGAGAGCGATAGACTTCTACCATAAGGGTGCCGAAATCCAGAATAAACTTGGAGATGTATTCGGTGTGGCAATGACTTATACCAACCTCGGACTGGTATATTCCAACAAAGGGGACTATGATAAAGCGGTTGAGTATTACCTCAAAAGTTTAGAGATAGAGGAAAAAATCGGGGATTTGTGGGGTGTGGAATGGTCCTATCAAAATCTAGGTGTCATTTACCGTGATAGAGGGGACCATCGGAAAGCCCTTGAATTTTATTCTAGAAGTTTAGCAATCGGCGAAGAAATAGGAGACATGAGGGGAATGGCATGGTCGTATGGAAACATCGGGAGCGAGTATCTTACCCTCGGACAATTTGACGATGCTCTCAAACTGTTGAAAAAAAGCTTGGAAATCGGAGAAAAAATAGACCAGAAGGATATTGTCTGCATTGGCATGCTCACGATTGCTCTGGCTTACTGCAGAAAGGGTGAATTTGAGATATGCGAAGAGTATCTCGAGGAAGGAAAGGAGATTGCGGATGAACTGGATGCGAAAGATAAGATAGGGTATTATTACATCGTGAGGGGTGAGTGTCTTCTTAAGAAAGGTGCGGTAGCCGAGGGGATTGCCTCGCTCAGGACGGCAATTGCAATTTTAGAGGAGATGGGTGCCTACGACATCAGCTATTATGAGACCCTGTTTGAAATTGGAAAATGGACAAAGGATAAGCAGATAATGGAGAAAGCCCTGGCTTTCTTTGAAAGGATAGGAAATGTTACCCTGATTGAGAAGGCAAGGAAAGAACTGGGAGGAGCATAACCTTTTGCGGGCCCTCCCAACAACCCAATTTTTTACGCTTTGCATCTCGTTGGAAAAGTATATATCACACTATTTTAATAACCTCCTGAGGTGCATGATATGACGGGACTGTTGAAGAAGAACCCTCTCAAAGCATTGAAAGGTGAAAGTGCAGTGGCAGAGCCAGGAACCTACATAGACCTTGGCCAGATGGTCTTTGAGGACGAGGCGAGTGCCCTCCAGCCAGCAAAGGCAGTGGTGCGGCTCGCAGACATAATCAGATATGAGGATGTGAATGCAATCCTGGGGGAGATATACAAGGGCAACATAGTCATCCTGGATGTCACTTCAGTTGCAAATGACCAGCTTACGATGAAGCGGATTACGGTGGAGATAAAGAACGCAGTGAAGGAAACTGGCGGAGACATCGCAGGGGTTTCAAAGAATCTGATTATGATAACTCCTGGTGGAATAAAGATAGACCGCCAGAAGATGAAACTAGGGTTCTAAAAAGGTTATTCGCTCCGGAGGATCAGGGTAAGTATATCCTCATCCTCCAGTTTGTGGTTCAGACCTACCCGCTGTCCTGGGTGCCTGGCACTCTTTCCCCACACGCATGCATACCTGAATCTATTTTTGAAGTCGCGGTGGATGGCATTGCAGACATCCTCCACATCCGCACCCTTTCTCAGGATGAGCGGTTCCCTGTAATCCACATCCCCGCCCTGGGGTTTCATGTAGATGCGGATGAACTCTAGGGCCGAGTAAATTTTTTCCTTCAGGATTTCAAGGTTAATTTCCCTTTCTGAAGAAATGGGTATTACATCGAAACCCCCTGCCTGGATCGCCTTCACAGTATTTTCGAGGGTATGCTCGTCAATCAAATCAATTTTGTTGAGAATGCAGATGGCTGGGATGTAAACCCTGTTTTGAGAGAGGGCATCAATCAACCTCTCCTCTGTGAGGTCCTCTCTGAGAACCACATCCGCATTTATGTAGCCCATCTCCCTGACAATGTCCTTCACGAGCAGCTCGTTCAAAACTGTGAGTTCAACGGTTGAATGGACCTCTATGCCGCCCCGCTCCTTCTTGGTCACGCTCACATTCGGCGGACGCTGGTTAAGACGGATTCCTCCCTTATAAAGTTCACTCACAAGCGCATCCACATTGTGCTCAAACACATCACAGACGAGTGCGATCAGGTCCGCGGACCTTGCCACCGAGAGCACCTCCCTGCCCCTTCCCCTTCCCGCTGCCGCCCCTGAAACAATGCCGGGCATATCCAGAATCTGGATTTTGGCCCCTTTGTGCACGAGCATCCCCGGGATAATGTTTAATGTTGTAAAATCATAGGCACCGACCCTGCTCTCTGCATCCGTGATCTTGTTAAGCAGCGTGCTCTTACCCACGCTGGGAAAACCCACGAGGGCAACGGTTGCATTTCCTGACTTTCGCACTGCATAACTCTGCCTGCTCCTCCCTACACCCGCACTTCTCCGCATCTCCAGCTCGTTCTGAAGCCGCGCAAGCTTCGCCTTCAATCTACCGATGTGATGCTGGGTTTTCTTGTTATACTTGGTGTTCTTGATTTCTTCCTCTATCTGTCTGATTTCGTCTTCGATTGTCATCTTACCAGAGAGAAAATAGGGAATTTATTAAGGTTATTGGTGGGGTTTCAAATCCATTTCTTATATTATGTCTTCTTAAGTTTTGTCCTTTTCCCTCTGTAGTACCGACGGACATCGTGAATCCATGGTTTGCTTCTCACATTCACGAGGTGGGCTGATAATACAAACACAGCACACAGAGCGAAATTATAATATATGGTGATTTGATATCCTTTTACCCCCATCTTTAGAAAGCGGACTTCAGGGATGTTATCATCTCTGGATGTTACTGAACAATACCCAAAAACAGGTGCGCCCATGCGGAAAAATACAGCAGGAGTAAAAGCATGGTTCCAGCTTCCAGGTCTAATTTTCCTCATCGGGGTGCTGATTTTTTCGGCGTCTCATACCTCTGCATCATCAGAAGAATATAGAAACGAAGCCATACTTTCTACCTCTCAACCCACCCTTATAGTTAAGGTTTCTGTGAACAAAATAAGGGAAGGGGAGCCAACAGATATTACTGTGATTGTAACGGATACATATTATCGACAACCTGTGCCAAACGCAACGGTCGGCCTTTACATAAATGAAGATTCAAAGTTAAAACCTACAGGCATTCCGAATGCTACAACAAACCAGGAGGGTATCGCAGAATTTAAAGGAGTAGTGATTAAGGATCTGCCAGAAGGCACTTATCTGTATGTATTTGCAACGCTATACTTTGAGTATGGTTACATTCAAGTGCCCATTGAGAAAGTAACATTAGAGACACGACTATGGGAAAATGGTTTATGTGTCCTTGGTCTGGCAATCGTAATCTTTATTGGATTAATTGTTGTCGGTCTCAGGATTAGAGAAATAAAAAATAAAGAGAGAGAGGATGTTCTTAAAGCAGGTTGGGGAACGCTCTTTTTTTGGAGCTCTCTTCTTGGTATTGGAGTTTACCTATTAGCCTTGTTCTTCTGCGGGAGTGATTTAAATTCCTTTCTAGAGCCCATGAGATATATTCCTGCGATTGTTTTGGTGATTGCTGGCGCTGTTGTGATTTCTGCGACTTTTATGGGCTGGTATAACGCCACCTTTGGGTTAATATATAAAGTGGGTGATGCGCTGAACGAAGTGGGTAAAAGTGTAGTTGCAACCTTCGGCGACCAAAATGTCCCTTCACAACCTCTCCAACATATAGATGGGAAACTTGCATTTGAAAAGTGGATGGAAGAATTTGAAAAAAAGAAAAAAATTCTTAGATCCATAAGAGGTTCATCTCTCTTGACGCCCAAAATTCTTGCCCAACCGATGAAATACATAGAGGAAAAGAAGTATGTTGGCGGTGCATATATAGGGCGGAAGGAGGTAGAACGCTTTTACGATGACACGCTGTTGTATAATCTGTACGATTCATATATTCTTCATACGGATCCCAAGAAGCCCGAATCTCCAACTGGTTATGTATCTAAGAAAGTGGTTTTTCCTTACGCAGATGCGGGAGAAGTTAGCTGCGAAGAATGTAATGGGGTGGGTGAATATAAGTGCCCTGCCTGTAATGGGATAGGATTCCGGAAGTGTGTGGCGTGCAACGGAACTGGAGAGATTGAAACGACAAGAATAACCTATAAATCTACAGGACCTGATTTACTACGATCTTCTGCATCGGACTACTATAGCCTTTCGCGTAGTACGGGTGCATTTACGGTCGACTCGGGATCTGCTAGAGGTAAGCCCGCAGATGTGATCTCAGTGAAGCATCCTTCTGGTGTAGAGACACGAGTAACGGTATCCCAACCTTCGGTCGCATCTGGCTATAGTTCTAGCGACCCATATCGAACAGAGTTTGTCCGAGAGCGACAGAGGTGTCATTTGTGCAATGGAACTGGGTATTCCTCACGCGCCTGTTCGCTGTGTCGCGGGACAGGTGGGAGGGTGTGCACAAAATGTAGGGGTATAGGTAAACTAAGAAAACTGCGAGCGAAGATATGGGAGTGCAGTGATATTAAACGCTTTGATACGGAATATCCCGGTTTGGGAATTATGAGTGAAGAGCAGTTCAGGCAGATATCCGCAATGAAAGTTTCGAACGAAAATGAGAGCGGAAACAATCCACGAATTCAAGAAGTCCTCACGAGGATGCGCGCCAAATATGATAGATGGTTGGGTGAAAGCAACGGCAAGGTTCTGCTCACGGATTATACTCCATATGTGTTCCCAGTAACAGAATCAATTTTTGAGTGGTATGACAAAAAAAGATTTTCTATATTTGCGATCGGCACCCCAAAGGGCTGGCTTCTCGAGGGGCCAAATATTCCTCTTTCTGTAGAACCTCGTAAAGAATTTTTCAGGCGGCACAGAATCTTCTCATCCATTCTTGTCATAGAAGTCGTCGTGTTCGTGGTCCTTTATAAGCTATTTATATTGCCATAGAGCCGCAAAAAACGAATGGGTTTTGCCCAGTTGAGAGATGTGCATATTTGGATAATATTGGTACCTTGCACTATTTCTTTCTTATAGGCAACACATCGACTCTCTCCAAAAACCTTTATATCGCAAGGTGCGTTTTAGGCCATGCACGGGATAGGTCGAATTTTACTGGTCTGGGTGATGGTGAGTTGGCTGATAGTCCAGGTTCCTTGCGGAACAGAGGGGACCACTCTGAACAAGCAGCAGGTGATGGAAACTCCGGAATTCGGGCAAATTATAGCGGGCAGCGTGCTGGATATTCAGACACTGAATCCCTGCACTGCTGAGGATGATTACACGCTCAGGGTTCTCTCCCTTGTTTACGATTCCCTTGCCTACACAAACCGGACTACGGGAAGTGCAGAGCCAGGACTCGCAGCTTCATGGGAAACCGCAGATGGCCTCACATGGACTGTAAAGTTACGGGACAACCTTAAATGGCACGATGGCACGCTCCTCACAGCGGATGATGTGGTGTTTACCTACAACTTTATCCTGAACCCCGAGGCACCGTTAAAAACCTCCGAATACTTTAAGTTCTTGAAGTGGACCAGAATTCCCGGCGCAACGGACAAGAACGAAAACTACTGGGAGGCAGTGCAGAAGGTTGATGCCACCACGGTGAAATTTGTGCTGAACAAAACTGTCTGGGACTTCGGAATCACAATCCTTTCCCTGCCCATCCTGAAGAAAGACATCTGGAAAAATCACTGGGATGATGCGACTTCGTGGAATCTGGACCATAATTCCACTACCGGGGCATCAAAGAGCACGGGCAGTGGGCCCTTCAGAATGGTTTTATGGAAGCCAGGCATAGAAATTGTTCTGGCACCGAACACAGAATACTACAAGAGCATCAGCAACGGGATAAAAATCGTGAAGTATCCCTCATATCTTTCCCTCCTTGAAGCGGTGAAGAACAGGGAGGTCTCTCTTGTTTTCCATCCTGTCTCATCTGAGTTCCTGCCTGACTTTAGCCAGGTCTCGTCTTTTTCGGCATTCCCGCACAAAGAAAGAGAGGTTACCTTCCTTGGTTTTAATCTTGAAAAATACTTCGAGGGTTATGATGAGGGTTCTGGCTATGAACAGCGAAGTTCCGTAGATGACCCCGTAACCTACCCTATAAAGGTTGCTGGCACAGATGCAGGGCTCCAGTTTAGAAATGCGGCGGGATACCTGCTTCCTAACAGCCAGGTAGAAGCGAGATACTCTAATTTCCTTATCTGGGAGAATTCCCTCGTTCAGAAGGGCGATCAGTACTACAATACCAGCGTGAAAACCTATACGCAAAACATTTCCCAGGCAATAACTTTGCTGAACACCGCGAGTTACAAGGACATGGATGGCGATGGCTGGCGTGAGGACTACAACGGGAGAAAGATGGGACATGATGGCGTGGTAAAAATTTACATTGAAGAAAAAACCACTATAAACCAGCAGGTTGCAATGTGGTTCTGTGCAAATCTGAGAACTGCGGGTGTGTATGCAGACACTGAGCCGCTTCAGGTGCTGAACATAAGGGACTACGACCTGTTCCTCTGCAGCGTGAAAGTGGATGAAACTTTTGAGTACATATACAAATTAATCAGCAGCAAATATGATTACACTGATGGAATCACGAACGGTGAGAATCTGTGGAGATACAGAAACCCGGATACAGATAATCTTACTGGCAGCATGCTTTCCACCACCCAGGGCTTTGCAAATGCGATAAAATATGTGCAGGGCATCGTGTCCTCCCACCTACCCCTCATTCCAGTTTACTCTGAAATTCTTTACGATGTGGTCGATATAAGCAGGGTAATGATAAAACCAGTGCCAGATGAAAGTGTGCTTGAGAAGCACAATCTCGTCTCAATGTCTCTTGCCAGCAGTGTCTCGATAGAAGCATATGCGGTCCCCTATCGTCTGAATGCAGTGAGCGGAAGCCAGTCAGAAATTGTTGTCCGTGCCTCCGACCCGGCTGGGAACCCGGTAGTAAACGCAGAAGTTCAGGTCAAAATTTCACCCTCTAGTGCGATTACCCCTGATGCTACCTCCAAAACCACGGATAGCAATGGATGTGCATTCTTCACCCTCGGGCTGACAAAGACACTGGATGTCGTTCAGCTTGTGAGTGTCGAATGCCTTCTCCCAAGCAATGGTGTAATGAAGAGATTTTATGTCCTTCTTGAGCCCTTTGAACTTGAAATCAACATAGTTTCAGAACTTTTTGTGAAAGGGCTGGCAAACAACACCTACACCTTCTCTTTTGAAATCCTGAACTCGGGCGTCGCTGTGAAGGAAGCGTTCAGCAGGGTGGTCTATGTCTCAGATGCAAGGATAAAGCCATTGATTGCAGAGAATGTCAGCGATGCTTCTGGCACTGCAGCACTTGAGTTCCTGATTACCGAGGATTTCATTGAGAATTCCTACCTCCAGATTTCCTTCGCAGTTTCAGTAGCTGGCGGTGAAGAAAGGGCATACTCTGCAGCGCTTGTGGTCACGACCGCGGGCTCCCTGGAGGTGACAATAACCGCCACATGTCAGGGCGTCAGCTGGAAAACAGGTAATGGTGAGATAAACGGCAGTGTAACCTACGAGGGCAATCCCGTGGGTGCGATGACTGTAAAGTGCGGAATAATGGAACTGGATGGGATTTTTGAAATTGAGAACCCTGAACTGGTTACAGACAGCCAGGGAGCAGTAAAGTTCTCTGTCACAATGAACGAGATGCCAGTTACCTCGAGGGTATTTGATTATTACCTTGTCGTGTGCACCTCGGGTTACCACGGGGCAGTTTATGCCAGAAGCTTACTGCAGATTCCCGATGCTGTGACCGTGACTGCCCAGCCGTCCGTAATCGAAATCAAAGGAGAAAGTGGCAACACCGCAAATCTGGTGGTGAAGGTGGAAGCTGAAGGGACTGGAATAACAAATGCCCTGGTCTTCGGCTGGAAGGACCGTGCGGACGGGAAAGTTTCAGTGCTTGGCATTCCCGCCTTCACAAATGGAAGTGGAAATACGGAAATCCGTATCAGGATTACTGGAGATTATACGGATAATGCGGTACTCCAGCTGACGCTCAGGGGATTATTCTGGGGAAGGGAAAATGGGTGCACGGTGAGCGTGAACATTGCAAAGGCAACTATCCCTGTGGTCGCCCTTTCCCTGTCGGAGACCGAGATGGAAGGTGTCCAGGGAAACTCAGTAATTGCAAGCGTGCATGTTTCCAAGGGAGGTCTTCCCCTGTCTGGCGTGAATGTTTCCCTCACCTTAAGCAGCAAGGCAAACCTGGAGATTGCCCCTGCCTCTGTACCCACAGATGCCAGTGGGAATGCGGAATTTGAAATTTCGGTGATTGCCAACTTCACAAAGGAGGCAAACATAACCGTAAGCGCAAAGGCAATCGTCGGGGGAAACCAGTATTCCAGCAATCCAGCATATCTTCAGATATATCCTGCAGGAACGGCCTTGGAGTACACTGTAACCCTGGGTATTTCAGATAATGAAGTTACAGGTAAGCAGGGAACATCCGTGATGCTTACAGGCAATCTGAAGAGGAGCGGTTTGCCTGTTTCCGGGGTGAATTTTACAGTGGATATAGCAGGTTCAGGTGACATTCTCATCGAACCCCAGACCTACACCACAGACGCCAACGGAAATGCATACTTTACCCTCACGGTGACAAGGAATCTGGATAAGGATGCAGATGTGGTACTAAGAGGCAAGGTGAGCATTAGTGGAAAAGATTACTATTCACAGCCAGTTACATTGAAAATTAAAGCATATGTTCAGCAGAAAACTCCAGGTTTTGATCTTCCGATTGTCCTCCTGGTTCTGGCAGTGCTTGTGGGAAGTTCCATCATGAGAAAAAAAGATTATATAGGTAAACGATTTAAGGCATAACAATCGGAGGCAATGAATATGGCTGAAAAACCACATCTGAACCTCGTATTCATTGGTCATGTAGACCATGGGAAGTCGACAACAGTGGGCAGGCTGCTGCTGAACACGGGATACATCAGGCAAGAGGAAATCGAGAAGTACAGAGAAGAGGCAGAGAAGAAAGGCAAAGCAACATTTGAATTCGCCTGGGTAATGGACAGATTAAAGGAAGAGAGAGAAAGAGGAGTTACCATCGACATTGCTCACAGGAGATTTGATACTGATAAGTACTACTTCACGATCATCGATGCACCTGGGCACAGGGACTTCGTGAAGAACATGATTACGGGCACAAGCCAGGCGGATGCAGCCGTGCTTGTGGTGAGCGCTGCTGAAGGCGTGCAGGAGCAGACAAAGGAGCACATCTATCTTGCAAGAACCCTCGGCGTGCCCCAGATGATCGTTGCAGTGAACAAGATGGACAGGCAGGAAGTCAACTACAGCGAAGCGAGGTACAACGAAATCAAAGATGAGGTGACAAAGTATCTGAAGAGCGTGGGTTTCAAGATGGAAAAAGTCCAGTTCGTGCCCATAAGTGCGTTCAAAGATGATAACATCACAAAGGCATCTCCAAACATGCCATGGTACAAGGGTCCAACCTTTATCCAGACCCTGAATAATCTGGAGGTCCCGCCCAAACTCAAGGACAAGCCCCTGAGGTTACCAGTCCAGGATGTTTACACAATCACTGGCATCGGGACCGTGCCCGTAGGAAGGGTGGAGACCGGCGTCATGAAACCGGGAGACAAGGTCATTTTCATGCCTGCAAAGGTCTCTGGAGAAGTCAAATCAATTGAAATGCACCATGAGTCCATTCCACAGGCAGAACCAGGTGATAATGTTGGCTTCAATGTGAGGGGCATAAACAAGAACGATGTGAAGCGCGGTGATGTAGTAGGGCATGAAAAGGACCCGCCAACGGTGGTAAAGAGCTTTACAGCCCAGATAATGGTCCTGAACCACCCGACCGTTATTACAGCGGGTTACACACCGGTATTCCACTGTCACACCGCCCAGGTCGCATGCACAATCACGGAAATCCAGAAATTGCTTGACCCGAGAACGGGCCAGCCAATCATGGACAAGGAAGGCCAGGTGGAGGGTGGAAAGGTGAACTTCATAAAGACGGGCGATGGGGCCATCGTCAAGGTGAAACCCACGAAACCGATGGTGATTGAGAGAGCAAAGGACTTCCCACCACTCGGCAGATTTGCGGTCAGAGATATGGGACAGACGGTGGCCGCGGGCGTAGTGATTGACCTTGAAAAGGCCTAAAACACTTTTTTTCCTTTATTTTGGAGTGATCAGATGACACAGAAGGCCAGGATTGCGTTGAGTGGCGCCGATGCTACAAAAGTAGACAGTGTGTGTCAGAAAATCAAAGAAATTGCCCAGAGGACCGGTGTAGCAATGAAGGGTCCAATACCGCTGCCCACGAAGCGGCTGGTGGTGCCCGTGAGAAAAGGTCCAGATGGGCGGGGTTCGAGCACAATTGACAGATGGGAGATGCGGGTGCACAAGCGACTCATAGACCTAGATGCAGATGAACGAGCCCTTCGCCTCCTGATGCGCCTCCCAGTGCCTGATGGCGTTCATATAGAGATTGTGCTGAAGTCAGAGGCATGAAAATGCCTGCAAAGGTGGACCTGGACCTCTGTGTTGGCTGCGGGAGCTGTGAGGAAAGCTGTCCGGAGAGTGCAATTACCCTGAATTCCCATGCAAATATAGATGCCGGGAGATGTGTAGAATGTGGCACATGCGTTGAGGTCTGCCCCCAAGGTGCAATCTCAATAGTTTGAGGTGGAGAAATGGAAAGTGTTTATGTATTGATTGAAACGGATTCTGGCGAGCTTGAAAAGGTAGTTGCTGAATTACGGAAAAAGCAAGGGGTGAGGGAGGTAAGTGCAATCACAGGGCCTTTTGATGTGATCGTAAAGATCGAGACAGAGCACATAACTGAAGCCCTTCAAACGATAGTTCACGACATCCGAAAAATAAAAGGGGTAAAGAGCACTGAGACCCTTGTCTGCATAAAATTATAATGTATCTGTTCATCCTCTATCTCCTGCTGTTTGTTTCTCTTGGCTGCTTCGGTGTGGGCTGCTTTTCAAAAAAGGAATTGCGGTATAAGGCGAGAATCGTTGGCTATATCCTCTTTGGTTTCTACTGGCTCCTTTACACTCCCCATTATTTTTACATTCACGATTATTTCCCTATGTTCCTGTCAGGAACCGCAATTATCGGGTTTGCATTTCTTGCCTACAACGAATACATTTCGCTCTCCCTGAATGAAAAAAACGAGAGCATGGAATTTCTCGCGAAGCTGATATTCGGTGCAGGTGTGGTTTATTATGTGGTTGATTGCATCCCGGTGCTCAGCGCCTTCCTCATTCAGTTGGTAACTGAGCAAAGTGTCTGGTTTGCCAACCTTTTCTTCATGGATGGTGTCACCACCGGAAGTTTAAATTATCTAGGCAATGCCCAGTTTGTTCGCACCAACTTCGAAGAGATTTACATGGAAGTGATGTGGGGAGGAAAGAATGTGGTAAATATTGTGCTCGCATGCACGGGTATTCAGGCAACTGTTGTGGATGTATTTGCGGTGGTTGCCACCTCTTCCAGTATCAAAAGAAAATTTGCCTGCATCGGTCTTACGATTCCCGTAATCTACATCGTGAACGCAATGAGAAATGCGATTGTAATCTACTGCACTGCAACCAATTATTCCTGGTTTTCTGGTGTAACTGGCTTCGAGTTCGCTCATAATTTTGTCGGCAAAGTTATAAGTTTTTCTACACTTTTCATTCTTACCCTTCTCATGTTTAAAATTCTGCCCGATTTCTACAGTAAAATCATCGGAATTGCGGAGCTTTTCAAGCGGGTGAAAAACTACAGAAACGGAAAATCTGGCTCAAGAAAAACCATTACCTTTTAATACTTCTTCCTTATCCCTTCTCTCGCATGGTTGAGCAAGTATTGAAGGCAGATACCAGATGCTTTTCAGACGAGCGGGAAGGGGAGATAGAATGCAGGAGTTGCAGAGCCAGAATAAAGATCCTTCCCTATGATGTGCGAGAAGGTTTCTGTTATGACTGCCTCGATCACTGGAAGCCAGATACAGAAATCTTTTTTTTAGATCCAAAGCCGAAGCACAATTCCAAACTTGATGATTTTTGTTAGTCCCTTTCATGCCAGAACCACGAGTGAGTGCATCTCCTTTCAAATCCAAGCTTTCTGGCTAAATTTTTTGAGGGCTCATTGTCAATCCAGATATGAATCCCTGCGATTCTGCCACTCCCGAATATCTGTTCTGCAAGGCAGGTACTCACGCTTTCAGCCAACCCCTTTCCCCTGTAGTCGTCGAGCACATGGAGAAAACCCATTATTCCAATTCTGGGTGTGAGATTGTGGAGTCCAACCCAGGCCACGAGCTTATTTCCATCGTAAATTCCGCTGGAAGGATAACGCTCGATCCTGCTCCGGATGTACCTCTCCTCGCCACCCCAGAATCTTGCAACAGTTTTTGCGTCTTCTCTCCGGAGATTCTCGCACTCATGTTTCTTTTTTCCCCTAAACTGCTCCTTTGTAACAGTATAGAAAAAGGAATCCTTGCGTTTCAGAAATGGAAAATTTTTCTCGATGATTTGCACAAACTCCTCGCCCACTGCAGCAAAGAACAAATTTTTTCTGCGCTTAATCACTTCGAGCGTCCTCTCGAAAGCGGCAGGGGATCCAAACGGATAAACTTCGTTCCCATCGATGAGGAAACCCCCGTCCATTGCATTATCCGTCACAACTGTACAGTCCTCCAGGAGCATGTACTCCCCGTAGAAATTTTCAATTTTCTGAAAGTGCGATTTCAGGTCCATGAAAGGGAGAATGGAAGAGGATATTTAACTGTAGTTCCGTCCATCACCCAATTTTGCCCCTGCCCCACATCCTGCGGTGGTTTAAGAAAGAGTTAAATAGTGTGCAAAATATACCGCATTCGGTGTGACGATGGCATTCCCAGAGGCGGTTAACCGTTTGCTGAATAAAAAAATCTGCATGCGATGCAGTGCAAGGAATCCCTTGAGAGCCACGAGATGCAGGAAGTGTGGCTATCCTGGATTGAGACCCAAGTCAAAGGAAAGGGGTGCAAAACAGTAAATAAAATCTGGCGAGATAGCATCCCAGCCGGATAAAGGTAGAGAGAAATGCTTAGGGATATTCAGAAGGAGTTTAATCTTCAGGCACTGGAGGCGAAAATATTCAAATACTGGGAGGAGCAAAAAATTTACACTAAAATAAAGAAGGCGAGGGAAAAATCTGAAAAGTTATATATTCTTGATGGGCCACCCTTTGCGACCGGGATAGTCCACATTGGCCATGCGAGAAACAAGGTACTGAAGGATGTGTTGATAAGATACCACATGATGAACGGGAAGAATGTGGTTGCAATACCTGGCTTCGACATGCACGGGGTCCCGATCGAGCTAATGCTCGAACAGAGTTTGATGCTGAAGGGAAAGAAGGAAATTGAGAGATTCGGGCTCGAGAAATTTATTGAAAAATGCAGGGATTTCACGCTTGAGAACAAGAACAAGATGATTGAGGAGTACAAGATGCTCGGCATCTGGTTCGACTGGGACAGGACATACCTTACACTCTCGGATGCCTACATCGCCTCCGTGTGGTGGAGCATTGCGAGGGCGTACGAGCGGGGTTTCCTGGTAGAAATGGAAAGGGTTGTGCCCGTATGCCCCAGATGTGAAACTGCAATTTCAGATAATGAGGTGGATTACAGGGAGATAAAGGTGCGCGGAGTTTATGTGATGGTCCCATTGAAAGGAAGGACTGACGAATTTATCCTTGCATGGACTCCCTATCCCTGGATAGTCACAGGTGCCCTTGCAATTGCAGTAAACCCTGAGACAGAATATATAAAGGTAAAGGTGAAAACAGGTGGGGAGGAACATATTCTCATCACCTGCAAGCAGAATTTTGAAAAGGTCATTGGCTACAGACATTATGATAGCACTGAAATTCTGGACACAATCAAGGGAGAGAGTTTGAAAGGTATTGAGTACATTCCCCCGCTGCTCATAGAGGTACCCTATCACCAGGAGGTGAAAGGGGAGTGGGTCCATAAAATTGTTACCAGCAAGAGGGTGCAGCCAGTGCATACAGGTGCCTTTTTCGTCTCGCCGGGAATGGGAACAGTGGAATTTGAGATAGGGCAGGAGTACAATCTACCTGTATTCAATCCGTTTGAAATTGATGGAACCTTTACTTCCAAAATAATCAACAAATATGCCAGGTTCAGGTATGACGATGCCAATTCCCTGATTACGAGGGACCTGAAGGATGGCGAGGTCCTGTACGCAGAGGTAGAGGAGATAGTAAGGGCAGGGCATTGCTGGCGTTGCGGTTCCCAGCTCTTGCACATCCCAACCAGGCAGTGGTTTATCAGGACCAAGGGAATGAGGGATAGATTGCTGGAGACATCGGAGGGAATTAAATGGATGCCACCATGGGTGGGCACGGGCAGAATGTATGATTTTCTCTCGCATCTCAAGGACTGGTGTATCTCAAGGCAGAGGTACTGGGGCATTCCTATGCCCATCTGGAAATGTTCATGTGGCAACACGAAGGTTGTCTCCTCAATCGAAGAACTGAAGACAGGCAGGGGATTTGTTGAAGGGCAATCCCTCCATATTCCTTCGATCAACAATGTAGTGTTTACCTGTGATAAATGCGGAAAGGAGATGCGCCGTGTTGAGGATACGGTGGATGTCTATATTGACTCGGGTGTGGCTTCATGGGCGTCCCTCGGTTATCCAGGTAAAAAAGAAGAGTTCAATGCCCTTTGGCCTGCAGACATCATAGTTGAATCCATCGGACAAACTAAAAACTGGTTTTTCTCCCAGATGGTTCTAAGCATGATTGCATTTGATAAACCTCCGTATCAGACCGTGTTCGCCCATGGGCATGTTGTTGATGAGAAACGCAAAACGGTCACAAATGTGTCACCGAATGTGGATACCCCCCGGAACCTTGCAGGACGGTATGGTTACGACGCTCTCAGATTATATCTTCTGTCAAAAGAGCCATGGCAGGACCTGGTTTACAGCGAGGAACGAATAAAGGGGTTCTACCGTTCCCTTTCGATACTCTGGAACTGTGCGGTTTTTGCAAATCTATACATGCGAAATGATAAGGTGGAGCTGAGAGATCTCACCTATGAAAATGTGAGAGACCATCTTTCTACAGAGGACAGGTGGATGCTCTCAAGATTGGAGAATCTGAAGCTGCAGGCAACAAGTGAGATGGAAAACTTTGCTTATCACAAACTTTGGAAAATCGCCGAACGGTTTATCAAAGGAGAGTTTTCAAGAATCTACATAAAGGCAGTGCGGGAACGGATAAGAGCGAAGGGGCTTTCCCATGAAAAGATGGCTGCCTATTATACTCTGGCCGAGGTTCTCAGCGGACTTGCAAAAATCCTCGCCCCACTTGCACCCCATGTTGCAGAGGAAATTTACCTCACATACGATGCAAGGCATGAAAGCGTGTTTTTCGAGCACTACCCAGCAGCGAACAAGGTCCTGATAGATGAACGGATTGAGAAGAAAATGAAAATTGCGATGGAAATTGTAAAGGAGATTAACAGGGCGAGGGCGAATGCTGGAATTCCTTCTAGAATCCCTCTCAGAAGGGTGATTGTGAAGTCAGATAAGGAGGAAACATTTGAAAGTGCAAAGGATTTTGAGAAACTGATCACCCAGTTTGTGAATGCAAGAAAGGTTGAAATTTTACCACTTGGCAAGGACTGGGATGAGCTCATTCTGGAGGTCGTGCCCAATCCTTCGGCAATAGGGCTCGTTTACAGGCAGTGGGCAAGCAAGATAGGGCACCTCCTGAAGCTTCAGTCCGCAAAGAAAATCAAGGAAGGTATAGAGCGGGGAGAGTACATGCTGGGAATTGAAGGGCAGCTGGTCAGAATTCTCCCGAACATGGTCTCATTCAAGTCAAAGCTTCCAGAAAAGGTTGTCTCTGCACCAATCACCAACGGCACAATCTACGTGGATTTGAATTTCACAGAGGAAGACATAGTCGACTCAAACATAAGAAGCTTGGTCCGTATTATCATGGAGATGAGGAAGGAGATGCGGCTGAATGTGGATGATATAGTTGACCTTTACATTGCGACCGATGAACAGCTCCAGAACATTCTCCTCTCATATGTGGACAACATCAAAAATAAGGTCAATGCCAGGAACATTGAATTTGTATCAGGAGAAGTTCCAGGTGAATATGTGGTCGAGTGGAATCTAAGGGAGACCTCGCTAGTTCTCGGCATCACACCCCTGTACTTCAAATCGACCCTTGAGAAATTCATGGGGATACCCGGAATGACCCCCGAGCGCGGAAAAGCCCTGTTTAACGCCGGTTATGTCTCCCTTGAGAAATTAAAGACCGCTACAGTAGACGACCTCCAGAAGATACCCGGAATCGGGAAGACCTTTGCGAAAAAGATTGTTAGTTATTTTGCGGCTCCGCCTGCGGCTCAAAAACCAGAAACCCTGCCTGAAAAGAAGGTGGAAGCTGTAGAGGAGGAGCGGTTGCCAGCTGTTGAAAAGACAATTCCTGGAGGTATAGCTCCGTCTCCTGCACAGGAGAAACAAGCCCAGGCACAGACAGCAATTCCTGAGCCGAGCGAAAAGGAGAGGGAGAATTTTGTTCGCCTTATGATGACGAAATACACAATCCCGGGGCTCGGACCTTCAAAGGCAAGAGCCCTCTATGATGCGGGCTACAGAACTGTCGAGATGCTGGCAAGTGCAAAAATTGAGGATCTAGCAAGGATGCCTGCAATTGGAGAGAATCTCGCAAGGCGGATTCTGAGCTATCTATCTGAGTTCGGTGTCACGCCAGTGCAAGCCCCAGCAGAACCTGCTGCCAGCGTGCCTAAGACTGAACAGGTTGTGGAAAGCGGGGTGGAGAAAGTCGCGGAAAAGAGCGGTGGTGGAGAAATGGAGGAAAAGCCAGTCGAGTTCAGGCAGGGCTATTCTTACATAATCAAATGTGAACGGGCAGATAGAGCATACAAATATCTGAAAGATTATATGTCAAAGGCAAAACCGAAGGTAATCTGCGTCACCAGGGACTACCCGGAAAAAATAAAGCAGAAATACGAACTTGAGGATGTTCCAATAATCTGGCTTTCGAATGTGGGCAAGGAAAATGCTGTGCGACCCAAGGACCTCGAAAAGCTCAGTTTAATTCTAGAACAATTCCTCTCGAAGAACAGGGATTCTGTTATATTCCTTGACGGAATTGAATATCTGATTACCAACAATAACTTCATTACAGTGCTCCGCCTCATTCAATCGCTCAAGGACCAGATTGCAATTAACAATGCGATGCTTCTTATTCCGATAAATCCTGCAACGATGGAGGCATCCCAGTTCAACTTGATTGAGCGTGAAGTGGACGATGTAATCTAATGGTGAATGAATATGGCAGAAGGAAAGAAAAGCACAATAAGAACCGAAGTGGTGCGGGCAATTACTGACCTCGTCAACGATAAGGAGGCGAGGGAACGAATCGACAAGGGAATCCTTGCCCATACGAAGGGGAGAGAGCACTGGATTTTGCATCTTCTTCTGAAGGCGCTTGAGGCCCAGCAGGAATACACAGAAACTGGAATGACCTATCTTCTTACCACTACAAACACGGTTTACAAGGACTTGGGTGCAAAAATTGAAGGTGTGAACAAGGAGATTGAGAATTCTATACCGAAAATTAAGGCAGAAGTAGGGGAAATCGAGGCAAAGAACTATGAGAGGCTCGTGGCGATGATTGAGGAGAGTTTCAAGAAGGTAAATGAGGGGCTCGGGAAAACCATCAACGAGAGCATTGGCAAAACTGCGGAGGCAATAAACACCCAGGCCCTTGAGACAAAAAATTTAACCCAGGCACTTTCAAGAGATGTGGCGGATACATTTAAGGTCGCTACCCAGGTGAGGTTGCTGATAAGCGAAAATATGCGAAAACTGAATGAGATTGCCGAAGCACTGGAAAGAGGGGGTACCGGGGGCACTCCAGGTTCATCGGGGGAAATCTATCACGGGGCAGGAGACATAAAACCGTTGATTGAAAAAATTGAGGGCAGAATTAATGAACTGAAGGGATTCGAGGAAAAGATGGACACAATGCTGAAGAGCGTGAACAAGCACATCGATGTAACTTCAATTGAGACCCAGCACAGAATTGAGAATTTGAGCAAGGGCCAGGTTGAAATCGTGCGGAGAGTTGAGGCCATTGAGAAAACCATGGCTGAACTGAAGGTAACGATGGAGTCGCTGAGAACGCTCTTACTCGAAATCAAAAAGTGAAAGTATGATCTATGAGGAAATTCTCCAGCATCTCTATGCTTTAACCAGGTTTGGGACCAAACTCAACCTTGATAACATTGCATGTTTGCTTGAGAAGCTTGGAAACCCTGAAAAAAAATTCAGGACGGTGCATGTCACTGGGAGCAAGGGGAAGGGTTCGGTTTGTGCCTTCCTTCATTCAGTTTTAAAAGCTGCAGGGTTTAAAACGGGACTTTACACCTCCCCACATCTCATAGAGTTTAATGAGAGAATTGTAGTAAACGGGGAAAAAATTCCAAAGGAGAAGGTTGTGGAATACTATAACATGATAAGGGACATTGTCGGGGGGATGGTGGCCCAAGATAGAACAAAGCAAGTTACATTTTTTGAATTCACCACAGCCATGGCATTCAAATATTTTGCGGATTTGAAGGTGGATTATGCGGTTGTGGAGGTTGGGCTTGGGGGACGGCTCGACGCCACGAATGTGATTTTCCCTGATTGTTGTATCATCACGAATGTTGAACTCGAGCATACCAATGTGCTCGGCAAAACAATTGAAAAGATTGCGAGGGAGAAGGCAGGAATAATAAAGCCAGGTGTGCCAGTGGTAACTGCTGCAACTGGTAGAGCTCTGAAGGTGATTGAGGAAGTTGCGAGGTTGAATAATTCGGAAGTGCTTTTGCTGAAGAAGGAGATGATTGAGATAAAGGAGAACAGGAAATTTTCGGTGCGATATGGGGACTGGTCTCTCGAAGATCTCGAGATCTCACTGTCAGGGAATTTTCAGTTTGAAAATGCAGCCCTCGCTGTGCTTTGCGCAAAGGTGCTAGGGATAGACGAGAGAAGCATAAGGGAGGGGCTAGAAACTGCTGTATGGCGTGGACGATTTGAGAAGGTGCATCAGAACCCTGATGTGATTGTTGACTGTGCCCACACACCCAGAAGTGCAGAGGCGCTTGTGGAATCACTTGCGGCAAACTATGACAGGGTTAATTTTGTTTTCGGGGTATTTAAGGATAAGCGGAAAGGGAAGATTTTGAGAACGCTCTCGAGAATAGGGAGTGAGATAATAATCACTGAGCCGGATTCTCCCAGGGCCGAGAAAGCTGAGAGAGTGAAAAGGATCGCTGAGAAATACTTTAGAAAGGTTGAGGTCATGCAGAGGGAGCAGGCGTTTGCCGCAATCCTCTCGAGGCAAGGTGTCTGGTGCATTTGCGGTTCCGTGTATCTTGCTGGTGACGCTCTTGCGTTCTTTGAAAAACAGAAATCCGAACGGGTCCCGGAAAATACTGGAATCGACTGGTATAAGCTTGTGGAGACCCTTGAGAAAACCTACGGAGATGCTGGGCATTACGATGACCCCTTCAGGGTACTGGTTGCAACGATTCTGTCCCAGCGCACAAAGGACGAGGTCACCTATCCGAGGGCTGAGGCATTATTTGCAAGGTATCCAGATGCCCTATCAATTGCAAGGGCAAAGCCGGAAGAAATTGCGGAAATAATCAGGCCAGTTGGGTTTTATAATATCAAGGCACGGAAGATTATAGAGGTGGCCAGGATTGTTGTGAACACCTACAATGGGAAGGTGCCAGATAGTATGGATGCGCTTTTGAAATTGCCAGGAGTGGGAAGAAAAACCGCAAACTGCGTGCTCGTGTTCGGGTTCGGAAAGGATGCCCTGCCCGTGGACACCCATGTCCATCGTATTTCGAACAGGATGGGTGTGATAAATACTGAGAACCCCGAAGAAACCGAAAATGCGTTGAAGCGGGTGGTCCCGAAACCATTGTGGAAAAAAATTAACTACTTGTTTGTGGAGCACGGGAAGAATGTTTGCAAGCCAGTAAAACCAGGATGCGAAAGATGCCAGATTGCGGGATTCTGTGGGAGGAGAGTGTAGGGAAAACACAGGATGCTGTGTTGTGTAATTATATGTCCATCTCTTATTCTAAAAAAGCATCCTCAAACTATAAAAAGATAGAAAGAAGAGCATGAGATAGATAGTGAAAGATCACATACTCCACTTACTTCTTTATGCAACACAGCAACGCAGGCGGAAATCCTTTATATCTCTCTCTTTTTCTTGAAGATAAGGAGGCAAAACCATGATGCACAAAAAGACAATACGGGATGTTGATGTGAAAGGAAAGCGGGTGCTGGTGCGCGTAGATTTCAACGTGCCGCTCGATAAGACCACCTTCGCAGTGAAGGACGACACGAGAATCAAGGAGGCGCTACCCACAATAAAGTACCTGATGGAGCACGGGGCCAAGACAATCCTCGTTTCCCACTTGGGCAGACCTAAGGGAAAGGACCAGAACCTGAAAATGGACAATGTGGCGAAGAAGCTGGAAGAATTGCTCGGAAAACCTGTGATGAAGCTCGATGACACCGTGGGAGATGCAGTGAAAGGCGCGGTTGCAAAGATGAAGGAGGGCGATGTGTGCCTTCTCGAGAATGTGAGGTTTTACCCGGAGGAAGAAAAGAATGACCCGGAGTTCTCCAAAAAACTGGCTGAGCTGGCAGACCTCTATGTGAACGATGCGTTTGGCACTGCCCACAGGGCCCACTCCTCGACTGCCGGCGTTGCCCAGTTTCTCCCTGCAGTTGCTGGCTTCCTGATTGAGAAGGAGGTGACAGTGATGGGTAAGGCCCTCTCAAACCCGGAAAAACCGTTTATAGCGGTGCTCGGCGGGGCTAAGGTTTCCGATAAAATCGGAGTAATAGAGAATCTGCTTCCAAAAGTGAATGCAATTCTGATAGGCGGTGCAATGGCCTTCACATTCTTGAAGGCAAAGGGATACACAGTTGGCAAATCCCTGGTTGAGGATGACAAGCTCGGCGTCGCCACGGAAATAATGAAGAAGGCGGAGGAGAAAGGCGTGAAGCTCCATCTACCCGTTGATGTAGTGGTTGCAGACAAACCTGATGACACTGCAACTGTCGTGAAGACTGTAAAGGTCGGGGAGATACCTGCAGACCTCGTGGGTGTCGACATTGGCCCGGAAACTGCAAAGATTTTCAGCGGGGTAATAGTGAATGCGAAAACAGTAATCTGGAATGGACCGATGGGCGTTTTCGAGGCAAAGAAATTCAGGGAGGGCACAAGAGCCATCGCCGAAGCCCTTTCAAAGGTGAAGGGCACAACCATTGTCGGTGGTGGCGACAGTGCTTCGGCAATCCAGAAGCTTGGATTTGGAGATAAGGTCTCCCACATTTCCACTGGTGGTGGGGCCAGCCTTGAATTCCTGGAGGGCCGAGAACTTCCCGGAATTGCGGTCCTCCAGAACAAATAATCTCTTTTTTTCCTTTTTATGAGAATTGCGGTTAAATTTGGATACGATGGGACTTTGTTTCATGGTTATCAGCGGCAGAAGAATGCTGAAACAGTCGAGGGCAAAATCCTCAATTTTCTTCTGGAGAAACAGATTCTAATCGAAAAACCCGGATTTGCAAGTGCTTCTAGAACAGATGCAGGCGTGTCCGCCCTCGGCAATGTAATTGCGTTCAATACAATGGAAAAGCCAGAAAAAATTCTCGGAATGCTCAACACGGTCTCTGACGCAATCTGGTTCCTTGGCTATGCAATCGTGCCTGAAAAATTCAATCCAAGACATGCAAAGGAACGCTGGTATCGGTATTTTCTTTCAAAGAGGAACTGGAGGGACAGGGGGAAACTTGAGCAGGCACTTTCCGTTTTTACCGGTGTTCATGATTTCCGGAATTTTGCAAGACCATCCGAGCGAAAAACATTGAGGGAGATATTCAAGATAGATGTTTCTGATGCCGATTCCTTCTGGGTCATAGACCTCCACGGCACAAGTTTTCTCTGGGGGATGGCGCGGAAAATCATCGGAGCAGTTGAAGAGCTAGCTACTGGCAGGATTACCGAACACCAGATTTTGGAGGCCCTGAATGCTAGAACGAGCATTGATTTTCCACTTGCTCCACCAGAGTTCCTTATTCTTATGGATGTGCGGTATGACTTTGAGTTTGTTGCATCCGAGACTGTGAAAAGGAGATTGCAGAAAAAGATTGAAAAAAAATTCAGAACTCTGGTAGTAGAAAATGAGATATATAGAAATTTGAGGAAAATGGTTTCAGGATCTTTTTCTCCAGAGTAGCACTAGACCGAGCATGAGCAGAATGATGTAGGGCAATGGAGAATACTGGATTTCGGTCACAGGTGCATCGGACAGGGAGAGCATCACGATGTCGTTGTCGTTGTTGGCAGTGTATTCACCAATCCCAGTCCATGTGCCCCCTTTATAGTAAATCTGGGAATAGAAGATGTCTGGCATGTATCCATTTTCCCTTGCACTCAGGGCTCTGGGGACGCTTCTGGGTATCGAGTCGGCAGTCAGGTATGTATCTGTAGAAACCGTTGTGAAGTTTGTGAGGGTTGAAATCACCCGCAGGTTCAGTGCCGAGTAGGGATTGTCCAGGTCACCGAAAACCAGCCAGAGTTTGCCATTTCCTTCTGCCA
This sequence comes from Thermoplasmata archaeon, assembly GCA_026414225.1. GTDB lineage: Archaea > Thermoplasmatota > Thermoplasmata > Lutacidiplasmatales > SKW197 > SKW197. The sequence goes on from JAOAJK010000003.1 coordinate 103,001, forward strand.
GCGAGGGTTCTGGAGAGTAAGAGGTGGAGTTTCCGAAAGGTCCGAGTGTGTTTGACCAGGTTCCACCAGCATAATCGTAATACTTCAGGTAGATTCTGAAGATACCTGATTGCTGTCTATCGCTTGCCCAGGCAAACCATACCTTGCCGTAGGAATCCTCAAAAAGGCCAGGATAGTAATTGTTTCCAGAAGAGTTTGTTTCGAGCGACCCGTGTGTCCAGGTGCTTCCATCATACTTTGCATACTTTATCGTTCTGTTGAGAGCAGAGCCCGTGCCCTGCGGGTTTCTTGAATAATAAGCCACCCAGGAATTACCATGGGAGTCGGTAAGTGAGTCAACCAGATAGTTTGCATAGTTTGTGTCAAGGTTGGGAAGCACCGCGGCACTGGTGAAACTCGCAGGGTTGTTTGGATTGCTAGAACGAACATACTTTATGTCCCAGTATCCATACTGGCTGTTGACAACCCTCAGGTCCTTGTAGAGCACCCAGATATAGCCATTTTTGTCAACAAAAACACTCGGTTCATCCACCGTTGGCTGGGTGGAGTCCGAGGCACTGGCAACCAATCTATCCGTGGTCCAGGCCCCTCCTATAGTCTTGTAATTTACCCGTATATCCTTCCCGTTAAGCCAGGCAACAATAAGGTGATTCCCGCCGTCCGCCGCAATTGCTGGCTTGCTCACAATTCCCGCGGTAGTGCTCACCTTCTCCTTCTGCCAGATGATGCAGTCAGAGGAATACTTCAGCCAGATTTCAGGAGTCCCGTTTTCCTCGGACACATACACGATGTAAGTTACTCCGTTGTGTCTCAGCACATCTAAATCTGACTGGGATTTGTTCTCGGTTGCAACACACATCGGTGCCAGAGGAACTCTGTCACTCACTACCAGCTTGTAAATTATGCAGCTCTTGATGCTCGTATTTGTCTGGGAGGTCACAGTAAACTTGATTTCATAGGTGCCTAGGGCTACGGTACTGCCAACGTTTACATTTGCAGAAAGCAGGTGCGAGTTCATCGATGCAACGGTGACAGAGTTCTGGGAGGGTGTTACTGTAACACCAGGCGGCGCCCATGTGGATATCTGAAGGGTATCTTGAGCTGTACCCATGTTCCAGACATTGAAATTTACGGTGGTGGAATCCCCGTTTCTCAAAATCAGGTACCATTTCTCGCTTGAAGTTATGCCCACCGATACGGCCTCACTGGGTCCAAGGGCGGCCGTGGCGACCATTGCAAATTTCTGGGGGCCCTGGGAAATTGTTTGAGCCCTGACTTCAAAGGTCCATGTGCCGGTTGCGGGTTCCTTCACATACACATTCTCAACGGTGTTCACATTATCCGTAGTTGAGGGATTGGGAGTAGACCAGGAGTTCGTGAACTTGTTACCGTAGTACTTGGTGCCGTTGGGGGCGGTAACGACCAGGTTGAGGTCATTGTCCAGCTTGCTTCCGAGAGGGAAGAAGCCACCAGCGGGGGGATCTGTCCATACAAGGGTTACCCTCAGCGGGACAGAGGAATTATAAATCTGAACGGTTGTTGTGGAGCTTGCTCCCTGGCTTAAACCAGTTGTGTTGTCCCAGTATCTCATTGTGGCTGGTGGTTGCGGGAACAGCACATTCCTCAAATTTATTCTCCCCCAGCCCTGGTCGTTGCTTGGATACCCGTAGCCAAGGTCAACTGCACTGTTTATTGCAGACGCTTTAAGCAGAGCCCCAGAAGGCGTGACACCTTTGTTAACATAATATTCCCTGATGAGTGCCAGGGCACCCGCAGTCAGGGGGGTCGCCATCGAAGTTCCACCCATGAAGCAGTAGTCCTCAACCCCGTCGTGGTCCGCGTCCCAGGGCAAGTGGCCCCATGAAATATCGCTGGACATCTGGGTTGACCTTGCGGAGAGAATCCAGGTGCCTGGTGCAACCACATCTGGCTTTATTCTGTTATCCGAAGTTGGGCCCCGTGAGGAAAACGAGGCAATCTGTGAGGGATTATCTGAATCCCCGCCATACTCGGGTCTCAGATTTTCCGAGGCACCGACAGTGAGAGGATTGGTGGCGAGCCCTGGGCTGGCTACTGTGCTGCTTCCGGGACCAGAGTTTCCTGCAGCAAACACAAAAATGGTGTCATTATGGGTCCACATAAATTCATCAATCGGCGGAGAAGTGGTGTCAAGCCCAAACAGAGGCGTTCCACCCCAGCTGTTCGAGGAAATTCTTGCGCCTGCGTTATAAAAATCGTTAAGTCCTGAGCTTAACCAGCTACTTATTCCACCGAGCGACCCATCTGTGTTGGCAACATTCTGCACATAAATTTTGGCCCTCGGTGCACTTCCAGCAAAGGAGTTGTCAAAGTTATCATCCAATGTAGAAAAACCCTGGTAAACCTCTGAAAGATAACCGTTGCCTAGAATTGAGCCAGCGCAATGAGTTCCGTGTCCCACGGTATCCGTGGAGGCACTCCCATAGTTTTTGAAGGCCACAACCCTACCCTGAAAGTCCTCATGGAGTGTGGCATTGTTCTGGGTATCTAGGCCCGTGTCCGCAATTGCCACAATCTGGTTGGTTCCGAGGAGATTTCTCCCAAGTGCGTTTCTCTCGCCTGACCACGCATTGAATGTCTCGATGAACCTTGATGCAATGTCATTTTGGATTCTGTACACTGGGGACCGTCCGACAGCAGAGACCTCCGGGAGTTTTGCAATTCTTATCAAATCTGCACCATCTCCGTAAAATGTAGCGGTGGTCCCGAGCACAGGAGACGAATATTCTATTTCAGGGTAAATTCCATAGCCATTCAATGTTTGAATCACATGGACCACATTTTCTCCGGGGAGGACTGCAAATGCAAATTTTCCATACGGAGCGTCAATGTCATCGAGGTTGTTGAATTTATAGGAGGGATGGTAGTTTCCGCAGAATATTAATTTCTCGGTCTGAACAAGGAGGGATATCTCTGTAACAGGGTATTTTATCAGCAGTCCATTGTTGTGGAGCGTCGTGTAAACGGTGCCTTTCTCCAGAATTTTCTTTACGGATGTTTCGGGAATTGGACCATGGAACTGGATCACATAATATCCGTAAAACCCGTCAAATGCAGGAATTTTAAGGGCCGCAGGAATTTCCGGCTCGCCTTTGGATGTATCAAATGTGTATCTGCCAACGGAGAGCATCGTTGGCTCCTCAACCACGGTAATCTCAAACCCTGCCGCTCTCAGATAATTGAATTCTAGGGTGGAGAGTTTTGCTGTCACAAATCCGCCGTAGTCCCTCAAGATTTCAAATCCTGATGGCAATGTCCCCCCATTCTTCCAGATTATGTAAAGGTCTCCAGATTTCTCACCGGTTGCCAGTCCGTTTCCGGCAGCGGCCTGCACCGCACACTGGGCAATCAAGGCAAACAGAATCGCACATACAACTGCAGTTCTCCTCATTTTGCAACACCCCGTTTTGTGTGGACCTACCTTCCCTATTGGTGAAGAAGTATATAATTATTTTTGGAAAGATGGAAGGTTTGTTAACTGGCTGATTGCATCAGTAACTTCCATTCGCTCCCAGGTTTACTAAATGGTTGATACCCTGGAAGGAAAGTATCAGCAATAAAAAGAAAAAGTTTTTTTCACAGTTCTGGCAGACCGAGGAATTCAGTTGCCATTTCAAGGAAGGTGTAGTCCCTCACCCTGGCAAGGTGCTTGACCGAATACAGCACCGAGGTCGTAGTGTCCACCATTTTCGGGTTTGCCTTCGCAATTACTCCAAGTCTCTTTCTGTGCGACTCAACATACTCTGCGTAAGACCGGTGGGCAGACAGGTAAACGCCATCGGTGTTACTTGCCACCGCGAAGAATGCCGGAACCTCGGAGAGTGCATCAGCTAGCACATCTACTTTCTTCTCAATCTCAATGCCGATGTTGAAACGGTCATGGGTAAACGCAATCAACTCCAGTCCGAGTTTTTCGATGGATAAATCCCTTGCTGGCTGGATAACCTTACCCGCGAATCGCCTCCTCATGGATGCCACTGCCTGCCGGGATAACTTTGTTTTGTCTGAAACAACAACATCCGTTCCTTCTGGGGCCGCAAGGAAGCCGGCGACACCCAATCTCTCCTTTTTCGTGAGGGAAATTACTTCCTTCACGCCGAAGAGGGGATGCGGTTCCACTTTTCTTTCGCTGGCAGACACTTCCAGATTAAACATTGTCCGGACCACCGGGGCGTATTCGAAGAAGTTGAACACATAGGTGCCTTCCGCAGGGAAAAATACCGTATTCCAGTTTTCCAGCGGGAGCCCTTTTGCCTGCATGGCTGCTTTGAAGCTCTCGCTTGTTTTCAGGGCGCCAGTGTAGTTCTTCTCGTAACCGATCGCTATGTCTGCCATTCCATCGGTAAGCATATAGAAGGTGTTCTTGCCAATTTCCTTGTAGAAGTTCTCACCAACCCCCTTCACGAGCCGGTTTAGGGACCCGTAGCTTACCGTGAGAAGTTCTGCACCCATGTTGGGCATGAGGGCGATGTTGACTCCCCTATAAATCCCCATGTTCCGCAATCTCCGTCTTATTGCAGTCACTGTGGAAAGCTTCAGCCTGGTCATTTTCGCCAGTTCCTTGTCCGTCGAAGTCGGGTATTTCATTATGTAATACAGAGCATATTTTTCTTTTGGTGTTAGAATGTCCTTTCTCCTCATGATTGGAAGTATATCACGGTAAGATATTAATTTTTTGGTTTAGACATTGTCCCTTCCGTTCTAAATTTAGATTTAATTGGCTATACATTTATTTTTGGGTGCATTAAGTTTTCTTGTTTTCCGACCAATAACCTTTATTTATATTCTCATTTATCAGGGTAACTATGTATCTGAGAATCTCAAAATCCGACCTGGCCGGGATTCCCCCAAAGCTCACAAAGGAAAAAGTTGCCGGGCTGATTGACCACACGGAACTGAAGCCGCATGTTCTGACAAAAAAAATTCACTCGCTGTGCGATGAAGCAGAACGATACGGGTTTGCCTCTATCTGCGTGAATTCTGGAAGGGTAAAGGAAGCAACGGAATACATCCGTGCAAAGGACTTGGACGTGCTCGTGTGCTCTGTCGTGGGGTTTCCCCTCGGACAGATGAAGATTGAGGCAAAGGCATATGAGACCAAGCTGGCAGTGGAGGATGGAGCCGAAGAGATAGACACGGTTATAAATGTGGGCAAGCTGCGGGAGTTAAGCACCGCTAAGGGTCAAGAGAAGGAAACAATTCGCAGGTTCCTTTTAAACGATGTGGGAGAAGTTGTGAAGGCAGCGGATGGCAAAATTGTGAAGGTGATTCTGGAAACCGGTTTTCTTACTGACGAGGAGATTGCTGAGGGCTGCAGAATCAGTGTTGAGGCCGGTGCCCATTTTGTCAAGACATCCACCGGGTTTGGACCGATGGGTGCGCTTCCCGCTCATCTGAAGCTGATGCGAGAAACAGCTGGGAGAAAAAAGGGAGTTAAGGCCTCCGGAGGGGTTACAAATTTCCTTGACATGGTGCGGTGTATCTATGCATGTGCAAATGATGAAGAACTCCTGAACCCCGTTTACTTCAGAATAGGGACTAGTTCCGGGATCAACATCGTAAACACAGTTTCGTGGCTCAAATACACCGATAACTGGTTCATTGACGAAATTCCCTGCAGATACTGTCCGAGTAACTTTGTTTCCAAACTGCCTGAAGAAATAAAAGATTACTATGTAGCGAAGTGCAGGAACTGTCAGATACTGACACCTGCGGAAATTGAGGAAAGGAGGAAACACCACAAGTTGTAGGAGGCGAAAGAATGAATGGATGGTGTGGAAAATTGTTAAGAATCAATCTCACGGAAAAAACTGGTAAAGTTGAGAACCTGGATGAGAACATTCTGCGGAATTTTATCGGGGGCAGGGGCCTGGGTGCAAAGCTCCTGTATGATGAGGTAAAGCCGGAGACGGAACCACTCTCGGCTGAGAATAAACTGATCTTCACGGTCGGGCCACTTACTGCAACCGGCGCACCGACCGCCGGAAGATACTCGATAACAAGCAAGTCACCCCTCACAGGCACGATTTTTGACTCGAACTCTGGTGGACATTTTGGGCTGGAGATTAAGAAGGCGGGCTACGATGCGGTTGTGATTGAAGGAACCGCGGAAAAACTTACATACCTGTTTGTGAATGATGAAAATGTAAGATTTGAAGATGCGTCCGAGCTTGCAGGGCTCGATACCCATACAACCACCGACAAAGTTTTGGCAGGGACGGATGAAAGGGCGAGGGTTGCCTGCATCGGTCCAGCAGGTGAGAAACTTGGATTGATCGGCTGCATAATCAACGACCGTCACAGGGCTGCAGGTAGGGGAGGTCTGGGTGCGGTTATGGGCTCAAAGAATCTGAAGGCGATTGCAGTCCTGGGCACAGGGAGTCCAGCGATTGCACAGCCAGAGAGGTTTGAGGCAGCAAAAAAGCTTGCCCAGGAGGCAATTGCGAAGAACCCTGTGACAAAGGATGCCCTGCCGAATTATGGGACTGCGGTGCTTGTGAATGTAATCAACGAAATCGGGGCTTTGCCAACGAAGAACTACCAGGAGGGCATATTCAAGGATGCGGATGCAATTTCTGGCGAGACAATTCGGGAGCGAATATTTGTCCGGAGGAGTGCCTGCGGGCACTGCCCGATTGCTTGCGGGAGGGTTACAAGGGCCGGGGGCGAGGAGGGCGAGGGCCCGGAGTATGAAACGGTCTGGGCTTTCGGCGCTGACTGCGGGGTGAATGATATCGAGAAGATTGCGATTGCCAACTACAAGTGCAACCGTTACGGGCTGGACACAATCTCGACGGGTGCAACAATTGCGTGTGCAATGGAACTGAGTGAGAGGGGCGTGATTACCGAGTACATCAGGTTTGGAAATGCGGATGCAGTGCTCCAGCTAATTGACAAAATTGGAAGCATGGAGGGGATTGGAGAAAAGCTGGCCATGGGGTCTTACAGGTTTGCAAAGGAATACGGTGCGGAGGAATATTCAATGAGCGTGAAGGGGCTTGAGCTGCCCGCTTACGACCCCCGGGGCGTCCAGGGGATGGGCCTTGCTTATGCGACATCAAACAGGGGTGGCTGTCATCTGAGGGGCTACATGACCGCACCGGAGGTCCTTGGAAATCCTTACATGGTGGACAGGTTGAAAACCGAGGGAAAGGCAGGACTGACCGTTCTTCTGCAGAACATTTCTGCGGCTGTGGACTCGCTCGTGCTCTGCAGGTTTTCACAGTTCGGGCTGAACCCAGAACATTATGCGGAGATGCTCTCCGCTGCTACGGGTATTGACTACAGCGACACGGATTTGCTGCTTGCGGGAGAACGGATTTACAACCTGGAACGGGTATACAATGTAAGGGCTCGTGTTCCCGGCGATACTCTCCCGAAGCGGTTGCTTACGGAGAAGTTGAAGGAAGGGCATTCAAAGGGGTATGTTGTGGAGCTGGACACAATGCTGCGGCAGTACTACGAGATACGGGGCTGGGATGAAAACGGAGTGCCACTGAAAGAGACATTAAAGCGGCTCGGGTTGTGAGATGCGGAAATGCGAACTGGATGCACTGAATTATCCGCCATCCCCGTGAACCTTGGGACTATGCATGAATGTTCATTATGTCCGTTGGCAGAAACCTCAAAATCTATGGACGGATTACCTGCCACCACATGCGTTCACGATGTTGCTTGACAAATACACATACAAAGAAATGGCAAATGTTAAATATGCGAATAATATTATGAAAAATACATCTAACATATGGAGGAGAACTATGCAATCTAATCTGCCAGCAAATCTTCAAAACCTCGTCAAGCTCTTCAGAGTTTGTGAGTGGTTTGATAATGCTAGATGGAATCAGCAGGTGCCGTGTTCCAGCCCTTCATCCTCTCTCGTCCACTACTCATACAACACGATGCCTGACGATGTGTTTAGCCAACAGCAGCTTAACAAGCTTAAACTAAAGCCATCTGAGAAAATCCTAATCCACTGGCTAACCTATATCACAGATTACCAGATGCGTTATACGCTTGTTTGGGCAGGAGGCTTTAAGGTGTTTACATGTTTGGTAAAATGCTATACCTCCCAGAGATCCACACCCGCTGCAGAAATTTTAGCCGCGCATTTCGACCAATCCAAGAAGCATTTTACTACCTGCCAGAATTTCGGAGGGATAATCGGGCACACAACTTTCACATCTAGACAACCACAAATAAATAGGAGAAAAATCGAACAAACACTTAATGTGCTCGACCACTATGATAGAGATATCGTTAAATTCATAGTTGATACTTTCCTCGCGTTTCATCAACCCCACGCTACCAATCCTCAGAATTGCGATTGTCTCAGAAAAGTTGCGTGTGCCCTCTGGTTGTTAACCTACACCGCAAACAATACCACCCAAAATTGGCCTCGAATACTGGCAAGTTTCACCAATAATCCTGCGGGATTTATAAACTCACCACAATTTGATTATGTATATTCTAAGATGTTTGACCCCCTCCATGACAAGAAAAGATTGTGGTGCTGTGTGAGGGACTACAAAAAAGGTGATGATTGTGAATATCATCAAATCTTTAAGGACGCTATTTTGAATTTATATCCAGGTCAATTGCAACAGATAATAAATTGGTGGGACCAGTTGCCTTTAGACCAGCTAGAGCTTCCAGGGGATGTATGGAATGAGAAGTTTAGAGGGATGTTCACCGGATTCCTACAGCAGAAACATCGATGCTCGCGTGCCCCGTGCGTTGTTAGATTTTCTTATTCTGTGATATCTTCTCAAATGGGTTCGCAGTCATTCTATCCCGAGCAGGTTGATGTGAGTTTTGATTTTGCGCAAAGGATGTGTGGGGAGAAAAAGAATAAAGATAAAAAATGCGATGTTTGCCCGTTCCGTGTGGGTGGGTTAAAGCTCTGCAAAAGGGTTGCTTTACCCCTGCCTTCAGACCCTTCCAAATGCACACCCTCCATGTACTGTAACATCGCATGGGAGTGTTGTGGGTATTATTATGTCTGTACCAATGGAGGAGGAAACTGTTTTATGCGGAGTTTTGATGGTGGGCTCTGTGATGGGACACAAAATGTTTCTGAAGGGCTCGACAGGGAAAACATGAAGGTACTGAGTGATAAATCCCACTGTGGAGGTGAATGATAATGTGCAATTGGGAAGATATATGTATTGGAAAGAACGCAGTGATACCAGCAGACGTGCTCAGAACTACATGCGAAATACTTCAAGAGGTTGCGAAGCAAAGGAGAACAATCGCATATGGAGAGCTTATTGATCTATTAAAGGAAAAATATGTGGCGAATATTTATATTAGCAGGTATATTAACAGGTTCACAATTGGACGGATTTTGGATGAAGTTAACAAGCAGGTTGCAAATACGACAAACCCTTCAATCTATCCTTCTTCAATTGTGGTGACAAAAGATACAGGAAAACCTGGAGACGGTTTTTGGGAAGTACAATATGGAACGCAACCCCCTGCGCGTGTGCAACAACAAAATCGCGTCGATGCATTGACCAAGTATCAGCAAGCTGTGTTTGATGTAAGTAAGTGGAGCTGCAATTGTTAATCTAAAAATTGGGAGTATTTCTGGGGTTTATCGGCACATCTCCCTCCCCTTGAGAAATCTTTATCAGGTTGAACTACTTCTGGCAAACTGAAGGCTGATACCATGCTCATCGAAATAGAAAAACTTACCATAGAAAGTTTTCTCGAGATTTTTGAGAGAATCCAGGAGATAAAGCGAAGAGCGGGGATTGAAGGCATTCTGAACAACCCGCCAGACCTTCTGGAGCGTGCGAAGAGTTATGGCATCCAGTATAAGAATGGCTCGTGGGGCTGGGCCTCGAACATCTGGAGCAGAAGTGCGGAGGGAAGCGTGGTGGTTGAGAAAAACGACGAACTGAAACCGGAACACAAGGAGCTGATGAGGTCCGTGCTCGAACAAATTCTATGCAGAAAGCTTATCCAGGTAGATGCGACGATCGGAATGCCCGGCACACCAGTAGCAATGCATGCACGGCTTTATGAGGATGCCCAGTTCCCTGACATTGCCTACCGCTGGAAGGAACTGAATTTCCCTGCCTCACTTGGAGAGAAACCGGATGCACTTATCTTCCACATTCCCCACTACCTCGAAAATCCAAATGTGCCTGGGAAAAAAGACATGCTCAAGGTTCTCCGTTTTCCCAACCACAATTACACAATTGTAACTGCCACATCTTATCAGGGAGAGGTAAAAAAAGGGTTTCTGACCCACTGGATAAACTATGTTTACCAGAAGGGCGGCACCGGAGAGCATGCCTCGCTCAAGGAATTTACCGTGAAACGGGTGGATGGAACCGAGAAGCGGATTGCAATGTGTGTCTGGGGCTTGAGTGGAAGCGGCAAATCCACCCACGGGCTCTACATTTTGAACGAACGCACCAACAAAATTTTCATTGAAAAATTCGGCATTGACATGGCAAGGTATGTGTATGACCAGGTGATAAAGAACGACGACATCGTCGCAATCTTCCCTGACAGGGTTTATGGCTCCGAAAAGGGCTCCTGGACGAAGACCGAGGATGTGGATGAGAGCCAGGTTGCAATGTACACTGCGGGGATGTCTCCCAGGGCGCTCCACGAAAACACGGAATTTGATGAAAATGGAAATGTGAGCTTCGCTGGTAAACTGTTCCAGTACCACGGCAAGCTCAATCAGAATGCGAGGAGCGTATTCTATCTTGAAGACACCGGCTACTATGATGGAAATGTGAACTCGAGCGTGCCCCTCAACATGGCTGTCTTCATCAGTCCCGGCTACACATCCGACTATGCCTGGGTGAAAATAAACAGTCCAGAATTTGCGGCAAAGGTTCTGGCAGATGGGAGAACAATCGGGCATCCGGCCCAGAGCCGCATAGGTGTGGGGCAGGAGAAGTATGAGAGCCGCTATTGCTTGCCATTCACGATGGGTGCAACCAATGCCCAGCATGTGACAAGGTTCTATGAGTTTATGGTTGCGAGAAAGGATGACCCTGTAGAAGTTTATCTTATCAACACCACGGGGCGTGTGGGCGCAGAGTACGAATGGGTAGAAAAAGACCTCGGTGGCAGAAAACTTCTCGTGCCCACTGCTAAGTTTGTGGAAAAGGATGGAAAAAAGAAGCCCGTGGGTGGCACAGGACCCACCATAGAGGAAACGGAACTCTTTTTGTTCCAGACAGCAAGGGGTGCCGTGGAGTATGCTGCCCATCCAGTGTTTGGAGACCGTGTCCAGGTGCCAGTTCATGTTGAGGGTCTCCGGGAGGACCGGTTGAAGCAGCTTGACCCATTCACCTACCGCACCAGGGAGGAAATGGAGAAACTGTTGAAAGCCCAGATAGAACTGAGCAAATACTATCTCGCAGTCCAGTGCCCAGGACTTCCAGTTAAAATTCTGAATGCAATGGACTTCTGATACTACCACTACCTTTAATATTTCCTCCTCTTTCTCTTGGGCGTGAAATCATGAACTGTGAGATGTGCGGGATGGAAACCAAGGTTCTGAAAAAGGTGCTGGTTGAAGGCACGGTACTGTCGCTCTGTCCCAGGTGTGCCAGATATGGTAAGGAAATTTCCGAGACACCTAAATCCGAAATTCCTGCACCCTTCAGAAAGCCACAGCAGAGGCAGGAGGTGGACATCTATTCCAAGATGCCCGAGGAGGAACTCGTCGAGGACTACAACGAACGCATCAGGAGGGCGAGGGAGGCAAGGGGCTGGAGCCAGGAAGAACTCGGAAAACGGATAAACGAGAAAAAATCAATAATTGCGAAGATTGAGACAAAGGAGTTCAGACCACCGGATGCTCTCGCAAAAAAACTCGAGGTAACGCTCAACATCAAACTCCTGGAAAAGGTCAATGAAAATGTTGCGTTAAAATCATCTAGCCGTGATAAAACCCTCACCCTCGGGGATATGATTGTGATAAAAGAGGAGAAAAAGAAAAGATAGTTTTATTTTATTATTTTCAATGTTCTGTTTGTCTTCTCGATGCTCTTCAATTTGTCGGATTCCAGGTTCATCATTGCCCTGATGGCATCGATGTTTTCAGGCACCACATCGCTTTCCTGGTGGACTGCCTGTGTGTAGTAGAGTTCCCTGCCCACAACACTTACTCCATCTTTCCAGACCGGAATCTCGTAGAGATCTCCCCTGGGTCTTCCGAGGTCCTTTGCATATTCCATCAGCTGGGCAGTTGATTCAAATCCGTGCTTTGAGTTCACGAGAATAACTCTTGTGGTATTCTTCCAGATGTTGATTACATCCTCTGTTTTGACTTCCTTCTTCAGGGTTACCATCACATTGTGGAGGTGCATGATAGTTGTGGGCACCACTACAGCCATGCTGCTGATGTTGATGTCTGGAACCACGCTCTGCACATCCGGTCCATGGTGGGAGGGCACCTTGATCTCCGGCTGAATTGCGTTGAGCGGTCCCTTCTTTGAGTCGTTCGGGTCAGTTGCCCTGCGAACAAGCACCACCTTCACATTCTCAATCCCGATTTCCCTGTGGACAGGCACGAGGGTTCTCAGCAAGCCCGTCGTGTTGCAGGAAACCACCCTCACATACTTTGCTCCAATACATTTCTCGTAGTTGGCAAACGCATTGAACGAGAGCCCTGTGAGTTTGTGCTTTTCTCCGCCTTGAAAGATTGCTGGTTTTCCCAGTTCCTCGTAAACCTTTTTGTAGTCCTCACCAGTAGTTCCGCCTTCCTTCTTCTTGCCCGGTGTGCAGTCCACGATGATGTCCGCCTCCTCGAAGAGTTCCTTTGCAGTTCCAGCGACATCGAACCCTGCATCCTTGAACGCCTGGACTTTGTCATCGCTCGCCGCATAAATCTTGAAGCCCTTCTGCATCGCTGTTATGCACTCGTAGGTGGGCCTTGTTTTCACGACCCCGATGATTTTCATGTCGTCCTGCCAGCTCACAGCATCTGCCACTCTCTTTCCGATGGTTCCATACCCGTTTATTGCTACCTTCACGACCATGGTTATCCCCTTGAAACTGCAATAGAAACAGGATAATTAAACTTTCTCCCGTGCGCCAAGATTAGTTTTATATATCACAACTCAATGGTGGTTCAGTGAGAATATGCAGACCAAGAATGTGATAAAATCCGTGATAATGCTGGGCGATGCGGCAGTGGGAAAGACAAGCCTGGTGAGAAGGTTTGTCGTTGACCAGTTTGACGACACCTACATAACAACCCTGGGTGCGAAGCCAATGGAGAAGGACATCCGGATTGTTGGTAAGGATGCAATAATTGAGTTGCGAATGATTATCTGGGATATCATGGGACAGAAGGACTACGAGAGGGTTCACAGGGACATGTTTGAAGGTGTCAACGGGGGCATCATTGTGTGCGATGTAACGAAGCCAGAGACACTTAAAAATCTGGGAGAATACTGGATTCCCACATTTTTTGAATATGCGGGCAAGGTGCCGCTCGTGTTGATGGCAAATAAGATTGACCTTAAAGAACAGTTGAAGATTGAGATAAAGGATATTCAGGCGCTGCTTGCCAGCTTCCAGATGAAGGATGGTTGCTCTCCGCCATTCTACCTCACATCGGCCAAGACAGGCGAGAATGTCCAGGTTGGATTTGAGAAACTTGGGGAACTCCTGGCAAGGGATATGGGACTTCTTTAGAGAGCAATGGCAAAAAAGATGAAAAGACAACCAGAAACCCTCGTCGAATTGATGGACATTATTTTAAGCAGGGTCTGCAGGGGACTGAAATCTTCAAGGCACCTGCTTGCTGACGCCTGCACGGAAATGGAGGGTTTTGGGATAGACCCTGATGCACCTGAGCCAGAAAAACTCGAAATTCTGATAAATTATGTGGAGAACCTCAGAGATGAGGACGGGAATATGGTCTTCAGTGCCGTGGAAATTCAGGAGTACAGAACCCAGCTGAGAAAACTGACCAGAAGGAAGTGAGAGACCGATGAATGCAGAGCCAGTTATTCCATTTGTGGACAGGGACCAGGAACTCAAGATAATCCGGGAACTTATCGAGGAGGCAATTTCTGGAAGAACCTCTGCCCTTCTGGTAAAGGGAGATGTGGGCATAGGAAAGACAAGGTTGATGGAGAAGACACTGGAGATCGCTAAAGGGAAAAATTTCCAGATTGGTGTGGGCCACGGGGTTAAGGGTGTGCGAATTCCGTTCGTGACCCTAACAGAATGCTTCTCCGAACTGGGTATAGAGCATCTGCTTTCGCCCCAGAAACCCCCGAGGGTAGATTGCATCTATCTTTCCACGAACAAAGGAATCCTGATTGCAAAGGTCGAACGCGAAAATTTTCAGATTAAGCCAGAAATATTTACAGCAATGCTTGCACTCGTGAACCGTTTTGTTCAGGATTCAATGAAACTTATTGACCCTGGCTCCGCCGGCGGTCTGGGGAGGCTGGAGTATGAGGGCTGGTGGATTGTGGTGGAGCGGCTTGGAGAGTTGAATCTGGTAGCCATTCTCTCCGGCAGAGAAACCGAATTCCTGATCGAGGACATGCGAAATGCCCTGTTTAATATCCAGAAAAAGTATGGAAAGGTCCTGAAAAACTGGAATGGCGATGCAGACCAGGTGGCTGGAATAGAGGAGGAATTCCGTCACATAATTACCTCTGGTAAATACGATGGCATTGACTACGGAAAAGGGGATTTTGCTGCCCAGAGAACCAGCTTGTTCGAAAATGTGACCAGGGGTGTGTGCAGGTTGGCTGCAGAGAAACCGATGCTGCTGGTCATAGAGAATATTCACTGGGCTGATGAATCCACCATATCTATGGTATCCTATCTTATCCAGAACCTCAGAAACTCGAATCTTTTCGTGCTGCTCACTGCAAGAACCGATGAACTTGCAGAGAGTTTTGCAAATGATGTGCTCGGTGAACTTGTGAACTCCGGAAAAATGCAGGAAATTGAACTCCTCGAGATTCCGAGGGAAGGGGCGGTGGAAATTCTGGAGGCGATTGCAAAGGGTATCGGAAAACACGAAGAGGTGGTAAATGAGATTTTATCGGAAACTGGTGGGAATCCGTTGTTTCTGATTGAAATCACGAGATACATGATTGCGGTCCATGAGATGGTGCAGGAAGGAGATGTCTGGAAAATAGTGAAAAAGAGGGAACATCGGATTCCAAAAAAGGTGGAGGAGATTTTTAGAAGGAAGCTTGCCGGGCTCGGGGAGATGCGGGAAATTGTGGAATGCGGTTCCGTGATTGGAGAATCCTTTAATCCTGACATAGTGGCTGCGGTCTTCGGAATTGACAGGTTCCAGATGCTTAGAAAGTTGAGGAACATTGAGAATTATGGATTGATTACCTTTGCAGGTAACGACTGTGCGTTTGTGCATACCCTTGCAAGGGAAGTGACATACCAGTCAATACCACAGCCCGTCAGGTTGATGTATCATGAGAAGGTGGCGGAAAGCATGGAAAGAATTTACAAGGGCAAAATAGAAGAAAATTTAAGCAGGATTGGTTACCACTATTACAGAGCAGGTAACCCTGGCAAGGCACTGCCCTACCTTCTGAAAGGTATCAGGAATGCGGAAATTAAGTTTGCGAACGAAGAGGCACTCCAGTTGATTGGCTATGCTAAGGAACTCTGCGAAAACGACGAGAGTTTGAAAGAGGTTCACATAGCCCTTCTGGAAAAGGAAGGGGACCTTTACCAGATTACCGGAAAATACAGAAATGCGCTGGCGGTTTACTCGTCTCTGCTCCAGCTCACTTCAGCTCCCGAAAGAATCTATAGAAAGATGGGGGAATGTGCCCATGCCACTGGGGATTACGATGAAGGGCTGGAGTATGTGAAAAGGGGACTGGAAAATGCGGACAAGGCAAACAGGGAGTATGGGAGATTGCGGCTCCTGGAGGGCACAATTCACTACAGAAAAGGTGAGATTGAAGAGGCACAGCAAATCTACCTGGAAATCCTTTCCGTGTTTGAGGAGTTCGGGGCAGAGGAGAAGGACAGGGCGTTGCTCCTCAACAACCTCGGAAATGTTTATTTTGAGAAGAGGGAGTTAAAAAAAGCCCTGGATTACTACAGGATGAGCCTGGCAATAAGGGAGAAAATCAACGAGCATCTCGCGATTGCAGGATCCTACAATAACATAGGGATTGTTTACAGATACATGCATGAATACAGCACGGCCCTTGCCTATTTCCAGAAAAGCTTGCGGCAGGCAGAAAAATGCGGGCATCTCTGGGGCATGATTTTTCCGCTGGATAACATGGCAGACCTCTACTTTGCGGTGGGGGATGTGGTAAAATGCGTCCAGACATACAGAACTGAAATCCTGTACCTGAAGAAAATTGAGAACTTGCATGCCCTTATAAACACTTACGGAAAGCTGGCAAAAGTTTATGCCAAGCATGAGAAATTTGATGAGGCAATGGAATGTCTTGTAGAATCTGGGGGTTATGTGCTGAAAACCGATAACCCGTTGCTTCTTGCGGGCCATTTCCTGGCACATGTCGCGGTTTACAGGGAACAGGGGAAGCTTGAGCGGGCACTTGAGTTTGTAGATAGAGCTCTGGTAGAGCTAAAAAAGGTGAGGAATGACGAGCGGGGTAAAATTTTGCTTTTGAATGCACTTTCAGACAAAGGTGACCTGCTCTATTTGCTGGGAAGAAAATCAGAGGCAGAAAAAATCTGCACTGCAATTTTCAACACCTTCTCTACAATGGATGTGGCAAAGGCCGCTGGTTATGCCTACATCACGAGTGGGAAAATTCTGGCTGAACAGGGAAAAATTGGGGAGGCAAGAAGCAAGTTCATCCAGGGTGTGGAGGCCCTGAAACTGTATGGTGGTGAGTACAGAACTGCCTGTGCCTACCTTGCGTGGGGGATGGTAGAAAAGGAGGCAGGAAATAAAGAGGAGGCAGCGAAGCTGGTTGATAGGGCAATTAAAATGTTTACCATGATGAAAATGAAGCGAAAAATAGAGGAAGCGAAGAAAATTTTTGAGAGTTAGTTTTCTTTCAACCTGCGGATACTCGCAAGTGCGGAGATGCACCCCAGCATCACCATGAAAACAGGTATGCCGGATACCTCGGTCACTGGATTTGCCAGCGGATACCAGTCGCTTGCACCCGCACCGCCGTCCAGCGGGTAAGCACTTGCCGTGCCGTTGTCCAGCCCATCCCAGTTACTCCAGTAGTTGCCTTCCCGGGCACCGTTGTCATACCAGGAATTGCCACCAGTATCGTCGTAGGCCTGGCAGTTGCCGTTGACGCCCCTGCCTGCCCCGTTGTTGCCGGTGAAGTTGTTGTGGTGGATGGAATTACCAGCCGAAGTGGATGTAATATAGATGCCGTATTTCGTGTTGTTGCAGAGCCAGTTATACACAACGTTGTTGTTGTTAGAGTCCCCTAGATATATACCATACCATCCGTTGCCCATGAGTATATTGTCATTTATATTGACACTATCCGATGAAGCCAGTCGAATCCCTTCGTAGTTGTTACCCGATGCATTGTTACCTGTCAGGTTGTTGATGTCAGAGAAATACAGAACGATGCCGTAATTGTTGTTTATGACATTGTTGTTTGTTATGTTGTTGTATGTTGAGGAATCTAAGTAGATTCCATTTCCGTTATTGCCAGCCACACTGTTTCCTATAATTTCATTGTTGTTTGCGGACTCAAGAGAGATGCCTTCAAGCGAATTGTTCAGGGCACTGTTACCGATTATCTTATTGTTGTCACTTGAATACTCCACAAAGATGCCATCCTTGCTGTTGCCAGATGCATTATTTTCCGTTATGATGTTGCCACTTGATGAATACAAATAGAGGCCATGGTGACCGTTTCTGGAGGCACTGTTATTTGTCATTCTGTTGTTGTGAGAGTATGATAAAGAAATTCCGAAGTAGGGATTTTCTGAAATATTATTGCTGGTTATCTCATTATTGCTTGAGGTGTCAGATAGAATCCCTGTATGACCGTTCTTCGAGGCGTTGTTTTCCGTTATGTTGTTATTGTTTGAGCGATACAAATATATCCCGTACCAGCTGTTGCCTGCCGCCTTGTTACGAGTTATGTTGGCGTTCGAATAATACAAAAGAATGCCAGTGTTAAGGTTGTTCGATGCATTATTATCTGCTATTTTGTTATTGCTTGAGAAATGTAAACTGATGCCATTTTTGTTGTTAGACGGTGTGTTGTTTGCGATTATTCCGTTTTGTACATTCATCAGGGCAATGCCGCCACCATATGGTGGAGTATCGGAAGACATTGCATTGGATACATTGCATCCTCTTACAACAAAGTGGACATCTGTGTTCTCAATCCAGATACAGTAGGTGCCACCGCCGCCATCAATGTCATACCCCTCGATTATGTAGGGATTGCCCGGACTTCCATCGCCAGGCCAGCCCTCACTCGCCGCCTGATTTGCAAAGTCCACATTCCCGTTGATGTGGATCGGTGAATGCGGTGTGCCCTTCGGTTGCATGTCCGCAACCCCGCTCTGGACTTCCGTTTTTGCACTCAGGTAAAGCCCGAACAGGGTGTGCCTTGCGTTCTCGCACCGCAGCGCATTCTCGACCCTGCACTCCTTGTTCTGCCAGTCGATCATGTAGAAGTAAACCGCATACCTCTCGCCAGCGCCTAGCAAACTCTTACCTGCCATCGTTTCCAGCTGCTTCCCGTTGGTGGCAGCGGCGACGCTCTCGCCAATCGTCCACGCCCACTCCTGCTGGACAACACCGGCAAACGCAAGCACCCTGCTCGCCTCTATCTTTCCGTTCTTACCGATAATCTCAATCGCCCTATCGGCACCGACTGCAAAGTTTTGAGAGGGTTTGAAACCCGTTGCAGGGTTGTTATCCGTGTCCACAAACACATACGCTACATCCCTGCCGTTTGCATTCGGGATTGCGGTTTCCCGCTGGTTCGCCACATAGACGGGATTTTCTGATGGTGCCTCTACGATGTATCTGCCCTCGCCATCAAGCAAATTGCCATACACCTTCGCATAAAACGCCACATTCCTGCCGGTTTCTGCAGTCGCATACTCGGCAATGTCAATGTTTTCTGGCACGGTTGCATCCCTTGCCCTTGAGGTTTTCTCAACCCCCTGCCAGTCGTCAAACCGCCCATCAATCTTTATTGTATCGGTACTGCTGCTCTGCCAGGTTAGAACTGCAACCACGCTCAGCACGAGTACCGCAAGCACGAACACGGCCAGAAGTTTGCCATGGTTCGCCTTTTCCTTAATCTTTCGTCCTAGCTTGGGTTGCTTTCCGTTTGTCAGCCCATTTGTTAATCCATTTGTAAAACCATTCGTTAACCCATTTGTAAAGCCATGGGACTTATCTCGCTTATTTCTCAGCCCCAAACTTCTTGTAGTTTTGCTTTCCAACTTCATGGAAATCACGGAGAGATAATCATGGTAAGGGTATATATAATTTTGCGAACAAATTTACAATATTCCAACAAAAATCCTGAAATATTAATTTATTACAAAATCGTGTAAACCAACTTTAAACTAGAATAATGAAAAAGAAAAAAATTATTTATACATCCTTTCAACCATCGGATGAAACCCAAATGAGGAAAACCGACCAAATTCCGCCTACTCTCATTCATAAGGTCTGTTTTCATCCTGTTAATTATGTTGTCCTTCAATCGCAAACTATTTTTGGGTTTAGGGTATTACTGATGAGGATGGATGCGCAATCCGCAGGGGAAAAATTCGCAGCTCTGGAGAAAAAAATAACAGGGCAGGGCAGAATTCTGATTGCATTCTCTGGCGGTGTGGACAGTGCGGTGCTTGCCCATCTGGCCAGGGCAGAAAACCCCCTGTGTGTTTTCGTATTGGACGAAACCGTAAGCAAGGAAGAGTATGAGCAGGCAAAAACCACAGCAGCAGGCCTTGGGGTGCAACTCCAGGTTCTGGAACATAGCATAATGGATGAAGAGTTCTGCAAAAACACTGTGGAGCGATGCTATCACTGCAAGAAAGCAATGATCGGAGCATTGAAAGAATTTGCTCGTAAAAACGGAATAAACTGCATTGCGATGGGAATCACAACCTCGGATTTTAAAGAGTACAGACCAGGCATCAAAGCCGGATACGAGGAGGGAATCTGGTATCCATTCGTGGATTTTGGAATTTCGAAGGAGGAAGTGCGAGAATATGCAAGAAAGCAAGGTCTTGGAGTTGCGGAAAAGCCCGCGAATGCCTGTCTTGCGTCCAGAATTGCCTACAACCAGAAAATCACAACCGAGTTGCTTATGCGAGTGGATGCCGCAGAGAAGTTTTTGCATGGTCTCGGCTTTAAGGTTGTGCGTGTCCGCGTGCATGGAAATGATGCCAGGATTGAACTGGGCAAAAATGAGTTTGCGAAGGCATTCTCCACCGACCTCCTTCAGAGGATTGCAAAAAAATTGCACGAACTTGGTTTTGTCCATGTCTCCCTAGATATGGATGGCTACAGGCCGGGAAGCATGAACGAGGGCATCACCCAGCCACAGATCGGACAAGCGCGGGGGGAGAAGCGGCACTAAACTGTCCTTGTTTTATCAAATTCCTTTCTCAGCGTGTACATGTCCTTCTCATCAAACGCCTTGGGGCTTATTGGCACGAGCACAGTCGCATGGTGCATCGCAGCCACATCATTAACCTTCTTCATGAATTTGAGTGCATCCAGAAAATTGTTTCCGAGCACAAGATTCTCAAACCCATCAAGCAGAATTACTGCATTCTTGTTGCTTTTGATGAAGGATGTGATTGCCCTCATTATTTCGAATTCCATGCGGCTTGGCTTCACCACGGGCACCGCAGGGGTCTCCGTGTCCGAAAGCCAGTAGATTGTGGCACTCCCGATTCCATACTTCTCTCGGACTTTGTCCGGGTAGGTGGTGGTGATGCACAGCCCTGGCGAGTCCTTTATCATATCTCCAAAGATTTCAAACGCCTTCTCGGTTTTGGATTCAAATATGAGGTAGCTGTATCCCTTTTCGAGCGGCACCTCAATCTGCTGCTGTGCAGGGAGTTGGGGACTCTCCGCTACCTCCTTCTCTTCCTTCACATCTTTCGGTGGCAACGGTGCTGGCTCTTCCTTTCTCTCCCTCAAGATTTTGCCCGTGATTTCAGAGGTAATCGCAGCGTAGAAGGGGAGCAGCAATTCTTCTTTTGGACAGTAAAATCTCAGGATCAACCTTGCTTCCCCACCCTCCTCAATCGTTTCCACATAGGCCGCGTAAAGATTATCCCAGTGGTCATGGGCGAAGAATTTGGTGACTGCACGGAAAAATCGGGCGTCCTTGACTGACTGGAAGGGGACCTGATACATGTTTCTCTCTCTGATTACATCGCATATGATCCGATGAAGGGTTTCACCGCTGAACCTTATGTTCTTTATTTCCTTCTCGATTTTCCTCATCGTGTGGGTTGCCACGCGCCAGTGCTCCTCTATCACCTCTCTCGGATAAAGGGCTGTGAATTCTATGCTCAGATATTTTGGCTCCGTTTCAATGGCAACTTTTTCGTTTCCATCAGAATACCGGATTTTTGCCCGAACTGGCTCATTTCTGAATTCTTTTAGCGGTTCAAGCTCAAACATGATTCTTGCATGTTCATCTGGCTCAATGTATTTTATCTGCTTGGCGTCTGTTTCTGGCTTAAGTTTCTCCTTGTTTGCAACCAGCTCTATGTTCACATTCTCAATTCTCTTCCCAGTCCGGTTACCTATATTCAGGGCATAATGGACCGCGGTGTCTTTTATGTAAAGGGCAGGAATTACCTCAAGTGTCTGGGCTGGCTTCGCCTCCTGTTTTTCCTCTTCTTTTTTTACCCGCATCCAGTAGACCTCATGCCCGCAGGTTCTGCATACTCCGAGGCCATTCGATGCAAAGGTCACATCGCGGCTCTGGCATCTCGGGCATATGAGGAAGATCTGCCTTGCACCGCAGATTCTGCATACAATTTCTCCCGTATCTAGATGTTCGACGCTGTTGCTGCCGCAGTGGGTGCATCTTTTCCAGATAAATTCATAGCCGCAGGCAGCACATTTCCCATTTCCCTCATCGTAGAATACGAGGCGTGTTCCACCGCATCTGCTGCACTTCCCATGGGTCGGCTTGTAGATATATTCCTCCATGAACCTTAAATGGTGGAGGTGTAAATAAAGGTATGGTAGACCTATCTCCCGCGGGCATAAATCCCATATACTCCCTCCACCTGCTCCCGACCATGACCGAGATGCTTTACATGACAGAGGGCTGCTACCTCAAGGAATTCGATGCAAAGGTTGTTGCTATTCACGAAAAATCGGTGGTGTTTGACAGAACTGCCTGCTATCCGGATGGAGGGGGCCAGCCATCAGATACCGGGGTGCTGCAGAGCAAGGCGGGCACCGCAAAAATTACCCATGTGAAAAAAGCAGAAGGTGAGGTTTACCATGAAATTGATGGCCCGTTGCCAGAAGTTGGAGAAACTGTGCATGTGAGTATTGACTGGGAGCGGAGGTATGCACACATGCGGATGCACACGGCCCAGCACCTCCTCTCCGGTATTGTTTACAAATTTTTTCAGGCGAGAACTGTGGGGAACCAGATATATGCAGACCGCTCGCGGGTGGATTTCATGCCCGTAAATTTTACAGATGCGGATGTTCAAAGGGTTGTTGCTGAATTCGATGGAGCAATCAAAGCACAGCTTCCAGTAAGAATTTACATGATGGAGAAGGACAAATTTTTGAATCATGAGGAGGGTGAAAGAGCCAACATCCATCTCCTTCCCCCCGAAATCAAGGTCTTGAGAATTGTGGAAATTCCTGGTTACGATATGTGTCCGTGTGCCGGAACCCATGTTGCCTCCCTCGCAGAGCTCGGAAAAATAAAGATTCTGAAGGTTGAGCGGAAAGGAAAGGACCGGTACAGAATTGCATACACGCTGGGGTGAGAGGGTGGGGGCAAAACCTGTAAAAATTGAAAAACTCGTGAAGGTATATGCTAGAAAAATAAAGGCACTTGACGGCGTCTCGCTTGATATTGAAGAGAATGAAATCTTCGGTCTCATCGGCCCAAATGGTGCTGGGAAGACCACAACAATACGGATTCTCGCAACCCTTCTTACTCCCACCTCGGGCAGCGTCTCAATTTATGGTATGGATGTCCTGAAGGATCAGAAGAAAATCCGGAGAATAATTTCCTATCTGCCAGAGGATGCAGGAGCTTATGAAAATCTTACTGGAAGGGAGTATCTCCATTTCATCGCTGGCTTCTTTGAGGGGACCAGGGAAGCAATGGTTGAAAGGGGGATAAGAATCGCTGCGTTGGGCGAGCGAATAGATTCAAAAATTAAGGAATACAGCAAGGGTATGAAGAGACGCCTGCAGATTGCCAGAACCCTGATGGTTCAGCCAAAACTTGCAATCCTTGATGAGCCGACCTCAGGACTTGATGTGCTTCATGCCCACTATGTGAGAAAGGAAATCCAGAGGGTGCTGAAGGAAACGGGTGCTACCGCAATAATCTCAAGTCACAATCTGCTGGAAGTTGAATTTCTATGCACCCGAGTGGGACTGATTTCCGGCGGGAGAATTCTTGCCCAGGGCACCCCTGACGAGTTGAAGAGACGATATAATGGGGATAATCTGGAAGATGTGTTTTTGGCGGTGGTGAAAAATGCGTAATCCTTTTCTGAATATCGTTGTCAAAGAACTCAGGGAGATGCTGCGCGACCCCAGGCTGATGATTGGAATGATTGTGGTTCCATTGCTCATCTTCCCACTGATGGGTTCTGTTGTGAATCTCTCAATGGATGTGGCGAAGGAATCAGCAACGAGCGTTTATGCCGGGTATCTTTCATTTGATAAGAGGGACGGAAACGCCACGCTCTCTGACATTCTTTACCAGTTTCTCACGGCCCAGAACATCTCGCTCGTGAACATCACCGCAGATAATGCCACGGCGGGACTCGAGGTGTGTAGGGAACTGGGGGCAAATCTGCTCCTCGAGATACCAGTCAATTTCACGGAAAGAATTGCAAACGGGAGCAGTGCCAAGGTAAATCTTTACCAGATGTTGAAGAGCTTCGGTATCGGCGAGGCGGTTGAGAGCGGTGTGGTTTCCTCAGCCCTCTCCGCATTCAATGATTATATCGTGGCTTCCCGCATGGTATCAGTTTACCCGGATGCCAAACCCGCGGAACTGCTTTACCCGCTGCGAATAGAAGAAAAGTCGGTGATAAAGGGAAGCGTGAAGGATGTGCCTCCCAGTGTGGTGTCCAGCACAGTGCTCTCTGCCGGGCTTGCAATGCCGATGGTAATCATGATACTCCTGATAATGGCCGGGCAGCTGGCAGCCACATCTGTGGCGATTGAGAAGGAGCAGAAAACCCTTGAGGTGCTGCTCACCCTTCCAATCAACAGAATTTACTTGCTGTTCGGAAAGATTACGGGTGTCGTGCTGCTCTCAATTATTGCGACTGCTTCCTATCTTCTTGGGTTTAGTTATTACATGACCTCACTCACATCCAACGCGCAAGGAAAACTCGGAGAGGTGAACTTGGCTTCAATCGGGCTTGTGCCCGATGCGCAGGGCTATCTGCTGATGATGCTCTCCCTGTTCCTTGCATTTCTTTCAGCCCTCTCAATCTCGGTGCTCCTCGGGGCCTACACCAAGGATGTGCGGAGTGCCCAGTCGTTGATGGGACTGCTTTATCTCCCGATTATCTTTCCAGTATTCATCCTGATGATGCTGCCTGTTGAGGCCCTACCGGCAGGGCTCCAAGCACTGGTTTATGGCATCCCGTTTTCCTACCCGATTCTGGCGTCCAAATCCCTCTACACCCAGGATTATAGAATTCTTTACTTCGGTATCGGTTACCAGGTGATATTTACTGTAGCCATGCTTTACATTGCTGGCAAGCTCTTCGCCTCTGAAAAGATCCTCACCGCAAAAATAGAGCTGAAGAAAAAGAGAGGTGTGGAGGAATAATTTTAATTTCTTTTCTTCCTGGCCACGCTAACGACCACAAGCCCATAGAAGGCTAAGGCTGTAAAGCACAGTATCGCCGAGCCCTCGCTCACTGGACTTCCAAGCGGATACCAGTCGCTTGCATCCACGCCGCCATCGATCGGATAGGCACTTGAACTGCCCCATCCACTGCCATCCCAGTTGCTCCAGTAGTTGCCTTCCTGGGCACTGTTATCATACCAGAAGTTACCACCCACCTCGTCATATGCCTGGGAGGTGCCTGTGTATCCCTTGTTGCCGTTATTGTTGAGGAAGTTGTTTCTCAGGATGAAGTTGCAGGTGGAGCTAGAGGTGAGGTAAATTCCATAACCCGTGTGGTTTCTTACCGTGTTGTGGGTCATGGTGTTGTTGTTTGAGTATGTGGTCAGATAAATTCCGTAGTTCCCGTTCTCTGCAATCGTGTTGTTCGCAATTGTGGTATTTCTGGTAGAGGTGAGGTAAAGCCCGCACTGCGTATTGCTAGAGATGTTGTTGTATGTAATCGCAGTGTTGTTGGAATTCGCAAGATAAATTCCTCTGGTGTTTCCAGCAATTCCGTTATTTGTGATTGTGTTTGCCTTAGATTCTGAAAGAAGCACACCTGCAAAAGAACTTGCAGATACATTATTCCCTGCGATAGCGTTACCTGTCGATTTATATAGATTAATTCCTATGGAAGTCCCGCTTATGCTGTTCCACGATACCGTGTTATTTGATGACTGGCTTAATTCAATTCCATAGTTACTCCCTGTGAGTGTGTTGTTCTCTATCGTGTTGCTACCGGACATTCCTATCTGAATCCCAGTATTGATGTTACCTAGGAGCGTATTGTTCGCGATTATGTTGTAGTTTGAAGCGCCAAGGGCTATACCCCATCCATTTGTAATCACCAGGTTCCGTAGAATTTCATTGGTATTTGCTCCCCACAGCCAGATACCATAATAGGAGTTGTTTGTGCAGTTATTACTTCTGACAACAATGCGGGCAGCACCTCCGTAGAGATATATTCCTGAGTGAGATTTGCTGCAGAGATTGTTTTCAATTAAGCCGTTCTGGGTATTCCGCAGAGCAATGCCTTTGCCGAGCGGTTCACTGCTGGTGTCCGTTGCATTGAACACATGGCACCTCCGCACAACAAAGTATGCATTCGTGTTCTCTATCCAGATAGCGTAGGAACCCCCCTTTGCATCTATTTCCCAGCCCTCTATGATATAGGGATCCGAAAGTGCACCAGTGCCCTCGAGCACCCCATTATCTGATGTGAATTCGCTGTTGCTCGTGATGTGGATTGGACCGCGGGATATGTACCTCACTGGGTACCAGTCACTTGCACCAGTACCTCCGTCTATCGGGTATGCACTTGCACTTCCCCAGTCCTTGCCGTCCCAGTTGTTCCAGTAGTTGCCGCTCTGGGTAATGCTGTCATGCCAGTAATTTGTGCCGGTACGGTCATACGCCTGGCAGTTTCCACTCACACCTTTGCCTGCACCGTTATTGCTCACAAATCGGTTGCCAACAATTGTGTTCCCAGCGGAACCCGCTGCGACATAAACCCCGTAATTTGTATTCTGGTAAATCCAGTTATTGGTTACCTCATTGTTGTTTGAACCGTAAATATAAATACCGTAGAGGGAATTTTTCGTGATGTTGTTGTTCGTGATGTTGTTGTAGGTCGAGGAACTGTATATATAGATACCGCACTGGAGATTGCTCTTTATGTCGTTGCTTATAATCTGGTTATAATTGCTGTTTGCGGTAATGTAAAATCCGTGCTGGGAATTGTTCTTCACCGCATTGCCAGCGACCGTGTTGCCACCCGCGGCAGTGAGGTAAATCCCTATGATGTTGTTGCATGCAATGTTGTGCTGAATCTGGTTGGAGGAGGAGGACGCAATGAATATTCCCCTCAAGGTATTGTTTGAAACATCATTGTTTATCACAATGTTGCCATTAGAGTTGCCGTAGAAATATATGCCATATCTGGAACCATAGCATGTGGTGTTTTCTATTCTGCCATTCTTTACACCGTTGAAGGCAATCCCTGCCCCCAGTGGAGGGGTGCCTGAATTTGTAGCGTTCCAGACAAGACATGAAAGAATCACGAAGTATGCATCCGTGTTCTCTATCCAGATACCATAGGTGCCCCCATTTGCATCGATTTCCCAGCCGGCGATGAGATACGGGTCTGCCTGGGTGCCTGTACCGCCCACGACCCCGTTTGCTGAGGTAAATTCGCTGTTGCTTGTTATGTGAATCGTACCTCTTGCGGTCCGCAGCGGATACCAGTCGCTCGCGCCTCCGCTTCCATCTATCGGGTAGGCACCTGGCGTTCCCCATCCCAATCTGTTCCAGTTGCTCCAGTAGTTGCCCTCTTTCGCTGCTGCATCAAACCAGGAATTACCAGTGCTGTTATCGTACGCCTGGCAGTTACCGCTGACGCCTCTTGTCGCCCCGTTGTTCCCAATGAAGCGGTTATGATGAACAACATTCCCTGTGCAATTTAATCGGATGTAAACGCCATGGCCTGCATTAGATGAAATTATGTTGTGGGTAATGATATTCCTGTCACTCCTCGGATTCGCGGAACTGGTTCCAACCAGAATCCCTTCCTTCCCATTATTGGCTATAATGTTACCTGTAATCAAATTATCGCATGCCTGGTAATTGATTTCAATTCCAATCCATGTATTGCCAGTCACAGTATTGTTCCTCAATGTGTTATTGGATGCGCCCGGGTCAAGCATAATTCCCTCAGCGTTGTTGGAACAATTATTTTTTATAACCAGTGTGCGGCTCATTCTCAATACCAGGCCCCAGTTGGGGTTTCCTGTAATGGTGTTTTCAGCCACGACCCCATTAGACCCCTCCAGATATACCCCACAGTAGGAACTGCCGACCACCGTGTTATTTGTGAAATTGAGGTAGTCGCTGCCTATAATCTGGACGCCATATCCATTATTGTTTCCGATGTAGTTACTGGTTACATTGTTATAATGCCCTGCCAGAGCCAGTCCACCGCCCCCACCACCACCGCTCGTGCCAGAAATTGTGTTGTTTGTGATTCTATTATAGTTGCTGTACGCTCCGAGACCATAAATTCCCCAAACGGTATTGCCTGAGATGTTGTTGTTTGCAATGTAGGTGTTACCGCAACTGTTTAACCTGATCCCGTAGGAGTTTGCAGTGATCGTGTTGTTCAGAATTGTGTTGTTGGTCGTTCCGGAGAGGAATATCCCCTCTCCACCGCCAGTGAGCGTATTATTGCATATCTGGTTGTGAGAGGAACTCATGAATGTGATACCTCCATTGATGGTGCTGTTTCTTACAGCCGTGTAGTGGCTATTGTAGACATACCCCCCACCAGTGAAATTCTCTATTACGCAGTAAGAGCTCCCCCAGAGCATAAGAGCGCCTGTAGAAGAGGTTATCTTGTTGGAGGGGGAATACCAGAGAGTTATCACAGCCGAGTTACAGCTGTACACTGTGACATTGTCGACCGTATTGTTGGTTGAGCCGGAGCCCAGCTGCAACCCCTGGTAAGAATGATGAATATCTATGTTCGTAATAAATCCATTCTTCACATTGTTGAACATCAAAGCATAATATGGGCTTGAGGAAGAAGTTGCATTGGATAGGTCGCAGTCCCTCACCACGAAATACACATCCGTGTTCTCTATCCAGATACAGTAGGAGCCCCCATTTGCGTCTATTTCCATCCTCTCAATTATGTAGGGGTTGCTCTCGCTTCCATTGCCCTGCCAGCCCTCTGCGGCCGCCTGGGTCGCAAAGTCAGCATTGCCGTTTATGTGTATCGGTCCGTGTTTTCCGTAGCCAAGCGGATACCAGTCACTTGCGCCTGCACTTCCTTCAATCGGATAGGCATTCGGGGTGCCCCAGCCCGAGCCATTCCAGTTACTCCAGTAGTTGCCTTCTTTTGACACAGCGTCGTACCAGAGAACACCGCCCGTATCATCTCTCGCCTGGCATTTGCCATCTGCATATCCCTTTGCACTTCCGTTGTTCTGGTAGAAGCGGTTGTGGTGCACATGGTTGTCAGTGCACGTTGTCAATCTGAAATGTATTGAGTAATTTGTGTTGAGGTAGAAATCATTGTAGGTAATATTGGTCCTTTCACACATATCCGCAACAATTCCATATTTGTTGTTTGATATGTTGTTGTTCGCAACCGCGGTATCTACCGTAATGAGATACATCCCGACATTAGTGTTGTTAAGCACCTTGTTGTTAGTCACCGTGATATTAACGCCAGCAACGGCAAATATTCCAGTGGAACCGTTTATGAGTTCGTTATCCACAATAGAAATGTTCTGGGCGGCAAACAACACAACCCCGTAAAGCCCGTTACCAGAGAATATGTTGTTATCCACTGTGCAGTTGTTCGCATAGACCATTGCCAGTCCTTGGTTAGTATTATTTAAAACTTCATTTCTGCTAACATTCGTATAATTTGTATAATCGTACAGATACATTCCGATCGTGTTGCCGGTGAGAGTATTTTCAAGGATATCCAGGGTTGAGTATGTGGAGTAAATACCGAAATAATTGTTGGTTATATTGTTTGAGTCAACAGCACCGCCGGTAGCATTGGCGAGCGAGATACCCGCACCGTTGGTGGCTGTTGCATTCCTTATCTCGCAGTTCCTTATCACGAAGCTCAGATTTGTATTCTGGATTTTTATGCCGTAGGTGCCACCACGGGCATTCTGCAGGTAACCCTCGATAGTGTACGGGTCTCCCGTGCTTCCGTCTCCTGGCCAGCCCATCACTCCACCAATCTCCGCAAACTGCTCATCGCCCACAATCTGGAGCGGTCCCAGTGCCGGTCTCGACAGCGGATACCAGTCACTTGCAGAGAGCCCGTCGAGTGGATAGGCACTGCTGGTGCCCCAATTCATGCCATCCCAGTTTCCCCAGTAATTTCCCTCCTTGTAGGCGGTGTTGTACCAGATATTGTTCATTTCTCCATCGTAGGCCTGCGGTTTGCCGTTAACACCCTTTGCCTCATTGTTTCTCCAGAAGTTGTTATAAGTAATGAGGTTACTTGCTGAGCCAGAGGTTAGAAAAACCGCATAATTGGTATTCCTGTAAAACTGGTTGTAGTTTATCTCGCTGTTTGTGGTGGAAACGAGGTAAATCCCGCGGAAATTATTGCTTGAAATGTTATTACAGATTATTTTTAGATTCTGGCCAGAGGTAATGTCCATACCATCGTACTCATTTTCCTGGATTATGTTGTAAGTCACGCTTATATCTCTCACATTCCAGCATATAACTCCGTATTTGTTCCGCCCGACAACATTGAATTTTAAATAACTGTACATTGAAATGTAACTTGTGTGATACATCCAGATACCGTATTCACAACTGTGGATGTAGTTATTGGAAACCGTAGCGTTGGTGACATTAAACAATGCTATGCCCGCATTCCAGTAATACATGTCTGAGTTTCCGCTGGCATCGTGCAATTCGCAGTTCCTGACTACAAAGTCCTTCGTAGTATTCCCTATGTAAATGCAGTAGCCATAGCCAGTTCCATCAATCAGCCAGCCCTCAATAATGTATGGATCGCCCAGGGTTCCTGCACCACCAGCAACGCCATTCCCAGGTGTGAAATCCGCATCGCTGTTGATCCTTATAGGTGCCCTGATGGGCGTGTCAAGTGGATACCTGTCGGCTGCTCCCGCACCGCCATCGATCGGGTAGGCGCTTGGTGTGGCCCAGCCATTTCCGTCCCAGTTGCTCCAGTAGTTACCTGCAAGGATTGTGCTGTTATTCCACCTGTTGGTGCCCACACCGTCGTATGCCTGGCAGTTGCCGTTCACACCCTTTGTTGCCCCGTTATTCTGCCAGAAATTGTTCCACCAGATTTCGTTTGAGTTCGAACCAGTTGTCAGATACACCCCGTAATTTCCGTTGCCCCGCAGATGATTGTAGAGAATTAAATTGGAGGTTGAACTTGCCAGATATATTCCGTAGATTGTGCTATATGAAACTGTGTTGTTCGTAACCGTGTTCGTAGAAGAAGAGGACAGCACTACTCCATAGGTGTTATTCGTGAGATCGTTTTTATCAATTCTGTTTACGGTCGAGGATGTAAGGTAGATTCCAAAATTATTGTTCGAAACCCTATTACTGTAAACTGTGTTCAGGGTAGAACTTGAAGCGATGTATATTCCAAAACTTGTGCTGTTGAAAACCGTGTTGCCACCGATTATCCCGTTCCTTACATTGAAGAGTGCAATCCCAGAATTCCAGTAGTATATACCAGCATTTCCACTTGAGTTATAAACATAGCAATTCCTTACAATAAAGTAGGATGTGGTGTTCCCGATGTAAATTCCACAGCCCTGTCCCCCCGCATTGATGTCCCAGCTTTCAATGACATACGGGTCGTTCTGGGTCCCAGCACCGCTTACGACTCCGTTCATCGGCGTAAAATCTGCATCCCCATTTATCCTGATGGGTGCGCGGGGTGTCCCTTTGGGAGTTAAAGATGTGCTTTCCACAAGATTAAGAGTTCTCCCGTCAACTGCTTTCAGATACATGTCCATTGGAGAAGTTCTTGAATTCTCGCACCTGATTGCCGCATCTATCTTTGATTTTTCATTCTGCCAGTCAACCATGTAAAAGTAAACTGCATATCTCTCACCGACGCCCAGCACGCGTTTACCTGCCATTGTCTCCACATGCTTCCCGTCCGTTGCCGCGGCCACACTCTCGCCAACGGTCCATGTCCATTCCTGCTGCACAATGCCGGCAAATGAAAGCACACGGCTCGCCTCTATCCTCCCATTCTTGCCCACAATCTCAATTGCCTTATCCGCGCCCACAGCAAAGTTGGGTGAGGGTTTGAAACCCGTTGCCGGGCTGTTATCTGTGTCCACAAACACATACGCTACATCCCTTCCATTGGTGTTTGGGATTGCTGTTTCCCTTTGATGAGACACATAAACAGGATTTTCTGATGGAGTTTCAACGATATACCTGGGATCGCCGGAAAGCATGCAACCGTAAACCTTTGCATAGAACGCCACATTAATCCCTGTCTCCACAGTTGCATACTCAGCAATGTCAATGTTGTCCGGGACACTCAAATCCCTTGCCTTTGTGGTTTTCTCAACGCTCCGCCAGTCCTCAAAACTCCCATCGACCCGGATTGTGTCCGTGTCTCTGTTTTGACAGGTAAGCACCGCAATTGCGCTGACCACTAGCAGGACAAGGACGAAGAGTGCGGCAAATCTGCCGGTTCCAGTTCTGCTGCCGTAGTTCTTTGATTGTTTCTTTAAACTTTCGTTTGTAAAACCCGAATAACTTTCCCTCTGATTTCTCAGTCCAAGAGATTTTGTCGTTTTACTCGCTAATTTCATGATGTTCACCACGGAATGGAATATACAATAATAGTATATATTTATTTATATTTATTTGCGGTTTGAAGCGAATCAAACCTCCTGCAGATTGTTTTCCTCTCCCAACATTTATTAACTTCCTTCGTATTACACAATATCATGAAAGTGAGCAAGGTATTATTTATAGGACTTCTGCTGGTGCTCCCGCTTACCGGCTGCTCGCCCCATATTGGCGCAGACAAGGGAACAATGGCGGTCCATACTCCCATTTACATAAACGGGAATTCCAACTTTACCTATGAAAATGGTGTGGTCGGTGGCTCTGGCACATCTTCCGACCCCTATGTGATTCAGAGCTGGGAAATTGACTGCAGCAACGCCCATGGAATCTGGATTGCAAATACGACCCTGCATTTTGTCATAAGAAATGTGCAAATCAGGTCAGAAAATCTTTCTTCGTTTTACGGTATCTACCTTACGAATCTAACAAATGCGAGAATTGAAAATGTGACTGTCCAGAACACAATGACTGGGTTTACGGTTTTCGGGGTCACCAATGCAGTGCTCACCACCCTTTCGGCATCCAGCTGCAGTTACGGTCTGAATTTCTTCGGTGTGAAACAGAGTGAACTGAAAAACTCGGATTTCAGAAACAACACGAATGCGGCGTGTGTGCTTACCCAGTCAGAAAACCTTCAGGTTGAAAATCTACAAATCAGAAGTACAGGAATGCGGCTGATTGGACTGAACAATTCCCTGCTTTCCGGATGCAACTTCGAGACAGGGGAGGGTTATGCACTCTCCGTTGAGGACTGCTTCAACCTGAACATCCAGAGCAATGCATTTCAGAACTGCAGCATTCTATTAATCGGGGAGGAGAGCTGGGCTTACAACACCCACACAATCACCGGAAATACAGTGAATGGAAGAGGAGTTCTGTATGTGAAAAACCAGACCGGACAGACAATTTCGGGGGCCTATGGCGAAATCATTCTCGCTTCCACCACAGATTCTACGATCTCTGGAATTACCATTGACAACGGAGATGTGCTGATTGAAATTGCGGACTGTCAGCGGATAAACATAAACTCAGTATCTGTGAGCATGGCTGAAAATGGAATATACTGCATTGATTCTGCAGATATCCACCTCAGCGATGTTTATGCCAGTGAAATCGACAATGGCGTCGTGGTGGCCAATTCTGCCAGTTTTTCAGTGACTTCCTCAAGATTCGTGAATGCCGGTGCTGGAATCTCACTTATCTCTACTACCGCTGCCACAATTTCAAATTCTCTTTTTGAAAACAGCACATATGGTGTCATGAGTTATCAGTGTGCAAACCTTGTTCTTAACTCACTTAACTTCTCCACAAACACCCAGGCAGTCTCCCTGATGACCTCCCAGGGTTCGCAGATAAAGGATTCCAGGTTCATAAGGAACGACTTAGGCGTAAAATTTGTAAATTCAGTGACTACCACAATAACACGGAATCTGTTTATGGGCACCACACACTATGCAATCACAATGGATGCTAGCTCGAACAATAACTCGGTTTTTGAGAATGCATTTTTACTCAACCGCCGGGGTATGCTCCAATGTTTTGACAGCGGTACAAACAACAGGTGGTACAGCGGTACCAGAGGCAATTTCTGGGATGACTGGACTTCACCAGATGCAAATAACGATTCAATTGTGGACACGCCTTACCCGATAGACGGGACTGGAGGAGCCCATGACAACTATCCGCTTGTTGGCTCCCCTCTGCCCCAGGTTCTCTCAGTAAACTGGTATATCTCATCGCAGGAAATTTACACGAATGAGTACGCGTCTTTCACAATCTATGTTTCATGTTTAGATATTGGAATTCCAAATGCTTACATTGAGTTCTCCCCGAAACTGGGCAACATAACCGCCCCCAACTACACGGATGAAAACGGTGCAGTTTCTGGTACCTACGCGAGTGGTGAGGTGCCGGGAATCGAGAACATCTCTGTAAAGATTACAAGGGCTGGCTTCGTCAGTAAAACAATCTGGATTCCAATAAACATCCTCGAATACCCCAGCCTCCAGATAAACCTGTTTCCTGAATCTGTTGTGCTGTACGGTGGGGACAACACCACCGTGGTTGCGGTGGTTCATTCGGGTGTGACGCCTGTCGAGGATGCAATGCTATTCTTCACTGTCGAACCGTATGCCACACTCTCAGAAAGCGTGAAGACCACCGATGCCAACGGAAGTGCAGCGGTCACAGTTAGCTTCCCCCTTGTGGAGAACCAGACAGTTTTCAGAGTTCACCTGAACGCAACCAAATCTGGCTATGTCGATGGCTATGCATGGTGCGATATCGCAGTCAATCCGTTGAAGGGTCTAGAGATAAATGTTCAGTGTGTAGAGAAGGTCGTGGCCAACACCTCCACGAACCTTTCGCTGACTGTAAAATCGGAAAACAGCACTATAACTGGTGTAAATATCACGCTCTCCTCCGACACGAACTGCAACTTTACACCTGCAACAGGGCTTACAGACCTCAATGGTAGGTTCCAGAGCATCATCAAGATTCCACCAGTTGATTTTGAGACAAAGGTACGGATTTATGTGCATGCCTGGAAGCAGGGATATTCCGAGAGTTATGTGGAGTTTGAGATTGCGGTGGGCAATCCACCACAGAAACCTGTGAATCTAACTGGAGAAGGATTGAACGGGAAGGTTATTCTGAGATGGGGAGTAGCCACAGGTGCAAAGGTCTATTATGTTTACAGAAGCGAGAGCCAGGGTGGTGACTACACCCTTATAGCCAACACAAGTTCAGAGGGCTATGAGGACAAGGATGTGGTCAATGGACACACCTACTTCTACAAGGTTTGTGCTGAGAATGATTTCGGTGTATCTGAGTGGAGTAACGAGGTCGGTGTGACACCCCATGCACCAGGCAAAATCACACCCGGTTTCGAGACGATTATGTGGGTCGCATGCGTGCTGGGAGCTGCGGGACTTATCTGTTTCAGAAACAAACATAGAAAGGGTCCTTAAATCTCAAACTCCATGCCCCTGGTAGGCAAAACGACCTCCCTTCCATTTATTGCTTTTGCCAGTTCCTCCCTCGTCTCGCCGTGCATCAGCACCACTTTTTCCGGGTCGCACATTTCAATAAATTTTAGAAGGTCGTCATGGCCAGCATGCGCAGAAAAATCAAAGAAGTAAACAGGAGTTTTAACTTCCACTTCAGCTCCAGCAATGTTGATGCTGCCTTTCTCTAGGAGTGCCCTTCCATTTGTGCCCTCGACCTGATAACCTGTAAGAAGAATTCCGCAATTCTCCTTTTTCCTGAATACCTCCAAATATTCCAGGACTGGCCCCCCATCCAACATCCCGCTTGTTGTAAGAATTACCTCCCCCTTCATTGCCCTCTTTCTGTCCCCCTCGTGCCTTACCACATTTACATTTTTCATTACATTCCTGAGTTTCTTCGCATTTCTCAGGTAGCCAGGATGTTCAAGGTAAATCTTGTTCACCTTTGAACCCATACCATCAAGCCAGATTTCATAATCCGTGTTCGCAAGTGTCAGAAGGATTTCTTGAGTTCGCGCAACCGCAAATGCAGGCACGAGTGCAGTTCCGCCTGCATCCACAATATCCTCAATTTTCGATAGGAAACTGTACTCCGTTTTTTCCCGCGGGGGATGGTTTCTTCCAGCATATGTGCTTTCAATGAACAGATAATCACATTTAACTGGCTTTGCCCCGTTAACCAGATTCGTCCGGACCATGTTGAGGTCACCGGTGAACAAGGAAACTTTCCCGGTCACTATTTCAAACATTGTAGCACCTGGGATGTGCCCAGCATCGTGAAGGGTGACCTCTGTATCATTAACCGCCACGGTTTCCCCGAAAGTAACCGGCTCCATGAGGGAAGTGGTTTTCCTTATATCTCTTAACCCGTACTCAAGGCTGTATCCTTCCATCTCTGAAATTCTAAGCGAATCTTCGAGGAGCAGTGTGGTCACATCTATTGTCGGCGGTGTCGCAAAAATTTCGCATTCATATCTGTTTGAAATCCATGGAAGCATGCCAGAATGGTCTATGTGTGCGTGGGACAGGAATACACAGTCCACATGGGGCGAGGGCAGGGGGAGCCCAGGTGGTGTGTCTGGAGTGATTCCATAGTCAAATAGCATCCGCTCCCTACCAGTGTCCATTACCATCCCGAGCGAACCGACCTCGTCCGCGCCACCAAGAAATTTGATGTGCATTGCAATGGGGTTATAGGTAGGAGTTTATGAATGTATCTGTTAATTTAGAACGCAGGAACCCACAATTTCCCCTTACTGTTTCATGTTCACGACCACAGTTTCTGCCAGGACATCGCCGAGCCGCTGGGCATGTCTTGAACGGATGATGAATAACATTGAGAAACCTGACGCAAGGATAAAGAGGAAAACCAGAACCACTCCCAGCACCTGTGCCACCATGTCAGGAATGAGGAAGTAAGAAATTCCAGTTGACAGAAGCATGATTGCGATGAACCTGGTAAGATTTCGCATCATCGCTGCCGTGATTCCAATCTTCTCTCCGTAAATCTCCTTCACCTGCAGGTTCATCAACCTCTTTCCAATAGTCCTTCCTGCAAAGTACTCGCAGAGGGTAAAATAGAGGAAACAGACGGCACCAACAAGCGAGGAGAATGCTACAAGCAAAACTTCGTTTACCTCGGTGGGACTTTTGAGTATGAAAAAACTGGCAGCAAATGCGAATGGGAGAATGATGAGCAGTGAGATGCCAACATCAATCAGGTAGGCAACACTTCTTCTCCCGAGGTCTCCATACTTTCCCATCCTGGTTGTTTCAATTTCGCCGAGAATGTAATAAACCGCAACCAGTGCCCTGTAAGCATCGTATTGCGTCAGCCCCTCATTCTGGGCCTCGGCACGGAGCATCTTGAGGTCATGGAGCGCGTAGTACTTTCCATGCTCTGCGAGAAACTCCTCAACTCCCTTTTTTTCCTTTGCTACAAGATTGTAGAAGCTCTCAATCGCCTCAATGCCCTTCCCGGCCGCCTCCCTGTATTTTCCTGAGTTATACAGGGCCCAGGCATCATTTAGGAGCATTCTCACCCTGAACTCGACACGGTTGAATCTGGAAAACGAGGGCGAGTAGTCCCAGAATTTCTTACCGCAGAATGGCAGGAGCACCAGGAAGGTTATCAATCCCCCAAGAAAAACCATGTCCATCGTGGCTGCCCCGCCAATTGCCCCGGCGAACACATTGCTGGTCGCATAAATTTCCGGTAGGTGGTAGATGTCCGCACCAACGAGCACACCCAGGGTTGAGGTAGTGTAGCCAAACAGGAGCCCCTCCGGTTTACCACGGAAAAATATCAGGGTGACAAGGGCTCCGAGCACCGGCGGGAGCAGGTAGTATGGAAACTTGGCAGCAATTCCAAGTTCTGGAAAATAATTTGTGACCTTGTAAGTTGCAAATGCCACAACCTGGAAGACAAACAGTGCATAGAGCAATTCAGCCTTAACAACCTTTTTCAGGCGGATTAGCCAGGCAATCCCGATGCCCAGCGTTACACCCACAAAAACCGCAATCGCGAGATGGATTTTGTAGGGAGCATACGGACTCAGCCATGCCACCAGATGAAAATTCAGGATGAGGGTGTAGATTCCGGAGAGCACCACAATCAGGGTTGCGAAGAGAACGAGCTCCATCATCTCCAACCTGAACCGTTTTTTAAAGAAATAGAAAGCCAGGACAATCGGAATCACCCCACCGCCAATGTTGATACCGAGGAAGGTATCTCCGTACATTATCAGCGGTATGTTACCCAGAATGCCAAGCACTGAACCAAACAGGAGCAGGTAAAATTCCTTTTTCGTGATGAAGAGGGCATTGAATGAGCGGGAGAAATCGAAGGTACCTATGTAAAATACAATGAAAATGAGGACTGGCAGCATGAATGTTGTGAGGGCCGCAAGATAGGTCTCAATCAGGTTCATCGGGATAAGGAAGGCAAAGGGGTAGATAGGGATTGCTGTTTTGCCCTTCTTTCCGTTACCCTCTTTCAAACAGGCACAGATGTCTCATCAGGCTCTTGTGAACATATATCTGATGGAGTTCCTTCAGCACAAAGCCGGGGATTTGGGCCTCTGGTTTAGATGGTAGGATGATGACCAGCCTTTTTCCTTCTGGAAGAATTGTTGCGAAGGTCTCAAACGAGCGCCTGTAGAGCGAAGATACTGGCTCCTTCTTCGTTGTCGTGCTCCTCCCGTAGGGCGGGTCTGTGATTATTGCATCCACTTCCCCGACCTTTGAAGAAAGCTCGCCCACATCCCCGCAGAAAAGCTCGAAATTTTCAATTCCACAAGCCCCCAGGTTTTTACCTGCACCAGCAATTATGTCCTCCCTTATGTCATTCCCGAGAACCCTTGCCCCGAGCAACCCTGCCTCAATCAGAATTCCCCCCGTGCCGCAGAAAGGGTCAAGCACCACTGTCCCGTCCCGCACCTCGGCCAGATTAACCATAGCCCTTGCAACCTTCGGATGGAGGGAGATTGGCATGAAAAATGGTCTGGACCTGGGCTCACGGCCCGCAAAACCCTTGTTGTCGATGTTCCAGAATTTCCTGCAAAAAAAATACTCTTTCCCGTGCCTGAAAACAAAGAAAAAATTCTCTGGTTTTTTTAAATCAACCCTGCCATGAATCTTCGCCCCTATTTGCTCTGCAAGTTCTGGCTCATGTTCAGCCCGCACACAGAAACTTCCGCTTACGGTCATCCTGCCGGCAAATTCCAGCACTTCCTCGATGTTTCCATTGTGAAGCACTTCAAAACCGCGGTGCCAGAGTGCCAGCCGTTCCGCCCATCGCAGGTTATGGGAGAAAACCTCAACACAGAACCTCCTTCCCTGAGTCCAGAGCACCCTTGCTTCGACCCCTTCCGCATGAAGGGCATGAACAAGTTCAGAATCCGGAAGTCCACCAAATCCGAGGTGTTTTTCAAGCACCACCCTCGTCCTCAATCTTTCCCGCATTTTTTCCACATGACTTCCATACCAGTAAATTTTTTCACAGTGTCTGCAGTACCAGAACTCGCTGAAATTTGCGAAAACCTTCTCCGGGACTTTACCCATGACAAATTCTGGGTCAACCTTCTCGATTAGATTGTTGCAGACACTGCATCTATCCAGCTCAAGCTCAATTTTCAACCCGATTTTCTCCTTCAGCTCATCAATCTGGGCCTGGACATCATCACTCTTTATCAGCAACCCATTTCTGGCTTTTGCAGCTAACACCTTATCTCTCGTGAGCAGAATTCGACCTGTTTCTCCAGCGAGTTTTGCAAGTTCGTCATCGGATTTTCCTGCATCCGGGTATATCACATCGTATCCAAGTAATCTGAGCCATCTTGCGAGCTTTCCCAGCATGTGGTCTGCGACAAACTTCATTTCGCTCATTTTTCCACAGAGTACCGCAAAAGCACACCGTCGCCCAGGCGCTCACAGCCCAAAAATTTCAGACGGACCACCTCTTCCATGGTCCCGGCACCGTCTCCATCCGCCATCGTCGGTGCTCCTTTACCCCCTATCACAATGCTACCCACATACACATTTACCTCGTCAACCAGTTTCTTGTTTAAAAATTCCCAGATTACCGTGCCACCGCCTTCCACCAGCATCCTTTTTATGCCCAGCTTCTCAAGTTTCCCAACTGCCTTTACAACATCCACCCTTCCCCTCCCGCATCGGAGCATCACCGCACTTCCAATCTGTTTGGTGCAGTCCTCAGCGGTAACAATCACCGTTTTTGCAGCACCCTGGAGCACCTGGGCATTCTCAGGTGTTCTACCCTTTGAATCAAGCACCACCCTGATGGGCTGTCTCGGGTTCGGCACATACTTTTCCTTGACCGTGAGTTTCGGGTCATCCGCCAGAACCGTGCCTATTCCAACGAGCACCGCGTCCACCGAGCTTCGCAGCAGGTGTACCCTTGCAATATCCTCATCACTGGAGATTCTCGTCTGCCTTCTGGTTTTCAGCGCAAGTTTTCCGTCAACGCTGATGGCACAGTTTACAATTATGTACATAGCCCTCAGAGTGTTCTTTCCAGAATCTCGTTAAGTTCTTTTTCAAAAAGAGCCACGAAGCTCTTCACAAGTTCCTCCTTCATCTCGGGTGGCATTGCCGCGAGCCCGAGTTTCGCAGAGCACTTCGCAATCTTTGCAATTGCATACATCTCCCTCATCCTTGCCTCGACCAGAATCATTATTGCCTCCCTGAACTCCTTCTTTATCTCAGGGTTTTCGTTCATCTTTGTCTTCAGATACTCCTTTATCTCGTCCTTTATCAGTTCCTTGGTAGCATCCACGATGAAGTCCTCGGGGGAAAGCACTTCTTCAGTGGTCTTCAGGATTTTCTGCACCATGTCTTCCTTTTCTGCCATGGTTGGAGCATGGGCTCTGGGGTATTAAATGTTTCGGAGAACCCTTTTCAGGGTGCTTCGCACCCCGAAAAGCGTTCACGGAAAACCTTCTCAGACACGCCCAGGTTTTATCCAAAAGGTTCGGGGTATCGTCAGATACCCCTTAACACAGGCACCGTAGGATGTCCATCCCGGGGGTTACCGTAAGGGGGCGTAAGCCCCCTCACCCGAAAACAATCTTCTCCATCACCTTGCTCTTTTTCCTTATCTCCTCCCTTGTCAGGCCCTCAAGCTCATGCGGAAATACAATCCACTCATTGATTATTTTGTAGTAGTAGTCAGGAACGATGTCCACCTGATTTTTTTCTTTCTTGAAATACACCACTCCCACTTTTATCTCGGGGGCATTTTTCCCTTTCCGCTCCTTGATGAATTCCAGCACCTTTTTTATCGTAATTCCCGTGTCCCAGACATCGTCCACAATCAGCAGTTTCTGCTCCGCACTGAGTTCTCGAAGCACATGCTCCATTCCCTTAATTTCCACCTCTCCAGTTGTCTTCAGGCCTCTGTAGGACTGGGTTTTGATGGCGGTGTGATAGGGGTCTATCCCTTTCACCCTGAAATATTCATGCACGACAATGCCTGGAGGTGTTCCACCCCTCCAGATACCTATCAGGAAATCGGGGCGAAATCCGCTCAGGTAGATTTTTCTGGCAAGACGGAAGGAATCCATATAAAGCTTGTTGGGCGTGATAAATACCTTCTTCATGGATGCAGGATATGTTCGGGAGTATAAGAGGTTTGCAGACGAGTGCCGCCCGAATACCTAGGCGAAACCTATATTACCTGAAACTCCTTCTGCTCTCGTCGGTGAAAGATTGGATGCAAAGGAAATAAAGAGAAAGGCGGCCGAAAACGAGGCAAAGGTTGCCAGGTTTCTTCAGGACATCATCGCTATTCCAAGCTTTTCTGGAGAGGAAGGAAAGGTTATAGAACGAATTGGCCAGGAAATGAAAAGCGTGGGCTTTGACGAGGTCTTCGTCGACCACATGGGAAGCATTGTGGGAAGAATCGGCAGTGGAAAAACCAAAATCCTCTTTGACTCGCACATAGACACGGTAGGCATTGGAGATCCGGAGGCGTGGAAATTTGATCCTTTCAGCGGCAAGCTCGAGAAAGGAATAATTTACGGGAGGGGCGCGTCCGATAACAAGGCAGCAATTGCGTGCATGGTCTATGCTGGTAAATTAATAAAACAGCTCGGGCTTGAGTCGGACTATACCTTTTACGCTGCAGGGATTGTGCAGGAGGAGGACTGTGACGGGCTCGCAGCCAGGTCCCTTATAG